>CAZSQM010000009.1:0-96446 GCA_964609025.1 uncultured Lachnospiraceae bacterium | reverse complement strand
AAAAGGAGGCGACTTTTTTTATGGCAAGTCAAGTAATGAGAATCACACTCAAGGCTTACGATCATCAGTTAGTAGATGCATCCGCAGCTAAGATCATCGAAACCGCAAAAAAGGCGGGCACGAAGGTGAGCGGTCCGGTGCCGATGCCGACGAAGAAGGAAGTAGTAACCATTCTCCGTGCAGTGCATAAGTACAAGGATTCCCGCGAGCAGTTCGAGCAGAGAACCCACAAAAGACTCATCGATGTGATTGCTCCGAACCAGAAGATGGTAGATGCTCTTTCCAGACTGGAAATGCCGGCAGGTGTGTTCATCGACATTAAGATGAAGACGAAGTAGTCTTAGTCGGTGAGAAGTAACAAGTTTTAACGGTAAAATCCTTAGGGTTTATATACAGGGTCCAAGCGTCTTATCTAGTGATAGAAAGGCCCAAGCATCCGAATAGACCATCTAGGATGATTGAGTTCCGAAGGGATTCAATCCGCTGTAGATTAACAGGAGGTGCAAAATGAAGAAAGCGTTATTAACAACGAAGGTCGGAATGACCCAGATCTTCAATGCGGACGGTGCATTAGTTCCGGTTACCGTATTGCAGGCTGCCCCGAATGTTGTAACCCAGGTTAAGACGGTTGACAACGACGGTTATGAGGCAGTACAGGTTGGCTTCGGCGAGATCAGAGATGTACTCGTAAACAAGCCGCGCAAGGGCACATTTGCTAAGGCAGGTGTTGCTAACAAGAGATTTCTTAAGGAGTTCAGGTTTGACAACAGCTCCGAGTATGCCGTAGGTCAGGAAATCAAGGTTGACATCTTCGCAGAGGGTGACAAGATTGATGCTACCGGTATTACAAAGGGTAAGGGCTTCCAGGGTGCCATCAAGAGACACGGCTTATCCAGAGGACCGATGAAGCATGGTTCCAAGTATCACAGACATGCAGGTTCCAACGGACCGGCAACGACTCCGGGTCGCGTATTCAAGGGTAAGCACATGCCGGGACAGACCGGACATGTAAAGGCTACGGTGCAGAATCTTGAAGTGGTTAAGGTTGATGCAGAGAACAACTTAATCCTCGTTAAGGGCGCAGTACCGGGACCGAAGAAGGCTATGGTTATCTTAAAGGAAACCGTAAAGAGCGCAAACTAAGAAGCTTTAAGAAAGGAGGAACTTAAAAATGGCTAGTGTTAAGGTTTATAATATTGAAGGCAAGGAAGTTGGCACAATGGAGCTTAACGACGCTGTCTTCGGTGTAGAAGTAAATGAGCATTTGATGCATTTGGCTGTTGTGAGCCAGCTGGCAAATAAACGTCAGGGCACACAGAGCGCAAAGACCCGCGCAGAAGTAAGCGGCGGCGGAAGAAAGCCTTGGAGACAGAAGGGAACCGGTCATGCAAGACAGGGTTCGACCAGAGCTCCGCAGTGGAAGGGCGGCGGCGTTGTATTCGCTCCGAAGCCGAGAGAATACTCCGTAAAGATGAACAAGAAGGAAAAGGCAGCAGCTGTGAAGTCTGCATTGTCCTCCAAGGTAGCAGAGGAGAAGTTCATCGTAGTTGACGGTCTTACCTTCGACGAGATTAAGACAAAGAAGATGGCAGCAGTTCTTGAAAACCTCAAGGTAAACAAGGCACTTGTTGTACTTGATAAGAAGGATGAGAACGTAATCCTTTCCGCAAGAAACATTCCGGAGGTAAGAACGACGATGTCCGGCAGCGTAAATGTTTACGATGTTCTGAAATATGACAACGTGGTAATCACCAAGGAAGCAGTTGCTCAGATTGAGGAGGTGTACGCATAATGGCAGATTTAAAGTATTATGACGTTATCTTAAAGCCGGTCGTTACCGAGAAGAGTATGAACTCCATGAATGAGAAGAAGTACACGTTTTCCGTACATCCGGACGCAACGAAGCAGCAGATTAAGGAAGCAGTCGAGAAGATGTTCGCAGGCACCAAGGTTGCAAGCGTAAACACCATGAATTTAGACGGCAAGACCCGCAGACGCGGCGCTACCTTCGGCAAGACTTCCAAAACCAAGAAGGCGATTGTACAGCTTACCGCTGACAGTGCTGAGATTGAGATTTTTGCAGGCTTATAAAACGCGTACGCAGAGAATAGAACACAGGATATTGCGTAACGCAGACGAAAGGAGTAACAACAATGGGAATTAAAACATATAACCCATATACACCTTCCAGAAGAAATATGACCGGTTCTGATTTCGCTGAAATCACCGCAAGTGCTCCGGAGAAGTCCTTAGTAACTTCTTTGAAGAAGAATGCCGGCCGTAACAATCAGGGAAAGATTACAGTAAGACACCAGGGCGGTGGTTCCAGAAGAAAGTACAGAATCATCGACTTCAAGAGAAATAAGGATGGTATTCCGGCAACGGTTAAGACCATTGAGTATGACCCGAACAGAACCGCTAACATCGCATTAATCTGCTATGAAGACGGACAGAAGGCATACATCCTTGCGCCGAACGGCTTAAAGGTCGGACAGACTGTTATGAACGGTGCAGCCGCAGAAGTAAGAGTAGGTAACTGCTTACCGCTTCAGAACATTCCGGTAGGTGCCGAGGTTCACAACATCGAGCTTTATCCGGGCAAGGGCGGCCAGCTGGTTCGTTCCGCCGGCAACAGCGCACAGTTAATGGCAAAGGAAGGAAAGTACGCAACGCTGCGTCTTCCGTCCGGCGAAATGAGAATGGTTCCGATTATCTGCCGTGCAACCATCGGTCAGGTCGGCAACATTGAACACGAGCTTGTTAACATCGGTAAGGCAGGACGTAAGCGTCACATGGGTATCCGCCCGACAGTACGCGGTTCCGTAATGAACCCGAACGATCACCCGCACGGTGGTGGTGAAGGTAAGACCGGTATCGGTCGTCCGGGCCCTGTTACCCCGTGGGGTAAGCCGGCTCTCGGCCTTAAGACCCGTAAGAAGAATAAGCAGTCCAATAAGCTGATTGTAAGAAGAAGAGATGGTAAGGCGTTGACGAAGTAATCGTCCGTCACCGGTAGAAGGAGGTAAACCCAAATGGCACGTTCATTAAAGAAGGGTCCGTTCGCGGATGCTCACTTATTGAAAAAGGTAGATGCAGTTGTGAAGTCCGGTGACAAGCAGGTTATCAAGACCTGGTCCCGCCGTTCCACAATCTTCCCGCAGATGGTTGGTCTTACAATCGCTGTTCATGACGGAAGAAAGCATGTACCGGTATACGTAACCGAAGATATGGTTGGTCATAAGCTCGGCGAGTTCGTAGTTACGAGAACCTATCGCGGACACGGTAAAGATGAGAAGAAGGCTCGTAAGTAGTCTTTTGCATCAAAGAAATTTTTCGGCTTCGGCAGAAGGCGATTATGCCAAATAAACGGTGCGCCGCATCGGCGCCCGTTTACGAAACCAGAATGCCCGGCAGGACACGGGCGGAAGAACAATAGCGGAGAGCCGCTAATATTTGAAAGGAGGTCACATCCATGGCAAAAGGACATAGATCCCAGATTAAGAGAGAGAGAAACGAGCAGAACAGAGATAAAAGACCGTCTGCAAAGTTATCTTATGCAAGAGTTTCCGTTCAGAAGGCTTGCTTCGTTCTCGACGCAATCAGAGGCAAGGATGTACAGACAGCACTCGGTATTTTAGCATACAATCCGAGATACGCTTCAACTTTAATAGAGAAATTACTCAAGTCGGCAATTGCAAACGCAGAGAACAACAACGGTATGGACGTTTCCAAGCTGTATATCGCTGAGTGCTATGCAAACTGCGCCCCGACGATGAAGAGAGTCAGACCGAGAGCACAGGGCAGAGCTTATCGTATCTTAAAGAGATTAAGTCACATCACCATCGTGCTTGATGAGAGATAGTTCTAAGAAAGGAGAAGAATCATGGGACAGAAGGTTAATCCTCACGGTTTAAGAGTCGGCGTTATCAGTGACTGGGATTCCAAGTGGTATGCTGAGGCTGATTTTGCCGATAACTTAGTAGAAGATTACAACATCAGAAAGTTTCTGAAGAAGAAGTTATACAGTGCCGGAATCGCAAAGATTGAGATCGAGAGAAGAGGCGCTGATCAGGTCAAGGTTATTATTTCTACCGCAAAGCCGGGCGTTGTTATCGGCAAGGCAGGTGCTGAGATTGATAAGCTGAAGGACGAAGTGGCAAAGGTTACCGGCAAGAAGGTAAACCTTGAGATCAAGGAAATCAAGAGACCGGATATCAATGCACAGCTTGTTGCAGAGAACATTGCACAGCAGCTTGAGAACCGTGTATCTTTCCGTAGAGCAATGAAGTCCACCATGTCAAGAACCATGAAGGCCGGTGCAAAGGGTATTAAGACCATGGCTTCCGGACGTCTTGGCGGTGCAGATATCGCACGTTCTGAGTTTTACACAGAAGGAACCGTTCCGCTTCAGACACTGAGAGCAGATATTGATTACGGTTTCGCAGAAGCAAATACCACCTACGGTAAGGTTGGTATTAAGACCTGGATTTATCACGGTGAAGTTCTTCCGGTGAAGGCAGCCAACAAGGAAGGGAGCGATAAATAATGTTAATGCCAAAGAGAGTAAAGCGTCGTAAGCAGTTCCGCGGAACTATGACTGGTAAGGCAATGAGAGGTAACACCATTTCTTACGGCGATTATGGTATCGTAGCAATGGAGCCTGCTTGGATTAAGTCCAATCAGATTGAGGCAGCCCGTATCGCAATGACGCGTTATATTAAGCGTGGCGGTAAGGTTTGGATTAAGATTTTCCCGGATAAGCCGGTAACGGCAAAGCCGGCAGAAACTCGAATGGGTTCCGGTAAGGGCTCGACAGAGTACTGGGTAGCAGTTGTTAAGCCGGGACGCGTGATGTTTGAGATTTCGGGCGTGGCTGAAGAAGTTGCCAGAGAAGCACTTCGTCTTGCAACCCATAAGCTTCCGGTTAAGTGCAAAATCGTTTCTCGCGCAGATTTAGAGGGAGGTGCGGACCGTGAAAACCAGTAAGTATGTGCAGGATTTAATGGCTAAGTCCGTTGTAGAGCTGAATGAAGAATTAGTTTCCGCAAAGAAGGAGCTGTTCAACTTAAGATTCCAGAACGCAACGAACCAGCTGGATAACACAAGCAGAATTAAAGAAGTAAGAAAGAACATTGCCAGAATTCAGACCGTGATTTCTGCAAAGGCAAATTAGTTCCTATCAATAGTAACTTCGGAAAGGAGTAACCGTCGTGGAAAGAAATCTGAGAAAGACGCGTACCGGTAAGGTCGTAAGCGACAAGATGGATAAGACAATCGTTGTAGCAGTAGTAGATAACGTAAAGCACCCGCTTTATAACAAAATCGTTAAGAGAACTTACAAGTTAAAGGCTCATGACGAGAACAACGAGTGCCGCATCGGTGACAGAGTTAAGGTTATGGAAACAAGACCGTTATCCAAGGATAAGAGATGGCGCCTTGTTGAAATTGTGGAAAAGGCAAAATAAGTTGTTTTCAAGGAATAGCTGAAAGGAGATTGTACCATGGTACAGCAGGAAACCAGACTTAAGGTTGCTGACAATACCGGTGCGAAGGAATTACTTTGCATTCGTGTAATGGGCGGTTCAACCAGAAGATATGCGAACATTGGTGATGTAATCGTCGCTTCCGTTAAAGATGCAACGCCGGGCGGAGTTGTAAAGAAGGGCGATGTAGTGAAAGCGGTTGTTGTTCGTTCTGTAAAGGGCGCACGCCGTAAGGACGGTTCTTACATCCGTTTCGATGAGAATGCAGCAGTTATCATCAAGGAAGACAAGAACCC
This sequence comes from uncultured Lachnospiraceae bacterium, assembly GCA_964609025.1. Lineage (GTDB taxonomy): Bacteria > Bacillota > Clostridia > Lachnospirales > Lachnospiraceae > SIG307. Next base: position 90,667 of record CAZSQM010000009.1, on the reverse strand, counting down.
GAGAGGAACCCGTATTTTCGGACCGGTAGCAAGAGAACTCAGAGAGAAGCAGTTCATGAAGATTGTTTCCCTGGCTCCGGAAGTATTATAGGAGGTGCTCATAAGATGGCAACATTAAAGATTAAGAAGGGCGATACCGTCAGAGTAATCGCCGGTAAGGATAAGGGCAAGGAAGGAAAGGTTCTTTCCGTTGCCGACGGTAAGGTAACTGTGGAAGGTGTCAACACCGTGACGAAGCACACGAAGGCATCTCAGGCAAACCCGCAGGGCGGTATCATTACGAAGGAAGCAGCGCTTGACGCATCCAACGTTATGTACGTTCACAAGGGTAAGACCACAAGAATCGGTTTCACCACAGTAGAGGGCAAGAAGGGACCGAAGAAGGTTCGCGTCGCAAAGTCTACCGGTGATGTAATCGACTAATTCTGAGAGAGGAGGTTCACAAAGTTGACTAGATTAAAGGAAAAGTATAATACCGAAATCGTTGCAGCGATGCAGAAGAAGTTCGGTTATAAAAACGTAATGCAGGTTCCGAAGTTAGACAAAATCGTTATCAACATGGGTGTCGGCGAGGCAAAGGATAACGCAAAGGCTTTAGAGTCCGCAGTCAGAGATATGGAAATCATCGCAGGTCAGAAGCCGGTTGTTACGAAGGCAAAGAAGTCTGTCGCTAACTTCAAGATCAGAGAAGGTCTTGCAATCGGTTGTAAGGTAACCTTACGCGGTGACAAGATGTATGAGTTTGCTGATCGTCTGATCAGCCTGGCGCTTCCGCGTGTGCGTGACTTCCGTGGTGTGAATCCGAACGCATTCGACGGCAGAGGTAACTACGCACTTGGTATCAAGGAGCAGTTAATCTTCCCGGAAATCGAATACGATAAGGTTGACAAGGTAAGAGGTATGGACGTTATCTTCGTAACGACCGCTCAGACCGACGAGGAAGCAAGAGAACTGTTAACCCAATTTGGTATGCCGTTTAGCAAATAGTAAGGAGGAAATTCCATGGCAAAGACTTCGATGAAGTTAAAGCAGAAGCGTCCGGCAAAGTTCTCCACTCAGGAGTACAATCGTTGTAAAATTTGCGGCCGTCCGCATGCTTACTTAAGAAAATACGGAATCTGCAGAATCTGCTTCCGTGAATTAGCTTATAAGGGTCAGATACCGGGTGTGAAGAAGGCATCCTGGTAAGTCCGAAATATTTTTAGAAGGAGGAAATCCAAATGACAATGAGCGATCCGATTGCAGATATGCTTACAAGAATCCGTAATGCAAATACTGCGAAACATGATGTTGTAGATGTACCTGCATCTAAGATGAAGATTGCAATCGCAGAAATCCTGTTAAAGGAAGGTTATATTAAGGCTTATGATGTGGAAGAGGTTGGTTCTTTCAAGACGATCCACATTACGTTAAAGTATGGCAAGGATAAGAACGAAAAGGTTATCTCCGGTCTTAAGAGAATTTCCAAGCCGGGTCTGCGTGTATACGCAAACGCGGAGGAGCTTCCGAAGGTACTCGGCGGTCTGGGTATTGCCATTATTTCCACCAACAAGGGCGTGCTTACCGATAAGGATGCAAGAAACCAGAATGTTGGCGGAGAAGTATTAGCGTTTGTTTGGTAATAAACCGAAGCATGGAGAAGAAGTCTGTCAGAACAGGTACTCTTAAGAGTATGAGGTGATGCGGATACTCTTTTCTAAGGAGGCTTAAGAAAGCCAGGGGGTGTGTGAAATTCTTCACCGCTCTTCATATTCAAAATTTAGGAGGTACGGGCATGTCACGTATAGGTAGAATGCCAATCGCCATTCCGGCAGGTGTAACTGTCACAGTGGCAGAAAATAACAAGGTTACCGTAAAGGGACCGAAGGGTACGCTTGAAAGAGTGTTACCGGCAGAAATGGAAATCAAGGTAGAGGGTTCTGAAGTTGTAGTAAACAGACCGAACGATTTAAAGAGAATGCGTTCTCTTCACGGTCTTACGAGAACACTCATCAACAACATGGTAGTCGGTGTAACGAACGGCTATGAGAAGGTGCTTGAAGTCAACGGTGTTGGTTACAGAGCAGCAAAGTCCGGCAAGGAGCTTACCTTGACGCTCGGCTATTCTCATCCGGTAGTTATGGTAGATCCGGAAGGTGTTGAAACCGTTCTCGACGGTCAGAACAAGATTACCGTTAAGGGTATCGATAAAGAGAAAGTCGGTCAGTACGCAGCCGAAATCAGAGATAAGAGAAGACCGGAGCCGTATAAGGGCAAGGGTATCAAGTACGCTGATGAAACCATCAGACGTAAAGTCGGTAAGACCGGTAAGAAGTAAAAGGAGGAATGAAAGAATATGGTTAACAAAGAGTCCAGATCTAAAGTTCGCGTAAAAAAGCATATGAAGATTCGCAACCGTTTCTCCGGTACCGCAGAAAGACCGCGTTTGGCAGTGTTCAGAAGCAATAATCATATGTATGCGCAGATTATTGATGATACGGTAGGTAACACTCTGGTAGCAGCTTCCACCTTAGATAAGGATGTTAAGGCTGAGCTTGAGAAGACGAATGATGTTGCGGCAGCAGCAAAGCTCGGAACCGTTATTGCAAAGAAGGCACTTGAAAAGGGAATCACAACGGTTGTTTACGACCGCGGCGGTTTCGTATATCAGGGCAAGGTTAAGGCACTTGCTGAGGCAGCAAGAGAAGCCGGCTTAGAATTCTAATCAGGAGGGAAAACATGAAACGTACAATCGTTGATGCCAGCAATTTGGAATTAGAAGATAAAGTAGTAAGCATCAAGCGTGTTACCAAGGTTGTAAAAGGTGGTCGTAACTTCCGTTTTGCCGCACTTGTTGTTGTAGGCGATAAGAACGGTCATGTTGGCGCCGGTCTTGGTAAGGCAGCAGAAATTCCGGAAGCAATCCGCAAGGGTAAGGAAGATGCCATGAAGAATTTAATCGAGCTTCCGCTTGATGAAAACGGTTCCGTACCGCACGATTTCTTAGGTAAGTTCGGCAGCGCACAGGTTCTCTTAAAGCGTAGCCCGGAAGGTACCGGTATCATCGCAGGCGGTCCGGCTCGTAACGTACTTGAACTTGCAGGATTTAAGAATATTCGTACTAAGTCCCTTGGTTCAAACAATAAGCAGAACGTTGTTCTTGCAACGATCAACGGATTAAGCCAGTTAAAGACTCCGGAGCAGGTAGCAGCACTCCGCGGACTTTCCGTAGATCAGCTGTAAGACGTAACTATATTTCACGGAGGTGTTTAAAGTGGCAGATAAATTAAAGATTACTTTGGTTAAGTCTACAATCGGTGCGATTCCGAAGCATAAGGCAACGGTAGAAGCATTGGGCTTAAAGAAAATCGGCAAGTCCGTTGAAATGCCTAACAACGATGCAACCAAGGGTATGCTTCAGCAGGTTAGACATTTAGTAAAGGTGGAAGAAATTTAAATTTTTGCAAGGAGGTGTAACACGATGAATTTATCAGAATTAAGACCGGCAGATGGTTCTAAGCAGAGCGGAAATTTCAGACGCGGACGTGGTCACGGTTCGGGAAACGGAAAGACGGCTGGTAAAGGTCATAAGGGTCAGAAGGCTCGTTCCGGCGCACCGAGAATCGGTTTCGAAGGTGGTCAGATGCCGTTGTACCGCAGACTTCCGAAGAGAGGTTTCCATAACAGAAACACGCAGGAAATCGTAACGATTAATGTAAGTATGTTAAATAGATTTGAGGATGGAGCAGAGGTAACCGTTGAGTCTTTGATGGAAATCGGTTTGGTAAGCAATCCGAAGGACGGTGTAAAGATTCTTGGAAACGGTGAACTTACCAAAAAGCTTGATGTCAAGGTAAACGCATTCAGCGCGAGTGCGGTTGAGAAGATTCAGGCACTTGGTGGAAAAGCAGAGGTGGTATAATGTTTGAAACAGTCAAGAATGCATTGAAGGTAAAAGATATCCGAAGCAGACTTTTGTACACGCTTCTGGCACTGCTGATTGTCAGAATCGGATGTGCCCTTCCGGTTCCTGGCATTGACCGCACTTACTTCCAGTTTTGGATGGCGCAGAAGGAAGGACTCGGATTTTTAGATACCTTAACCGGTGGATCCTTTTCACAGATGTCCATTTTTGCACTGAACATTTCCCCGTATATTACTTCCTCAATTATTATGCAGCTTCTGACAATTGTATTCCCTAAGCTGGAAGAGCTGCAAAAAGACGGCGAAACAGGAAGAAAGAAGATTGCCGAGTGGTCCCGTTACCTTACCATTGCTCTTGCCGTGATAGAGTCTGTCGCTCTTACGATTGGCTTTGGTAATTCCAACGTTCTGGAGGGCGGATTGTCCTTCGTAAATATCGCAGTGATTACGGCTTCCTTTACCGCAGGTAGTGCATTCTTAATGTGGTTAGGCGAGCGTATTACGGAAAAGGGCGTCGGTAACGGTATTTCCATTATCCTTTTAATTAACATTGTTGCAACGCTCCCGAACGACTTCTCCAACCTTATTAAGAAGTTTGTCCTTAATCCGACAGCGGTTGTTAATAAGGTGCTCGGGGTGATTGGCATTGCAGTGATTGTGATTGGTCTGGTGGTACTTGTTGTTTTGTTGCAGGATGCACAGAGAAAGATTCCGGTGCAGTATGCGAAGAAGATACAGGGAAGAAAGATGGTTGGCGGACAAGGTTCCTTTATTCCGTTAAAGGTAAACACCGCCGGCGTTATCCCGGTTATCTTCGCAAGCTCCCTGATGAGCACTCCGGTAATTATCCTTTCTTTCATGGGTATCCAGCCGGAGAGAGCACATTTCTGGCCGAAGGTAGCACGTGTGCTTAGCCAGCAGTATTGGTTTAATACGACAAGCTGGGGTGAGTTTAAGTATACGCTCGGAGCTGCCATTTATGTCGCATTGCTTATCATATTCGCATATTTCTATACTTCCATTACGTTTAATCCGATGGAAGTTGCGAACAATATGAAGAAGCAGGGCGGCTTCATTCCGGGTATTCGTCCGGGCAGACCGACGACCGAATACTTAACAAAGGTGCTGAACTACATCATTTTTGTCGGTGCGGTTGCACTTACCATTGTCAGCCTGATACCGATTGTATTTTCCGGTGTATTCCAGGCACGGGTAAGCTTCGGTGGTACATCCATCATCATTATTGTTGGTGTTATCCTCGAAACCATTAAGCAGATTGATTCCCAGCTGTTGGTTCGCCAGTACAAGGGATTCTTAAACGACTAATCAAACTCTTTGTAGGGTGGGACTGCTTTGTTCCACCCTATGTTGGATTCTAAAACAGGAAATGGAGGGCGCAGGAATGAAGATTATTATGTTAGGTGCACCGGGAGCCGGAAAAGGAACGCAGGCAAAGCAGATTGCGAAGGAGTTTTCGGTTCCGCACATTTCTACCGGAGATATTTTCCGTGCCAATATTAAGGAAAATACGGAGCTCGGAAAAAGAGCAAAGGAGTATATGGATCAGGGAATGTTAGTCCCGGATTCCTTAACGCTGGAGCTTATTATGGACCGTTTCAAGAATCCGGATTGTGCAAACGGCTATGTGCTGGACGGGTTTCCGCGGACGATTCCGCAGGCAGAGGCGCTGACTGCGGCTCTTGCAAAAAACGGTGAACGGGTTGATTTCGCAATCAATGTAGATGTACCGGACGAATCCATCGTAAGACGTATGTCGGGCAGACGCGCCTGCCTCGGCTGCGGTGCAACGTATCATATTAAGTATAATGCACCGGCAAAGGAAAACATTTGTGATACATGCGGCGCAGAGCTCGTGCTTCGTGACGACGATAAGCCGGAAACCGTATTAAAGCGTCTTACGGTATACCATGAACAGACGCAGCCGCTCATCGACTACTATAAAAACGAGGGAGTTCTTCGTGAAGTAGACGGCACGAAAGATATGAAGGAAGTATTTGATGATATCCTTGCAATTTTAAGGTAAGGAAAGAGGCGGATTATGGCAGTATCAATTAAATCGGCACATGAAATTGAACTGATGCGCGAGTCGGGAAGAATCCTGTCCATCGTGCATACGGAGCTTGCAGCAATGATAAAGCCGGGAATCAGCACACTGGATATTGATAAACGGTGCTATGAAATCATACGGGATTTCGGATGTGTTCCTTCTTTTTTAAACTATCAGGGATATCCGGCGTCCGTATGTGTGTCCGTGAACGATGAGGTAGTGCATGGAATTCCGAACAGGAAGCATATCCTGCGGGACGGCGATATTGTGAGTCTTGACGCAGGAGTGATTTACAAGGGGTATCATTCCGACGCGGCGCGGACGGTTGCCGTAGGAGAAATCAGCCCGGAAGCGAAACGTCTGATTGAGGTAACAAAACAATCCTTTTTTGAAGGAATCAAATTTGCAAAGCCGGGTTACCGTATAGGAGATATTTCAGGGGCAATTCAGGACTATGCAGAGTCTTTCGGCTATTCTCTGGTAAGAGAGCTGGTAGGACACGGGGTCGGCCGGGAACTTCACGAGGACCCACAGGTGCCGAATTTCCGTACCCGTAGGAAGGGAATGCGTCTGGAAGCCGGAATGACCATTGCGATTGAACCGATGGTAAACATGGGGCATTTTGATGTGCGGTGGTTAGACGACGGCTGGACGGTAGTAACCGCAGACGGCTCGCCGTCGGCGCATTACGAAAACACGGTACTGATTACAAACGGTGAGCCGGAGCTGCTTACCATAGAACGGAATTAGAAATTTTAAGGAGGACCTATGTCGAAGACAGATGTTGTTGAAATTGAAGGAACCGTTGTGGAAAAACTGCCGAATGCGATGTTTCAGGTAGAACTGGAAAACGGACACCGCGTGCTGGCACACATCAGCGGAAAGCTTCGTATGAACTTCATTAAGATTGTTCCGGGCGATAAGGTAACGCTGGAACTTTCCCCGTATGATCTGACAAAGGGAAGAATTATTTGGAGAGATAAGTAATTTTTGCGGGCTCCGTGCTTTTGCGCGGGGCTCTTTTATCGAATAGGAAATTGCGTCCTATTCGACAAAAAAGCGCTCCGCTAAGGATGCGCACTCGCGCGCTTGGAAGATGTCGCAAGCGACCGCACTCGGCGCGAGAGTCCGCAAGCGGACTCTTTGTTCCTTAGAAGGGAAAGTGCTTCCTTTTGGAAACCGTAGGGGTGATACCGGAAAACGGGGAAAAATATTAGTGCGGGCGGAGAAAAGATATGGTATAATATTCATAAGGGCAGGACGAGCAGGAAAGGCAACAGAAGGAGGAGAGCTCAAATCTATCCTTTTGGCTAGTTGACATTTCCGCTTTGGCAGAGGTATAGTAATACGGGCAATGAAAGGGGTCTGCCGCAGTGCGGAAGTCGGAAAGCAGCGGCCATGGTAGCAGTATACATAAAATGATTCAGCGGTCAGCGGAAGGGAGAAAAGATGAAGACAATATTAGTTGTGGATGATGATGAGATGAATTTGAGGATGGCAACATTTATTTTGGAGCAGAATGGGTATAGAGTGATAACTGCATCTTCCGGCATGGAGTGTTTAACGATGCTCAAGAGTAGATTTGTAGACTTGATTTTATTAGATGTCGAAATGCCGATTATGAACGGCATAAGGACACTGGAGCATATCAGGGAACAAAGAGAATGGAGCAGTATACCGGTCATGTTCCTGACAGCAGATGCGAGTGAAGAAACAGTGATTGCAGCAGGAAGACTTGACGCTGCCGGATATGTGAAGAAGCCTTACATGCCCCAGGACTTTTTGGAGAGGGTAGAGAAGATTCTCAACTGACAGACGGCGGATTCTTTTACCTTAAGATTGTTTGCAGCGTTGCAGATGACGGAAAGAGAATACAATCGGAGGAAACCTGATGAAAAAAATCTTGACGACAATACTTATATTTGTATGTATCATTGTTGCAGGAATCTTTTTGATACGCATAAACCAGCAGGAAACAGATGTTACGAAGACACAGACGAAAGTCGGCTTTATATTAAACGGTAAGCTGGATGATCATAGCTGGGGAGAGTCCCATTACAACGGAATGGAGATAAGTGCAAGGAAATTGAATCTGGATGTGGTATATAAAGAGGAAGTTCCGGAGGATGAAACCTGTGTCGAAACGATAGAAGCTTTGATTGCAGGCGGATGTAAGATTATCATTTGCAATTCCTTTGGTTACGGCGAGTGGGAATTAGAGTGTGCGAAAAAGCATCCGGAGGTTTATTTCTTCCATGCCACAGGTGTAGAACAATTGGACAATCTGTCTACTTATTTCGGACGAATCTATCAGATGCGGTATTTAAGCGGAATCGTGGCGGGAATGCAGACAGAAACGAATGAAATCGGGTATGTGGCAGCTTTTCCGATTGCAGAGGTAAACAGAGGAATCAATGCATTTACGCTTGGCGTCCGTTTTGTAAATCCGGATGCGACGGTCTATGTGAAATGGAGCAATTCCTGGACCGGAAACGAGGAAAATGCCGTGGCAGCCGAAGAACTGATTAGCGACCACAATATCGATGTGCTTGCCATGCATTCAAATGCACTTTCTCCTTTGGAAGTTGCCGATGAAAACGGAATATGGACCATCGGTTATAATGCAGACAACAGTGAATTATTCCCTGATACCTATCTGACTGCGCCGATTTGGAACTGGGAAAGTTTCTATGAGCCGAGAATTTTAGAGTGTCTTCAGGGAAAGTTCCAGGGCATTCATTATTGGGAAGGAATCGAGAGCGGCATTGTGGATTTGGCGCCTTTTACGGAGAATGTAAAGCCGGGAATCGAAGAAAAGGTGGGAGAAGAACGGTTACGTCTGATAAGCGGAACCTTTGATGTGTTTTACGGACCGATTACGGATAATGAAGGGAAGGTAAGAGTAAAGGAGGGGCAAAGCATGACGGACGATAGCCTGTTAAATGATTTTTTCTGGTACGTAGAGGGGGTAGTCACGGATGAAACCGAATAAGAAAAAAAGAACTGTATTATTGATTGCAATTGTAATATTGTTTGCAATATTACTCATGATACTGCTTTTTATGGGAAAAACAATCTCTAAAAAAGAGAAAATCGGGTTTATCATGACGGGAAGCATCGGTGAAGAAGGCTGGAACGGAATGCATTATGAAGGGGTGTCCGCAGCATGTAACGAGCTGGATGTGGAGCTTTTGGTAAAGGAAAATATTAAGGAATTCAGGGGAGAATGCGGACCGGAGATTGAGGACCTTGTGGCTCGGGGATGTAAGATGATTATTTTGTCAAGCTATGGTTATGCGGAGGAAGTAAAGGATATGATAGAAAAATATCCGGAGGTATCCTTTTATAATAATTCCTTTGAATATCATGCGGATAATATGACCTCTTACTTTTCCAGAATGTATCAGGCGCGTTATCTGGCAGGAATTGTGGCGGGAATGCAGACAGAAACGAATAAAATCGGCTATGTGGCAGCCATGCCGAACAATGAAGTCAATCGCGGTATCAATGCATTTACCTTAGGGGTAAGACGGGTCAACCCGGATGCTACGGTAACAGTGGCATGGAGCAATGCCTGGGATGACGAGGCGGAAGAAAGAAAACAGGCAGACAATCTCATTGAAAAGATAGGAGTGGATGTGATTACCTATCATCAAAATCAGGCCTATGTGGTAGAAGAAGCGGAAAAAGCGGGGATTTATTCGATTGGTTATCATCAAAGCCTGGAGAATTGTTCCGATAAATACCTGACGGCGGTGGTGGGAGATTGGAAATTGACTTATGAAGCAATCATCAGACAGTATCTGCGGGGCAATTCGGCGGATATCAAGGTATATTGGGTAGGAATAGATGAAAACGCGGTGAAACTGACGGAGTTTTCTACCGTTATTTCAGAGGATATAAAAGCAGAAGTTGCCAGGGCAACGAATGAAATCTTAGCCGGGCAGGATGTCTTTTCGGGAGTGATTTATGACAATGAAGGAAACCTTCGCTGTAAGGAAAACCAAACGATTCGGGATGAGATCTTGTTAGAACAGTTTGACTGGTATGTAAAGGGCGTAGAATTCTATGATAAGTAAACGAATGAACAAAAAATGCAGAGTCATTATAGTCCTGATTATTGTCATCATCATTATGAGCGGTGTAGGCGGGTTGATGAACTTCAGGCTGAACAGTCTGCTGCAAGGCTATGTGGAAAAGCAGGTTACGGAACAGGCAAGAACATTGGCTGCTCTTTCTTCGGAGCAGTTTGAACTGGAACTGCACAATCTGGAAAGTACCGCCAAAAGTATATCCGCCGATGTGGAAACGGATGCCGCAATTTTGGATATTGTGATTGGCGATAATAAGAATGTAACAATGGGAGTTCTTTGCCTGGACGGAACAGCTTTGGTGGGAGAACCCTTAAGCTTTTCGGACTTCTCCGGAATACAGAATGCATTTCGGGGAAATTCATCGGTGTGTTATAAAGAGGGACAGGGCATCCTTTTTACAACGCCTATTTACGATGAAGAGAATGTAAGATATACATTATATAAGCTATACGATGACAGTGTTTTACTTGATAAATTCGGGATCACCTGCTACGGCGGCCGGGGTGAAGTGGCGGTTGTAAATCAGAAGGGACAGGTGATAGTTCCTTTTTCGGATTCCAAGTCTCTCACAACAGCGTTTCTGAATTCGGATGTCGTAAAAGCCGGATTATTGAAATTATCGGAGAAAATGAATGTTGATACGGCCGCAACAGTTTATTATGAAGATGGAAAAGAAGGACATTTTCTGTTTACATCGGAAGTAAAGCAGTTAGGGATATATCTGGTGGGGACCGTACCGGAGGCCGTATTGACCGAAGGTATCTCGACGGTTACAGCACTGATATTATGGGTGTTTGGATTATTGATACTGATGTTTGTAATCGGTATGGTGTATTTGCTTAGCGCAGAAGAAAAAGTAAGAGAAAGCGATGAGCTTAGAGAGGCCAAAAACATAGCCGAGCAGGCAAATCGTGCCAAGAGTGATTTCCTTGCGAATATGTCACACGAAATCCGTACTCCGATTAATGCCATTATGGGTATGAATGAAATGGTATTGCGGGAGAGTAAGGATGAGGAAATAAGAAAGTATGCAATGAATATTCAAAGCGCCAGCAAGACGCTGTTATCGCTAATCAATGATATTTTGGATTTTTCCAAAATAGAAGCGGGCAGGATGGAAATCATTCCGGCTCCTTATGATGTGGCGGTGTTCCTGAATGATGTGGTAAATATGACAGGCATTAAGGCAAAACAAAAGCAGCTTGATTTTCAGGTAGAGATAGATCGGGAGCTGCCTTCCGTACTCTGCGGAGATGAAGTCCGTAACCGCCAGATTATTGTAAATATTTTGAATAATGCGGTGAAGTATACCAGACGCGGAACGGTAAAGTTTCTTGTAGAAGGAATCCGAGAAGAAAATGTATTTACGCTCAAGATGCAGGTATCCGACAGCGGAATCGGTATCAGGGAGGAAGACTTAAATAAGCTTTTTGACGGTTTTCAGCGGTTGGATCTGGAAAAGAACCGTAACATTGAGGGGACGGGACTCGGTCTGGCCATCACGCACAGTCTGGTGGAACAAATGAATGGTCATATGGAGGTTTCCAGCGAATACGGAAAGGGTTCTGTGTTTACGGTTTATCTTACGCAGGAGATAAAGGATGACAGACCGTTGGGGGATTTCAGAAAGAGATTTGAAGCAATGGCAAAGCAGGGAGGCAAATACAGAGAACGCTTTACTGCGCCGGATGCGAAGGTGCTGGTAGTAGATGATAACGAGATGAATCTGGCAGTCGTGAAAGCGCTTCTGAAAAATACAAATATCCGGATTACAACCTGTATGAGTGGTGCGGAATGTCTTGAAATTGTAACAAAGGAATATTTCGATGTGATTCTGCTTGACCATATGATGCCGGAAATGGATGGAATCGAAACCCTTAACAAGCTGAAACAATCGGAGCATAAATGCAAATCTACACCTGTGATTGCGTTGACTGCGAATGCCATTGCAGGTGCGAAAGCAAACTACATACAGGCAGGCTTTGCCGATTATTTATCAAAACCGATCGAAGGAGCGGATTTGGAAAATATGCTGTTGCGATATATTCCCGGGGATAAGGTCAGACCGGTACAGGAAGAGGCCCGTCGGGAGAGTGACAAAATCCGATTGGAAACGAGCAGTTCCGAACCTTACATTAATACGGAAACCGGGATACAGTACTGCGCCGATAGCAGAGAGTTTTATAAGGAGATGCTTGAATTATTCTGCCGCGGCTACGATGAGCGCGTTATGAATCTAACAGATGCATTCAAGGCGGAAGACTGGAAAACATATACTGTTTTTGTTCACGGTCTGAAATCCACGTCGCTGAACATTGGCGGGGAGAGGCTTTCAAAGGCTGCAAAGGAACTGGAACGTGCAGGAAAGGCGGTCCGGGAATCGGAGAATGCCGAGGAGGAAAAGGCATTTATCAGGGAGCATCATAATGATGTTATGGAGCTATATAAGGAAACGGTTCAGGAAGCCCAAAAGATACTAAAGCAGGCGGAATGAAGTCAGAGAGGTGTTGAGCTATTATGAAGAAGTATTATAAGGTTCTATGGCTTATCTTTTTTGTACAGCTGGTAGTGATAGCAATTGTGCTTAAAACTGCAAAGGTGGATGACATGACTCTGGCAAAGGGCAAAGTGCAGTCTTTTAACACAGGCTGGGTACTGGTCAGAGAAGATGGGACAAAGACAGAACTGCAGAAATTACCTTATAACGGAACCAGCCGTCCGAATGAAACAATTGTTATCCAAAATACCGTTCCGAGGGAATATTGGGGAAAGACTCTGACCTTTTTGGCTGCTGACAAAACGTTAAAAATTACGGTTGACGGAGAGGAAATCTATACCTTTGGACTGAATGACGAGAGATTGTTCGGACGCACGCCCGGGAGCGTGATGGTATTTGCGGACATACCGAAGGATTGTGAAGCGGGGGAAATACGGATTGAAATGAGTTCTCCTTACTCCGACTATGCCACTTATTTAACAGAGATCTCCGTTGCCCAAAGAGATGTGGCAATTCTTCATTTCATAAAGCAAGAAGCATTGGATATCATGTTGACCATGATTGTCCTGATTGTCGCTGTGATTTCTCTGATATTGGCAATCATGCAGAAAATGTCGTTCAAGAAGATTGGCGGCGTGGAGTACCTCGGCATCTATCTGTTGCTTATGAGTATTTACTATCTGATAGAAACAAAGGTGCCCGAAGTCTTTTACGGAAATCAGACATTGTACTCTAACCTGATATTTATCATTCTGATGACAGCACCTCTTTTTTTGGAAGCATATTGTTACGAGTCAATGCCTGAAATCCGGAAAACGATGTTAATGGTAATGCTGGCTTCCGCAGTAAATGTCGTGGTTCAGCTGGTTCTTCAAATATGCGGATTTGTAGATTTTATGGAGATGGCATTTGTTTCTCACGGCATTATTCTGTTGCTTATTTTTATGAACGTGGTGACACTGGGGAAAAATGTCAAAAAAGAGAAAAGTTTGGAAACGTGGATGCAGTTTATCGGAATTGCCTGTATGATGTTCAGTGTATTTATCGATCTTTTGAGAACCTATATCATAAAGGTTGGAGATTTGGGAAAGGCAAGCAGATACGGAGTATGTATTTTTGCAATTTGCACACTGATTATCCATATGCGCCAAATGCTGCAGGAGCATGTGAAATTTGTTGAGCAGGCAAAAAATGATGCCATTGCGGCAAATGTGGCCAAAAGCCGATTCCTCGCAAATATGTCGCATGAGATTCGTACACCGCTGAACGGAATTCTGGGCATGGATGAGATGCTCTTAGAGGAATGCACGGATGATAATTTAAAAGAATATGCCAGGAATATACAAAGTGCGGGGCAGTCGCTGTTGTCTATTATTAATGATATTTTGGATATATCGAAGATTGAGGCGGGAAAGTTGGAACTCCTTCCGGTGGAGTATGAATTATTTTCGGTCATAAATGACTGTTACAATATAGCAAGAGTCAGAGCGGAGAGCAAAGCGCTTTCCCTCCGGATGATGATTGATCCGGAACTGCCCTCCTGCCTGTATGGGGATGAGGTGCGAATCAGGCAGATTATCAATAATTTCCTTTCCAATGCGGTAAAGTATACGAAGGAAGGAACAATTACACTTTCCATAAGCTCCGAACGCTTATCGGAAAATCAAATTATGTTGATAATTGCGGTAAAAGACACCGGTATCGGTATCCGGGAGGAGGATATGGAAAAGCTGTTCCACTCCTTTACCAGAATCGAAGAAAACCGCAACCGCAATATTGAGGGAACCGGTCTGGGCTTAAATCTCACAAAGAATCTTGCCAAGATGATGGGAGGCGAGATTTGTGCGGAAAGTGTTTATGGACAAGGCTCCTGTTTTACCGCTAAAATACCGCAAACGGTAATCAATTCTGAACCGATGGGAGATTTCGAGAAGCAATATCAACAGTTCCGGAGCACTTCCGAACCTCATAAGATGTCTTTTGTTGCACCGGATGCACAAATTCTGGTTGTGGATGATGTGGAACTGAATCTAAAAGTAATGAAAGGGCTTCTGAAAAAAACACGGATACAGATTGATACTGCCCAAAGCGGTATGGCATGTCTGGAATGTGTGAAAAATAAGAAATATGATTTGATTTTCTTAGACCACATGATGCCGGAAATGGATGGAATAGAAACACTGCAGCAGATGAGGCTTCTTACCTCCGATTTAAACAAGAATACGCCTGTTATTATGCTGACCGCGAATGCCACCAGAGGTGCTAAAAAAGAGTATATACGGGTTGGATTTACCGACTATCTCACAAAACCTGTTAAGTCGGAAGCGTTACAGGCAATGCTTGCAAAGTATCTGGACGAAAAAATAATTCGGCAAAACGATATTCAGTGCGACGAAGCCGGAGAGAGCATGCAGTGCGATGAAGCCGGAATGGTGATGCCGGGGAATGAAACCGGAGATGTCATACAGTGTCTGGAAGAAATACCGGAGCTGGATGTTCAAACAGGACTGAACTATTGCATGGACAAAGAATTCTATGAAGACATGCTGAAAGAATATGTGAAGGCGGATAAAGCGGCCGGACTCGAACAGTTTTTTCATGCGCGGGATTGGAAAAATTACAAAATTACAATACACGCATTAAAAAGTACCTCATTGACAATCGGTGCCGTTTCTCTTTCGGAGGAGGCAAAGGCGTTGGAAGCGGCTGCTACGGACGGGGATGAGAGCTATATCATAGCGCACCACCCGGCTGTAATGGAGAACTATATCAGTTTGCTCGGCAGACTGCAAAAGATACTGAAGTAAAAAAGGTACCGTAGTAAGGGGGAACGTAATGTATCTTGTAATTTGCGAGGATGAACCGGAGTTTGCGGAGGAGTTAAAAAAGGAGCTTACTGCGATTTTCGCGCAAAAGCAGGTGGAGTGCCGCATTTGTTACTGCAAAAGCGGGCAGGAGTTTTGCGCGGTAGCGGAGAAGGAAGAACCCATCGACCTTTTGTTTATGGATATTCACCTTGGGGATGCGGACGGGGTGGAGCTTGTAAAGAAAATGAACAAAAGCGCCGTAAAGATTCCGACGGTGTTTTTGTCGAGTCTGGAAGACCGGATTGCGGAGGGGTATGACGTAAATGCCTTTCATTTTCTGTTTAAGAGTCACTATAAAGAGAAGCTTCCGGCGCTGATAGAGCGTTTCCTGAGTGAAATCCATCATCAAAAAACCATTCTGATTCAACAGCATGACACGGTGGTGATGCTTCATTTTTCCGAAATCTATTATGTAGAACCGGACAATCGGAATACCGCCATACATACGGCTGTTTCCTGCTATCGGGAGAAAAGCTCCATTCAGAATTTTGCAAAGCATCTGCGGCCGGACCTTTTTATCGAGGCGTACCACTCCCTCTACATCAATGTGGACCACATTCGGAAGGTAAATATGGATTCTGTGGTATTGGACAATGACAAGGAGCTGCCGGTAAGCCGCAGAAAACGAAAGCAGCTGATGGCGGCGGTGATGAGGAGGATTCGGAGCAGATGAAAAGAAAGAGGCAGTATTATTTAGTAATCGGCATCGCTTTTCCGGTTCTGCTTTTACTGAACGGGATACTGTTCTATTCCGCGAAGTGTTCCGGAGAGTATTTGCAGTCGGAGAATGTCTGGGGTGTTTCTCAGTCCGTTAAGGCATCCGATTATATCAGACGGCAGCAGATTATCGACAGTCTTCCGGAGGAGCCGGAAAAAGCGTTGGAAGCCGTCGATGCCATTATTCCATATTTGAAGGACGAGAAGGAAAAGGCAGAAAAAAGCGAACTGATGAAATATTACGAAACCCTTTTCGAAATCACCCCGAAGGAGGAACAGGAGGCGCTGCCTCCCGACTTAATACCGGATTCTATCGTATTGATGGGGCTTAAGACTTCGGATATAGAGAATTACCTGCAAGTACAAGCCTGTATTCGGAACTCTGTGAATTACGGACAGTATATTCTGGGCGTCGGCGAGAGCGCAGAGGAAATCGCTCAGGCGTTATACCCGCTCTATGAGGATGAGTGGGTTCTGAAAAATATTGCCAGATGCGAACAGGATTATTACGGGCTGGAATACCGGCAGTTAAAGATTGCGATGGACAATACCGTCAATTTGGTACTAAGCTACCATGTGACGGACATTTTTGCATTCCTCTATATTGCATTGCTTGCAGTTGCTTTGTGTTACTACCTGAAAAACGATTCCTTTGGGGAAACTCCCGGCATAAGACGGATGATGATAACCACGCTTGGCATGATGGTGCTTGGCATTGCAGGTATGTATATCACGAATTTCGGCATCGTAGAAAAGACCTTCGGAATGTCCGCCCTGGCAGTGCCGTTACAGTCCCTGGAAGAGTTTTATACATGCCCGTACAACATTACCGTAGTCGGTTTTTTGGTAATTTATATCGGCTGCAAGGTACTTGCGCTGCTATTGTTATTGGCGTTGTGTTTCTTGGCGTTTACGAGTAAGCATCGGGTGCTTTCCTGCATCCTGACGGTGGCTGGCATCGGGTTTGAATATTGGAGATGTGCCGCGTCTGCGGACACGGCAGTGGGGGAGATTTTGCAGGAACTTAACCTGTTTTCCGGACTCACCGCAGAACGGTTTTTTAATCGGTATCTGAACCTGAATCTGGCAGGCAGAATGCTCCCGCGCGTCAGAACTTTTGGTGTATTGTTTGCGGTTGTGTTTGCCCTTACGGTGTTTTTCGTGTACCGAAGATTCCGGCGGTGGCACAAAAGCTCCAGGCAGGAGATGATGAACGCTTACTTCGGGGAAATCGACCGGAGATATCGGGAAACCCGCCTGCTCTGGCATGATTTCAACAACCATCTGCTGGCAATCAAGGCGCTTTATGAAAACGGCCATCAGGAACAGGCAGTGAAATACATCGATGACTTATCCGAACAGAGCCATGAGCGGCTTCTGCCTGCCAAAACCGGCTCCGACACGCTGGATTTGCTGCTGTTTAAAAAGCATCAGCAGGCCTATGATATCGGAATCAGAGTACAGTTTCGTATCGGGTGCAGTCTGGCAGGAACTGCCGTTACGGACTATGATTTGTGCAGTCTGTTCGGGAACATACTGGATAACGCCATAGAGGCGGTGCAAAAGCAAAAGACTGCGGAAAGGCTGATTTTACTCCGGGTGGAGCGGCAAAACAGCATGCTGTTTATCTCCTGTGAGAACCCTTACGAGGGCGAGCTTGCCAAGCAGGACGGGGAACTGAAAACCACCAAAAAGGATGCTGCAAATCACGGAATCGGACTGGCCTCCGTAAAACAGGTCTGCAAAAAATACAAAGGCAGCATGGAACTGGAAACAGAAAATAAAATCTTTCGGGTATCTATTTTACTTAACCTATAATCACCTGCATAAACCACTTGTGCACGGAAAGCAACCACTTCTACGGGAGCGGTTGCTTTTTGATTTTCGGGGCGGTATGATGAAAACAGAAAAAAGAAAGGGGAAATTACTTATGAAAAAAACAAAGTATTGGGTTTTAACAGCGCTTCTTTTACTCGGGGCGGCGGGCTGCGCCGATAAGCAAACGAAGCAGGAGTCGAAGCTTTCGGGAGCGATTGTATCGGAGGACTTCAAACAGGGAAACACCGCCATCATGAAAACGGAGAAGGGATATTATTATTATGACAATCAGGAGAGGGCATTTCGTTACTGTGATATTGCCACCGGAAAGGATATGTACCTTTGCAACAAGCCGGAATGCAAGCATGACGGAAATGCATTTTGTGTTGCTACGAATGAGAAATACTATATAGATAAGATTTGGTTGTATAGCGGAAGGCTTTTTGCTACGGCATTTGAGGAAACGGATACGCAACATCTGTTTAAGGTACTGACGATAGCGCTTGACGGTTCGGAAATGAGCGAATTCGCCACCTATATGATGATGGAAAAAACAGGACAGACTCCCGTACACTTTGTTAGTGCAGATACTCTGTATATCCATCGGAATAAAGCAATGATACCGATGTTTGTTACAGGAGCGGACGGGATGGAGGATAATAGTTACTACGGTACGGCTATTTTGGATTTGGACACCAGAGAGGTGACTTATCTGGATGAGGAGCCGTTTTGTAAGGAAAATTTGAAGGTACAGGGAATCAGTGCTTATGGGGACTCTATTTATTACTACAAAAAAGAGGGAAGAAAAAACAAGTTGCACCGTTACAACGTGACGGACGGGAGCGATGAAAGTTATACGTTGCAGCCGGGCTTTACCGGAGAGTATCTTATACTGGATGAGGACAACATCGTTTATCTGCGTTCCGGAAACAGTCTCTATTTGTATCATCCGTCCACCGGGGAAACCGAGGAGGCAGTGAAATTAATAAAAAAAATGTGCGTTACGGAGGATGACGGCACCGTATACGAATATGATTCACCGTGGTATGTGAGCGAACTGTTGACCGACGGCACCTACATTTATGTGGCGGAGCAGTATTCATGTCTTGTGACAAAGGATGAGAGCGGAAAAGCAATAAAAGAAGAGCCTCAGTCCGTTATTCATGTGTTCAACCGTAAGTTTGAAGAGATGGTAGCGGTGAATCTGGCGGAAGTATTATCCCCGGAGGAAGTGGAGAAGATGAACTGGTTTATACCGTATCTGCACCGGGAAATGAGCTATTTGGGGGAAGAAATTTATTTTACATATCATTCGCAGCAAGGGGATAAAACAATTTACAAGTGCAACCGGAGCGATTTCTTAAACGGGACTCCGAAGTTTGTGTATGCTTACGGAGCCGAACTGCAGTAAAAAGGAGATATCTGGTATGCTGGAACTGATTAATTGCACAAAGAAATACGGAAATAAAACGGCATTGCATGCGCTAAGTGTGACCTTTGACACAGGGGTGTACGGGTTACTCGGAGCAAACGGCGCAGGGAAGTCCACCATGTTGAATCTGATTACGGACAACCTGCCCCGCACCTCCGGGCAAATTCTTTACAACGGAAAGGAGATACTTTCTCTTGGCCGGAGCTACCGGAAACGGGTCGGCTATACGCCGCAGCTGCAGGGAATGTACGAGGATTTTACGGCCAGAGATTTTCTTCACTACATAGGCGCACTAAAGGGAATGAAGGGGAGGGAGTGCAGGCGGCAGACCGAACGGTTTCTGGATATCGTGTGTCTGGCCGACAGCGCGCATCACAGGCTTGGCTCTTTTTCGGGAGGCATGCGCCAGCGGGTGCTGTTAGCGGCGGCAATGCTGGACGAGCCGGAAATTCTGATTTTGGACGAGCCTACCGCGGGGCTTGACCCGACCCAGAGAATACGGTTACGGGATTATATTGCTTCCGTTGCAACAGAACGGACCGTGCTGTTAGCAACCCATGTGATAGGGGATATTGAAACAATTGCGAAAAAAGTGCTGCTGCTTCACCACGGAACGCTTTGCCGTTTTGCACCGGCAGAGGAATTGCTTTCGGAAACGGAAGAGCTGCTTTTGGAAAAGGGGCGGCGGCCGGAGCACCCGCTGACCTTAGAGGATGTATACTTATTTCATGCACAGGAGCAGCTGACCGAAAGCTAGTCGCAAGGAGGGCGTTATGTTAGAATTAAAACGAATTTTGTGGAACCGCAAAACCGTTCTCCTTTTCGGAATTTTGCTTCTTCTTCATGGAGTTTTCTTCGTTTTTCAATGCAACGACGCAAAGTCAAATACACTGACCGGAGAGGCGCTTACGGAATATGTGGACGGTTACGCGGACTATGTGCGGTCCGTGCACCAAAATGTGGCTGACATGAAGGAAAATCCGCTGTTTAGCGATAAGGAGTCCTTTGTGTACCGGAATCTGATAAAAACCGGAGAGGATTATACAAAGCTGGTAGGGATTACGCCGGTTGTGGGAGAAAACCGCGGCATCGTTACGCTGTTAAATTTTAACCTGACAAACTTTGTGCTGCTGCTTGTCGGAATTTATATTGTGCTGTGCTTTACGGCGGAACGACAGAAGGGGCTGTCTCTTTTGATTCGAAGCACCGAGCGGGGACGCATGGTTCTTTCCGTGCAACGAATCGGTATCTTGGGACTCGGTGTTTTCGCGGCGGGGCTGTTGCTGTTCGGAAGTACGCTGTTTCTGAGTCTGCTGGTGTTTCCGGGGTGTGATATGACAAGGCCGGTTCAGTCGATTCCGGAGTTTGGCGGCGTCATTGGACAGTATGACATTTGGGAGTATTTGTGTTTATTCTTTATAAAAAAAGTGCTGGGATGTGTGCTTGCCTGTCTGCTCTTATATTTTTGTATGTCCGTATTCCGCTCCGGTCTTTGTATGATTGCCTTTTTCCTCCTTTTTGCAGCGGAATACGGGCTGTATGCGCTGATGATTCCTACGGGGAAATGGTGCGCGTTGAAATACCTTAACCTGTATGCCTATGTGTTTTGCGGAACGGAGTACGCTCGCTATTACAATTTGAACTTGTTTGGGTATCCCCTGAATCTTGCGAGAAGCGCGGATGTGTCGGTGCTTATCGGAACGGCTCTTTTGATTGTGCTTTGTCTGGTTCGGTATTCCGTGCAGTACCCTAAAAGTGAGTACAGGAATTTCCGACTTGTGGAACGGATACGGGCGTTTATCAGCAGACACAAGCCGTCCCATTCCCTGATTGGTTGGGAACTGAAAAAGGTGCTGTTTTCACAAAAGGGCGCAGTTATCTTTTTGGTGCTGTTTTATTTAGCCTATTCTGCCTCCACCGAGTCCAACTATCTGGATTTCAGAAGTAGCTATGTGACCCACTGGTACGAGGAGTATGCCGGTGTGATTGATGAAGCAAAGGTGACGGCCATTCGCGGGAAAAAGGCGGAACTGGAAGACAGGGTTGCAATGTGGGAGGACGAGATACAACGTCTGGAGCTGAATCTGCTGAAGTATCAACTGGAGGGAAAGGGAACCGATTACATAGCCGGGCTGATTTCCGAGTATCAGCGACTGGTGAAGGAATACAAAAAGGAGATTCGGGGAATCTCTGTGGTGCTCGCACAGGCGGAGGACGGATATGCGTACTGTCTGGAAACCGGAATGCAGCTTGAACTGATTGACTCCACTGCTTATGAGCTGTTGTTCTATCAGGATAAACGCACCATTCTGCGCAATTATCTGTATACCCTGCTCACAGTAGTGCTGATGATGTCGGGCATTATGGCCTGTGAACAGGCGTCCCATATGGAACCCCTGTTGCACACTCTTTATAAAGGAAGAAAACGGCTCTTGTTCGGGAAGATAGCGATTATGTTGGGCGTCTGCACGATTTGCACGCTTTCCGTTCATTTCGTGCAGTATGTTCAAATCGGCGCGTGCTATTCCTATGCGAATCTGGACGTACCGGTTCAGTGCGTTCCCTGCGTGCGGCCCTTCCCGCTGCCGGTTACGATCCGGCAGTACATTTACCTGTTGTATATGCTGCGAACGCTGATTTCTGCTGCGGTCGGAGGAATTGTAATGTTTCTCGGCAGCAAATTCGGCAGAATTACAACAATCGCAATGGGCGTGTTCCTGCTGATTATACCGATGGGCTTGGTGGCGATGCGGTTTTAAGGGGCTGTCGCGCATTTGATTGACGCCGCAGCCTCGGAGGGAAATGGATGATATGGATGATATGGCGAGATTTTTCTTTTCATGGGTGTTTATTTGTGGTACAATGGAAACAAAATTGATACTATAATCCTACTGCGCTGCATAGTAACACAGTAGTGAACTAATTGTAAGGAGAACCACCATGTACATCACTAATATATTGGATTTAATCGGAAATACCCCGCTTCTTAGTTTAGAAGCTACCACCGGACTGCAGCTTTATGCCAAGGCGGAGTTTTTAAACCCGGGCGGCAGTATTAAGGACAGAATTGCCCTCAATATGATTGAAGAAGCCGAGAAAAGCGGAAAGTTAAAGCCGGGGATGACGATTATCGAGCCGACCTCCGGCAATACCGGAATCGGTCTGGCGCTTTGCGGTGTTCGTAAGGGCTATAAGGTTATTATTGTAATGCCGGAGAATATGAGCGAGGAGCGCAAGAAGATAATTCATGCCCTCGGAGCAGAGCTTGTGCTGACTCTGCCGGAGTTAAGCATCGGCGGCTCTGTCGCGAAGGCAGAGGAGATTGCAGCTTCCTCGGACAATTATTTTGTGCCGCAGCAGTTTGAAAATCCGGCAAATCCGGATGCACATTATAAGACAACGGCCAGAGAAATCGTGGAGCAGCTCGGAAAGAAAATCGATATTTTCGTATCCGGTATCGGCAGCGGCGGTACGCTTCAGGGAATCGCAAGCTATTTGCTTGAACAGAATCCGGACTGTAAGATTGTTGCGGTAGAGCCGAAAAACGTGTCCGCACTTCTCGGTCATGAGCCGGGGCTTCATCAGATTCAGGGCATCGGCGACGGATTTATTCCGGCGGTACTTGACACGGAGATTATTACGGATATTGTGGAGGTGGCGGATGACGACGCCATACAGACCGCAAGAGAACTGGCAAGAATACAGGGGCTTTTAGTCGGCACCTCCTCCGGCGCAAATGTATGGGCAGCAAAGCAGATGGCGGAAAAGTACGGAAGCGACAAGGTCATTGCTACCATTCTGGCAGACCGGGCGGAGCGGTATTTCAGTACGTCGTTGATATAGGAAGGTCCTCGCCTGCCGGAAGCGTGTGCGATGTGCTGGTGCAGTATAAGGAACCGAAGAGATAGAGGAGGAGTCGCCTCATGAGGAAAATAAGTGTACAAATCAATCCCTATCTGGAATATATCAACAGTCTTTTATGGAAGCAATGATACCGGAAGGCTTTACCTTTTCCAGACCGGTAGAGCTGGCACTCAGTATGGGGAAAGGCAGGGAGTTTTCCATGCAGTATGCGTTGTCGGATTTTTGCGTGGCATGCTGTGGGGGAGGTTAAGGATAGAAGAACTGTTAAGACAAATGAAAGACTTTGAAAAGGAAACAGAGTTTTTTTCCTTTTATCATAAGAATAAAGGCTTCTATGATTCCTATCTGAACAAGGCGCGCGAAGTAGCGGA
This sequence comes from uncultured Lachnospiraceae bacterium, assembly GCA_964609025.1. Lineage (GTDB taxonomy): Bacteria > Bacillota > Clostridia > Lachnospirales > Lachnospiraceae > SIG307. The sequence goes on along the minus strand of CAZSQM010000009.1, from coordinate 67,036 downwards.
AGCGCATCCGTATGTTACGCTACTTGAGAATGAATACGGAAAAACGCAGGGCACTTACCGGCTGGTGATTTCCTCGTTAATGAAAGGAAATTTCGGAATTGTGTTTGAGGAGAAAGAGACGAAGCAGTCGCACCTGTATGCTGTTTTATCTACGCATGGTTTCAGTTTATCGCCCAATATACTGTTTCACGAGTTTTCTCATCCGTTTATCAATCCCTTAACAGAGAAGTACGGTGGTATTGACAGGAGAAGAATGGAAAGGTATAATAATAGGTAGTTTCAGTAATGGAGGTTGATATATACTAAGGAGCATTATAGCCGGTATTACATATTTAATACGGAAGGAGGCAAAGCTTCTTTCTGTTTGTGTACTCTGCAAATGCCTTTAGGATATTTCAATCAAAATCAGAGCTCGTTTTGTAAGAATTGTCTGTAAAGCATTTTGTAGAGTGCTTTACAGATTTTTTATCGAATAGGAAATTGCGTCCTATTCGATAAAAAAACGCTCCGCTAAGGATGCGCACTCGCGCGATATGAAGGTGTCGCAAGCGACCGCGCTCGGCGCGAGAGTCCGCAAGCGGACTCTTTGTTCTTACATTGATTTCAAAAGGAGAAACAACATGAGAACCGAAAAGTACAAAGAATTTTTTACAAAGGATTATATGATGGGACCGAATTCCATCCGATTGTTAGAAGAGATGTTGACTTATGTGCCGGAAGAAAAGCTTAACGGACGCATTTTGGATTTGGGATGCGGAATGGCAATTACATCGTTGTTTTTAGCAAGAGAAACACAGGCGGATTCGGTGTTTGCTACCGATTTGTGGATATCTGCCACAGAAAATTTGAAGAACATCAGAAAATGGGGCGAGGAAAAACGAATTATTCCGATTCATGCGGAGGCATCGGAGCTTCCCTATGCAGACAGTTTCTTTGATGCGGTTGTCAGCGTGGATGCATACCATTACTTCGGATGCAGAGATGGATTCTTCGCAGAAAAAATCCTGCCGTTAATCAAACCGGGCGGCTGTGCTTTAATCGCAGTTCCGGGCGTAAAAGACGAAGCAGACAGAGCAAATGCTCTCATGAAAGAATGGGCAGGGGAAGATATTTCAACTTTCCATAGCGGTGACTGGTGGGCAAATCACATCAAACAAGACGCAGAAGCCCTAAACGTAGCCGTATACGAATCCAAATGCTTTGACCTTGTCTGGAAAGAATGGTTTGAAAGCGGACACGAATATGCCCTCCGGGATAAGGCTTATCTGGAACAGGGACTGTCGGAACGCCTGAATTTTTCGATTATCGTTGTAAAAAAAGAACGCTAAGACTAATCATTGGACGATAACGGAAAAGGGAATATGATATTACCGGTAAGGATTTTTCACTCTTACCTACATTATTTATAATAGGAACAGGGCTGCCTGCGGAATGCGGCGGCTCTTTCTTTGACCGTGTAAATAGACTTAGTAAGATGCCCGGCCGTTGCCGGACTCTTTTTTTGCGTTCCCGAAGGGTCGCGTATTTAGCTACTCTTGAAGGAAGTTTGACGGAGCGTTGCGATATGCAAAAAAAGAGTCCGGCAACGGCCGGGCATCTAACGAGGAGCCCAGAGTGCGGTCAAAGAAAAAGCCCCGCATTCCCCGCAAAACCCCGTTCCGCCCGGAAAAAATGGAAAATCTTGAAAAATCCCTCAAAATAAGGCTTGCAAAATAAAAAAGTACATGATATAATGATAGTCGGACTTTTTTCGAAAGGAGTGAAATGCAGTGAAGGTTAGATCTTCCGTAAAACCGATTTGCGAAAAATGTAAAATCATTAAGAGAAAGGGAGCTATCAGAGTAATCTGCGAGAACCCGAAGCACAAACAAAGACAGGGCTAAGACTTTGCTTTGTGGGGAATTCCCCAAAAGCAGGTCGTTTCAATAAATACCGATTGGTAGATAGAGAAACAGTTCTTGCTTTTTGTGTTACAATCCCCCTGCAAGGAAGAACCGTTCTACGGTTTGCAGCGGGAACATTGTGATATTGTGGGCATATATCAATACGATACGCGCGGCTGCGTGTTGGTTTACGGGACAGCCTTTTGGGTGTGAAAAGGTTTTCCGGTTTTTTGATGTCTGCTTTAGAGAACGGTGTCATTATCACCCTCTCTTTCGGCACGGGAAACGCCGTTGCCGTCACAATTTAAAGCGGCTGGTGACTGCGATGCAGTCAAATCCCGCATTGCGGGCGCCCCTATGGGGCAAGGCGGAGGAATCCGCAGGAACTTATTAACAATATTTAACGGAGGTGTAATACGCACATGGCTCGTATCAGTGGTGTAGATTTACCAAGAGAGAAACGTGTAGAGATTGGCCTTACTTATGTCTATGGTATCGGCAGAGTAAGCGCAAACAAGATTCTTGCCAAGGCAAATGTAAATCCGGACACGCGTGTTAAGGATTTGACCGATGAGGAAGTAGCAAGGATTCGTGATGTCATCGATGCAGATTATATGGTAGAGGGTGATTTAAGACGTGAAATCGCCTTAAACATCAAGAGATTGCAGGAAATCGGCTGTTACAGAGGTATTCGTCACAGAAAGGGACTTCCGGTGCGCGGACAGAACACGAAGAACAATGCAAGAACCAGAAAAGGTCCTAAGAGAACAGTTGCGAATAAGAAGAAGTAATATAAGGAGGATTTGTCATGGCTAAGAAGTTAGCAGCAAAAAAAGTGGCTAAGAAGCGTGTCAAGAAGAACGTAGATCGCGGACAGGCACACATTCAGTCATCTTTTAACAATACAATCGTTACGCTTACAGATGCAGAAGGCAATGCTCTTTCTTGGGCAAGCGCCGGTGGATTGGGATTCAGAGGTTCCAGAAAGTCTACTCCTTATGCAGCACAGATGGCGGCAGAAACGGCAGCAAAGGCAGCAATCCCGCACGGATTAAAGTCGGTTGACGTTATGGTTAAGGGACCGGGTTCCGGCAGAGAAGCAGCAATTCGTGCCCTTCAGGCATGTGGTATCGAGGTTACCAGCATTAAGGACGTAACTCCGGTTCCGCACAATGGCTGCAGACCGCCGAAGCGCAGAAGAGTCTGATGAATTAGTGAAAGGAGAACTGACATGGCAAGAGATATGGGTCCTGTTTTAAAGAAGTGCAGAAGCCTCGGCATTGAGCCGGCGTATATCGGCATTGATAAGAAGTCTAACAGAAACTTCGCAAGAGCAGGTAAGAAAGTAAGCGAATATGGTTTACAGCTTCGCGAGAAGCAGAAGGCAAAGTTTATCTACGGCGTACTGGAGAAGCCGTTCCGCAACAATTTCGAGAAGGCTAAGAAGTTAAAGTACGGTACGACCGGTGAGAATATGCTCATTTTATTAGAGCTTCGTCTTGACAATGTAATTTTCCGTCTCGGTTTCGCAAGAACCAGACGCGAGGCAAGACAGATTGTTGACCACAAGCACGTTTTGGTAAACGGCAAGTGCGTAAACATTCCGTCCTACATTGTAAAGGCAGGCGATGTGATTTCCATCTCCGAGAAGGCTAAGGGCACCCAGAGATATAAGGATGTTCTTGAAGTAACCGGCGGAAGAAGCGTTGCTGCTTGGCTGGAAGCAGATCAGGAGAACTTAACCGGTACGGTTAAGGAAATCCCGACCAGAGATCAGATTGATGTTCCGGTAGATGAGATGCTTATCGTCGAGTTGTATTCTAAGTAATCAACTTTTAGTTGACAAGGAGGGTCCGCTTTGTTTGATTTTGAAAAACCGAAAATTGAAATTGCTGAAATTTCCGAAGATAATAAGTACGGTCGTTTTGTGGTAGAGCCTCTTGAGAGAGGATACGGAACGACGTTAGGTAATTCCCTCAGAAGAATTATGCTTTCGTCCCTGCCGGGTGCAGCAGTCAGTCATGTAAAGATTGACGGCGTTGTACATGAGTTCAGCACGATTCCGGGCGTAAAAGAAGACGTTACCGAGATTATCATGAACATCAAGAGCCTTGCCATTAAGAACACAAGCGAAACAAATGGGCTGAAGACGGCTTACATTGACTTCTCCGGCGAAGGTGTGGTTACTGCCGCTGATATTCAGGTGGATCAGGATATTGAGATTATGAATCCGGAACAGGTAATTGCTACCTTAAACGGTGGTCCGGACTCCAGATTGTATATGGAGCTGACCATTCAGAAGGGCAGAGGCTATATCGGTGCAGACAAGAATAAAAACGATCAGATGCCGATTAGCGTAATTGCTATCGACTCTATCTTTACACCGGTAGAACGTGTGAATCTCACAGTAGAGAATACGCGTGTCGGCCAGATTACGGACTTTGATAAATTAACGCTCGATGTGTATACGAACGGTACGCTGGCGCCGGACGAGGCAGTGAGCCTTGCGGCAAAGGTACTGAGCGAGCACTTGAATTCCTTTATCGACCTTTCCGAAAAGGCAAAGACCGTGGAGGTTTTGGTTGAGAAGGAGAACAATGATAAGAGCAAGGCGCTTGAGATGAGCATTGAGGAACTGGAGCTTTCCGTTCGTTCCTTCAACTGCTTAAAGAGAGCCGGTATCAATACCGTAGAAGAGTTAATTAACAAGACTCCTGAGGATATGATGAAGGTGCGTAACCTTGGTCGCAAGTCCTTGGAGGAGGTACTTGCAAAGTTAAAAGAGCTTGGTTTATCTTTGAACCAAGGCGATGACTAAGATTAGGAGGAAGGCGCAATGGCAGGCTATAGAAAACTCGGCAGAACGTCGAGCCAGAGAAAAGCATTGTTAAGAAATCAGGTAACAAACCTGTTATACCATGGCAAGATCAGAACGACGGAAGCTAAGGCAAAGGAAATCCGCAGCATAGCTGAGCATCTGATTACGATGGCAGTAAAGGAAAAGGACAACTACGAGATGGTTACCGTAAAGGCTAAGGTTGCCCGCAAGGACAAGGACGGCAAGAGAGTAAAGGAAGTAGTTGACGGAAAGAAAGTAACCGTATTCGATGAGGTTGACAAGGAAATTAAGAAGGAAGCAGCATCCAGACTTCATGCCAGACGTCAGATGAACAAGGTGCTCTACGGAATTACTTCCGTTCCGACCGAGGCAGCCGGTAAGAAGAAGAATACAAAGAAGGTTGATGTTGCAGATAAGCTCTTTGATGAAATCGCACCGAAGTATGCAGACCGTAAGGGTGGTTACACCAGAATCGTTAAAATCGGCCAGCGTAAGGGCGATGCCGCAATGGAAGTTCTCATTGAGTTAGTTTAGCAAATGGAGGGGCTGTCGCACTAAGGTGTGATAGCCCCTTTTCCGTATGCATATTCAGGAGAGTTAGCGAGGGCTTCCGGAACCTTCTGTACAAGGTTCCGGAATGGTTTGCAAATATTTGAATGTGTATATGGAAAGAAGCTCAAATTTAGTAAGTCGGCATGATGAATAATCCGAAAGGAGGCCGTTATGAAGAAGAATATGCTTTCTACAAATAAGCTTGTATTTGAATATATCCGCCGTGACGAGGAAGGCAATGTGGAGAGTATTGCCCGGGCGCTGGATGAAGTGAGCTTTGAGGTAAAACGGGGCGAGTTTGTCGCAATTTTGGGTCATAACGGTTCCGGAAAGTCCACGGTGGCAAAGCACATCAATGCACTGCTTACGCCGACGGAGGGTGTGGTTTTGGTAAATGATATGGATACAAAGGATGAGGAGCATTTATGGGATGTCCGCCGGAGCGCCGGCATGGTGTTCCAAAATCCGGATAATCAGATTATTGCTACGGTTGTAGAGGAGGACGTTGCCTTCGGACCGGAAAATATCGGTGTGCCGACCGAAGAAATCTGGCGCAGGGTAGTGGAAAGCCTGACCGCAGTAGGAATGCTGGCATATCGCAACCACTCGCCGAATAAGCTTTCCGGCGGGCAGAAACAGCGCGTTGCCATTGCGGGTATTATGGCAATGCGGCCGGACTGTATTGTATTGGACGAGCCGACTGCCATGCTTGATCCGGTAGGGCGCAGGGAGGTTATAAAAACGATACACGAGCTGAATAAAATCGAAGGGGTAACGATTCTGCTGATTACACACTATATGGACGAAGTTATCGACGCCGACCGCGTCATTGTAATGGATGAAGGGAAAATTGTGATGCAGGGAACGCCGCGGGAGGTATTTTCCAAGGTAGAACTGTTAAAAAAGTATCGTCTGGATGTGCCGCAGGTAACAGAGCTTGCCTATGAACTGAAAAAACAGGGCGTGCCGTTGCCGGACGGGATTCTTACCGTAGAGGAGTTTACGGCGGCCTATTGTGCGGCAAAAAACAGGATGCGGGAGAGCAGAGTATAGAAGCAGAAACAGGAAGATTCGATAGAAAGGAGGCGGCGGGATGGAAGCGGAAGTAATGAACAGAGATTTGCGGGAGTGCATGGTACTGGATCATGTGAATTATGTTTACGGCGCCGGTACGGCGTATGAAAAGTATGCATTACAGGACATTAATCTGGTACTGCAAAAAGGGGAATTTATCGGTTTGATCGGGCATACCGGTTCCGGAAAGTCGACGTTGGTGCAGCATTTAAACGGACTGCTTGCGCCTACCTCCGGGCATATTTATTATCAGGGAAACGACATCGGCGCTGCCGATTATAATAAAAAGGAATTACGCAGTAAGGTAGGGCTGGTTTTTCAGTACCCGGAACACCAGCTTTTTGAAACGACCGTAGTCAAGGATGTTGCGTTCGGTCCGAAGAATATGGGACTGCCGCAGCTTGAGGTGGATATGCGCACCTTTGCGGCGTTAAAGGAAGCGGGAGTGAGCGAGTCGCTTTACGACGCCTCCCCGTTTGAACTTTCGGGGGGACAGAAACGCCGTGTGGCGATTGCGGGGGTGCTCGCCATGCAGCCGGAGATTTTGATTTTGGACGAGCCGACCGCCGGACTTGACCCGCGGGGGCGTGATGAAATATTAGACCGTATCGCACAGATTCACAGCGAAGGAAACAGAACGGTTATTCTGGTTTCCCACAGCATGGAGGATGTGGCGAAATATGCCTCCAGATTGATTGTAATGAACGGAGGCAGGGTTTTCTGCGACGGAACGCCAAAAGAGGTATTTGAGTCATATCAGGACTTAGAAAAGATAGGTCTTGCGGCGCCGCAGGTCACCTACCTGTCGGAGTCGCTGAAAAACGCGGGGATTTTGCTGCCGCACAATGCGACCACCGTAGAGGAAGCAAGGGAACTTCTTCTTGCCGACTGGAAAGGAGGCGGGAGATGATTCGTGATATTACCATCGGACAGTATTACCCGGTGGATTCGCCGATACATCGGCTGGACCCGCGGGTAAAGCTTGCCGGAACGATGCTTTTTTTGCTTTCCCTGTTTGTGTTTTCGGGGTATCTCGGCTATGTGATTGCCGCGGTGTTTGTGGGCTGTGTGATTAAGCTTTCCAAGGTGCCGTTCCGGTATATCGTGCGGGGACTCCGTCCGGTGCTGTTTCTGCTGTTAATTACATTGCTGTTTAACCTGCTGCTGACAAGAGAAGGCGAGGAAGTATTCTCTTTTTGGATTATCCACATCTACGACGAGGGTGTGATTATGGCGGCGCTGATGGCGGTGCGCCTTGTGCTTCTGGTACTTGGTTCGTCGCTTATGACCTTTACCACCACGCCGAACCAGCTGACGGACGGTTTGGAAAAGGGACTTGGCTTCCTGAAAAAGATTCGGGTTCCGGTGCATGAGATTGCAATGATGATGTCGATTGCGCTTCGGTTCATTCCGATTCTCATCGAGGAAACGGATAAAATTATGAAAGCCCAGCAGGCAAGAGGTGCAGACTTTGAAAGCGGAAAGCTGTTGCAGCGCGCAAAGGCTCTCGTGCCGCTTTTAGTGCCGTTGTTCGTGTCGGCGTTCCGCCGTGCAAACGACTTGGCGCTTGCGATGGAGGCCCGCTGTTACCACGGCGGGGAAGGACGTACAAAGATGAAGCCGTTAAAGTATAAGAAGAGGGACGCAGTGGCGTATCTCATTTTGTTTGTGTATCTCGGAAGTGTGATTGGAAGCGGTTTTTTGTTCCGGTAGTTGCTTCCTTGGAGCTTTAGGCTTTGGATGAATAAAACGGTCTATTCGGAACCGGACTTGGGGTCAAACCCTAATTTTACAGGAAAGGGGATCGTTATGCGGCGAATTATGCTAATTGTGGCATATGACGGAACAAAATACTGCGGTTGGCAGATTCAGCCGAATGCCGTTACGGTGGAAGAGGTTTTAAACCGTGAACTGTCCCGTCTGTTGAAGGAAGAGATTGCGGTAATCGGTGCCAGCCGTACCGACTCCGGCGTCCATGCGATGGGAAATGTGGCGGTGTTTGATACCGATACCCGGATTCCTGCGGAAAAGCTTTGTTATGCCCTAAACCACAGTCTGCCGGAGGATATCGTGATTCAGAGGTCCTTTGAGGTGGCGCCGGAGTTTCATCCGCGAAAGTGGGACAGTAAAAAGACCTACGAGTATAAAATCTGGAATGCGGACTTTGTGCAGCCTTTTAATCGTGGGTACACTCATTTTGTTTATCACAATCTGGATGTGGAAGCAATGCGGGAGGCGGCGCAGTATTTTCTTGGCGAGCATGATTTTACCAGCTTCTGCTCTACAAAGGCACAGGTGCCGGACCATGTCCGTACCGTTTATTCCCTGGAGGTTGAGCGGGACGGACATTTGATTACGATTCGGATTACCGGAAACGGTTTCCTCTATAATATGGTGCGCATTATCGCGGGAACCCTTCTGTTAGTCGGAGAGCATCAGAGAAGACCGGAAGAGGTAAAGGAAATGATAGAGGCAAAGAACCGTGAGGCGGCAGGACCGACCGCACCGGCAAAGGGGCTGATGTTGGTCGGAATCGAGTATTTTCCGGACCCGGAAGAAGTGTGGAAGAAAAAGCAGGCACAGGTTGCGGGCTTTAAAAAGGAGTGAATTGAAAAAACATTAAATTCACTAGGATTTGTAATTTGAAAAATGATTTTTGTGAATGAAAACTAAGAAAATTTAAAATTTCTTCAAAAAACCTTGGAAAAACGCTTGACTTTCGTTCTTGCAGCCGCTATAATGCGAACTGTTGGTAAGGTTATTCCGCATTGTCGGCGGAAGCTGACCATGCTTGAATAGAACGACATTTGAGATGAATGAAGGAGGAAACGCTATGAAGACATTTATGGCAAGCCCGGCTACCATCGAAAGAAAGTGGTATGTAATCGATGCACAGGGAAAGACCTTAGGCCGCCTCTCCTCTGAAATCGCTAAGATTTTAAGAGGTAAGAACAAGCCGACCTACACCCCGTTTATTGATACCGGCGACAACGTGATTGTAGTAAACGCAGAAAAGGTAAAGGTTACCGGTAAGAAGTTAGATCAGAAGATTTACTTCAACCATTCCGACTATCCGGGCGGAATGAGAGAAACGACCTTAAGGGAAATGCTTGACAAGAAGCCGACGGACGTGATTACGCTTGCGGTTAAGGGCATGCTTCCGAAGGGACCGTTAGGAAGAAGCATGATTACGAAGTTACATGTATATGCCGGTGCTGAGCATCCGCATGCTGCACAGAAGCCGGAAGCATTAGAGCTTAAGTTTTAATCAGGTCGAAAGGAGGAAATAAAAATGGCGAAAGCAAGATATTACGGTACTGGCAGAAGAAAGAGCAGTATTGCCAGAGTATACCTCGTACCGGGAACCGGTAAGGTAACGATTAATAAGAGAGATATCGACGAGTATTTCGGTCTTGAGACCTTAAAGCTTATCGTTCGTCAGCCGTTAACATTGACGGAAACCGCTGACAAGTTCGATGTTCTTGTAAATGTACACGGCGGTGGGTTCACCGGTCAGGCAGGTGCCATCAGACACGGCATTTCCCGTGCTCTGTTACAGGCAGACGCTGACTATCGTCCGGCATTAAAGAAGGCAGGCTTCTTAACCAGAGATCCTCGTATGAAGGAAAGAAAGAAGTACGGCTTAAAGGCTGCAAGACGTGCTCCGCAGTTCTCAAAGAGATAATTTGGAATCCAAAGGACCCAGGCAACTTTGTTGCCGGGTTCTTTTTGATTCCAAATGACCTCGGTTTCCGAGGTCGACACTCAGCACAGCATGAGTGTCTCCACGCTAAAAACGTGCCACCGGCACGTTTTCTTAACGCATGGACAGTTCTCAAAGAGATAATTGGAACAAAAAATGCCCCTGCGAATTGCAGGGGCTCTTTTTGTTCCAACGACCTCGGTTCCGAGGACAGTTTAACATTCCTTTTTGTGCGCACCGGTGCGACATGAGCAAAGATCTGGGAATGCAATGAATTTTTCAGTAGAAATATCAAGTTACTTTTTAGGTAATGGTGTAACCCAAACCGGAGACGCAGTGAATCCCTCCTCTTGATCGTTTACCTCAATCTTTTTTTTCTCTCCGTCCTCAGATGTTACATAAACATCAGTCCCATCGACTTCGAAGCTTTTTCCGTCAAGAACTGCTGGGTCATCGGTTGTTATTGTAAGTGCGTTTCCTTTCTCATCCTGAACGGTGCCGATGTAATAAGTATCCCCGTCTGAATTTGTATCTTCCCGGAAATCCACTTCCTTTGCTTCACCTGACCATGATACAATCATGCGTCCAATCCAGCCGGTTCCGGTTGCTGCATACACCGCGAGATTGCTGCTGAATACAACGAAAAGCGTTACCAGGGCAGCGATAACAACCCTTTGTGTAATATTTGTTTTACTTCTTGCTATACTCTTCATGTTTGCCACCTTTCTGTAAAGCTCGTCAGGAGCTTTTATGCCGTCAAACACTGCCTCGTAAAGACTATCCAACTCGTCATTCATGCTCTTATTCCTTTTATTTTCCGTCATAGTTTTTCTCCTTCTAAGCTTTCCTTTAACATTTTTCTTCCGCGCATGAGGCGAACCTGCACATTTGATTGTGTAATTCCCACCATTTTCGAGATTTCGTCAACCGAATAACCTTCATAATAATACAAATGAAGAACAATGCTGTATTTCGCAGGCAGATGCATTACCGCATCCCAGAGTTCTCTCGCACGATTGGCTGTATTGTATTCATCATTTGCCGCGATGGGCAGTTCGTAACCATTATCATAAAGCTCATCAAGACTGCATATCGAATGCTTGGTAAGCCTTCTCCAGAAGCTTTTGCATTCATTGATTGTTACCTTAATCAGCCATCTGCGAATGTGTTCATCATCTGAAAAAATCATATCTGTTTTCATCAGCTTAAGAAACGCATTCTGAACGGCATCGCCTGCATCCTGTGCATTTTTTGAGTAGTTGATTGCTACACGATATACGGAATCCAGATATTTTCTTGCAACAATCTCAACCTCGGTTGAATCCATCTCTATTCTCCTTTGTTTCAATTTGAAAAGCTTTTCATATATATAACGTCCGGAACAGCAAAAAAATTACAGAAAATTTTTAAAAACTGAAAAAATAGCATTGCTTACCTGAAGATAATGGTTTATTTAATTTCCGGGTAGAGGATGTTATCGCAAAATTCAATGGTTTTATGCGCGCGGAAGTGATATAATAAAGACGTAGTGAGGAGTTGCAAGCTTGCTTGCAAAATCCGAGCGGAGTTGGAGATCATGAACGAAGTTCATGATATAATGTTATGGGGAGGAAAATATAGGATGAAATTTGCCAATGTATATTTTATAAACGGAACTGCATATGCAGGTAAGTCCACTATGGTAAAATTGCTGGCTGAAAAATATAATGGCATAGCCTGTGGAGAAAATTATCATGACGAACTGATTGCAGATTTGGATAGCCGGGAATTTCCGGGGTTGACATACACGAGAGATTTGCAAAACTGGAGTGACTTTATCAGAAGGACACCGGATGAATATGAGGCATGGATTCAGCAGACAACAAAAGAATGTACTATTTTGGAACTGAAAATTCTTGAAAAACTATCTGAGCAGGACAAGCCTATATTTGTTGATACCAATATTCCGGTAGAAGTGCTGGCAGAAATATCAGATAAAGAGCATGTTTTGATTATGTTAGCAGAGCCGGATATATCCGTCAAAAGATTTTTTGAAAGACCTGATAGAGAGAAACAATTTTTATATCAGTTGCTGCTAAAAGAGGAAAATCCTGATGAAGCAATAGAAAACTTCAGAGAGTGCTTAAAGAGGGTTAATTCAAGGGAGATATATAACAGTTTTCTTAATTCCGGTTTTAATGTGATTTTAAGAGATGAAGAAAGAACGGTAGATGATACACTTTTGCTGGTGAAGGATGCTTTTAAACTAACGGGAAAGCATTAGAGAAAGCGAGGTGCGGAAGAAAAGGAGTGAGGACGAAGGCTGATGATATTAAGTGTAAGTCGCAGAACGGACATTCCCAATTATTATTCGGAATGGTTTTTTAACAGAATAAAAGAGGGCTTTGTGTATGTCAGAAATCCAATGAATGTGCATCAGGTGGGTAAGATTACTATATCGCCGGAGGTAGTCGACTGTATCGTTTTTTGGACAAAGAATCCGGAGCCGATGATAAACAGATTGGACGAACTTGCGGAATATAACTACTATTTTCAGTTCACTCTGACCGGTTACGGAAATGATATGGAGTGTAATGTTCCGCATAAAAAGGAAAAGATGATTCCGATCTTTCAGGAGTTGTCAAAGAGAATCGGAAAACAAAAAGTCATTTGGAGATATGATCCTATTATTTTCACAAAAAAGTATACTCCGGAATATCATTTAAAAGCATTTGAGCAAATTGCAACAGCTCTTAAGGGAGATACAAAGAAATGTGTCATAAGCTTTGGGGATGTATATGCAAAGAATAAAAGAAATATGGAACTACTTGAGGCATATGAGATTGATGAGCCGGAGCTATTGAGGTTTGCCACCAAAATAAGCCAAATTGCAAGAGCAAACGGAATGTCAGTCGGCAGCTGTGCCGAAAGTATAGATTTGGATGAATGCGGGATTGAACATAACTGCTGCATTGATAAAGCACTGATAGAAGAAATAACCGGCTGTAAGCTGAAAGCCGGAAAAGATAAAAATCAGAGACAAGCATGTGGGTGTATGGAAAGTGTAGATATTGGCACATATAATACATGTAAAAACGGGTGCAAATATTGTTATGCGAATTACAGCGAAGAAAGTGTTGTAAAGAATTGCAGCACATATGATCCGGCATCACCGATATTGTGCGGAGTGCCTGATGAAAATGATAAGATAACGGAGCGAAAAGTGAAGTCTTTCTAATTACTCCGATAAGAAGAGTAAAAGTGACGCAACCGGTCCTTACGCGACATCCTTGTCGCGTGCGACCTCGCTCGGACATCCTGTCCGGGCGTTGCTGACCAGAGTACGGAGTAATAAGAAAGTCTATCATCCTCCGTAGAATTCCAATAAAAATCCTTACACAGGGCAAGTTCCTTGTAGTCCATGAGGCTTTTGACACCCTAATCTTGTAAATGATAAAAAGGATGATTTGAAAATGAAGATATTATACGGAACAGGAAATCCGGCAAAGTTGTCGGCGATGAAACGCAGATTGGAAAAATTTGATATAGAATTAATCGGTTTGAATGATTTAAAAGCAAAGGGGATTATCGTTCCGAATGTACCGGAGGATGAACTGGACCAGGTTGCTGTGGAAGACGGATTTCTGGAGTTTTTTGAGAAAATATTGGATGGCGGAATGGAAAGGTGAAGTGAGAAGAATTTAAATAGCCGAAAAACAATATATTCGGAATTGACCTTGAAACGCACATATGGTATAATGCCCTTAGAAAACAGAATAGCCGGGGAGCTTGTAAACAGGCTGAGAGGAAGTTGAGAACTTCGACCCGTATACCTGATGTGGATAATGCCAACGTAGGAAGGAATAGTATATCACGGATTCAAACGGAGCGCCATTTCAGGCGTTCCGTTTTTAATATTTTGAGAGAGGTGCAGTTGGATGACATATCACACACAAATGGAAGCGGCGAAAAAAGGAATCATCACGGAGGAAATGAAGGCGGTTGCCAAAAAAGAATACCGCAGTGAGGAAGAAATTCGTGAGCTTGTTGCCAAGGGACAGGTTGCAATCTGCGCAAACAGACTACATAAATGTCTGGAGCCGAACGGCGTCGGTTCCATGCTTCGTACAAAAATCAATGTAAATCTGGGTGTTTCAAGAGATTGCAAAGACTATGACATTGAAATGGAAAAGGTAATGGCTGCCGTGAATCTGGGTGCCGAAGCGATTATGGACCTTTCCTCTCACGGCAATACGCAGCCGTTCCGAAGAAAGCTGACGAGCGAATGCCCGGCCATGATAGGAACGGTTCCGGTATACGACAGCGTGATTCATTATCAGCGGGATCTCGCTACGCTTACCGCGAAGGATTTTATTGATGTTGTCCGGCTGCATGCGGAGGACGGAGTAGACTTTGTAACGCTTCACTGCGGCATTACCCGCAAAACAATCGAACAGATCAAGAAGCACAAAAGGAAGATGAATATTGTATCCCGGGGCGGTTCTTTGATTTTTGCCTGGATGAGCATGACCGGAAACGAAAATCCGTTTTATGAGTATTACGATGAAATTCTGGAGATATGCAGAGAGTATGATGTGACGATTTCTCTGGGGGACGCCTGCCGCCCGGGCTGTCTGGCAGACGCCAGTGACGTATGCCAGATTGAAGAACTGGTTCGTCTGGGAGAACTGACAAAGCGCGCATGGGAAAAGGATGTGCAGGTAATGATTGAGGGTCCGGGGCATATGCCGCTTGACCAGATTGAAGCGAATATGAAGCTGCAGCAGACAATCTGCCTGGGAGCGCCGTTTTATGTGCTGGGACCGCTTGTAACAGACATTGCGCCGGGGTATGACCATATTACCTCTGCCATCGGCGGGGCGGTTGCAGCGTCGGCAGGAGCGGCATTTCTTTGCTATGTTACGCCTGCGGAGCATCTTGCACTGCCGAATGTAGAGGATGTAAAGCAGGGAATTATTGCGTCCAAAATAGCCGCGCATGCTGCCGATATTGCAAAGCATGTCCCGCATGCAAGAGATATTGATGATAAAATGGCGGACGCAAGAAGAACCTTTGACTGGGAAAAGCAGTGGGAATGTTCCCTTGACCCGGAAACAGCGAAAAGGATTCGTGAGGAGCGGAAGCCGGAAATTGAAGAAAGCTGTTCCATGTGCGGTAAATTCTGTGCGGTCAGAAGTATGAACAAAGCGTTGAGCGGCGAGTATATTGATATTTTATAGGCGGCCGGTAAAGGCGCGGCGTCGGACGGTAATGTGAAATGAAATCCATGGAGTTCTCTGGGCAAAAGCGGCAGCGGAACGAAATGGATTTTATTTTGTTTTGAAATTTTCTATTCTTTTCTTAAATGCTGTGCTACAATAACTATATTAGGAGGAGGCAGACTATGATTGATGTGTTACATATTGAAAATTATAGAGAGAATAACCGGATTGAGGCAAAGAGAGCGCTCGGCGGTCTGCCAAAGAGCCTCTGGGAAACTTATTCCGCCTTTGCGAATACGCTTGGCGGCGTGATTTTGCTGGGCGTGGAGGAGCATAAGGACAAATCCCTTCACCCGGTGAATCTTCCCGACCCGGAGCAGCTGATTGCGGAGTTCTGGGAGATTATGAACCATTCGGGGAAAGTCAGCGTCAATATTCTTTCCGCTGCTCATGTGGCCGTGGAGGTAGTAAACGGCAACCGTATCATTGTAATTACCGTACCCCGGGCAGAACGGTATGACAAGCCGGTATTTATTGATAAGGACCCGTTTTCCGGTTCTTACCGCAGAAACGGCGAAGGGGATTACAAGTGTACGAAAGAGGAAGTCGAGGCAATGTTTCGCGATGCCGCGATGGAAACTCAGGATATGGAGCTTCTCGAGGCAATGACGCCGGATGTGTTTGATGATGACACGATATGCCGTTATCGTGACTGTATGAGGCGGGAACGTCCGGGACATACATGGGAAAGTCTTGACGACGCCGAGTTTTTGTATAAGCTCGGAGCAACCGGCAGAGGCGCGGACGGGAAGCTGCATCCGACGGCGGCCGGACTTTTGATGTTCGGGCGGGTGCGGGAGATTGAAAAGGAGTACCCTTCCTATGCGCTTGTATATGAAGAACGGCTTGACGGGGAAGGGGAGGTTCTCTGTCACCCGGTTTCCTGCTGCGCCAATGTATATGAGTTCTATTCTCTTGTGGGGGAGAGGCTTGTGCGGGGAATAGAGAAGCCGGAACCGCCCGGAGCGGTCGGGCGAAAGGAAAATGCAGCCTTGGCGGCCGCTTTGCGGGAGGCGCTGCTGAACTGCCTTGTGAATGCGGATTACCGGGGCTTCGGCGGTGTTGTGATTGTGAAAACAAAACAGGAGATTTCTCTTTCCAATCCGGGCGGGTTTCGTATCGACCTTGCGGACGCAAAAAGCGGCGGCGTGTCCGACCCGCGAAATGCGGCGTTGGCGCGGATGTTTCACTTCCTTACAATCGGGGAAGGCGCCGGCAACGGTATTTTAACTATTTACAGTACATGGAAAGCACAGAACCGCTGCGCGCCGAGAATTACCGAGAGCTTTGCCCCGGAGCGGATTACCGTTACCTTTGACCTTACGGAAGGAGGCGGAAAAAGACCGCGCAGAAGACCGGGGGGCAAGGTAAAGGCAATTAAAATAGATGGGAAAAGCCTGGCGATGAAGCGTATCCACAAGCAGAGAATGATAGAATACCTGACGTATCATGTCAGCGCAGACGCGGCGGAGATTGCGGAACATATTCCTCTGAAACCGTTGCGCGCGCGGCAGTACCTTGCGGAACTGGCGGCGGAGGGTATCGTTACGATAGAGGGGACGGAAAGGGATAAGGTGTACAAGCTGAAAGCGTAAACGATTTCTTTAAGATAAAAATCGGCTTTGAACGGCCGGAAACAAACGGTTGTAGGAGATAAGAAGATGTTGTGGATCTGGTTGGTACTTCTGTACGGGATTTTAAAGGGAGTGCGCGAAATTGTAAAGAAAAAATCAATGGAAAAGAATACGGTGTTGGAAGTGCTGTTTGTCTATACCCTGCTTTCTTTTCTGATGGTTGCACCAAGCGCACCGAAAGCGGGCGGTGTGGAGTGGCGTACCATGCTTTTGATTGCCCTCAAATCCTTTGTGATTTTTGTGGCGTGGATTCTGAGTTTTAAGGCAATCAAAAAAATGCCGATTAGTCTTTACGGGCTTCTTGATTTGTCCCGGGTGATTTTTTCAACGCTGATGGGAGTGCTTTTGCTGGGAGAGCGTATGTCGTTTTGGCAGATGGTAGGACTGACCTTTGTATGTACCGGACTTTTATTGTGCAGGTACCGAAAGGGCGCGAAGGAGGACCGTTCGGAAAGGACAGATACGAAAATCGTTTGTTTTGCCTTGCTATCCTGCCTTTTAAACGGCGTGTCCGGCACGATGGATAAAGTCCTGATGCAGACCGTAACGAGTACGCAGTTACAGTTCTGGTATATGCTGTTTCTGGTGCTGTTTTATGCACTCTATATTCTGATTTCCAAGACAAAAATCAGGCTTTACGATGCGTTAAAAAATTACTGGATTTGGATTTTAAGCGTGCTGTTTATTATCGGCGACAAAGCGCTTTTTATTGCAAACCAGTCCGCAGACAGTAAGGTGACGATTATGACATTGCTGAAACAGGCGGGCTGCGTGGTAACGATTCTGGCCGGGAAATTTATTTTCAAGGAAAAAAATATTGCGTATAAGCTGTTTTGTGCGGCCGTGATTATTGCGGGGATTGTGATTGCGGTTTTGTAAAACTTCGACGGCATTCGCTGAATAAACCGGCTTGTTTTTGCAAATAGTATCCGCAAAACAGTAAGAAGGAAGGTGGCGCAATGCAGGAAGATACCAGAAGATTGTTGCAGGAATGCAATTCGGGTTGCAAAATGGCAATAAACAGCATGACGCAGATTCAGAAATTTGTTACCGACACGGGCTTGGAACAATTGATTCGTGAGAGTAAGGAAAAGCATGAGGGGTTTGAGGCGGAAAGCGCAAAACTGTTAGAAGAAAACGGCGAAAAGGAGAAGGAACCGACTCTGATGGCGGCTGCTTTTTCAAAACTCAGTACGGAAACGAAGATGCGGCTGAACAAGGGAAACAAAGAGGTTGCCAAGATTATGACGGACGGCTGTAATATGGGCATGCAGTCCCTTGCCGGAAAGTTAAATGAATTTCGGAATGCCGCACCGGAGAGCAGAAATCTGGCGGAGCGGATCATCAAAGAGGAAGAAGACTTTATGCGGCGGCTGCAGGCATATTTGTAGGAAGCAAAACGCTTTGCCAAAATCCCGGCGCAGCGGAAAGAAATTTGCAAATAGTTGTTAAGAAATCTTGACAAAATACCTCCTGTCCTATATGATTTTTTTGTGGGCGTTGAATGCTCATAATCTTGGAGAGATTCATTACAGATGAACGCCGAAGGTGTAAGGCGGCAGAGCCGCCGATCTCTCAGGCAAAAGGACAGGAGGATTTTTATGAAAGGTTTTTTGGAACTTCTTACCGAAATTAACGGTAAGGTAAACGATTTTGTGTGGGTACAGGTTGGATTGATTCTTTTATTCGGAACCGGTTTACTCATGACAATTGTAACACGTGTTTTCCAAATCAGTCATTTAAAGCACTGGTGGACGAAGACGATTGCAAGCGTGTTTAAGAGGGATACGCACAACAAGAAGGATAAGGGCTCGGTTTCCCAGTTCCAGGCGTTGTGTACGGCTCTGGCTGCAACAATCGGTACCGGTAATATCGCCGGTGTGGCAGCGGCTATCGTAGTCGGCGGTCCGGGTGCGGTGTTCTGGATGTGGATTATGGCATTTCTCGGTATGATGACCAACTTCTCCGAAAATGTACTTGGTATCTACTATCGCCGCAGAAATAAAAACGGCGAGTGGTCCGGCGGCCCGATGTATTACTTAAAGGACGGTCTGGGGAAGAAGAAGGGATGTAAGGCAATCGGCAGTGTGCTTGCGGTATTGTTTGCGATTTTTGCGATTCTGGCATCCTTTGGTATCGGAAATATGGGCCAGATTAACAAAATAGTAATTAACGTAGAGTCTGCGTTCTTTAAGAATGTAGAGGCTCCGAAGGTGGTAGGCGATGCTTCTCTTGTTGCATTGATTATCGGCCTTGTGCTTATGGTAGTTGCGGCGTTAATCATTATCGGCGGTTTGCAGCGTATTGCAGCGGTAGCGGAGAAGGTTGTTCCGTTTATGGCAGTTGCATATGTAATCGGCTGTCTGATTGTCTTCTTTGTACATATCGGTAAAATCGGTGCTGTGTTTGCCGCTATTTTCAAGTTTGCGTTCGGAATTAAGGCCGTAGGAGGCGCTGTTGTAGGTGTTACCATAAAAACGGTCATTACGCAGGGCTGTAAGCGCGGTGCGTTCTCCAATGAGGCCGGTCTTGGTTCTTCTGTTATGGTTCACTCGAACTCCAACGTAAAAGAGCCGGTAAAGCAGGGTATGTGGGGTATTTTTGAAGTATTTGCAGATACCATGATTGTATGTACCATGACCGCGGTTGTTGTACTTTCCTCCGGTGCCATTGATTTGGAAACGGGTCTTGCGGCAGAGGGGACGAAAGACGCAACTCTGGTAGCACAGGCTTTCGGCAATGTATTCGGACGGCCGGGCGAATGGTTTATCGCCGTTGCAATGCTTCTGTTTGCATTCACCACAGTACTCGGTTGGTCCCATTACGGCAGCAAGGCAGTGGAGTATTTATTCGGTATGACCGGTGTGAAGATTTATAAGGTAATTTTCGTATTGCTGGTAGTAAGCGGTGCGCTGATGACATCTTCCATCGCATGGGATATCTCCGATACCTTCAACGGTCTGATGATGATTCCGAACCTGATCGGTGTCATTGTACTGTCGCCGGTTGTGGTTAAGATTGTACGCAACTACGTTGACCGTAAGATTAAGGGTAAGGATGTAGCACCGATACTCTCCAATGATGAAGAAGTACAGAAGATTATGGAAGAAGCGGTAAGAAACGGTGAGGAATAAAATACATGGGGAAACGCTGATATAATCCGTGTTTCTTTCGAAGGTATAGTTTGTAAGACGGACTGCCGCGCTTTCGGGCGCGGCAGTTTTGAATTGTAAACAGAAAAAAACAGAGGAAAGGATAGGGAAAAGAAAAGTGAAAACGTTAATTTTAAACGGCTCCCCACGGGTGAACGGGGATACGGAAAGTCTTCTTAAGATAGTGACCGATAACCTTGCGGGAGAATACAAGATTGTAAATGCCTATCGTTGCAATATTTCGCCTTGTGTGGATTGCAGATATTGTAAGAAAAATCGAGGCTGCTCGATTCACGATGAAATGCAGGAGGTATATGCATACCTTGAAGAATGTGATAATATTTTGATTGCTTCGCCGATTTATTTTTCGGAGCTGACCGGAAAGCTGCTGGATGTGGGAAGCAGACTTCAAACTTATTTTTGCTCCGGTTTTTTCCGAAACGAGAAGTGTATTGTAAAACCGAAGAAGGGTGCGGTCATTTTGGTGGGCGGCGGCGACGGAAGAATGGATAAACCCTATGAAACTGCCTGCACCCTTCTGCATTTAATGAATTGTCATAAACTATATCCGGCGGTGTTCAGCCATAATACGGACAGGGTGCCTGCAATCGAGGACGAGCAGGCGGTGAACGGAGTGAAGGAGATTGTGCGGTTTTTTAGAGGAGATTTCGATATTCAAAGCGATTCTTTTTTAAGAAAAATTTAAGAAATGAGTAAAGGGCTTATTAAGAAGTGTAGTATAAAGTGAAAGAAAGGAGAGAAAAATGGTCCGGCTGCAGGGAAGCCGGATTCGGGGAAACTACTGATTACATCGGAGAACGCTGTTTTTCGGACCGGTATTCACCGGATACCGAATGAATCGGCGCTTCTTCGGAAAAGGAGAGATAAATGCAAAAGAAGAGGGAAGTGATACCAAGGGTTATGTGGCTGCCGTTAATTCTGACAGTGGTCTGCAATGCCATAACCTATTACGGTACCAGAGTATTGATGAGCGAAAGTACACACTATAATCTTTCAAACAGCTTAGACGACCGGATACCGTTTATTCCGTGGACCATTGTGATCTATTGGGGGTGCTATATCGTTTGGATTGTAAATTACATACTCGGATGCCGTCAGAACCGGGAAACTGCGTTTCGCTTTATGAGTGCCGATTTGCTGGCAAAGCTGGTTTGTTTGTTATGCTTTTTGCTATTTCCGACAACAAACGTAAGACCGCCCATTGAAGGAAATTCTATCTGGGATGTAATGATGACATGGTTATACCGTATCGATGCGGCGGACAATCTGTTTCCGTCCATACATTGTCTGACGAGCTGGTTCTGCTTTATTGCCGTAAGAGAAAACAAAAGAATACCAAAATGGTACACAGTACTCTCTGCTTTGATGGCGGTCAGTATCTGTATATCAACGCTTACGACAAAGCAGCATGTACTGGTTGATGTCTTTGCCGGAATCGGACTTGCGGAGGGAAGCTATTGGTTTGTCGGAAAAAGCGGACTTTCAAAATGGTATGGGGATAGCATATCAAAGATAAGTAATAGGCTGCTGGGAGGGGGGGACGCTGCGTGAATAAGAAAATTCGAATATGGATTATGGTAGGAGTTGTTGTGGTACTGCTCCTATTACTGAAACAGTTTTTTCAGCAGAAGTTCACTTCCGTGGAAGATTTGCAAACCTACATGAAAGGGTTTGGAATAGCGGCGCCGGTAATCCTTACTGTATTTCAGGCATTTCAGGTGGTGGTGCCGGTTGTGCCGGGCTATCTGGGCTGTGCAGCCGGAGCTGTCGCGTTCGGAAGTACGGTCGGTTTTTTGTGCAATTATATCGGTATCAGCGTCGGTTCTATCATTGCTTATTATCTGGCCAGAAAATACGGAATTGACATTGTGTTGGCGATGTTTCCGGAGAAGCTGTATAAAAAATGGAGCAAGCGGATGGAAAAGAGTAAATCGTATGAGCGTTTCCTTTTTGTTGCAACCCTGCTTCCGCTGTTTCCGGATGATTTTTTATGTTATTTTTCGGGATTGATGAAAATGAACAGCAAAAGGTTTCTATGGATTATTGTTCTGGGAAAGCCTTGGTGCATTTTGGCATATAGTATTTTGTTTGGATTGATACGATAAAGGAGAAGGATGAGATGAAGAAAAGAGCAGTTGGGTATTACGACTATACGGTGATACTTACCTATTGCGGGATGTTATTTGCTTTTTACGGCATATTGAGCGTTATAGGCCAGGATTATTGGAAAGCGGTATTCTGTCTGATGCTGGCAGGTCTGTGTGATATGTTTGACGGTACGGTAGCTTCTACCAGAACAAGGAACGACAGTGAAAAGAGGTTTGGAATCCAAATCGACTCGTTAAGCGACCTGATAAGTTTTGGCGTGTTACCCGGTATTTTTGTGTACATGGTTTCCGGTAAAAACGCATTTGCGGGACTGATCTCTTCTTTCTTTGTTTTATGTGCCCTGATTCGCCTGGCTTATTATAATGTGTTGGAGGAAGAAAGACAGGGCCGGACTGCGGGAAAACGGAAAAGTTTTCTGGGGGTTCCGGTGACGACCATCGCCATATTGCTGCCAATCGTTTATATGTTATATGATTATAAAGTTTGTAAAAATGTGCTTTGTTTTCCGATACTCCTGCTTTTGGTGGGAGCGGGGTTCCTTTCCCCGGTTGAAATAAAAAAGCCCGGTTTGACAGGAAAAATATGCATTATTGTGATAGGAGTGTTTGAAGCACTGGGAATGTTGCTTTTTATGGGAGGGGACGTGATATGAAGGATTCGCTGATGCTGAGGTTTTTATACAGAACGGCTTTGGGGCGGGTAATATTAAAAGGGTTAGTACAACCGAAGGTGTCAAAGACGGTAGGATGCTTTCTTTCGTCCGGGGCGTCGAAACGGCTGGTGCCCTACTATATCCGGAAACATAAAATCGATATGAGCGATATCGACATTCCGCAAGGGGGCTTTTCCTCTTTCAATGCTTTTTTTACCAGAAAGCGAAACGTGGAGCTTCCTGCGCTAGCCCCGAAACATTTGATTAGTCCCTGCGACGGATTTTTATCCGTTGTAAAAATAAAAAAAGATGTGGTTTTGAATCTTAAGCAAACACAATATTCTTTGGAGGATTTATTAAAGGATCGTAAGCTGGCGGAAAATTTCGAGGACGGTACGGCACTTATTTTTCGGCTGACGCCCGCAAATTATCACAGGTACTGTTATGCCGCAAACGGAACGGTTCTTTATTCAAGGCGGATACGGGGAAAGCTGCATTGCGTCAGACCGATTGCACTGAGGACAATCCCGGTATTCGTACAAAACAGCAGAGAATACCAGGCGGTGAAAACGGAACAGTTCGGAAGGATGGTCCAGATGGAAGTGGGAGCACTTCTGGTCGGGAAAATATCGAATCACAAAGTATCAGTGGGTTCCTATGTGCAGGCGGGAAAGGAAAAAGGTTACTTTGAATTCGGCGGTTCAACCATTATCCTGCTGTTTCAAAAGGACAGTCTTACGGTAAATGAGGAGTTGATGAAACGGCAGGACGAGGAAGGAGAAACTCCTGTACGTATGGGAGATGTGATAGCGCGCGGCAGATAGTGCAAAAGAGGAGTAGAAAACGCATCAAAACTATGATAAGATATGCATGTAACATGTTTCTATCCAAAGAGGACAATCGAAAGGAGAACGTAGTATGTACGAGATGAAGAAAGAGTATTTTACGGGGATTCAATTGATTGACGATGAGCATGCAAAATTGTTTGAGTATGCCAATCAGATATACGAACTGTTGCATGACGAGTTTGTACCGGATAAGTATGATCATATCAGAGACTTGCTGGGAAAATTGATGAATTATGCGAAACAGCACTTTGCGGACGAAGAGGCCTATATGGAATCCATTCGGTATAAGAAGATTTTTACACAGAAGGTACAGCATCAGGCGTTTATGGATGAGTTGGAGAAGTTCAATTTGGATGCAATAGACCAGATGGATAACCAGGAAGCTGTGCTTGGGGAACTGTTATCGTTTGTGACCGATTGGCTTGTAGAGCATATTTTAAATCTTGATACACAGATAGGAAAGTAGCATGGTATAATAAAGACGTAGTGAGGATTTTACAAGCAAGCTTGTAAAATCCGAGCGCAGTGAAAGATCATGAATGAAGTTCATGATATAGTAAAAAACCTCCGGTGGTATGATTATGTGGGTTCGCCAACCACATAAAACCAAAGGAGGTTATCCAAAGTAGATATTAATAGTTTATTACATCCGAAGTGAATGTCACGGAAGGAGTATATTGACCCGTTCACGGGTGAGCCGGTAAAGCAAAACCATTAAAATAAGCTCTTTAGGGTTTGGCGGGAAAATGAATTGCGGTTGGCGAACCATTCGATGAGTCTTTAGACTCTTGCGCTGGAATCTGCCGGCCCGCACAGCGGGCGGATGTTACTTGCTTGCCAGAAGTGCTTTGAGACGGGCAATTTCTGCGTCCTTTTTGGCAAGTACTTCATCTTTTTCGGCTATGACATCATTCTTTGCCTGTAACGCTGCCTCTGCCCGTTCCAACCGTATTTCCAGTCCACGACGGAGTCGGTGGGCTTCTTCTACGCCTTCGCAGAAGGTGCGGATTGAAATGTCCTGACTGGACTCAAACATAGTTTGTGCAGCACCGGAAATGTATTCGTTTTCTTGTGCCATTTTCTTAATCGCCTCCCAGGTATCAGCCTTAAACAGTCGGGCCCAGTGGTCAATGCCGTACTTGCGGTCTTCCTCTGTGGCTTTGTCTATCTGGTTTAAGTTTACCACAGAAAGAACAAATTTGTCACTATATAATTCATAATTTGTAACTGATCAAAGGTACGACAGGCGTAAGTTAAGGAGCGCTCCAGCCAGTCCTTTTCATCAATGACCTGCACTTCGAAATTTAAGATGCGGTTATCGTTGAGCATTACCTTTAAGTCAAGAACGAACTGTTTGTCTGTGGGCAGGTTTTTGAATTCGAGCGGGTTTAGCACCTTGACAGAGAGGATGTGGTCATCGTTTGATGGAAGCTTGCGTGGACTATTGCAAGAAGCAGGGATATAGGGTCCTGACGGTCAAGACGCTGGACGAATCGGCAGTATATGAGCCTTATAACGGAACAAGGGCATTCTATAAGAAAGAGGGGTTCTATCCGTTGGAGGTGTTTACTTGTGTATGGGATGAAGAAAATCCGTGCCTGTTTATGGTGAAAGTGATTGATATTACAGTCGTGCAGTAAGAAGTAAAAAAATCAAAAAGCGGACGACACATTCCAAAATCGTGTCGTCCGTTTTGGTATGACATTATTGCGCACTCAGCTTGCGCTTCCTGTGAAGCGTGTATGCCATTACCACCAGTAAAGCCAGCATGACCAGATTCGCCAGTAGAGAAAAGGCAGAATCCGTCAGATAGTTCCGATAGACATCGTGCATCGGTTCACCGGAGAAAAGGCCGGTAATGAAGATGATGATGCCCAGGGTTCCGTAGATGGCGCATGTAACATAGAGCGGTACAGGGCTGGTGATTCGCTTTCCGGCAAAAAAGCGGATGCAGAGAATGAAGCATAAAAGATTCAGTACCATAGTTCCTGCAAAATAGAGAGTTATGAAACCGCCGCTGACGGAGAACACATTGATTCCTCCGATGAGAAGCGATATTCCGAAATAACCGCTGTAAATCATCAGAGTCGTTTTTGCATTCAACCGGTCAAAAAGCGCAGAAAATATGCTGATGCCCAAAAGAATTGTAAGCAGGAAATATTTCGGCGTTTCGCTGTTGTATACCAGGACGTTCCCGCCTTTAAAACAGAAGCTCGTCAATTGTATGATGCTAAGAAACAGCAAACTCATAAACGCCAGAGACAGTAAGATAATCTGACCTCTTTTTGCGGTAGGGTTTTCTATAATCGCATTTTTCTCTGCGTAGAGTTTCATATCATCGTCGGTTAATAAATCGTCTAAGGAAACCTCCAAAAACCGTGCCATCTTCTTTGCGGTCATCAGGTCCGGATAGCGGGAACCTCCTTCCCAACGTGATATTGCCTGTCTTGTTACATAGAGATGGTCTGCCAGAGTTTGTTGGGTATATCCCTTTTGTTCTCTTACGTTTTTTAAATTTTCTCCGAATTCTGCCATAAAAATCTTCCTTTCCTTGTTTAATACTTTTTGCATGCTGCAGCAACTTCATTGTATTCCAACCCACCCGGGAAGGAAAGCAACACCTGTGTTTCTCGGTGTTGACACTATGGAAACATGCTTGACAGACGGTATTTCCGGCCATCGCTTAGAAAGCCCGAAGTAATTAGAAAGACTTATATCCGTAACAGGAGAGAACGGAAGTATTCCCGCCGGAGTTTTTGAATCAGAAACTCCAAAACGAGAAGTACACTATAAATAAGGCCATCCCACACTTGGTGCGATGGCCTTTGAAATGTCTTAATTTACTTTTCCTTAATCTCGCTGTGGAGCTGCTGTAAGGACTTGATTTCGCTGTTTCCGTGTTTCTTTACGGAGCGGATGCCCTTGGCGGTAGCTCTTGCAGCTGCGATGGTAGTCATATACGGAATCTTGCCCTTGATGGCAGCCTTACGCAGATAACTGTCGTCGTTTACGCTGTCCTTGCCGACCGGAGAGTTGATGATTAAGTCAATCTTTCCGTTGGTGATAAGGTCCAGCACATTCGGACGGCCTTCGTACAGCTTCTTTACCAGCTCGGCTTCGATACCTGCCTCGCGGATGACCTCATAGGTGTTTCCGGTAGCGACAATCTTAAAACCGCTGTCGGCTAAGAGTTTCGCAACCTCCACTGCCTCTGCCTTGTCCTTACGGTTTACGGAAATCAGAACCGTGCCGCTAAGCGGAAGCTTCGACTGGGTAGCCTCCTGCGCTTTGTAGAACGCTTCGCCGTAGGAGGTGGATAAGCCGAGCACTTCGCCGGTGGAACGCATTTCCGGTCCGAGAATCGGGTCAACCTCCGGGAACATATTGAACGGGAAGACAGCTTCCTTTACGCCGTAGTACGGAATATCCTGTTCCTTTAAGCCCGGCACCGGAGAAGGACGGCCGGTAATTTCGGAGGTAATAATATCTGTTGCTAACGGTACCATACGGATGTTGCAGACCTTGGATACCAGCGGTACGGTACGGGAAGCGCGCGGGTTTGCTTCCAGAACATATACTTTGCCGTTTTCGATGGCGTACTGCATGTTCATTAAGCCCTTAACGTGCATTTCCTCTGCGATTTTCTTCGTGTATTCTTTAATCGTGCGCACATTTTCCTCACTGATGTGTACGGAAGGAATGATGCATGCCGAGTCGCCGGAGTGAACGCCGGCAAGCTCAATGTGTTCCATAACCGCCGGAACGAAAGCGTGGGTGCCGTCACTGATGGCATCTGCCTCGCATTCCATTGCGTGATTCAAGAAGCGGTCAATCAGAATCGGACGATCCGGTGTTACGCCTACGGCTGCGTTCATGTAGCCGACCATGCTCTCGTCGTCATACACAACTTCCATACCGCGGCCGCCGAGAACGTAGGACGGACGAACCATTACCGGATAACCGATGCCCTTTGCGATTTCCAGAGCTTCGTCTACCGTAGTAGCCATACCGGATTCCGGCATCGGAATGTTTAACTTTTCCATCATTGCGCGGAACAAATCGCGGTCCTCTGCCAAATCAATTACGGAAGGAGAGGTGCCGAGAATCTTTACACCGTTCTTTTCCAGCTCCGAAGCAAGGTTTAACGGAGTCTGTCCGCCGAACTGTGCGATAACGCCTAACGGCTGTTCCTTTTTATAAATGCTTAAAACATCTTCAAGAGTCAAAGGCTCAAAATAGAGTTTGTCGGAGGTATCGTAGTCGGTGGAAACGGTTTCCGGATTACAGTTAACAATAATCGTTTCAAAGCCGAGCTTCTTTAATGCCAGAGCGGCATGTACGCAGCAGTAGTCGAACTCGATACCCTGACCGATACGGTTCGGACCGCCGCCGAGAATCATAATCTTCGGCTTGTCGGTCTTAACCGGGTTCTTGTCCGGTGCATTGTAGGTGGAATAGTAGTAAGCGCTGTCCTGTGTGCCGCTGACATGAACGCCTTCCCATGCTTCCTCAACGCCCAGTGCAATACGGCGGTTGCGGATAGCATCCTCGGAAATCTCTAAAATCTGGCTGAGGTACTTATCGGAGAAACCGTTCTTCTTTGCGGAAATCAGGGCTTCATCGGACGGAAGGCTTCCCTTGTGTGCAGCGAGAGCTTCTTCTTCCTCTACTAACTCTTTCATCTGCTCAATGAAGTAGGTCTTTACCTTGGTAAGCTCGAAAATTTCTTCTACGGTAGCGCCCTTTCTTAATGCCTCGTACATAATAAAATGACGGTCGCTGGACGGCGTTACCAGCATCTGAAGGAGCTGTTCCTTCGTCTTTGTATCATAATCCTTTGCATGACCGAGACCGTAGCGTCCGGTTTCAAGGCTGCGGATTGCTTTCTGGAAGGCCTCCTTGTAGGTCTTACCGATACTCATAACCTCGCCGACAGCCCGCATCTGGGTGCCGAGCTTGTCCTCTACGCCCTTGAATTTTTCAAAGGCCCAGCGCGCAAACTTAATTACAACGTAGTCGCCGTCCGGCACATACTTGTCAAGCGTGCCGTATTTGCCGCACGGAATATCCTTTAAGGTAAGACCGGCTGCGAGCATTGCGGAAACGAGAGCAATCGGGAAACCGGTAGCCTTGGAAGCAAGTGCGGAGGAACGGGAGGTTCTTGGGTTGATTTCAATTACGATAATACGGTCCGATACCGGGTCGTGGGCGAACTGTACGTTCGTGCCGCCGATGACCTGAACGGACTCAACGATTTTATAAGCCTGCTCCTGTAAACGCTTCTGACATTCCTTTGAAATGGTAAGCATCGGAGCGGAACAGAAAGAGTCGCCGGTATGAATGCCTAACGGGTCGATGTTTTCGATAAAGCAAACGGTAATCATGTTGCCTTCGGCATCGCGGACAATTTCAAGCTCTAATTCTTCCCAGCCGAGAATGGACTCCTCTACGAGAACCTGACCGACTAAGCTTGCCTGTAAGCCTCTGGCACAAACCGTTTTTAACTCTTCTTTATTATAAACGAGGCCGCCGCCTGCACCGCCCATCGTGTAAGCCGGACGGAGTACGACAGGATATCCTAAGGTATCGGCAATGGAAAGCGCTTCCTCTACGCTGTAAGCAACTTCGCTGCGTGCCATTTCGATGCCGATGGCGTTCATAGATTTTTTGAATTCAATCCGGTCTTCGCCGCGTTCGATAGCGTCTACCTGAACACCGATAACCTGCACATGGTACTTATCCAAAATACCGTTCTTTGCAAGCTCGGCACAAAGGTTTAAGCCGGACTGGCCGCCCAGGTTCGGCAGCAGTGCGTCGGGACGCTCTTTTGCGATAATCTGTTCCAGGCGTTCTACATTTAAAGGTTCAATGTAGGTAACGTCAGCGGTTTCAGGGTCTGTCATGATAGTAGCGGGATTGGAATTGACCAGTACAATCTCGTAACCGAGCTTTTTCAGTGCTTTACAAGCCTGCGTACCGGAGTAGTCGAATTCACAGGCCTGACCGATAATAATCGGGCCGGAACCGATGATGAGGACTTTATGGATATCTGTTCGCTTTGGCATATACGTGCCCTCCTAATGATGTACTTAAATTTCTTTTTCCCTATATTGTATAACAGAATCTGAAAAATGAAAAGGGGGAAATTAAAAAAAATGCAACCTGCGTTCCGCAAGCATCCAAAGGAGGACGAAAAGCCAAAAAAAAGAAATACTTTTTACTTGTATTTTGGACCGGAATGAGGTATAATAAAACCATACAAAAGAGCAAAGGCGGTAAGCCTCGTTTGGATTTACATAAGAGGTTATCTATCCTAGGATGTGCGACACTCCCTGTTATTTTGAACCTACATTTCTTTAAACGGGATTCCTATATTTACAGGTAGCTGCAATGCCTCCTCCGAGTGGACTGCAAAAGCCTGTGTGCGGTTACCCACCTAGCTTTAGCTAGGAGTCAAAATACGGGAAACGGCATTCCGGGATAGTTACAAAAGAGCATAAGTGGAAGGCACCAATGAGAGATATGCCGCGCAGATTTCTGCGCGGCATTATATTTGTTTATATAGAAGATGTTTCGGTTGGATGAAATAGAACACAGGACAGACAAGGTCTGTGGAAAGGGGTTTTATGAAAGACGGTTTTGTAAAGGCGGCGGCAGCAACGCCGGTAATCCGTGTGGCGGAGCCAAAGTACAATGCGGCACGGATAGAGGAGCTGATGGCAGAAGCAGAAAAAAAGCAGGCGGCGCTTATCGTGTTTCCCGAGCTGTGTCTGACAGGCTATACCTGCGGTGATTTGTTTTTACAGGATACCCTGTTAAATGATGCGGCAGAAGCGCTTGCGGGCCTTGTGGAGAAAAGCCGCGGGAGCGATATGGTAACGGTTGTGGGCATGCCGCTTACGGTAAATGCAAAGCTGTATAATGCAGCCGTATTCTTTCAAAACGGAAGGATTCTCGGCGTGGTTCCGAAGACTGCGATTCCGACGTATTCCGAGTTTTACGAGGGAAGACATTACGCATCGGGTGCGGACCTTGCCACAGATATCGTTTTGTGCGGTCAGAGTGTGCCGTTTGGCACAAAGCAGCTGTTTGTCTGCCGGGAGGAGGAGCGCTTCTGCATTGCGGCGGAGGTTTGCGAAGACCTTTGGACGCCGATTCCGCCGAGCAGCCACCATGCACTTGCGGGGGCGACGATACTGGTAAACCTTTCCGCAAGCAATGAAACAACAGGAAAAGATATTTATCGCCGGGATTTGGTGAAAAGCCAGTCGGCGCGGTTATTTGCGGCCTATATTTACGCAGATGCGGGAGAGGGAGAATCTACTACGGATGTGGTTTATGCGGGACACAATGTAATTGCGGAAAACGGAACCGTGCTGGCAGAGTCGGAGCGTTTTACGACCGGACTCTGCATGACGGAGCTGGATTTGCAGCGTATCTGTAATGAGCGCCGCCGCATGATGACCTTTGGGGGAAAGCCGAACGGGGAATACCGGGTCACATATTTTTCTCTGGAAAACGGATTACACGAATGTGAACTGACCCGCACCTTTGACCAGACACCGTTTGTGCCGGGGAATCTTTCCGAGCGGGAAAAACGGTGCTCCGAAATTACAAGAATACAGGCGGAGGGCTTGAAAAAACGGTTGCTGCATACCGGCTTAAAGAGTGCGGTAGTCGGCGTTTCCGGCGGTCTGGATTCGACTCTTGCGTTGTTGGTTGCCTGCCGGGCGTTTGAACTGGCGGGTCTGGATAAAAAAGGTATTTATACGATTACGATGCCGTGCTTCGGCACTACAAACCGCACCTATCAGAATGCGCTGACCTTAGCAAAGGAGCTTGGAACTACGGTTTTGGAAATACCGATTGCGGAGGCGGTGCGGGGACATTTTAACGATATCGGTCATGCGGAGGAGGTGCATGACCTGACCTATGAGAATGCGCAGGCAAGGGAGCGTACCCAGGTATTAATGGATTATGCGGGAAAAGTCGGAGGACTTGTTGTGGGAACCGGCGATATGTCGGAGCTGGCGCTGGGCTGGGCCACCTATAACGGCGACCATATGTCGATGTACGGTGTCAATGCTTCCGTGCCGAAGACTCTGGTGCGGTATCTGGTTTCCTATTTTGCGGACAAAACGGACAATGAGGCGCTTTCGTCGGTGCTTCGTGATATTCTGGATACGCCGGTCAGTCCCGAGCTTCTGCCGCCGTCCGGGGACGGTGAAATCGCGCAGAAGACAGAGGACTTAGTCGGACCGTATGAACTGCATGATTTTTTCCTTTATTATGTATTGCGTTTCGGGTTTGCACCGCACAAGGTATACCGGCTTGCAGTATCCGCATTTGCGGGGGTATATGAAGAAAAAACGATTTATCATTGGCTGGAATGTTTTTATAAGAGATTTTTCTCGCAGCAGTTTAAGCGTTCCTGTCTGCCGGACGGACCGAAGGTCGGTTCCGTGGCAGTTTCGCCGAGGGGCGATTTGCGAATGCCGAGCGACGCGTCGGCAAAAGCATGGCTTGCGGACTTAGAGAGCGTAAAGCCGGTATAGGAAGGAAATCTGCCGGAGAATGCGGGCAGCCGGGGTGTGACGTAAGCCGGAAACGACAGGGGTTACGTTATTCTCCGGCTTCCAAAACGGCAGCCTTTTCCAAGGTTGCACGGATGCCGCCGAGCAAAAGCGTCTGCGTGTATTTACTGCTTTCCGACAGGGTAATGTCTTCTAAGGCGGTACCGGCGGCAAGCTGGGCGCTGATATCGGCAGCGGCAGGCTCCATTAACGGGTACATGGCAGAAGTGGCTTCGTCCAGATTAATCAGCCGCACGGAATTGATGTGGTCGGTATCCAGTACGACCTCCAGATTTAACAGGGAGTCATTTAAGGCGATGACGGACGTATAAACGCCGGCACGGTAAGCTGCGGCGCTCGGTGTAACGGATTCTCCGTTCCCTTCTTCTTGGTCCGAGGAGGAGAAAAGAAGGAGCAGAAGAAGAAAAAGTACAAGGACAATCGCAGCCGGTATCGCAATGCGGAGAAGTTTTTTCAGTTTTAAAACGATGATGCGTGTTTTTGCCATGAAAGCCTCCAAAGGGTTGCATGCGTATGCGTTATTGTTACAAGGTATTCGGAAAAGGGGGTTTTTATTCCTATGGCGCTTACCTTTATTTTAGGTGCTTCCGGCGCCGGAAAGACGGAATGGATGTACCGGAACATATTAAAAACGGCAAAGGAACACCCGGAGCGGACGGTGTTGGTGATTGTGCCGGAACAGTTTTCCTTACAGACGATGAAGGATTTGATTGTTCGCAGCGACACAAAGAGTATGTCCAATATCGAGGTGTTAAGCTTTTTGCGCCTTTCCTACCGTGTTTTCGGGGAGCTCGGGGTGGTGCCTTTAGAGCTTTTGACCGACGTGGGGAAAAGTCTTTTGGTAAAGCGGGTAGTGAACCGCTTTGCCGGGGAACTGCGGGTGTTTGCCGCAAATGTAAAAAAAGCGGGCTTTATCGACGAGATGAAGTCGTTACTTTCGGAGTTTTATCAGTACGGGATTACGCCGGAGGCTCTGCGGGAGATGATGGAGGCGGCCAAGGAGGAGCCGGTGCTGTATAAAAAGCTTTCCGATATTGCGGTTTTGTACGGAGGGTTTGCACAGGCAATCGACGGAAAGTATCTGCCGGCGGAAACGGTGTCGGATGTGCTTGCCGGAGTGATAGAAGAGTCCTCGCTGCTTACGGATTGCGATGTGTTTTTTGACGGCTTTACCGGGTTTACGCCGTCACAGTACGGACTTTTAACGAAGCTTTTGCAACGAGCGGGAAACTGTTATTTGTCGCTTACGGCGGACGCGGCGGCGTTACAGAATCCTGCCTTGGAGCATGGGCTTTTTTATTTGACGCTACATACGAAGGAGATAGTAACCGGGCTTGCAAAAAAAGCAGGGTGTCCGGTGAATACCCTTGTTTTGCCGGAAACAGGGGAGCCGCCGCGTTTTGCGGCCAGCGAAGCGCTGCGTTCGCTGGAACAGGGTCTGTTTCGTTATCCGCTGCCGGCAAAGACAACATGCGGGGATACGATTGTGCTCTATGCAAAGCCGAACCGGGCCGCCGAGGCGGCTTTTATCGCGGCGGATATTGCCAGGGCGGTGCGCCTTGAAGGGCTTCGATACGGGGAGATTGCCGTGGTGACGGGCGATATCGCAGGGTATGGAGAACTGTTAGCCGCGGAGTGCGCCCGGGCCGGAGTTCCGGCATTCTTAGACAGCAAGCGGAAGATTTTCCACAACCCGTGCATTACACTGGTTCGTGCGGTATTGCAAAATGCGTTGAGCGGCTTTTCCTATGATTCGGTGTTCCGGTATTTAAAAAGCGGCCTGACAGGGTTTTCGCAGGACGAGGTTTCCGTACTGGAAAATTATTGTCTTGCGTGCGGTATCCGCGGGGAGCGGATGTGGAAAATGGAATGGAAGTACCGTTACCGTACCGCACGGGAAATTAATCTGGAATATTTAAACAGCCTGCGGGAGCGGGCTTACGGGGAGCTTTGCGGCATCGGCAAGGCGCTTACGGAGGCGAAAACCGCCGGGGAACGTACCAGAGCGCTGTATGAGTTTATGGAGCGGTCGGGCATCGAAGAACAGCTCAAAAGCATGGCGGACGGCTTTGAAGAAAAGGGAGATTTGGTACGGGCGGGGGAATACCGGCAGGTATACCGCAATGTAATAGAGTTGTTTGACCGTTTTATAGAGCTTCTGGATACGGAAGAGATGACGCTCCGGGAGTATGCGGAGCTGATGGAAACGGGGCTTAGGGAATGTAAGGTAGGTCTTGTGCCGCCGAGTACGGATTGTGTTGTCATCGGCGACATTACGCGGACAAGGCTTTCGAATATTGCGGTGCTTTATCTTGCGGGCGTAAACGAAGGGGTGACGCCGGCTCCGAGCAGTACCGACGGTTTGATTTCCGAAGCGGAACGGGAGTTTTTAAAGGAACGGAAGGTAGAGCTTGCACCGACGAAAAAGGAAGCGGCGTACACCGAGCAGTTTTATTTATATGCGATGCTGACGAAACCGAAACAACGTCTGGTGCTGACTTACAGCCTCCTTTCCGCGGAGGGAGGGGCATTGCAGCCGTCTTACTTTATCCGGCGGATTGCGGAGCTTTTTTCGGATTTTACCGTGCGGGAGGAGGAGGAGAAGTCGTACCTTTCCCTGCTGCAAAACGACGCCGGGAGAAGGTATCTCTTAGACGGCATCCGGCACTTTGCCGCGGAGGGTGCTGTTGCGGACACGGCGTTTTGGGAACTGTACCGGCAGGCGGTGCTGCGGGAGGAAGCCGAAACAAAGCGGCTGCTGCGGACGGCGTTTTTCGGCAATCCGGCGGAGCCTATCAGCGGGGACGCCGCAAAGAGGCTGTACGGCGCTGTTCTGTACGGAAGTGTAACCCGCCTGGAAAAATACGCCGCCTGTGCGTTCGCGCACTTTTTACAGTACGGGCTTTCTTTGGAGGAGCGCGCCCAGTACCGCGTGGCGGCGCCGGAGCTTGGAAACCTCTACCACACGGCGCTTGAATTGTTTACGAAAAAAGTGCGGGAGGACGGTCTTTCGTGGCATACGCTTTCGGCGGAGGAGCGGGAGAGGCTTTGTACGGAAAGTCTTGCGGAGGCCGTAACAACCTTTGAAAACGGTGTATTTGACGGTACAAAACGAAACGGCTATCTCGTGACAAAGGCGAAGCGGGTGTTGCAAAAGACCGTAGAAATGCTGCAGGAGCAGATTAAGGGAAGTCTGTTTGAACCAAGGCGGTGCGAAGCGGTATTTGAGCATACGGCAAAGTATCTTTCCCTGCACGGGAAAATTGACCGGTACGATGTGTGCCGTAGCGGGGACCGGTGGTATCTGCGGGTAGTGGACTATAAATCGGGCACAAAGAAGTTTGATCTGGCAGAATTGTATTACGGGCTGCAGGTGCAGTTAGAAGTGTATCTGGCGGCAGCGCTCCGGCAGACGGCGCGGGAAGACGGGGAAGCACCGGCACCTGCGGGGATGTTTTATTTCCATGTGGAGGACCCGTTTCTTCCGCGGGAGAAGTATTCCGATGACGCGGTGAAGGAAGCCTTCCGGCCGGACGGTGTATTTAACGAAACGCCTTCTGCGGTGGCGGCGTTAGACGTGTCGCTTCGTGCGGAAAACGGCGGTTTAAAACCGTCGGAGGTTTCTCGGCTGATTTATGCGGAAACGGACAAAGAGGGACATTTAAAAGCAAGTTCCAGGGGGATTGCGGAGAAGGACTTTGCAACGCTGACGGATTATGTATATCAAAAGCTGGAACGGGAAGCGGAGCAGATTTTAGCCGGGGATACCGCGGCAGCCCCGTACCGTTATAAAAAGGGAACACCCTGCGAATATTGTGCATACCGGACGGTCTGCGGGTTTGACAACAGGCTTCCGGAGTTTTCTTATCGGGATTTGAAGGAATTAAGCAAAGGAGAGCTTTGGGAGGAGTTCGGAAAGGAGTGTCATGGGGGAGCTTCGAT
Source organism: uncultured Lachnospiraceae bacterium (assembly GCA_964609025.1). GTDB lineage: Bacteria > Bacillota > Clostridia > Lachnospirales > Lachnospiraceae > SIG307. The sequence continues at coordinate 30,772 of CAZSQM010000009.1, read as the reverse complement.
TTACACCGGAACAAAGACAGGTCATTGACGCAAGGGATTGTACCACGCTGGTATCCGCGGCGGCGGGTTCGGGAAAAACGGCGGTACTGGTACAGCGTATCATTGAAAAACTGACATCCGAACGGCAGCCGCAGGAAATGAATCGGCTGCTGGTAGTGACCTATACCAATGCGGCGGCGGCGGAGATGCGGGAACGTATCGGGAAGCGGCTGACGGAGTGCCTTGCATCGGAGGAATATGCGGGGAACGCACATTTGCAGAAGCAGGTGCTTTTATTACGCAGCGCGCCGATTCAGACAATTCATGGCTTTTGCCTTAGCCTTTTGCGGGAGTTTTTCTACGAACTGGAGTTGGATCCGGCATTCCGTATCGCCGAGGAAGCGGAACTGACGCTGCTGCGGGCCGACGTGATGGAGGAGATGCTGGAAGCCCGTTATGCGGCGGGGGACGAACTGTTTTTGCGCCTGACGGAATGCGTCGGAAGCGGAAAAACGGACGAAGCGCTGGTAAAACATATCCAGAGCCTTTATAAATTCGCGCAAAGCGCGCCGTTTCCCGAAAGCTGGCTGAAACAGACGGAGGCAACGCTGGAACGCTTGAAAACAGCCGAAAGTCTGTCGGAGGAGGAGGCGTGCCTCCGCTTGCTGAAGGAGCGCGTCCGGACTGTTCTTACCGACTGCGAAGCACTGCGGAAAAAGGCGTTGAAGCTTTCTCTGGGACCGGAGGGACCTTATGTTTATGCGGAGGCGCTGGAAGCGGACGGGGAACTTTTGGAGGCTCTTGGCAATGCGGAAACTTACCGCGAGCTGTCGGAAGCCTTTCAAACACTTTCCTTTCAGGCGTTATCGAGGAAAAAATGCGAAGCTTCCGAAGCGCTGAGAGAGCGGGTGAAGGAGCTTCGGGGCGAATACAAGGAAATGCTTTTGAAGCTGAAGAAGGACTATTTTTTCGCGGACAGTACACAGATGGCGGAGGATATGGCGGCGATGGCGCCGCTCATGCAGGTCCTTGTAGGCCTTTGCGCCGAGTACGGCGAACGTTACGCTAAGGCAAAGGCGGAACGCGGGCTTGTGGATTTTAATGATTTGGAACATCTGGCGGTACGGCTGCTTGTTCAGGAAACGGAGGAGGGAATCCGTCCGACGGAAACGGCAAGACTTCTCCGGGGACGCTATGATGAGATTATGGTAGACGAATGTCAGGACAGCAACCGGATTCAGGATTTGCTGCTCTGGAGCATTTCGGGGGAAGAGGACGGCCGCCCGAACCGGTTTATGGTGGGCGATGTAAAGCAGAGTATTTATAAGTTCCGTATGGCAAAGCCGGAGCTGTTTATGCAGAAATACGAGGAATACGGGGAAACGGGGGCTTACCGCCGGATTGTTCTCGGAAAAAATTTCCGGAGCCGGGCAGCGGTTGTGAATACGGTAAACGATATTTTTTCCTGCCTGATGCAAAAGGAGTTCGGCGGGATTGCATATGATGACGCGGCAAAGCTGTACTGCTCGGCGGATTATCCGCCGGATACGGAAGAAAATGCAACAGAGCTTTTGCTGACCGAATCGGAAGCGGCAGAGGGAGAAGATGACGGAACGGACCGCATTGCAAAGGAAGCGTTTACGGTGGCGGGGCGGATTCAAACGCTGATACGGGACGGGTTTCCGGTTTACGACGGGGAGGAGATTACGGAGGACGGCAGGAAAGTAAAGAAATTCCGTCCGGTTTCCTATCGTGATATTACGGTTTTGTTCCGCGCCGTGAGCGGTTATGCCGAGCCCTTCGCGGAAGTGTTTACGGAGCTCGGAATCCCTGCCGTAGTGGAAAAACAGAGCGGGTATTTTAACGCGCAGGAAGTGGCGGTGGTGTTAAATGCCCTGCGGGTCATTGATAATCCAAGGCAGGACATTCCGCTGGTATCGGTGCTGCGTTCCGAGATGGCGGGGCTTTCCGAAGAAGAACTGGCAATGGTACGCATTGCGGCAAAGACGGAAGAAAACGGTTGCCGGAAGTCCTTCTACGAAGCGCTGCAATGCTTTTTGGAGCGTACGGAAACCAAAGAGGATTGTGAGAAATTTGCGTCGGGTGCCGAAAACCCCGGGCGTTTTGCGGAAAGTGTGCGGAGCGCAAGAGAGAAGCTTTTGCTGTTTGAAGAACGCTTTGCACGTCTGCGCGCACTGTCGGTTTATGCGGGAGTTCCCGAAGTGTTGGAGGAACTGTATCGTCTGACGGCCTACCCGGATTATGTGCGGGTAAAACCCGGCGGAGAACGCCGTGCGGAAAACCTTTCCATGCTTACGGTAAAGGCGAAAAAGTTTGAGGAAAGCAGTTATTCCGGCATTTTTGATTTTGTCCGTTATATTGAGCGGCTTGTAAAGTACGATATGGATACCGGAGAAGCGCAGCTTGTATCGGGGGAAGACGCCGTGAAGCTGATGAGCATTCATAAAAGTAAAGGTCTGGAGGCTCCGGTGGTGATTGTGGCAGGGTTGTCGAAGCAGTTCAACCGGACGGATATCCGGGCGGGGCTGGTACTGCATCCGGAGCTTGGCATCGGCATGGATTTTCGCGACGAGGTATGGCGGGTTAAGGCACCGACCCTGTTTAAAAAGGTGATTGCGGGGCAGCTAAATTATGAAATGCTTTCGGAAGAACTGCGAATCCTTTATGTAGCCTTGACAAGAGCAAAGGAAAAACTGATTTTATCGGCGGCGGTTCCGTCCGAGAAAGCGTTTTTGGAACGTCTGGAGAAAGAGCCGGTGGAGGAGGAACGGGCAAGCTATACGTCCCTGTTATCGGCAAATTCCTATCTGGACTTTTTGCAGCTTCCGATAAAGCGATGCATGGCAGGCGGAAGTCTGCGGCTTGTAAGCTCCGACTGCTCGGCCAGACAGACCGAGGAAGCCGTATGGCAGAGGGAAAAAGAGGCAGAGAAGCGTAAACAATGGTTTCTGGAGCTTTCCTCGGCGGCGACGGAAAACGTGTATGACGCGGGACTTGCCGCAGAACTGCGGGAGCGGGCGGCGTATCGGTATCCGTATCCGCCGTGCCGCGGCAAGATGAAGCTTTCCGTGTCCGAACTGAAAAAAGCGGCTTATCAGGAGGAAGAACAGGAGGAGCTGTTTCCGGAACCGGAGCCGGAGAAAACAATTCCGCGCTTTTTGCAGGGAACCCGGGAGGAGGAGAAAATTTCGGGAAGCGAGCGGGGAACATTGTATCACCGCGTCATGGAATGTATGGACTTTTGCGGAGAATACAAAACCGAAGAGCAGGTTTTTGCGGAACTGCAAAGACTGATACGGACGGGACGACTTCAAAAGGACGCGGGAGAGCTTGTTTCCGTAAAAAAGATTCTGCAATTTTTTGAGAGCAGTCTCGGTGCACGGATGCAGAAGGCCGCGCAAAACGGAGCGTTACGAAAGGAGCAGCCGTTTGTCATCGGAATTCCGTACAGGGAAGTATACAAGGACGAGGGGGCGGAACAGAACACGGATTATGTGATGGTACAGGGAATTATCGACGCCTGCTTTGAAGAGGACGGAGCGCTTGTGCTGGTAGACTATAAAACCGATTCCGTGAAGGAACAGGTGCGGGAGGTCCTTACAAAGCGCTACCGCACGCAGTTAGACTATTATGAACGGGCATTGCGGCAGATAACGGGAAAGCCGGTTGCGGAGCGTATCATTTACGCCTTTACAAGCGGCGAGGCATTTTTGGTGGAACGTGAGGAAGAATAGGGTGGGAGGACTCCTAAAAAAATGAAATGAAAAATTTTCTAATAAACCTATTGACAAGGTAGGTAATGCGTGCTACAATACAACCAACCTTTCGACCGGAAGGCTTTATCGGAGCTGACCGGTTTATTATTTTTATAGGAGGTACTCACTATGGCATATTATTTTGAAAAGCTCGTAAGAGAGAATTTCCGTTTCGGGCGAATGCGATGTTTTTGCTGACCCGAAGCCTGAAATCGGCATAATATAAAAAATACGATATGAAAAAGGAGCTTATGATTATGAAAAAGATAATTTCACTTGTACTTATTGCACTTACCGCAGTTGTTTCGCTTGCCGGCTGCGGGAACAAATCCGACAAAGTAACCGTTGCGATTCCGAACGATACCACCAATGAAGCAAGAGCGCTGCTTTTACTGGAGGATTTAGGCTATATTCAGCTGAAGGAGGATGCCGGTATTACTGCCACAATCCGTGATATCGAAGAAAACCCTTACGAGATTGAATTTAAAGAAGTAGAGGCCGCACAGCTTCCGAACGTACTGAAGGATGTTGATTATGCGGTGATTAATTCCAACTACGCGATTGAAGCAGGGCTGAATCCGACAAAGGATGCGCTTGGCATCGAAGGCTCTTCTTCGGCGTACGGCAATATCCTTGCGGTAAAGGAGGGAAATGAAACTTCCGATGCGGTTAAGGCACTTGCCGCTGCGCTTGAAAGCAAGCAGGTAGCTGATTTTATCGCTTCGAAATATGACGGCGCGGTAGTGTCTGTGGTTGATAACCCGACCGACGGCTATGATTCCTCCGTCGATTATGCGGCGCTGGAGGGAAAGACAATTACGGTTGCGGCTTCTCCTACGCCTCATGCGGAGATTCTTGCCATTGTAAAGGACATTTTGGCTGAAAAGAAGATTACGCTTGAAATCAAGGAATTTACGGATTATGTTCAGCCGAATAACGTGGTGGAAAGCGGAGATATCGACGCAAACTATTTCCAGCATGTTCCTTATCTGGATGATTTTAATAAGGAAAACGGTACGCATATTGTTTCGGTTTCCGCAATCCATGTCGAGCCGCTCGGAATTTACGGCGGAAAGCAGACAACGCTTGACGCAATTAAAAAGTAAGGCAGTTATGAAATGAAATCATATGGAGGAGGTGAACCGACCGGATGCAGCTGAATTTCGATTTTATCGCCGAGTATTTACCGTGGTATATTGACGCGGCCGGGCTGACCGTAAAAATTGCTTTCTGGGGAATTTTGTTTTCCCTGCTGGTCGGCATTCTATGCTCTGTGTTGCAGTATTACCGGGTTCCGGTGCTGCACAGAATCATTTCGGTGTATATCGAAATAAGCCGGAATACACCCCTGTTGGTTCAGCTTTTCTTCCTATATTTCGGGCTTCCGAAAATCGGTATCGTCCTGCGTGCGGAAACCTGTGCAATCATCGGTCTGGCGTTTCTCGGCGGCAGTTATATGTCGGAATCCATACGAAGCGGCCTTTTGTCAATCGATAAAACACAGATTGAATCCGCCGCCAGTCTGGGAATGGGGGAATGGCTCACGATGAAGGAAGTAATTTTTCCGCAGGCGCTTGCGGTATCGGTGCCCGGAATCTGTGCAAACGTGATTTTTCTGATAAAGGAAACTTCGGTTGTCAGCGGAATCGCCCTTGCGGATTTGATGTATGTTACAAAGGATTTAATCGGACTGTACTATGAAACCGAGGAGGCTCTTCTGATGCTGGTAGTTGCTTATTTGATTATTCTGCTTCCGGTGTCTGTTTCCGCAACGCTTTTGGAAAGGAGGCTGCGTTATGCGGGATTCGGGAATTAGCGTACTCTTTATGGGAAAGAATTTTCTGCGGCTGCTTGGCGGCCTCTGGGTTACATTAAAGCTCAGCCTGATTTCCATAGCCTTATCAATCCCGTTAGGAATCCTCTTCGGAATGTTTATGACGTTAAAAAATCCGATTGTAAAGGCGGTAAGCCGGGTGTATCTGGAATTTGTCCGTATCATGCCGCAGCTGGTACTTCTGTTTATTGCGTATTTCGGCGTCACAAGAGCGTTTGGCTGGAACCTTTCCGCCGAGGTAAGCGCAATCCTTGTATTTACTTTATGGGGAACTGCCGAAATGGGCGATCTGGTGCGCGGAGCGCTCATCAGTATTCCGAAGCATCAGTATGACAGCGCTGCGGCGTTAGGCATGACAAAGGGGCAGACCTTCGCCTATGTGATTGTACCGCAGACGCTCAGACCGCTGCTTCCGCCGACCATCAATCTGACCACCCGGATGATTAAAACAACAAGTCTTGTTGTTCTGATCGGAATTACGGAGGTTTTAAAGGTCGGAAAGCAGATGATTGACGCGAACCGGTTTGACTATCCCACCGCTGCGCTGTGGGTATACGGCGTCATATTTTTGCTGTATTTTCTTGCTTGCTGGCCGATTTCCATGCTTGCAAAGAGATTAGAGAAGCGTTGGAGGTGAAAGGGCAGATGGAAGAAAAAATTCAGCTTCAGACAACAGGACTGGTAAAACGCTTTGGCGATGAAACCGTTCTTGACGGCATTGATCTGACGGTTCATAAAGGAGAGGTTGTTGTTGTTCTGGGCCCGTCAGGCTGCGGAAAAAGTACGCTGTTACGATGTATGAACGGTTTGGAAACTCCCAGCGGGGGAAGCGTTCTTTTGGATGGGGAAGCAATTACCTCCGGCGGGAAAAAAATGACGCAGATGCGGCAAAAAATCGGCATGGTGTTCCAGAGCTACGATTTATTTCCGCATAAGAACATTATGGATAATATCACGCTGGCGCCCGTCAAGGTGCAAAAGCGTTCCCGCTCCGAGGTGGAGCAGGATGCCGAAAAGCTTTTGAAACGGGTTGGTTTATGGGAAAAGCGCAACGCGTATCCTCGGGAATTGTCCGGTGGTCAGAAGCAGCGTGCGGCAATCGTCCGGGCGCTTTGCATGAAGCCCGAAGTGATGCTTTTCGACGAAGTAACCGCTGCCCTTGACCCGGAAATGGTCAGAGAGGTTCTGGATGTGATGCTGGAGCTTGCAAAGCAGGGCATGACAATGGTGATTGTTACACATGAAATGCAGTTTGCCAGGGCGATTGCGGACCGGATTGTATTTCTGGACCACGGGAATATTGTCGAGGAGTCCGAACCGGAGCGCTTTTTTACAAATCCGGAAACACAGCGGGCAAAGGAGTTCCTGCAGACCTTTACCTATGAAAAACGCAGGACGATAAACAGTGAGTTATAAGGAACACGATTGATAACGGTGTTTCCTTGGAAAATTATAATATGAAAGAAGGAAAATCTTATGAAACGCAAACATCTTTTTACAAAGCTACTTACCTTAACCACGACCGCGCTACTTTTCGCGGGCAGTCTTGCGGGCTGCGGCAGCAAGAAGAGTCCGTCCGACGGTTCTTTCCGCACCCTTGATGAAATCAAAGAAAGCGGAAAAGTCGTAATCGGTGTGTTCAGCGACAAGGCGCCGTTCGGCTATGTTGATGAAAACGGAAAGTATCAGGGATATGATGTCTATTTTGCGGAACGCATCGCTAAGGACCTCGGCGTAGCGGTGGAGTATGTTTCTACCGACCCGGCAAGCCGTGTGGAATATGCCGCAACCGGTAAGGTGGATATTATTCTTGCCAACTTCACCGTAACGGAGGAGCGTGCAAAGCAGGTAGATTTTGCACTGCCTTACATGAAGGTAATGCTTGGCGTCGTTTCGCCCGACAGCAGCGTTATCACAAAGGTTGAGGATTTGAACGGCAAAACTCTGATTGTAGTAAAGGGTACGACCGCAGAAACCTATTTTGAAAAGAATTATCCACAGGTAACGCTTCAAAAGTACGACGAGTATGCCGACGCTTACAACGCCCTGCTGGACGGCCGCGGAGATGCTTTCTCCACGGATAATACGGAGGTGCTTGCATGGGCGCTTTCCAATCCGGGCTTCACGGTAGGAATTGATGCACTCGGCAACGCCGACACGATTGCTCCGGCAGTTCAGAAGGGCAATACGACCCTGTTGGAGTGGCTGAATGGGGAAATCGAAACGCTTGGAAAGGAAAACTTCTTCCATGCGGACTATGAAGCCACCTTAGCTTCCGTATACGGAGAGGCTGCCGATCCGGACGCACTTGTTGTTGAGGGTGGAAAGGTAGACTAGGAAAATGAGCAAAGCATTGATTGCCATGAGCGGCGGCGTGGATTCCAGCGTTGCTGCCTATATGATGAAGGAACAGGGGTATTCCTGCATCGGGGTTACAATGAAGCTGTTTGGAAATGAAGAAATCGGCCTGTCAAGGGAGCACACCTGCTGCTCCCTTGATGACGTGGAGGATGCCCGAAACGTTGCGCGGCTTTTGCATATTCCTTACTATGTGTTCAACTTTTCGGAGCGGTTTCGGGAATGTGTAACGGATAAGTTTGTCCGGGCCTATGAAACCGGATTTACTCCGAACCCTTGTATAGACTGCAACCGATACTTAAAGTTTGATTTGCTTTATCGGCGGGCAAAGGAGCTTGGCTGCGATTATGTCGTAACCGGTCATTATGCCCGCGTCGAATATGATGCGGTTTCTGAACGGTATTTACTGAAAAAGGCGCTTGACCCCGATAAGGACCAAAGCTATGTACTCTATACGATGACGCAGGAGCAGCTAAGGCATACGCTTTTTCCCCTGGGAGAGCTGACAAAGCCGGAGGTTCGTAACATTGCCGAAAGGCACGGCTTTTGCAATGCCAAAAAGCATGACAGTCAGGATATCTGCTTTGTGACAAATGGGAAATATACGGATTTTATTGAGCAGTACACAGGAAAAACGTATCCCGAAGGGGACTTTGTGGATTGCGACGGCAAGGTGCTCGGAACCCACGAGGGCATGATTCGCTATACCATCGGGCAGCGGCGGGGGTTAAAGATTTCCGCCGCTACGCCGTTATATGTCTGTGCCCTCAATCCGCAGAAGAATCAGGTGGTGCTTGGGACGGAGGAGGAGCTTTATACGCAGACGCTGATTGCGGGGGATATCAATCTGATTTCCGTTCCGTTTCTGGAAAAGCCGGAAAGAGTAAAAGTCAAGATACGTTACCGCCAGCCGGAGCAGTGGGCAACCGTGACGCAGATAGGTGAGGATACGCTGGAGGTTAAATTCGATGTGCCTCAAAGGGCGGTCACAAGAGGACAGGCAGTGGTGCTGTACGACGGTGATGTTGTGGTAGGCGGCGGCACCATACAATGAAGTAGCAACTTTCTTTTCAAGATTCAGGTGTCAAAACACATTCTGATACGAAAGGAACTTTGTATAAAAGAAAGAGTCCTTGAACTTTGTACAGGATATTAGACTTTCTTATTGCTCCGTAGGCATCAGCAGTGCCCGGACAGGACGTCCGGGCAAGACCGACACGCGCCATGGAGGGCGCGTAGAGGTCGGTTGCGTGATTGCTTAACCATTTTGACGGAGCAATTAGAAAGACTTATATCCGAAACCAGAGAGAGGACTCTTTCTTTTATGCAAAGTTCCGTAATTGAAAGTAACAAACAAGAAAAGGGCTGCACTTAATGGGCAACCCCTTGTGCCGCTATCTTACGCAAGATAGCAGTATACCAGTAAGAAGTGGCATAAACTTCCGGCAAGGCAGAAGCAGTGGAAAATCTCGTGCAGGCCGAAGTTCGGATGCCTGTTATCAAAAATCGGAAGCTTTAATGCGTAAATTATGCCGCCTGCCGTGTAGCAAACGCCGCCGCCGAGTAAAAGTGCGAAAGCTCCGGAGGAAACATTGGCAAGGAGCTGCGGAAACGCAAGCAGGCACGACCAGCCCATAGCGATATAAATGACTGCGGATACCCATTTCGGACAGTGAATGAAAAACAGGCATTGGAAGATACCGATAAAGGCAATGCCCCAGACCAGACCGAAGAGCTGCAGACCGGTACTGCCCTTTAGCGCGATGAGGCAGACCGGAGTGTAGGTCCCGGCAATCAGCACATAAATCATCAGGTGGTCAAGCTTCTTTAACAGGAGAAAGCTCCTCGTTGTTCTGCCGAAGGTGTGGTAGAGCGTGCTTGCGCTATACAGTAAAAACATACTGAGAATGAAAACCGTGCAGGAAAACAGGTGAAGCGCAGAGGACGCTTTCATTAAAAGCGGAACTGCGGCGAACACCGCAAACACTGCTCCGGCAAGGTGGGTATAAGCGCTGCCCGGCTGACGCGGAATAATTCTTCTGCCGGTGTAGCCTGCCGGTTTATTTAATGTGAGATCTTTTGTTGTAGTAAGTTCCATAAAATCCTTCCTTTCTTTTCAACTGTTTTGCGGACAAATCCTGTCCGGCTGTTTTTGTTCTATTTCTGCTAAATATTATGTGATGAAATATCAAAAAATATTACATGTAGTTTTTAAAACTACATCAAGCCTAAAAAGATACTACCACATATATTTTAAAAAATCAAGAAGAAAAATAAAAAAATCGGAGAATTAAAAAATCGGTTCTTGTCGGCCGGTGTTCGTTTCCTTTTTTGTCAAAATTGACGATGAAATATTTTTTTGCTATAATTAGAAACGTAGTTGCATTAGCGTTTCCGGAAGGATGAGATACGATGAATATACTCCATATGAAGTATGCGGTCGAGGTGGCGAAAGCCGGTTCGATTAATAAGGCGTCCGAGGCCTTGTTGATAGCACAGCCGAATTTGAGCCGTTCCATCAAGGAATTGGAAGCGGATCTCGGCATTACAATATTTGACCGCTCCGCAAGGGGCATGGTGCTTACTGCCGAAGGTGAGCGCTTTGTGGGCTATGCAAAAAAAATTCTTGCCCAGATTGACGAGGTCGAAACAATGTATAAGGCAGGCTGTCCCGCTAAGCGGCAGTTTTCCGTCTGTGTCCCGAGGGCAAGCTATATTTCGGATGCGTTTGCACATTTTTCCAACGGCATCGGCGATGAACCGGCGGAGCTGTTTTATAAAGAAACAAATTCAAAGCGCGCCATAGACAATATTCTTCATTCCGATTACCGCCTTGGAATTATCCGCTATGCGGAGAATTACGATAAGTATTTTAAAGCGGTGTTTGAGGAGAAGGGACTGAACTTTGAGCTTGTTACGGAATTTCATTATGTGCTGATTATGCGAAAGGACAGTCCGCTAAGCCAAAAGAAGGACATCCGTTATCCCGACCTGCGTTCTTACATAGAAATTGCCCATGCCGACCCGTTCGTGCCGTCTTTGGCACTGTCGGAGGTGAAAAAGGAGGAACTGCCGGACAATACCGACCGCCGCATTTTTGTGTTTGAGCGGGCAAGCCAGTTTGAACTGCTGTCCGAGAATCCGGACACCTTTATGTGGGTGTCGCCGCCCCCTGTCGGTCTGCTTGACCGCTACGGACTGGTGCAGAGGGAGTGCAGGGACAACCAAAAGAGGTATCGGGATGTTTTGATTTATCGGAAGGAGTACCGCCTGACAGAGCTGGATAACTTATTTATTACGGAATTGTGCAAAGCAAAACGGCGGTATATGAGTCAGGATACTGCATTATAACGCAAAGTGCTCGGGTCAGGCGTCTTTTTACGGGTATATCGTTAAGTATAATACCGCTATACTTTTTTCGTTATTCCCAAGAAAAGAGAAGATTGTTAAAATAATAACAGTCAGAGGAACTGACGGTAATATAGGTAATTTTTAATTTGTTAAAATAATAACGATACAGGAGGATGAGTTATGAAAACCAAGAAGTATGAAATCGTTGATGGCGTTGAGAAGTTGGAAGAAGCCATTGCCCGTGTCAGAGAGGCGCAGAAGATTTTTGCGACCTACACACAGGAGCAGGTAGACAAAATCTTCTTAGCCGCAGCATCCGCTGCAAACAAAGAGCGTATACCGCTTGCAAAGCTTGCAGTAGAGGAAACCGGAATGGGTGTTGTAGAGGATAAGGTCATCAAGAACCATTATGCTTCCGAGTATATCTACAATGCCTACAAGGACACAAAGACCTGTGGCGTCATTGAAGAAGATAAGGCATATGGCATAAAGAAGGTTGCGGAGCCGATCGGCGTAATCGCTGCCGTAATTCCGACGACCAATCCGACCTCTACCGCAATTTTTAAGACGCTTATCGCTCTTAAAACAAGAAACGGTATCATCATCAGCCCTCATCCGAGAGCAAAGAACGCTACCATAGCAGCGGCAAAGATTGTTTTAGAGGCAGCAGTGGCAGCCGGCGCTCCGGAGGGCATTATTTCCTGGATTGACGTACCGTCCCTTGAGATGACCAACCTCGTTATGAAGGAAGCGGATATTATCCTTGCAACAGGCGGCCCGGGTATGGTAAAGGCTGCTTATTCCAGCGGCAAGCCGGCACTGGGCGTAGGTGCGGGTAACACGCCTGCCATTATCGATAACACCGCGGATATTCTTCTTGCGGTCAACTCGATTATCCATTCCAAGACCTTTGATAACGGTATGATTTGTGCTTCCGAGCAGTCCGTAATTGTACACAAGGACGTTTACGACGCAGTAAAGGAGGAGTTCGCGGAACGCGGCTGCTACTTCTTAAATGAAACCGAAATCGAAAAGGTGAGAAAGACCATTCTTATCAACGGCGCGCTCAACGCCAAGATTGTAGGTCAGAAGGCTGCAAAAATCGCAGAGCTTGCCGGTGTCAAGGTACCGGAGGGAACGAAGATTCTAATCGGTGAGGTAGAGAGCGTAGAGCTTTCCGAGGAGTTTGCACATGAAAAGCTTTCTCCGGTGCTTGCCATGTATAAAGCAAAGGATATTAAGGACGCTTTTGATAAGGCGGAGCATCTGATTGCGGACGGCGGTTACGGACATACGTCCTCCATCTATCTGAACGCTGTAACCGAGAAGGAAAAGCTGGATGAGTTTGCGGCAAGAATGAAGACCTGCAGAATTCTTGTCAATACGCCGTCTTCCCAGGGCGGTATCGGCGACCTTTACAACTTTAAGTTAGCTCCGTCCTTAACCTTAGGCTGTGGTTCCTGGGGCGGCAATTCCGTATCCGAGAACGTAGGAGTAAAGCACCTGATTAATATTAAGACCGTAGCCGAGAGGAGAGAGAATATGCTTTGGTTCAGAGCGCCTGAAAAGATTTATATGAAGAAGGGCTGTCTGCCGGTAGCTCTTGATGAGTTGAAGACTGTAATGGGTAAGAAGAGAGCGTTTATCGTAACGGATACATTCCTTTACCAGAACGGCAATACGAAGCCGATTACCGATAAGTTAGACGAGATGGGAATTCAGCATATGACGTTCTTTGACGTAGCTCCGGACCCGACCCTTGCTTGTGCAAAGGCAGGCGCAGAGCAGATGCGCGCCTTCAAGCCGGACTGCATTATTGCTCTCGGCGGCGGTTCCGCAATGGACGCAGGTAAGATTATGTGGGTACTTTACGAGCATCCGGAAGCTGATTTCATGGATATGGCAATGCGTTTTGTCGATATCAGAAAGAGAATCTACACCTTCCCGAAGATGGGGGAAAAGGCATATTTTATCGCCATCCCGACCTCCGCAGGTACCGGCTCCGAGGTAACGCCGTTTGCGGTCATTACCGATGAGAAGACCGGAGTGAAGTATCCGCTTGCAGACTATGAATTACTTCCGAATATGGCAATCATCGATACCGACTTCCACATGACCGCACCGAAGGGACTTACGGCAGCCTCCGGTATCGACGCCGTAACCCATGCACTTGAGGCATACGCTTCCATGCTTGCAACCGACTATACCGACGGTCTTGCGCTTCGTGCGTTAAAGATTATTTTCGAGTACCTTCCGAGAGCCTACGAGAACGGACAGAACGATGTGGAAGCAAGAGAGAAGATGGCAAACGCAGCAACGCTTGCAGGTATGGCATTCGCAAACGCATTCTTAGGTGTATGTCACTCTATGGCGCATAAGCTGGGCGCGTTCCATCATCTGCCGCACGGCGTTGCCAACGCGCTGATGATTGACGAGGTGCTTCGGTTCAACGCAGCCGAAACCCCGGCAAAGATGGGTACCTTCTCCCAGTACGACCATCCGCACACCCTTGCACGGTACGCAGAGGTGGCAGATTACCTTGGAATTAAGGGAAAGACCGACAGCGAGAAGTTAGAGAATCTGATTAAGGCCATTGACGAATTGAAGGCAAAGGTTGGTATTAAGCCGACGATTAAGGATTACGTTGCAGATGAGAAGGACTTCCTTGCAAGACTTGACGAGATGACGGAGCAGGCCTTCGACGACCAGTGTACCGGTGCAAATCCGCGTTATCCGTTAATGAGCGAGATTAAGCAGATGTATCTGAATGCGTACTACGGAAAGAAGTTTGTGGAAGCAAAGACCCCGGATGAGCGTCAGCTTTCGGAGGGCGTAGACCCTACGGATTTTAAGCAGAGTTTCCGCAGAGCAAAGAACGGCATCAATAAGAATCTGTAAGGAGGATACGGACTATGAAACTGGATAGAGTCATTGCAGTAAGAAACAATAAGACCGTTTATCGTGACGGCGACAAGTGTATTAAGGTATTTAACGAGAACTATTCCAAGGCTGATGTGTTGAATGAAGCGTTAAATCAGGCAAGAATCGAAGAAACCGGTCTGAATATCCCGAAGATTTTCGAGGTTACGACGATTGACGGAAAGTGGGCAATCGTTTCCGAATTCATCAAGGGAAAGACACTGGCACAGCTGATGCAGGAGAATCCGGATAAAAAGGACGAATATCTGGAAATGTTCGTAGACTTACAGCTCAAAGTTCATGCGAAGACCTGTCCGCTGTTAAACAAGCTCAAGGACAAGATGAACAGTAAAATCAGTCAGGCAGAGTTAGACGCTACGACCCGTTATGACCTGCACACCCGCTTAGAGGGTATGCCGAAGCACAATAAGGTTTGTCACGGCGACTTCAACCCGTCCAATATCATTGTGACGGAGGAAGGTGTTCCGTACATTCTGGACTGGTCCCATGTAACCCAGGGCAACGCTTCCGCCGACGCTGCCAGAACGTATCTCCTGTTCTGGCTGGAGGGTGATATCGAGGGCGCAAAGCAGTATCTTGATTTGTTCTGTAAAAAGAGTAATACCGCAAAGCAGTATGTTCAGAAGTGGATGCCGATTGTTGCGGCTTCCCAGTCTGTGAAAGGCAACGAGAAGGAACGCGAATTCCTGCTTAGCTGGGTAGACGTTGTAGATTATGAATAAGGAGGACGCAGTATGAAAATTACAGTGTGTATCGGTTCGTCCTGTCATATTAAAGGCTCCCGTCAGGTGGTAGAACAGCTTCAGTATCTGATTAACGAGAATCAGCTCGGTGATAAGGTGGAGCTCGGCGGTACGTTCTGCATGGGCAAGTGTCAGCAGGGCGTCTGCGTGACGGTTGACGATGTTTTCTATTCCGTAACTCCGGATTCCACAAAGGAATTCTTTGAAAATCAAGTTCTTGCAAAGGCGTGAGGTTTATGATTGTTCAGGTTTGTGTCGGCAGTTCCTGCCACTTAAAGGGTTCGGAAGAGATTGTCGGACTGCTTCAAAAAGCCGTGGAAACGCATCATCTGGAAAACGAGATTACACTTGCCGGTAGTTTTTGTATCGGCAGGTGTAACCGCGTAGGTGTAACGGTGCAGGTAGATGATGATGTTTATACCGGTGTGATAAAAGAAACTTTTGATGAATTTTTTAGGGATAAAATCCTTGCCAGACTGGATGCAGCAAAGGAGTAACAGAGTATGCCGAACTGTTTAACGCTAAAAAAATCAAACTGTAAAAATTGCTATAAGTGTATCAGGCATTGTCCGGTGAAGTCCATTCGTTTTTCGGGCGATCAGGCACATATTATCGGAAACGAATGTATTTTATGCGGACAGTGCTTTGTTGTCTGTCCGCAGAACGCAAAGGAAATCGTAGACGAAACCGAAAAGGTAAAGGTGCTTTTGCAGGGCGGAACTCCGGTGTATGTAAGCCTTGCACCGTCCTTCGTCGCAAACTATGACGGCATCGGCATTGAAGCGATGCGGGAGGCATTGAAAAAGCTCGGTTTTGCAGACGCTGAAGAAACCGCAATCGGTGCTACGATGGTGAAAAGAGAGTATGAGCGGATGTTAAAGGAGGAGCAGCGCGACATCGTCATTTCCTCCTGCTGTCATTCCGTCAATCTGCTGATTCAGAAGTATTTTCCGCAGGAACTGGAATTTCTTGCGGATGTGGTATCCCCGATGCAGGCGCACTGTAAGGATATCAAAAGCCGTTATCCGGACGCGAAGACGGTATTTATCGGTCCGTGTGTGGCAAAAAAGGACGAGGCGGAGCATTACGCCGGCATTGTAGATGCGGTGCTGACCTTTGAGGAACTGACAAACTGGCTTAATGCCGAGAAGATAGAACTCAGACAGGAAATGGATGTGTCCGAAGAAAGCCGCGCCCGTTATTTCCCGACGACCGGCGGCATTTTAAAAACAATGGCGCAGGACGCGCCGGGCTATACTTATATGGCGATTGACGGCGTGGAAAACTGTATTGCCGCTTTGCGCGATATCGAGAACGGAAAGATACATAACTGCTTTATTGAGATGTCCGCCTGTGTCGGCAGCTGTATCGGCGGTCCGGTCATGGAAAAGTATCACCGCTCTCCGGTGAAGGATTATATGTCGGTGGCGCAGTATGCCGGTAAAAAGGACTTTGATGTGAAGCAGCCGGAGCTTTTGACCATGAAAAAGAGCTTTGAGTTTATTGAGCGCCGTTCCCAGATGCCTACGGAGAATGAGATTGCCGGAATCCTTCGCCAGATGGGCAAGTTTAAGCCGTCCCAGGAACTCAACTGCGGTTCCTGCGGTTATGATACCTGTCGCGAGAAGGCGATTGCCATTTATCAGGGTAAGGCGGAAATCTCCATGTGTCTGCCGTTCTTGAAGGATAAGGCGGAGAGCTTTTCGGATACGATTGTAAAGAATACGCCGAACGGTCTGATTGTGCTGAATGAAAATCTGGAGGTGCAGCAGATTAATACTGCCGCCCAGAAGATTATGAATATCCGTTCCGCTTCCGACGTACTTGGCGACCAGGTGATTCGGATCCTTGACCCGGATGTGTTTATGAATGTATTGAAAAACGGCAGAGGAGTAAAGAACCAGCGTGTGTATCTTGCGGAGTACAAGCGTTATGTGGAGCAGACCGTTGTTCACGACAAGGAATCCCGTATGCTGATTTGCATTATGCGTGATGTGACCGATGAGGAAAAGGAACGCGAAAAGAAAGAAAGTATCAGCCGCCAGACGGTGGAGGTTGCCGATAAGGTTGTGGACAAGCAGATGCGCATTGTACAGGAAATTGCGTCGCTGCTCGGTGAAACGGCAGCGGAAACCAAGATTGCTCTTGCAAAATTAAAGGAGTCGATTTCAGATGAATGATTTGTGTACAGACATCGGCTATAAAAGTATTAATCATTACGGGGAACAGCTCTGCGGCGACCATGTGGATATTGTGGAGCAGGGCGAGAACTCCACGGTAATCGTTTTGGCGGACGGGCTCGGAAGCGGTGTGAAGGCAAGTATTCTCTCAACGCTTACCTCCAAAATCATCTCAACGATGATGGCGGAGGGGTTGCCGCTTGAGGAATGCGTTTCCACCATTGCGGCGACGCTTCCGGTTTGTTCGGTGCGGGGCGTTGCATATTCTACGTTTACGATTATTCATGTGATTAATAACGAAACTGCCGAAGTGATTCAGTATGATAATCCGCATGTAATTCTGATACGGGACGAGGAAATTTATGATTATCCGAAGACGGAAATGAATATTGGCGGAAAGAAAATCTACAAATCCATGATAAAGCTCCGGGAGAACGATATTTTTGTGGCAATGAGCGACGGGTGTCCCCATGCCGGTATCGGTACGGCGTACAATTTCGGCTGGAAGCAGGAGGATATCGCAGCCTTTATGCAGACATTAGCCCCTGCCGGATATACCGCAAAAACGCTGTCCACGATTCTTGTGGACGAATGCAATAAGCTGTACGGAAACCGTCCGGGCGATGATGCCACCGCCTGTGTAGTACGCGTCAGAAGACGTGAGCCGATGAATATTTTGTTCGGTCCGCCTTCCAACCGGGATGACTGCGACCGTATGATGTCGCTGTTCTTTTCCAAGGAGGGAAAGCATATTATTTGTGGAGGAACCACCTCCTCCATTGCGGCAAAATACCTTGGAAAGCCGCTTCGGGCAACCCTTAATTTTGAACGCTCCGACGTTCCGCCGATTGCCGAAATCGAAGGCGTTGACCTTGTAACGGAAGGCGTTATTACGGTAAACAAGGTGCTGGAATATGCCAGAGATTACCTTGCCGATAATAAGGATTATGAGCATTGGAGCGTAAAGCGCGACGGTGCCTCCCTGATTTGCCGTCTGTTATTTGAGGAAGCGACGGATATCAACTTTTATGTGGGAAGAGCGGTCAATCCGGCACATCAGAACCCGGATTTACCGATTAACTTTAACATCAAAATGAATCTGGTGGAAGAATTGTCGAAATGCTTAAAGCAAATGGGAAAACGCATCAAGGTTAGTTATTTCTAAGGAGGGCGTATGAGAAAATTCGATACAAAGGTACAGCATTTAAAATATAAGGTTTTGCGTGAAGTTGCCCGTCAGGCATGGAATGATACATTGCTTGAAAATGTGCTTGAAATCCCGAAGACGATTGTTCCGGGCAAAACGCCGACGATGCGTTGCTGCGTCTATAAGGAACGCGCGATTTTGGCGGAGCGTGTGAAAATTGCGATGGGTGGCAATAAGGATAATCCGAACGTGATTGAAGTAATCGACATTGCCTGCGACGAATGTCCGGCTGCCGGCTACGAAGTAACCGGCTCCTGCCGGGGCTGTCTTGCACACCGTTGCGAGGACGTGTGTCCGAGAGGAGCAATCTCCTTTGACCATAACCATGTGGCGCACATTGATAAGTCAAAGTGCGTGGAGTGCGGTCAGTGTGCCAAGGTATGCCCTTATACGGCAATCGTAAACCGCAAGCGTCCCTGCCAGAATGCCTGCAAGATTAAGGCAATTTCCATTAACGAGGACAATGCCGCGCGAATTGACAACAGCAAGTGTATTTCCTGCGGCGCCTGCGTTTATCAGTGCCCGTTCGGTGCAATTATGGATAAGTCGTTTATCCTGAATGTGGTTGACTTACTCAAAAAGAGTGAACAGGGAAGAAACTATAAGCTGTACGCGGTGGTAGCGCCTTCCATTTCCAGCCAGTTTGCCTATGCCAAGCTCGGACAGGTCATTACCGGTTTAAAAAAGCTGGGCTTCCATACGGTGGTTGAAGCAGCGCTCGGCGCGGATATGGTGGCGATGGCGGAGTCCAAAGAGCTTGCGGAAAAAGGCTTTTTGACAAGCTCCTGTTGTCCGGCCTTTGTGGCATACATAAAGTCGGAATTCCCGGATTTGGTGCCGTTTATCTCGCATAACCTTTCTCCGATGGCTGCCATCGGAGAGTACATCAAGAAAACGACCGAGAATGCAAAGGTTGTGTTTATCGGTCCGTGTACCGCGAAAAAGATGGAGGTACAGTTAGATTCCGTAAAGCCTTATGTGGATGCGGTGCTTACGTTCGAGGAGCTGCAGGCATTGTTTGACAGCCGTGATATTGACATTACAACCTTAGAGGAGGGTGTATTGGACAATGCTTCTTACTTCGGAAGAATTTTTGCCCGCAGCGGCGGTCTGTCCGACGCGGTAGCGCAGGCGTTAAAGGAACAGGGAATGGAAGACTTCCCGTTAAAGGCAAGCGTCTGCGACGGTATTGAGGCGTGCCGTGTGGCGCTGTTAAAGAAGAATAAAAATGTTCTGGATGCAAACTTTATCGAGGGCATGGCATGTACCGGCGGCTGTATCGGCGGTGCGGGATGTCTGACCCACGGAGAAAAGAATAAGGCCGAAGTAGATAAATACGGCCGTGAGGCAATGGAAAAGACGATTGCCGACGCGGTATCGGTATTGAAGTAGGCATGGTGTTTTATCAGAAACTCTGACAGGATAGGAAAAAGAGGAGGGCTGTCGCAGGCGTTGTGGCTGCGTAGCCCTTCTCCTTTGTTTTGTGCGGGTATCGAAAGGAAAAGAGCCAAATTGCCGGTAACTGCCGGATGCTGTGGAATGTGCAGGCGAAGTATTACGGGAAGATGGCGGAGGGTGAAACTCCGGGTTCTTCCCTC
This sequence comes from uncultured Lachnospiraceae bacterium, assembly GCA_964609025.1. Classification (GTDB taxonomy): domain Bacteria; phylum Bacillota; class Clostridia; order Lachnospirales; family Lachnospiraceae; genus SIG307. The sequence continues at coordinate 10,806 of CAZSQM010000009.1, read as the reverse complement.
TTTTCTTTTTTCTGAAAATATGGTACACTATAATGTGTGCAACTATGGCTTTATTTTCCATACCCTTCTTTTGTGGGACGGGCTTTGGAGTAGCTTTTGGGCGGCACAAGGACAGATGTTAGGAGATTTAGACAATGAATATCTATGAACAGTTAAAGAATGAGTTGGGGATTCGTTTAGAGCAGGTAGAAGCTACCGTAAAGCTGATTGATGAGGGAAATACGATTCCGTTTATTGCCCGTTACCGTAAGGAGGTAACCGGTTCGTTAAATGACGAGGTGCTGCGTAATCTGCATGAGCGTCTGGTATATCTTAGAAATTTAGAGGAGAAGAAGGAGCAGGTACTCGGAAGTATCGAGGAGCAGGGAAAGCTGACCGAGGAACTGAAGGCACAGATTTTGGCTGCTGTGACGCTTGTGGAAGTGGAGGACTTATACCGTCCGTACCGCCCGAAGAGAAGAACCCGCGCCACCATTGCAAAGGAAAAGGGTCTCGCGCCTTTGGCAGAGCTGATTTTGGCGCAGGAGCTTACAGTGCCTGCCGAGGAAGCGGCAGCGGAGTATGTGAAGGAGGCGGAGGACGACGCACTTTCCGTAAAGTCCCCAAAGGAAGCGGTAGAGGGTGCTTTGGATATTATTGCGGAGCAGATTTCCGATGATGCGGAGTACCGCCGTTACATCCGTGAGATTACCATGGAGGAGGGCAGGATTGTTTCCGCGGCAAAGGAAGAAAAGACCCAGTCCGTATATGAGATGTATTATGACTTTGAGGAGCCGCTTGCAAAGCTTCCGGGACATCGAATTCTTGCGATAAACCGGGGCGAGGAGGAAAAGGTGCTGACCGTGAAGGTAAGTGCGCCGGAAGAGCGGATTTTGCAGTTCCTGCGAACAAAAGTGATTGTAAAGAAAAATGAGTTTACCGATGAGCTGCTTGCCGCGGCGGCCGAGGACGCGTACAATCGTTTGATTGCGCCTGCTATCGAGCGCGAAATCAGAAATGATCTGACAGAGAAGGCGGAGGACGGCGCCATTAAGGTGTTCGGCAAAAATTTGGAGCAGCTTTTAATGCAGCCTCCGATTGCGGGACAAACGGTGCTCGGCTGGGACCCGGCGTTTCGTACCGGCTGTAAGCTGGCAGTAGTGGACCCGACGGGTAAGGTGCTGGATACGGTGGTAATTTATCCGACCGCACCGCAGAATAAGGTGGAAGAGTCCAAACGTATTTTGAAGAAGTTAATCGAAAAGTATAACATTACACTGATTTCCGTCGGAAACGGTACGGCCTCCAGAGAGTCGGAGCTCGTGATTGTAGAGCTTTTGAAAGAGTTAAACAAGCCGGTACAGTATGTGATTGTAAATGAGGCAGGAGCCTCTGTGTACTCTGCAAGTAAGCTGGCTACCGAGGAGTTCCCGAACTTTGACGTAGGACAGCGTAGTGCGGCTTCCATTGCCCGCCGCCTGCAGGATCCGCTTGCGGAGCTTGTTAAGATTGACCCGAAGTCCATCGGTGTCGGTCAGTATCAGCATGATATGAACCAGAAGAAGCTTTCCGAAACGCTGTCCGGCGTGGTAGAGGATTGCGTAAATAAGGTTGGCGTGGATTTGAATACGGCGTCCGCACCGCTGTTAGAGTATGTATCCGGGATTTCTAAGCCGATTGCAAAGAATATCGTAGCATATCGGGAGGAAAACGGTAAGTTCAAGACCCGTAAAGAGCTTTTAAAGGTAGCGAAGCTCGGCCCGAAGGCGTACGAGCAGTGTGCGGGCTTCCTTCGGATTAATGACGGTACGAACCCGCTTGATGCTACCAGTGTGCACCCGGAGTCTTACGAGGCGGCGGAAAAGCTTCTGGACAAGCTAGGTTATACCCCGGCGGATATTAAAAAAGTACAGGCAGAGCAGAAGGAATTACAGGCGCGTGCCGAGAAAGCGACGAAGAAGGACGACATTCCGAAGCGTAACCGTGAAAAGGACAACCGCCTCCGTGTAAAGGGCGGTAACACCGCCATGGCGCAGGCGCTGATGGCTGCCATGAACGGTATGAATATCACAGCACCGGAAGAAAATGAGGGAAAGAATACGGATAAGAATACCGGGAACGATAAGGCAGGTGCAGCAGGTACAGGCTTGTCCGGTCTCAGTCGCCAGATTAAGAATAAGGCAGCGCTGGCCGAAGAGCTCGGTATCGGTGAGATTACCTTGACGGATATTATTAAGGAACTGGAAAAACCGGGACGTGACCCGCGTGAGGAGATGCCGAAGCCGATTCTTCGTACCGATGTACTGGAAATGAAGGATTTGACCGAAGGTATGATTTTAAAGGGTACGGTACGTAATGTTATTGACTTCGGTGCCTTTGTGGATATCGGAGTGCATCAGGACGGTCTGGTACATGTTTCCCAGATGTCTAAGGAGCGTTTTATCAAGCATCCTCTGGATGCGGTCAGCGTCGGGGATATCGTGGACGTAAAGGTACTCAGCGTGGATGTACAGAAGAAGAGAATTCAGCTGACCATGATTTTATAGGCTGCCCGGAAAAATTCCGGGGAAACCCATAAAGAAAGAGATACGGCAGGGGAGAGGATTCGCGGGGCTTTTGAAAGGAGTCGCAGGCTATGAAGGAAGTTAAGTTTTCGGTACAGATTACGGTAAAGGATATGTTTTTGTTTTTGCTGCACCATTCTTACCGCGGAGTTTCCGTCGCGGTAGACATTTTGATTACGGCAGGTGCGGTTGTGTTGTTAGTGATGGGCTTTGGAAAGGGCGACCCGGTAAAGACGATGGCGCTGGTATTTTTGGCGCTCCTATTTACCGTGATTCATCCGACGCAGCTTTATCTGCGGGCACGAAAGCAGGTAACGAAAAATGCGGTTTTTCAAAAGCCGCTCCGATACGTCTTAAATGACGAAGGCATTACCATGAGCCAGGATGAGGAGGAGGAGTCCTTCGCATGGAGCGATGTGTTCCGAATCAAAGAAACAAAGTCACAGATTGCGGTTTACACCGGGCGGGTCTATGCCTGCATCTGGCCGAAAAGAGAGCTTGCAGCCTGCGAAGGTGAGGTAAAGGAACTGTTCCGAAAGCATTTGTCGGCAAAGGTTGCGGGAAAAAGTATTAAGTAAGGAAGGAGTATTTATGATATTTGAAAGCTTTTCTGCAGAAGAAACCTATGAATTCGGAAAGAAGCTTGGTGAAGAGGCAAAGCCCGGCATGGTTGTTTGCTTATCCGGTGACCTTGGCGTCGGGAAAACCGTATTTACGAAAGGATTTGCGGCGGGACTCGGGGTAACCGATACCGTCAACAGCCCTACCTTTACGATTGTGCAGGAGTACAAGGGACGTATTCCGTTTTACCATTTTGATGTGTACCGCATCGAGGAACCGGAGGAGATGGAAGAAATCGGTTACGAGGACTATTTCTTCGGGGAGGGTGTCTGCATGATTGAGTGGGCAGAGCTGATAAAAGAACTGCTGCCGAAGGAAGCGGTGAAGGTCTGCATCCGCAAGGATTTAACAAAGGGAACGGACTACCGTCTGATTACCGTTGAAGAAGAAAGGAGTTTACATCCGCGAGGTGAGATAACATGAAAATTTTGGCAATTGACAGCTCCGGACTGGTTGCCTCTGCGGCACTTGCTACGGAGGAAGCGGTTTTGGCGGAGTACACAACGAATTATAAGAAAACCCATTCCCAGACGTTGCTTCCGATGATTGATGAAATCGTGAAGATGACGGAAACGAATCTTACGGAACTTGACGCGATTGCGGTAACGGCAGGACCGGGCTCTTTTACCGGACTTCGTATCGGCTCCGCTACGGCAAAGGGTCTTGGACAGGCTTTAGAAAAGCCTTTGATTGCGGTGCCGACGACAGAGATGCTTGCATGGAATTTCTGCGGAAGTACGGCGTTAATCTGTCCGTTAATGGATGCCAGACGTTCGCAGGTATACACGGGACTGTATCGTTGGAATAAAGAAACCGGGAGCATGGATTGTCTGACGGAACAGCAAGCGGTGGCAGTGGAAGAAATCATTGCCGAAGTCAATCGTTTGAGACAGCCGGTGATTTATCTGGGGGACGGTGCTGACGCGTACCGTGCGGTATTGGAAGAAAAGACGGAAGCGGAGTATTCCTTTGCTCCGGTGCATATGAGTAAGCAGCGGGCGGCGTCCTTAGCCGCTTGTGCATTTGTTTACGCGAAGGCCGGAAAACTTCAAACCGCTGCGGAATTCGTACCGACCTATCTCAGAAAGTCCCAGGCGGAACGGGAGCGCGAGGAGAAGGAACGGAGAGAAAAGGATAGCGAAGAGAAATAGTTGAGCAGCCCGGCATTTTGTGAGTTTTGGTGGAGCATGGAACAGTGTAAAACAGATTGGTAGGCGGAGGAAAAAGCAGAGCACCGGAATCGGAAGAAAAGTCCGGGAGAGGGGACATAGCGTTGGAAGCAAATTGGAACATTAAGCAGATGACAGAAGAAGAGGTGGCATCCGTGGCGGCATTGGAAGCGGAAAACTTTTCCAGACCGTGGAGCTATGATGCCTTTTATAAGACATTGTCGGATGACAATTACATTGTTCTGGTTCTGAAGGATGCGGAAACACTTTTGGGATACTGCGTACTCCTCTGCACCGGCGAAGAAGCGGATATTACCAATGTCTGCACCCATTCTTCGGCACGGGGAAAGGGCGTTGCAACGGCACTCCTTACCGCACTTTTAGAAGCAGGGCAGACGCGAGGTGTAACCGACTACTTCTTAGAAGTCCGGGAAAGCAATATACCGGCACGAAAGCTTTATGAGAAAATGGGCTTTGAGGTCATCGGACTTCGGAAGAACTATTATGAAGAACCGAAAGAAAATGCGGTTTTGATGAAATATGCGGCAGAGGGCAAATAAGGATTGTAAAGGAGGATGTTTACTATGATTGCTGCAATTATTTTAGGTCTTATTGGAATTGTTTTAGTTGTCCTTGGCTATTTGCTGTGGAAAAAAGAGAGAATATCATTATTACATAGCTATCATTACGATAAAGTGTCGGAAGAAGATAAAAAAGCATTCTGTGCTATATCAGGGATAGGTGTTATCTTTGTCGGAATTGGTCTTTTAATCACTGGCATTGCCATAGGCATTACAGATTCTGCATGGAGCTTTATCGCCTTTGCAATCGGTTTCTTTGTGGGACTTTCATTGCTGATTTACGCAGGAGTCAGATATAATTGATAGTATAGAGCCATGTGGGGTGACGATATGGACAAATTTCAAAAAGGCAAAGCATACTTTCACCTTCCCGGTTTGTTTGAGTTTTATGAACTTTACCTTGTATTTCTGCCACTATTTCGTGAGCATAGGGAGTACTTTTACGATTGGTGCGAGATAGGCTCTGTTTATGGCGCACCGGCAGATTGTATCTGGGGAGGAGGCAGGACCTCGTTCGGAGACCATAATCCGCAGGAGGTTCTGAAGCTGATGCAGGAATACGGGATTTCGGCAAGACTTACCTTCAGCAATTCATTACTGACGGAAGAACACCTTTCGGACAAAAAATGCAATGCACTTTGCACTATGTTTGAGGAAGGCGGTGAAGTTCAAAACGGAATTATCGTCTATTCGGATTTGCTGCTTCACTATTTGAAAATGAATTATCCGGGATTCTATTTTGTTTCCTCGACCACCAAGGTGCTGACGGAGTTTTCGCAATTTCTGAATGAAGTAAAGAGGGATGATTTTCTTTATGTGGTGCCGGATTTTCGACTGAACAAGGTTTTTGATAAATTGGACACGTTGTCCGAAACACAGAAAGACAAAGTGGAATTTTTATGTAACGAATGCTGCTATTTTGGCTGCAAGGAAAGAAAAAACTGTTATGAAGCGGTTAGCCGCAAAAATCTTGGAGTAAGCTGTCCCGAGCACCGATGCGTTGCTCCCGATGGCGATAATGGCTATCGTTTTTCTAAAGCAATGACAAATCCGGGCTTTATTAGTAGAGAGGACATTGAGAAGAGATACCTGCCAATGGGATTTTCCAATTTTAAGATTGAGGGTCGTGGACTTGGTAGTGCTTTGATTTTGGAGTTTCTGCTTTACTATATGACGAAGCCTGAGTATCACCTGCATGTCAGAGAGAGTATCTACCTGGATAATATGTTGGATTTGTTTTGAGGGAATATTCATTTGAAATAACGAATGTGGATGCAGTGCATCTAAATGTATTTCCTGAGAATGTACAGGCCAAGAAGTGTTATGAAGCCGTAGGTTTCACTGAGAGAAAAACAGATAAGGATGCATTTACCTATAAAAATGAATCATGGGGCAGATGTAACATGATTATAAAGAGATAGTGCAGATTACGGAAGTAATTTACTTAAGAACTTAAAAAATCAGATTAGTGAAAAAGGTATGAATGAACCCCTTTTTAGGGTTTGTCGTCAATTCTATTTAATGTACCCACAAATTCATTCGACAGTGTCGAATGAATTCAAAACTAATCCGGAGATATTGGTCAAAATCTTTCGTTTCCTCATATTAGGGAAATTACGCAGACAAATTTGAATTTGACGGAGGCTTTTATTTATGAGCATAGATTTAGCAAACAAAGAACTAATCAGTATATTTCAGCTGTTTTTTGATGAATTACCATATCTGTATGAAAGCAAGAACACTAGTCGCGGTGATATGGATTTTAGAGAGGCTATTATAGCTGAATGGAGTTCGGGAGAGAAGTATGTTCTTAAACTTTCGGATAATGATTTTACATTTCCTGAAAAGATATCAGTATGGAAACGCTGCGCTGATGAGTATCGGAAGTTAGGGTACTATTGCCCTGTGATTTTTTCTTCAAAACAAGGGGACTTTCCAAGCGTTACATACAAAGGGCATAACTGTGTGGCGTATGTGGAAGAATTTTGTAAATACACCGTTGCTGAAGAACGATGCAGTAAAGATACTAAGGGGAAAACACCATTTGATATTAAGTGGGCAGATGCAGCTTGGATGATGACAGCAAAAGTAGCAGCTAAGCAGTTTGATTTTTGCAATTATCCATCAGCGTATTGTCTTTTTGAAACATTCTGTCCAAGCGACGAAGTAGATGAGGTTTTGGAAAATGCGCTAGAGTGGAAGAAATATGCAGATAATCTGCCTGAAAAATTTCAGAAACAGATACAAAGAATATGGCAGAGATGGATGGGCAATCGTAATGAGTTGGAGCAGATTTATTACAAATTGCCAACCTCTGTGTTTCAAGCAGACTTGAATTCAACGAATCTTTTAGTGGATGATAACGGTGAGTTTGTAGGTGTTTTTGATTTCAATTTGTGTGGACGAGATGTGTTTTTGAATTATTTATTCAGAGAAATTCATTGGCAGTATGACGAAAAATATTTGCTTGAAACATTAAAAAAAGTTAGTCATGTGTATCACTTCTCAGCTATGGAAAAACAGGCTGCGCCCTTGTTATATCGTTGCCTTAAGCCTCTTTGGTATACTGAGCTAGAAACATTGAAAGCGGCAGAAACTGATGAAATTGCCATTCAGACCTGTCTGGATATGACAGAGGAACTTCAGACGAAGGATATTGAGTTTGCAACGTACATGAGTGCTAATTAAGCGTTTGTGCAAGTTTGATATATATTTAGTAAGAAGGTGCTTTGTAGAGGCTGAAAACTTCCTGTTTTACGCTGATGAGGTGACGAAAAATGAGCATTTTTAATAGATTCAAGTTGCAAGGAAATGTTTCAACTGCAATTCGTTCTGAAGAAGAGATGAAGCATATAGATAAAACTATCGCAGATAACGCATTCAAGTTACAGAAAAAACGAATGGATGATTTTATGCTAGCGAATGGATTTATAAAATATAAGAGTAACTCATATTTAAAATGGAATGGAATTGATGTTTTGGAATATGTGGATTTGCAAAAAGAGAGATATGGTTCTAAGACCTTCACTATAAACTATGCATTGATTCCTTTATATGTTCCGCATGATTTTTTTTCATTTGATTTGGGCGGTAGATTAGGAACTCTAATGTGTGGTAAAGATGTATGGTGGGATTATTCTGAAGAAGTAATTGCAGAAATAAGCTTTGATAATGTTATGAATGCAATTACAGAGTTCCTCTTACCTTGGTTTGAAAAGAATTCAAATTATAATGCATTGATGAAAACCTTATTGGAAGAAAAGAAGAAGCGTGAAAGACATGGAGGCAGGCTATCGGACATTCAGCAATTGTGGGTTGATGCATTAAGGGAAGCTACTTATAGCATTGGTGTAATCAATGAAAACAAGTGTGTTTTCAAGTTGCCAGCCCAAATAAATAAACAATCAGTATGATAGTTGTGCTTAAAACGAAAAATGGTAATTTATCTGCACAAAGGGCTTGCTAAGGCAACAGCGTTTCCTAATACAGTTCTTATGCCTTTCTTATGTAAGAATATTTGAGGGAGAATAAACAAATGGCAGGGTTAGAACAGAAAAAGCTATATGAATTATTGGAATTGTCGCAGGAGGTTATAGAAGCTTTAACCGGATATGAGGTAAACAGAACGCAGAATATACCGGAGGAAATCTATCAAAAGCTGTTCGAACGAAATCAATGGGATGATGGAATCAAGGAGCTTCAAAGCTATTTAGGGGATGATCCTATGGGAATGAAGATTTTGTGGGAGCTGTTACATATTGTCTGCCGGTATACTTATGCGGAATATGTGAAACACGGAATTAACGAAGAAATATTTGTTGCCACAATGAAGTTTTGTACAAGGTTTTTAAATGAGCACTATGCTACATGGGAAACCTATAAATTCGTGTGGGCATGGTGGTTCCCAAGACAGCTGTCAGTAAAGGAATTTCGGATTGGCGCGCTGGAATATGAGCTTGTGGATGGCCATGAACGTGAAATCGCAGTTCACATTCCATCGGATGCGGACATGGGAATAGATTCGATTCAGTATTCATTGTCGGCCTTTGATAGCTTTCGGGAACACTATTTTGCAGACTGGGAGGATGTGAAGCTGACCTGTGACTCATGGATGCTTATGCCTGAATTACAGGAATTTCTGGGAGACAGTTCGAAAATCGTTTCTTTCCAAAAGTTATTTGAGATAGATTGTATTGATCGGGAAGCCACCTGGTATATGGGGTGGATTTATCCGGGGTATGATAGTGTGAATGAAGCATTACCTGAAAAGACGAAATTACAAAGAGAACTTAAAAAATTTCTTTTAGAAGGAAAGAAGTTTGGGATTGCCAAAGGTCATATGAAGCAATGATTTTTACAAAATGAGGAGGGTCTATAATGCTGCCTACAATAGAAGAAGTACTAAAAGGTTTTTTGCTATGTTCTGCTTATCTGCAATGTACAAAGAAAAAGGAGTTAAGCTAATGGAAAGGTTGACGGCATTTGAATTGATGCTTTCTGATATACAAAGGCAGTCTGAGTATGAAAAAGGACAGATGGAAAAGTTAAAATCCGAAGGGAAAGAAAAAACTGCTACGTATCGTCAGTATATTGGAAATCGCATGCTTTACAATATGATATTGGAAAAGTATAAGGAATATGGGCTTATTGAATAAAAATCCCGATTTTTTGCTCGAAAGGATAATTGATGAATAAATATATAGCATTTTTAAGAGGAATTAATATTAGCGGTAAACACAAAATCAATATGCCGGAATTGAAATCTGAGTTTGAGTCTTTGGGGTTTTCGGAAGTATCCACTTATTTGAATAGCGGAAATATTGTTTTTGAGACTGATTTAGATGATTTGGTGCGAACTATTGAGAGAATGATTTTTGAAAAGTTCGGACTTGAAATTTCTGTATATGTAATCGAAATGGATGTTTTGAGGGATATATTGCTCAATTCACCAGAGTGGTGGAATTCTGGAAACAAAGAGAAATATGATAATTTGATTTTTATTTTATCTTCAGAAACTCCTAACGAATTATGTACTTTGATAGGAGCACCATCAGAGGAAATTGAAAAGATCCAGATATACAAGAATGTTATTTTTTGGACATTTGATCGAAGTGCATACCAAAAATGTAATTGGTGGAAAAAGACAGCTACAACAGGAATTGCAGAGAAAATAACTATTAGATCTGCGAATACAATAAAGAAAGTTTGCAAAAATATATGAATTTGCTGAGGATATATTAACGAACTTTCTGGTGGTGGAATTGAAAACGGAGAATCACCGGAAGAAGCTGCAATAAGAGAATTAAAAGAAGAATGTGGCTTGGATGGAACAATTAACAGGCAATTGAATGTATTACATTGGAAAGACGGCAGTACAGAATATGTTTTTTTAGTCGATGTTTGTGATACGCAAAAAGAAATCGTAGGTATAGCCCCTGAAATCCCTCAAGGAGAGGAACAATCAATAAAGAATGTGCGTTGGTTGAAATTAAATGAGTTTTCAGAACGAGAGAGGGCTTTCCTTTGGTCTTACGGTTTGCTCGATGTAGAAGGATATTTTGATACTGTCGTGGGTTGGGGTAATGAAATAAGTTATCCGTTAAATCAATAACTCCAAGGTTGTAGAAAAAGTTGATGTTTACAATTGTCCTAAATGCAGAAAGCTTGAATTCTATTTAGTGGATGCCGAAGAAGGATTGCCCCAGAAGCAGTGCCCCAATTGCGGCATGCGACACGATTTTGATTATCCTAAATGTCCATTCTGCAAATATAATTATAATGTGTAAAGCGAAGATTTGACCAATCTCAAGCTGTTTACAGGAGCGTATATGAAGACGATTGATATTATTGGTGAAAATTATTTCGGTAACTGGACGAAAACACGAACCGCTT
>CAZSQM010000008.1:0-106380 GCA_964609025.1 uncultured Lachnospiraceae bacterium | reverse complement strand
CGATATTAAAAAGAAAGGAACGTGTGATAATTAACTTCCTAATTATCATACAAGTAATAAAATGAATGGAACATTTATGACAAATGAATTCATCACGCAAATAATTGACTTAGTAAGAAGTGTATTGATGATAGAAATGATGATTGCTATTCAGCACATCGTTTTTCTGGAATACATTACCCCAAAACAGAAAAAGATACTCCGAATCATTATCGGAGTGTATGTTTTATATACAGCAGTACTATCGCTGATATGGAGCAACTTCATTTTAAGCCCTTTGCTGTTGAAATTTTGCTATCTTTCCGTCTTTTTCATCCTTGTTCCGAGTATTTACCACTCGGTAACAGGCAGAAAAAAAGCGAAGTGGCTGGGCGTGCTTATTCCAATTCCGTTGATAGGGTATTATGACTCAATACTTGCGCTCTTGGATTTTCCGGTTACAGTTGGTTTCATTCCAAAAGAGATTGAGTTGTTTTACGATATTATTGTGTATTCAGTCATATTAGGTGTACTGGCACTGCTGATGCACAAGCAACCACGATTTATTCGTCATCTGGAACAGGATATCGAAAAACGCACTCTGAAAGTAGGCGAAGAAATCGGGCTGTGGGCTGTGGGAATATGGCTGTCTGTATATAACGCATTTATTCCGGATTTGTTTCCGGATATTTCACCTTCGCTCAATGCATATCTTGGCGTCTCAAACTTTATTGTGGCTTCAGTCATCGTTCTGTTGATAGTGGATTCCAACTATCGCAGCTTTTACTACAAGCAGAATGTTACGCTGCAAAAGTCGCTTATAACGACCATGGCTGACCTCGTTGAAAACCGCGACGAGAATACCGGCGGGCATATCCAGCGTACCGCAAAGTATGTGGAAATCATTGCACGAAAGCTGCAAAGCGAGAAAAAATACCCTCATATTCTGACCGACAAGTATATCGAGGACATGGTAGTAGCTGCTCCGCTTCACGATGTTGGAAAGATACATATTCCGGATGCGGTACTGAACAAGCCCGGAAAGCTGGACGACAGCGAGTTCGCTATGATGAAGGGGCATGCCGCTGCGGGTGGAAAAATTATTGACCGGGTTGAAGAGAGCGTAGGTGATATCAACTATCTGCGAATTGCAAAGCTGATGGCGGAATACCACCATGAGCGAATGGACGGGAAAGGCTATCCCCACGGCGTAACGGGCGAGGAGATTCCGCTGTGTGCAAAGATTCTTGCGGTTGCGGATGTATTTGATGCGCTTATCTCAAAACGCTGCTACAAGGAGCCAATACCAATCGATAAGGCATTCGCAATTATTGCGGAGGAGAGTGGTTCGCATTTTGATACTGATGTTGCAAATGCGTTTCTTGAATGCCGTTCGGAAATAGAACAGTATATAAAAGAATCACACATCGAATAAGTTATTTCCCATAAGTCGGGCACATCGCCTGTATGTGACAACCCGCGCAAAGACGGCTCATTCAGCCGGAATTGCCTGCTGGGCTCGCGACAAATTCCCATTTATCGAGCAGTTTACTAACAGAGCAGACAACCAAAGAGAATTCGACAACTTCTTTTTTTAGACAATGGAGGTACCGGTGTGAAAATAACATATAAAGTAGAAAGACTTAGTTCAATAGAGTATGTTGATTTTTTGAAAAGAACAAATCTTGGTTCGCAATACCCAAAAGAAAGATTTTCCGAGCGAATTGAAAAATTGGTCAAAAATGTTTCGATAAGTCTTGTGGCACGTGATGAAACAAATAAAATAGTAGGAGTTTTATTTGGACTAACAGACTTTTGCTATTGGTTATATGTTACGGATTTGGGTGTTGACCGAAATTATGAAGGACAAGGGATTGGCAGTACTTTGATGAGAAAAGCACATGAGATAGCAGGAGGAGAAAAAGACATCGCAGTCTATCTTATTGCAAATGAAAATGCGATTCCGTTTTATGAAAAATTGGGTATGAAGCTATCCGATGATGTTATGCAGTATAATAAAATAGAATGGACAGAGTTTACTGTGAAATGAATTGATGCATCCGGAAGCAGGTGTTAAGCATTTTGTTACAGACGGAAGGTAAGGTTCATCATTCAGATAATGTGTTTTAATGTGGAGGGAAAGCGTAATGAATAATTCAAATAGTGTATTGTAGGAGGATTACATGGTAGATGGTCATATTCATATTGAGCGCGGAGAGTACACGCTGGATTGGATAAATCAATTTGTTAACAGAGCGGTTGAAATGCAGATTGATGAGATTCGGTTACTTGAACATTGTTATCGATTTGAAGAATTTGTTCCTATGTATGATTCTGTGTGTGCATATAGCGAATATGTAGATGCATGGTTTCATAGACAGGCTGGTGTATTAAAGCTTGAGGATTATTTGGAACTAATCAAGAGAGTTAGGAATGAGCAGTTTCCTGTTGAGATAAAGTTTGGTCTTGAAATATGCTATTTCAAAGAGTTTGAAAACTTTACTTCAGAACTAACGAAAGACAAAGGTTTTGATTTTTTATTGGGCAGTATTCATTTTGTTGATGATTTTGCCTTTGACCATAAGGCCGAACACTGGACCGGAATTGATGTAGATAAACTATATCGCAGATATTTTGAAGATTCTGTCTCACTGGCAAAAAGTAAGATATTTGATGGAATAGGTCATCCGGATGCAATTAAGCTTTTTGGTCATAAACCATCGTATTCACTTACAGAATACTATGAGAGTTTAGCTAAGGAGCTTTCGAATAGTAATATGTATGCAGATCAAAATAGCGGAGCTGCCAGAAGGTGCCCTGACACAGCTTCACTTGGTATGGATGAAGAACTGCTTAGAATACTGAAAAAGAATAATGTAAAAATTATTACTTCATCTGATGCGCATTGTCCTCAAGATGTCGGGTATAAAATAAAAGAGTTATATAGTTGTATTTTGAATTGTTAGGAACAGATTTGATTCAAGTCAGGTGTGTTTCCGGACTTGACAGAAAGGCAGACAAATTTAGATTTTTATGTGAAAGGAAAACGAAAGTGAAAATAAATATAATTCCACTTGAGAAAATAGAAATAGATGGTAAATCAATTAAACTTGGAATGAAGAAAGAATAAGTAATAGGAATTGATTGTTTGGTTTCGTAACTTAACAATGTTAGAATTTGTTTGGAAGGAATAATATTATTATGATTCATGTTAATGTAAGAGCTTTACTTGTTCGAGAAGTTGAGAATGAAAAGCAACTTATTATCCAACTGAGAAAACGAGAGGGAGAGCCAGAAGTCTATGAACTTCCAGGTGGCAGAATTAACGAGTATGAGAAAATAGTTGATGGGTTAAAACGAGAAATCATAGAAGAAACTGGATTAAAGGTAAAATCAATCCATGGTGAGAAAAGTGCTATTATAACAGCTGGTGACAGATTTTCGATGGAATGTATAAAACCTTTTTCGGCATATCAAACATTAGAAGGACCTGTGGATTCATTTGGCATTCACTTTATTTGTGAAGTTGAAGGTGAGTTGTTAACAACGGGAGATGATACAGCTGATATCCACTGGGCAAGCAAGAAAGATGTTCGGAAGCTTATTGATGCACATAAATTTTCCGAAATTGATTTACCTGCCGTACTAATGTTTTTACGAGATGAAAATTGAAGTGTTATACAATTCTTTTTTAGGATTAGATGCAAAAGACGCAGTTCCGGAACCAGAGTTAGAACAAGCACTTATGGAACATTAACAAGAGGAAGCTACTCGTCCAGGGGGATGAGTTGTTCAATGAAATTCATATTTAGTGAAGTAAGAGGAGATTATCCTATGAATTATAAAGAACATTCCGGTCTTAAAAAGAAGTCATTTGAGCTTAACTATAACGGCGGAACAATATGGTGTGAACATCTGGATGCATTGGGAAATCTTGAGCAGGAAGTTATAGACAAATTTTCAAGTGATATAACATTATTTAGCAGACCTTCCGTATCTTCCTATATGATTATTAATCTGGATGAGACTGTTATAACTGAAAGAATTGTTAATCATATCATTGATGAAATTGAAAACTGCCCAAAGAAGTGCAGAAAGATTGCTTTCGTGGGTGTCAAAAGAATTTGGAAAAAAGACCTTAAGTGTATACAAACGAATACAGGTGCAATAGTTTCCTTTATTGATGACTATGAAAAAGCAAAAGAATGGATATTGTTTGAGTAATAATGGTGAACTTACTTAGTTTGAATTTGACAAGGTATTAAATACTATTTGTAAAATAAAGGAGTATTGGATTATATGAAGCAAAAACCACAGTATTTATATCATGGTAGTCAGTATAGAATTGATATAATTAAGCCTCAACAAGCACATGGGATATGTGATGAGGAGGCACAAATGGCTATTTATGCCGCAGCAACAATGGAAGAAGTAATTCCGTTTGCATTGCCTTTTAGATGGTATCCCGATTCGCCGGAGGGAAAGCTTTCTTTTGATTCTGATGGTATAAAGAGTTACTTAAAATATGGCTCAATTGATCCTAATGGGAAAGGATATATTTATGTTTTGCCGTCTGAATCTTTTGAACTTATTAATAAGTGGGAATGGATTTCAAGAACAGAGGTAAAACCTGTTGAAGTAATTGAAATTAAGGTAAAAGATTATCTTCATACAATTACTTTCTCGGAAGAAGCAAAAGAAATTCAGAAGGAACTGTATGGGGAATGAAAAATCCTGGGATCAAAAAGGTGTACCGCCATATTATGATTTATTGAAAAGTAAGGCGGGGGAATCATTAGAAGAAGCTTGTTACTTTTATATTAAATATCAATTTGATCATAGTTTGTTATTAATGCCTCATCAGTGGATAAAAGAGGCGTATGAGGATTTGAAGATATTAAAAAATGATATCTAACCCAGAATTTGACAGAGGAAGGCTATATTTTACAAGAAGGAGAAGCATATGGAACGTGACGATATTATGATACGAGAGGCAGTAATACATATTTTGGATTCCACGGTGGGAATGCCGGTACTTTCGGACTCTTTGCTTGAGCTGGGACCGGATTTGTGTGATTTTTTGCGGAATCATATTTACAGGCTTTTGTCCGGAGATGAGTTAAAGAACTGTGTGTTTGATACGGAGTCTTCCGAGGTGTATGCGGCGCTTAGGGATTTCAGGGAGGAGAATCTGATTCCGGTCAGCAAGCAGCTTGCCGGGAAGCTTTACGAGATTATGAATGCAAATATTGATATCCCGGCCGGAGATGTGTTTTTTGTAACTTTTCAGGTGGAGTCGCGGATGCATCTTGCAATTTTAAAGATGAACTACAAGGAGGTGTATGTACATTACACCTCGCTTGGGGAACAGGATGAAAATATTAATGAAGTGATGAAGCAGACCGCGGCGCTACCGCTTGCCGGTGGGAAGCTTTCCGAGGCGGTGCTGATTGACCTGGAGGGTGACGCGGTTCGGCTGGTGGAGAAGAAGTTTCCGGTAAACGGAGAGAAAGTCAATTACCTGTCGGAGCTGTTTTTACACTGTCATGCAAAGATGTCGCAGAAGACAAAGCTTGACCTTGTGACAAAGGCGGTAGAGCAGATTAATAAAAAGTATTACGATGACGATTTCGAGCAGAAGATGAAGACAAAGAGTGTGCTTCATGAGGAATGTACAAAAAACGACGGCACAATCCGCGTAGAGGAAATCGCGGAAAAGGTATTTCAGGAGGCTGCCCCGGAGATTAAAGAGGAATTTACGGAGAAGTTAGAAAAGTACCGTCTGCCGAAGGAAGAAATCAAATTGCAGAGCGAGAAGACGACAAAGAAGCTCGAAAAGCAGTATTTGACGACGGACACCGGCATCGAAATCAACATTCCGATGGAAGAGTACAACAACAGACAGCATGTGGAATTTATCACGAATCAGGACGGTACGATTTCCGTGCTGATAAAAAATGTGAGCCGCATCACCAGTAAGTAAAACAGGCAGCCCTGCGGGAAGTCAGCAGCAATGACTTTCCCTCAGGGCTGTTTTGCAGTCAATATCAACTAAAATAATGTCGGCGCCGATTTGTTTGATACAGCACCACGGAATAACAAATTCGTGTTCCGAACCCAAAAAACCGAAGAATTTTCCGGGACCGGGAATGATAATTTTTTCAAGACAGCCGGTACACAGGTTAAACTCAATGTCCCCGACAAAGCCGAGTCTGGCGCAGTCACGGCAGTTAATGACTTCTTTTTGACGCAGTTCGCAAAGACGCATGGGATGCCTCCGATTTTATGCTTCGTAAAACAGTATATGCGGGAAACCAGGGAAAAGAACCGGGTAACGGATTGTCTTATCAAAACTTTACAGATAAGTTGACAGATGTAAATCGGAGTGCTATAATATGCCTAAAATTTTGATAAGGAGAATTTTGTGTGACGGTGATGAATAAGACAGAGGATATCGTAAAAGAGATACAGCGGATGAAAAAAGAGAAGAATGCCGTGATTCTGGCCCATTACTATGTAAATGACGAGATTCAGGCGATTGCGGATTATGTCGGGGATTCGTTTTATCTTGCGAAGACGGCGGGAGAAACCGATGCCGATGTAGTCGTATTTTGCGGCGTTTCCTTTATGGGGGAAAGTGTGAAGTTACTCAACCCGGAGAAGGTCGTACTGATGCCGGACGCATCGGCAGACTGCCCGATGGCGCATATGGCGGAGCCTGAAAAAATCAAGGAATACCGCAAAAAGTATCAGGACCTTGCCGTGGTATGCTACATCAATTCTACGGCGGAGTTAAAAAGTTACAGCGACGTTTGCGTAACGTCCTCCAATGCGGTAAAAATCGTAAAAGCGTTGCCGAATCGGAATATTTTCTTTATTCCGGATGCGAATCTCGGCCGGTATGTTGCCGCGCAGATACCGGAAAAGAATATTATTTTAAACGACGGTTACTGTCCTGTTCATAGGGCGATTACAGCGGCGTTTGTAACCGGGGAGAAGAAAAAGCACCCGGGAGCGCTTGTGCTTGCTCACCCGGAATGTGAGGAGAGCGTCCTTGGGTTAGCCGATTACATCGGAAGCACGGCGGAGATGATTCGTTATGCAAAGGAGAGCACCTGTAAAGAATTTATTGTCTGTACGGAGGAAGGAATCGCCTACCGCCTGCGGGAAAGCAGTCCGGAGAAAAGATTTTATTTCTGCAACGAATGCGCCTGCTGCCGTGACATGAAATTGAATACGCCGGAAAAGGTGCTGCATGTTTTAACTACCGGGGAGAATGCGGTGGAACCGGAGAAGGAACTTTGTAAGAGGGCCGTGCTTCCGTTGGAGCGCATGCTGGAACTTGCAAAATAGAAGAAGGAAAACGACAGGTAAACGATGAAAACAGATATTTTAATTGTAGGCTGCGGCGTCGGCGGATTGTATTGTGCGCTTCATCTGCCGCGGGATAAAAAAATTGTAATGGTTTCCAAGGAGGCGTTGGAAAAAAGCGATTCTTTTTTGGCGCAGGGAGGAATTTGTGTGCTGAGAGACGCGTCAGATTACGATTCTTATTTTGAAGATACGATGCGCGCAGGGCATTACGAAAACAATCCGAGGTCCGTGGAGCTTATGATTCGTTCCTCGCAGGCTGTCATCAAAGAATTGGTGGAATACGGCGTCCGCTTTGAACGAAAGGAAGACGGGTTTGCGTATACGAGGGAGGGGGCCCATTCCAAGCCCCGGATTTTGTTTCATGAGGACGAAACCGGAAAGGAAATCACATCCCACCTGCTGGAAGCGGTAAAGCAGCTTGAAAATGTAACGATTTTGGAGTATTATACAATGGTGGACCTCCTCGAAAAGGACAACACCTGTTACGGCATTCTCGGACAGGATGCAACGGGGGAGTATTCCTGTATTCAGGCGGATTATACGGTGCTTGCCACCGGCGGCATCGGCGGGTTGTACGAGCATTCCACCAACTACGGACATTTGACGGGGGACGCGCTTGCCGTTGCACTGCGCCATAATATCCGTCTTCAGAACATTGATTACATACAGATTCATCCGACGACGCTTTATAAGAAGGAGAAAGGCCGGGGCTTCCTGATTTCCGAGTCCGTGCGGGGCGAGGGCGCAGTTCTTCTGAATTCGAAAGGCGAGCGGTTTGTGGACGAGCTTTTGCCGCGGGATATTGTGACCGAGGCAATTTTAAAAGAAATGAAAAAAGAGGGCACAAAGCATGTTTGGCTTTCCTTGGCTCCGATTCCGGCGGAAAAAATAAAACGCCACTTCCCCAATATCTACAAACACTGTCTGGAGGAAGGCTACGACGTAACGAAAGAAAGCATTCCGGTAGTGCCGTCCCAGCATTATTTTATGGGCGGCGTCGCAGTAGACGAATACAGCAAAACATCCATGAGCCGTTTGTACGCGGTGGGCGAAACCGCCTGTAACGGCGTACACGGCAGAAACCGGCTGGCAAGCAATTCGCTTCTGGAAAGTCTGGTGTTTGCGGCACGTGCGGCAGGACAGATAGCGGAGCGGTATACGAAAGCGGAAGCATTCGGGGAAGTACGGATTGACGCAGAGGCATACGCCGGTTATGAGGCAGACTATAAGCAGGCAGTGCTGGCTGCGATTGAAAAGGAGAGAAACAGTCATGAATAGTATCAGTATGAAGTTAAACGCAGATGATTTGATTTTAAGCGCGCTGAAAGAGGATATTACCAGCGAGGACATTACGACGAACTCCGTAATGCCCGGTTACCGTCTGGGAGAAGTGGAGCTGCTTTGTAAGGAGGACGGTGTGCTTGCGGGTCTTTTTGTATTTCAGCGGGTGTTTGAACTGCTGGATGAGAACACGGAAGTAACGTTCTTTTTTAAGGACGGCGATACGGTGAAAAAGGGTGAGAAAATAGGGTTCGTAAGAGGTGATATCCGGGTGCTGCTTTCGGGGGAGAGGACGGCGTTAAATTACTTACAGCGTATGAGCGGAATCGCAACCTATACCCGCGTTATTGCGGATTTATTAAAGGGGAGCAAAACGAAGCTCCTTGACACAAGAAAAACAACGCCGAATATGCGCCTGTTTGAAAAGTATGCGGTGAAGGTGGGCGGCGGCTGCAATCACAGATATAACTTAAGTGACGGTATTTTGTTAAAGGACAACCATATCGCTGCCGCGGGCGGCGTAAAAGAAGCGGTAGCAATGGCAAGGGAATACGCGCCGTTTGTCAGAAAGGTTGAGGTAGAGGCAGAGAATCTGGATATGGTAAAGGAGGCGCTTGCCGCAGGCGCGGACATTATTATGCTGGACAATATGAGTGTGGAGGAGATGAAAGAAGCGGTGCGCCTGATTGCCGGAAAAGCGGAAACCGAGTGCAGCGGTAACGTAACAAAGGAAAATATAGACAAGTTTATCGAAATCGGCGTGGATTACATTTCCAGCGGCGCGCTGACCCATTCCTCGCCGATTCTGGACCTTTCTTTAAAAAATCTTCACGCGGTGTAAAGGGGGAAACGGATGAAGGCAAAGGAGCGGCGAAAGGAAATTGCGGCAATCATTATGGGGGAGAAAGAACCGGTATCCGGAGCGGCGCTTTCGGAGCGGCTGGGGGTATCGCGCCAGATTATCGTGCAGGATATCGCCATGCTGCGGGCGGAGGGATATGATGTGCTTTCCACCCATCAGGGCTATGTGATAGCGAAAGGGCCTTTTGCGGAACGCACGTTTAAGGTGCGCCACACAAGTGAACAGACGGAGGATGAATTATCCTGTATCGTAGGTCTGGGAGGAACGGTGGTAAATGTGTTTGTCTGGCATAAGGTGTACGGAAAAATCGAAGCAAATTTAAATATTTTTTCCGAGCGGAGCGTTGCACAGTTTATTGACGGCATTCAAAGCGGAAAATCCACGGAGTTAATGCACATTACCTCGGGGTATCATTATCATACGGTGCGGGCGGATTCCGCGGAAATGCTGGATAACATTGAGCAGGCGCTGAAAGCAAAAGGCTATATTGTTCCGGAGGTTCTTTAGGAACTGTGCGGATGCGGAAGGAATCGGCGCTTCTTTCGATTCAAAGGATTGACAAATGCTCCGTATCAAATATTGAAACAATACTTGACATTTTTTTCTTTTTCTTTTTATAATAGGTTTAAGAGAATGTTCCGAAGAGGCAGCAAAAGCTGCCGGGTTCGGTATGCCGTGTCCTGCGGCAGAAGGGGGAAATTATGAAGTGTCCGTTTTGCGGAAAAGAAAATACGAGAGTGATTGATTCCAGACCGGCAGACGACGGAGGTTCCATTCGCAGAAGAAGACAGTGCGATGAGTGCGGCAAGCGTTTTACAACCTACGAGAAGGTAGAAACCATTCCGCTTGTTGTAATTAAGAAGGATAATATCAGAGAGCCTTATGACCGCGCGAAAATTGAGTCCGGCGTCTTTCGTTCCTGTCACAAGCGTCCGATTTCGGTAGATCAGATTACCGCGCTGGTCGATGAAGTCGAAACGGTTATCTTCAGTCTGGAGGAAAAGGAGATTTCAAGCAGCAAAATCGGTGAAATCGTAATGGATAAGCTAAAGGAACTGGATGATGTCGCTTATGTACGGTTTGCTTCGGTTTACCGTGAATTTAAGGACGTCAACACCTTTATGCGGGAGATTAAAAAGATTTTGGATTCAAAGTAAAACAGAATCCGGGAGCAGTGGATTCGGAACTTTCCGTGAGGGAAAGGACGATTATGTTGGGAAAGGTATACTCTGCGGCGGTTTTGGGGATTGAAGCAGAGTTAATCGTGGCGGAAGCCGACGTAAAGGACGGACTGCCATGCTTTTCTATGGTGGGGGCGCTTGCCTGTGAAACAAGAGAGGCAAAAGAACGGGTGCGGATTGCACTCGAAAATTCCGGCTATCGTCTGCCGGTGAAACGGATTACCGTAAATCTTTCACCGGCGGATATCAGAAAAGAAGGGACAGCATTCGATTTGTCCATAGCGGTAGCCGTTCTGACCGCATTCGGTTATATTCCGGAAAAAGCAGTAGAAAAGAGTATGTTTATGGGAGAACTGTGCCTTGACGGCGGTATTAATCCAGTGCCCGGGGTGCTTCCGGCCGCCTGCCGTGCGAAAGAGGAAGGTTTTTTGCAATGTTTTGTTCCGGCGGAGAACGGAAGAGAAGCTTCCGTGGTGGGCGGGCTTTTTGTGTACGGCGTAAAAACCTTGCGGGAAGTGGTGGCGGTACTGAACGGAAACGGAGATATTCTGCCTTACTGTGAAACCGGGGACGTGCGGGAGGAAGGAGAGGAGGAGCTTTTGCCGGATTTTTCGGAGGTGCAGGGGCAGAGAATGGCAAAGCGGGCGTTGGAAATTGCGGCGGCCGGACGGCACAACGTGTTGATGATAGGACCGCCGGGAACCGGAAAAACAATGCTTGCCAAGAGGCTTCCGACGATTCTTCCGTCTCTTTCGTTTGAAGAATGTCTGGAAATTTCAAAAATTTACAGTGTGGCGGGTCTGCTTTGCGAAAAGAAGCTGATTACGAAACCGCCCTTTCAGGCGCCGCACCATACGGTCACGCAGGCGGCCCTTGCGGGAGGCGGGAGAAGAGCCACGCCCGGCATGATCAGCCTCGCGCATAAGGGCGTCCTGTTCTTGGACGAGTTTCCGGAGTTTCGCAGGGAAACGATAGAGATTTTGCGCCAGCCGCTGGAGGAACGGAACATCACGGTTTCCCGCTATGACGCGGCATACACCTATCCGGCGGGCGGGATGCTGGTGGCGGCAATGAACCCTTGCGTCTGCGGGTTTTATCCCGATAGGACAAGGTGCAATTGTTCGCAGGCGCAGATTAAGCGTTATATCGGGAAAATAAGCAGACCGCTGCTGGAGCGTTTTGATCTCTGTATGGAAATCATGCCGGTGCAGTACCGTGATTTAAAGTGCGATGTGCCCCAGGAGGGTTCCAAAGAGATAAAAAAACGTGTGGAAGCGGCGAGAAAACGGCAGAAAGAGCGTTACCGGAACATCGCGGCGGACTGCAATTCGGAACTTTCGGGCAGAGAGGTGCCGCAATATTGTATTCTGAGCAGGGAGGCGAGAAAGCGGATGGAGGAAGCCTACGAACAGCTTTCCCTGAGCGCCCGTTCCTATCACCGGATTTTAAAAACGGCGCGTACCATTGCCGACCTCGCCGGAGCGGAACGGATCGAGGAGTCACATCTTTCGGAGGCGCTTCTTTACAGAGAACCGGATAGAAAATACTGGGGGGAATAAAAAAGAATGGAAGAGAAGAATCTGGAATCAAACAGAAGGGAAAACCGCAGTTACTGGAACGCATTTGCGGAATTTCGACTAACGCCCGGAATGCAGAGGGCGGTTCTTATCTATTTTGATAGTGTAAAGAATGCGGTGCTTGCAAAAGAGGAAGAATGGCAGCAGTTTTTTTGTCTGGCGGAGCGGTTTCATTTTACGGAAACACAGCGGGAACGGATTCGGGAGGTGCAAAGAAAAGATTACGAGAAGGAGCTGGAACGGTTGGAAACAGCGGGAATCGGCTTTGTAACGGCAGAGGAGGAACTGTTTCCGCAGTGCCTTTGTTCTCTTTATGACGCGCCCCGCTGGCTTTATTATATCGGTTCCCTGCCGGAGGAAAGTCCCAAAATCGCAGTGGTGGGCGCGAGAAAATGTACGCCCTACGGGAGCGAAATTGCGAAAAGTATCGCCGGAACGCTTTCGGAGCAGGGCGTCGGTATTTTGTCGGGGCTCGCTTACGGTGTGGATCAGGCGGCGCATGAGGGCGCGTTGGAAAGGGGCGGAAAGACCTATGCGGTACTGGGCTGCGGTGCGGATGTCTGTTATCCGAAAAGCAACCGGAAGACATATGAACGGATTCTTTCCGCAGGAGGCGGAATTTTGTCGGAGTATCCGCCGGGGACACAGCCGCTTCCGGTCCTGTTTCCGCAGAGAAACCGGATTATTGCGGGGCTTTCGGACGGAATCCTGATAACGGAGGCAAGGAGAAGGAGCGGTTCGCTCATTACGGCAACTTTTGGGCTCGAATACGGAAAAAACATTTATGCAATTCCCGGGAGAATCACGGACGCAGTCAGCGAGGGGTGCAATGATCTGATACGGGACGGCGCAAAGCCGGTAGGTTCCGCCGCGGATATTTTGGAGGATTTCGGGGAAATTCTGAAGGAAAGGAGGAAGCATCAGAACTGTATTAAATATAAAAATCATGAAAATTTAAAAAATATACTTGCAACGCGGGAAAAAATGGTGTATGCTAGTTTGCGTTTGAAGCCGAAACATATTGAAGAAATTCAGGAGGAAACGAAGCTTTTGCCGGAGGAACTGCCGGAAGTGCTTCATTCTCTTTGTGAGTATGGCTGTATTAAAAGGTACGGACAGGCATATTATGGACTGTCAGGTAAAAATAACGGGTTTCTTTCGGAAAGGTAAGGAAGCAGAATGGCAAAGAATTTACTGATTGTAGAATCTCCGGCAAAAGCGAAAACCATTAAGAAGTTTTTAGGGACGAATTACGAAGTGGTTGCCTCCAACGGACATGTAAGAGATATTCCGAAAAGCAGCATGGGAATCGATGTGGAAAATGACTATGAGCCGAAATATATTACGATTCGCGGAAAAGGCGATGTACTGGCAAAGCTGCGGAAGGAAGTAAAAAAGGCGGATAAAGTGTATCTCGCAACGGACCCCGACCGCGAGGGAGAGGCAATCAGCTGGCACTTGGCCCAGGCGCTTAAAATTGCGGATTCCGATGTAAACCGCATTACATTTAACGAGATTACAAAGAATGCAATCCGCAATTCCATCAAGGAGGCGCGCGGCATCGACATGAATCTGGTGGACGCGCAGCAGACGAGAAGAATTCTGGACCGTATGATCGGTTATCGTATCAGCCCGTTACTTTGGGAAAAGGTAAAACGCGGCTTGAGCGCCGGACGCGTGCAGTCGGTAGCGTTGCGTATTATCTGTGACAGAGAGGAAGAAATCAATGCGTTCGTGCCGCAGGAATACTGGTCCATTGAGGCGGATTTTGCGGTAAAGGGAGCGAAAAAGCCGTTCCGCGCAAAATTTTACGGGGATACCCGGAATAAGATTTCCGTAGAATCCGGGGAAGAGGCGGAAAAGATTCTTGCCGCAGTGAAGAACGCGGAGTTTCATGTGGCGGAAATCAAAACGGGAGAGCGGAAACGTCAGGCCGCTCCGCCGTTTACAACCAGTACCTTACAGCAGGAAGCCGCAAAAGCGTTAAATTTTTCAACACAGAAGACGATGCGCCTGGCGCAGCAGCTTTACGAAGGCGTTGATGTGAAAGGACACGGTACCATCGGTCTGATTTCCTACCTGCGTACCGATTCCATCCGTGTTTCGGAAGAGGCGGACGCTGCCGCAAAGCAGTTTGTTGCGGAAAATTACGGCGCAGAGTTTGTCATCGAAGCCGAACGGAAAAAGACAGACAATAAAAAGATTCAGGACGCCCATGAGGCGATCCGGCCGACCTATGTGGATCTTACGCCGGCGGCAGTCAAGGATTCTCTTTCCAGAGATCAGTTCCGACTGTATCAGTTGATTTGGAAGCGGTTTGTAGCGAGCAGAATGCAGGCGGCAAAGTATGAAACAGCGACCGTAAAGTTGGACGGAGGCGGTTACCGTTTTACCGCGACGACGTCCGAACTGGTATTTGACGGCTTTTTGGCGGTATATTGTCCGGAGGAGGAGGAAGAGGAAGAAGTCGGGGGCGGTTTCTTAAAAACGCTGACGGAGGACTCTCGGATTTCCCTGAAAGAAGTGATTCCGGCAAAGCATTTTACCGCGCCGCCGGCGCATTATACGGAGGCTTCTCTTGTAAAGACGCTGGAGGAACTGGGAATCGGACGTCCGAGTACCTATGCGCCGACGATTACGACCATTTTAGCCAGACGGTATGTGGTGAAGGAAAACAAGAATCTTTATGTAACGGAGCTGGGAGAGGCTGTGAATAAGATTATGAGGCAGGCGTTCCCGTCCATTGTGGATGTGAATTTTACGGCGACGATGGAAGCGCTTTTGGATGCGGTGGAAAACGGCGAGGTCTTCTGGAAGACGATTGTACGGAATTTCTACCCGGATTTGGAGGAATCTTTAAAGAATGCCGAAAGCGAGCTGGAAAATATCAAGATAGAAGACGAGGTAACGGATGTCGTATGCGAGGTGTGCGGCAGACGGATGGTAGTAAAATACGGTCCTCACGGAAAGTTTCTTGCATGTCCAGGCTTCCCGGAGTGCCGCAATACAAAGCCGTATCTTGAAAAAATCGGCGTGGCATGCCCGAAGTGCGGAAAAGAAATCGTTGTCCGTAAGACAAAAAAAGGAAGACGCTACTTTGGCTGCGAGGCCAATCCGGAGTGCGATTTTATGTCGTGGCAGAAACCGTCGGCGAAGAAGTGCCCGCAGTGCGGAGGACTTTTGGTGGAAAAGGGAACGAAACTGGTTTGTGTTTCGGAAGAATGCGGTTATGTGGAAGAGAAGGAAAAAAAGGCTGATTTTTAGCTTTTTTGAAAAAAGTGCGTTAAATTTGGAATTTGTACTTGTTTTTCAAAAAAAATTATGATAGAATGAGAAATAATAGATAATGAAGGGCAGGCAGACCTGCCGGAAAGGAGTTGCCGTGAGTGTACAATTACTAGACAAAACCAGAAAGATTAACAAACTCCTGCATAACAACAGTTCACACAAGGTGGTATTTAATGACATTTGTCAGGTGCTGAGTGAGGTATTGGAGTCCAATATTCTGGTAATCAGCAAAAAAGGAAAAGTTCTCGGAATTAAAAATCGGAATGATGTGGAAACAATCAGCGAGTTAATTAAAGATGCGGTAGGCGGTCATATTGATGCATTGTTAAACGAACGTCTGCTGAATATTCTTTCTACAAAGGAAAATGTAAATCTGGAAACACTCGGATTTTCGTTCCCGAATGTAGAGAAGTATCAGGCGATTATTATACCGATTGACATTGCCGGGGAAAGATTGGGAACTCTGTTTGTATACAAAAAGGGGTCGTCGTATTCCATTGATGATATTATTTTAAGCGAATACGGAAACACGGTAGTCGGCCTGGAGATGATGCGTTCGGTGAATGAAGAAAATGCGGAAGAAAACCGGAAGGTACAGATTGTTCGTTCCGCTATCAGCACACTTTCTTTCTCCGAACTGGAGGCGATTACACATATTTTCAATGAACTGGAAGGAAACGAGGGAATTCTGGTGGCAAGTAAGATTGCGGACCGTGTAGGAATTACCCGTTCCGTTATCGTAAATGCGCTTCGTAAGTTTGAGAGTGCAGGCGTGATTGAGTCGCGTTCTTCCGGTATGAAGGGAACGTACATCAAAGTATTGAATGACGTTGTATTCGAGGAATTGGCAAAGCTCTAAGCTACATGAAAAACAGAATAATCGGCGGACCGGAAACGGAGTTTCGGACGGGACGTAAAAGGGATTTTTGAGTCGCTCAAAAGTCCCTTTTTGCGTGAAGGCGAAGTGAGCACCCCTGTGCCATAGCATGAAATGCTAATGGCACAGGGGTGCGAACGAGCCCGCGACCGAGTGCCGAAGGCACGAGGTGCGACCGGCGAAGCCGGATTCACGCAAAAGGAGGCAGGGTGCGGGAACGAGCCGCGCAAAACCACAACTTCTAGTATTTTTTTACTAAAACTGCCGAAATTCGTAAATATATCTTGTGTTTTTACAAAACTCAGTTATAATAGTATTGAAAGGAAGTGTGTCAAATGATAGGTTCGGATGCGTTTAGTTTTGTAAATGTGCTTAATAAGGCGGCGGACGCTTCGTGGAAGCGGAACGAAGTGATTGCCAATAATATTGCCAATGTGGATACTCCCGACTTTAAGCGGAGTGATGTGACGTTTGAAACCTATTTGGCAAAGGAACTGACCGGCAGGGATACACTGTCGAAGAAGGTAAAGAATATGGATTTGTCGAAGCTTGGTTCCACGACATATCTTGACCATTCCACCTTGGATTACCGCAAGGACGGCAACAATGTGGACATTGATACGGAATCGGCATACCTTGCGGATAATCAGTTGAAATATTATGCACTGCTGGATTCCATGACGCAGGAGTTTTCAAGGATTCGTTCCGTATTGCAGCGATAGTAACGACAGAGGCGTAAGGTGACTTACGCGGAAAGGAGAAGTCTATGTCTTTGATGGGTTCTTTAAATGTCAGTGCCAGCGGCATGTCGGCACAGCGGACAAGAATGGATATTATTTCACAGAATATTGCAAACGTAAATACGACAAGAGATGAGAACGGAGAGGTGTATCGCCGTCAGACGGTTGTGTTTGCGGAAAAGAACGATTCCAACTTCGACTCGATTCTGCGCTCCATGCAGACGGGAATTTCCAGGAGCACCGACCCGTTAGGGGACGGCGTTAAGATTACGGGAATCGCGGAGGATCATGTTACTCCGATGAAGATGGTGTACGATCCGGCACATCCGGACGCAGATGCGGACGGCTATGTAACCATGCCGAACGTAAATACCGTGACGGAAATGACGAACCTGATTGACGCTACACGTTCCTTTGAGGCAAATGTAACGGCTTTTAACGCAACGAAGAATATGGCGTTGAAGGGGTTAGAAATCGGTAAGTAAGATAGGATAAGATAAGAAAGGACGATGAAGGATGAGTTTAATCGCGCCAATCAGCAGAATACAGGGTCTGGAAGCAGGGTATCAGACGGCTGCCGTCACGGAAAAGGCGGAGGGAGGAAGCTCCTTTGAAAGCCTGTACCAGTCTGCAATCGGTCTTTTGGAGGAAACGAACCGCTATACCCACGAGGCAGAGGAAGCCATGATGTCGTATGCGCTCGGCTTAAACGATAACGTTCATGATTTGCTGATTGCACAGAATAAGGCAAATCTTTCACTGCAATATACCGTGGCAATTCGAAACGGAGTTTTGGACGCTTATAAAGAGCTGATGCAGATGCAGTTCTAGTGCGTTGTCTGGATGATTTTTTTGCAAAGGAGCAGTTAAGATGCAGGAGAGGTTAAAGCAGCTTCCGAAAAGGCTATTGGAATTATGGAATAAGTACACGAGCAAGCAAAAGACGATTATTATCAGTGTTTTTTCCGGTGTAGTTCTGGCTCTTGCTATTCTTATTGTGCTTTTAAGCAGAACAAAGTATGTGACGCTGTCCACGTTCCAGACGACGACAGTGGCGACCGGCGTGGTGCAGATTTTGGATGAGAACGGGATTAAATACAGACTGTTAGACGATAATCTGACGGTAGAAGTGGACGAAAAGCGCCAGACGGACGCACTTGTTTTAGTGACGCAGAGTGATTTGGAAAAAACGGGTTTCGGTATTAACGATCTTTTGAATACGAGTATCAGCACAACAAGCGGTGAACGTCTGACCAGAAGCCACTTATATCTTCAGTCCGTATTAAAGGAAGAACTGGAGGATATGGTGGGCGTGGAGAGCGCTACCATCAATTATGTGCCGAAGGATTCCTCCACGACGATACTTACCTCCCAGAAGGATACGCCGGCAAGCGTCTATTTAAGAGTAAACGATCAGTTTGACAGGGTGAATACGCCGGAAGCCATTGCGGTGACGGTAGCATTCGCCCTCGGCAATTCTTCCACGGAGCAGATTCGGATTGTAGACCAGCACGGCGGTCTGCTCTTTGACGGCCCGAGGGATGAAACGGAAATGACGCAGGACGAGGTGACGAAGTTTAAAAACTCGATTTCTGACGCCTACAAAAACCTGGTGTATGTAGGCTTTCTCAGCAGCGGCTACGAGCTGACGGAGGTAATGCCTTCCATTACCGTGAATATGGACAAAAAGGAAACATATACGGAACGCTACTACCCGGACAATCCCGACGCGGAGCAGGGGTATTATACACACTATGAAACCTATTCCGCAACCGGCGTAAGCGGCGACGGCGATATTCCGGGTACGGACTCCAATGATGAAAACGACTATATGCTGGTAGGAGAGCTCGGCAGCAGCTCCACGATTGATTCCCAGTCGGGGGATTATATTTTAAACAAGCAGATTACGAACGAGATTTATGAAACCGGCGTGGTAGACAAAGACAGTTCCTCCATCAGCGTTGTTGCGACACATCTGATTAAGCGCACGGAGAAGGAATTGGAGCAGTTGGGGTTAATAACGGAGGAGATGTCTTACGAGCAGTTTAAACTGCTCAACAGTGAGCCGACAAAGACGGAGCCGTCCGACGATTTGTATGATATGGTGGAAAAGGCGACCGGTATTCCGAGGGAAAATATACATATTACGACTTACGACCAGTACCGTTTTGTTGAGGTCGAAAAAGAGCCGGTGGACTGGGAGTTTATTTTAACGATTGTACTGGCGGTACTCATTCTTGCATTCCTTGTTTATGTGGTATTCCGGGGAATGGCACCGGTGGAAGTAACCGAGGTGGAGCCGGAACTCAATTATTCGGAAATTCTGGCAGAGCACGGAAACAATGCTTCCCTGGATGATGTGGAATTCGGAGAAAAATCGGAAACGAGGATTCTGATTGAGAAGTTCTTTGATGAGAATCCGGAGTCCGTAGCAATGTTACTCAGGTCATGGCTGAATGAAGATTACTAAGGCAGAGGGGAGGAAACGGTATGGCAGGCAAATCAGTTGAATTGACAGGAATACAGAAAGCGGCGGTTTTGTTTATTGTAGTAGGACCGGAAAAGGCTTCTAAGGTATTTAAGTTTTTGAAAGAGGACGAGGTGGAGCAGCTTACACTGGAAATCGCAAATACAAAGAATATTCCTCCTTCCTTAAAGGACGAGGTGTTAGACGAATTCTATGAGGTTTGTCTTGCCCAGCAGTATGTGACGGAGGGCGGCGTCAGCTATGCAAACGATTTGTTGGAGAAGTCTTTCGGTGCCGAAAAGGCAAAAGAGATTATCGGAAAGCTTACGGATTCTTTGCAGGTGCGCCCGTTCGAGTTTGTGCGAAAGACCGATCCGAGCCAGTTGTTAAACTTTATACAGGACGAGAATTCCCAGACGATTGCGTTAATTTTGTCGTATTTGTCCGCGGGACAGGCGTCAACCATTATCAGTGCGCTTTCTCCGGACAAGCAGGCGGACGTTGCAAAGCGTATTGCGCAGATGGATCGTACTTCGCCGGATACCATCCGGGATGTGGAGCATGTATTGGAGAGAAAGCTGGCTTCCCTGGTAAATCAGGATTACACGATTGCAGGCGGCGTCGATGCTATCGTAGAGATTTTAAATACTGTGGACCGCGGTACCGAAAAGCACATTATGGAAACCCTCGAAATCGAGGAGCCGGAGCTTGCCGACGAAATCCGCAAAAAGATGTTCGTATTCGAGGATATCTTATCCCTCGATGACCGTTCGATTCAGCGTGTATTGCACGAGGTGGATAATAACGAGCTTGCAACCGCGTTAAAGAGCGCAAACGAGGAAGTACAGAATGTAATTTTCAACAACCTTTCCAAACGTCTGGTTGCCATGATAAAGGACGATATGGACTTTATGGGACCGGTGCGTTTGAAGGATGTTGAGGAAGCACAGCAGAAGATTGTAAATATTATCCGAAAGCTGGAGGATTCCGGCGAAATTGTTATTTCCAGAGGCGGAGGTGACGAAATCGTTGTCTAATATGATTAAGGCGTATTCCGTCCGTTACAAGGAAGAAAAGAAAGTCGTGGATGTGGCGGAGCGCGCAGCGGCGTTAAATGCGGCGGGGATGGTAAGCACAACGAATACTGCCGGCGACGGTGAACCGGAGGCGGCGTTTGTAAGCGGCTTGCAGGCGATTGCACTGGAGGAACAGGAAGGGGAAGCACCGGAAGAAGCAGAAGTTTCGGGCGACGAGATTCCGGAAGAAGAGCTTTCTCCGGAGGAAAAGGCGGCTCGCGCGGCAAGACGGGCCCAGGAACTGAAACGGATTAAGTACGAACTGACGGAAGCGGAGAAGATGGCGCTCCGGATAGAGATGGAAAAAGAAATCCGGACGCAGGCGGATATTATTTTGGAGCAGGCAAGAAGTCAGGGTGAACAGCTGAAGACCAAGGCAAAGCTTGCGGCGGAAGCCGAAAAGCTGGAAATTTTTGAAACGGCCAAAAGGGAAGGGTACGAGGAAGGCAGCCTTGCCGTACAGCAGGAGCTTTCTCGTTTACAGGAGGAGTTTGCGGAAAAAGAACGGCAGCTTACGGCGGAGTATGAGCAGAAAACAGCGGAGCTTGAGCCTATGGCGGCGGAGGTTGTCATTCAGCTTTTGGACGGACTTACGGGCGTTTTGCTGGAAAGCAGAAAAGGGATTGTGACTTATCTGGTTTCCAAGGCCTTGTCGGAGGCGGACCGCAGCGATTCCTTTCTGGTTAAGGTGTCCAGGGAGGATTTCGAGGAGGTGCGGAAAGCGTCGGATACGCTGCGGAGCCTGTTTGAACGGGAGGTCTCGTTGGAAGTCGTACAGGATTCTCTGTTAAAGAAGGGAGAATGTATGATAGAAACAGATTCCAATATTATTGATTGCAGTTTGGGAACACAGCTGGAGGGACTCAAAGAGGACATCCGGCTGTTAAGTATACAAGAGAGGGCGTAAAGCATGGCTTTTTTTACCGGAGATTATTTAAGGCTGAAGGAACGGTCTTATGTAAAGAAATACGGCAAGGTCGTAAAAATTGTCGGTCTGACGGTGGAATCTCTCGGGCCGGAGGCAAAATTGGGAGATGTCTGCACCATTACTTCGGCAGATAAAGCAAGACAGATACGTGCGGAGGTTGTGGGCTTCCGTGAAAACCGTGTGTTATTAACACCTTACGAGGAAGTCGCCGGTATCGGCATCGGTGACAGCGTGGAACTTTGTTCCGAAGCATTGAAAGTACCGGTGGGAGATGAACTGTTAGGCATGGCGTTAGACGGTCTGGGAAGACCCTTAGACGGCAGTGAGTTAAAGACAGGCACTTATTACGAGGTCAATGCCGTGCCGCCCGACCCGA
Organism: uncultured Lachnospiraceae bacterium; assembly: GCA_964609025.1. Lineage (GTDB taxonomy): Bacteria > Bacillota > Clostridia > Lachnospirales > Lachnospiraceae > SIG307. Next base: position 84,374 of record CAZSQM010000008.1, on the reverse strand, counting down.
TGGAGCGGGTGTTGATTCGGGATGTATTGTCCCTCGGAGTAAAAGCAATCGACGGGCTGCTGACGCTGGGAAAGGGGCAGCGTATCGGTATCTTTGCCGGCTCCGGTGTGGGAAAGAGCACCCTGCTCGGTATGATTGCACGGAATACAAAGGCAGATATCAATGTCATTGCGTTAATCGGAGAGCGCGGTCGGGAAGTAAAGGAGTTTATTGAGCATGACCTTGGAGAAGAGGGAATGCGGCGTTCCGTTCTGGTGATTGCCACCTCGGATAAGCCGGCGCTGATTCGTAAGAAGGCCGCGCAGACGGCAACGGCAATCGCGGAGTATTTCCGAGATCAGGGAAAAGACGTTTTGCTGATGTTAGACAATCTGACGCGTTTTTCCATGGCGCAGAGAGAAATCGGTCTTGCGGCGGGAGAACCGCCGGTATCCCGGGGCTATCCGCCCAGCGTTTACGCGGAAATGCCGAAGCTTTTGGAACGTGCCGGAAACGGCGCGGTCGGCTCCATTACCGGTATTTATACCGTGCTGGTAGACGGCGACGATTTTAACGAGCCGATTTCGGATACGGCCCGCGGTATTTTGGACGGACATATTATTTTATCCAGAAAGTTAGGACATAAAAACCATTATCCGGCAATCGATGTGTTACAGAGTATTTCCCGTGTCATGAGCGCTGTGGTGACAAAGGAGCACAAGCAGCTTGCCAGCAGATTAAAAAGCACGCTGGCTACTTATACGGACGCGGAGGATTTGATTAACATCGGCGCTTATAAGGCGGGCTCGAATCCGGAAATCGATGACGCGATTCAGAAAAACGGAGCAATCAACGCCTTTTTGTGCCAGGGAACGGATGAGAAGTTTTCGTTTGAGGAAACCGTTGCACAGCTTAGGAGTATTTTTGCGGAAGGGGCATCCTAAGAAAGGGAGTGTAACCGATGAAAAAGTTTCGATATTCGATGCAGAGCCTTTTGGTAATCAAGCAGAAGCTGGAGGAACAGTCGAAGGCGGCGTATGCGGCGGCAAAAATGCGTCTGAACGAGGAGGAGCAGCAGCTTATTGCGTTGCAGCAAAAAAGAGAAGCCTATGTGGAGGAAAAAAGAAAGGTGATGTCCGAGCGCCTGAATGTGCCGCGGTTAAACGCCTTACAGACGGCGGTGGAAACCACCGACGACCGGATACAAAGGCAGAAGCAGAATGTGAAAAAGGCAGAGCTGGCCGTGCGTATGGCAGAAGAACGGCTGATTGAATCCATGACCGAGCGGAAAACTCAGGAACGGTTACGGGAGAATGCGTTTGAGGTTTACAGACAGGAAATGAATGCGGAAGAACAAAAAGAAATTGACGAGCGTACAAGCTTTCAGTACGGGAGAAGCGATACGGAGGAAGCATAATGGCAAAGAAAAAGAAAGAAAATGGGGAGAAGGAGGAAAAAAAGGGCGGAGGGCTGCTGACCGTCTTTATTGTCCTGCTGATTATTGTAATCTGGGTGGCGATTTTTGCGCTTTTAATCAATCTGGATGTGGGCGGAATCGGTACTACCTTACGGCCGATGTTAAAGGATATTCCGGTTGTCAATAAAATTCTTCCGCCGGTTACGGACGAGCAGAAGGCATGGGAGAATGATTTGGCATACAAAGATATCGTAGAAGCGAATCAACGTATTAAGGAATTGGAGATTTTGGTCGATAAATTAAATATAGAGAATGAGGATAAGGATGACGAGATTGCGATGCTTACCGCGCAGGTGAACCGGTTAAAGGAACTGGAACGGGAAATGGCAGAGTTTGAAGACCGGGTGTATGAATTTGACAAACAGATTGTGTTTGGGGAGAATGCACCGTCGGTAGAGGAATATATCAAATGGTATGAGAGCATTTCGCCGGAAAATGCGGAACGCATTTACGAAATGGCGATTCAGAAGGAAGCATATAGCGCAACCATTCGGGAGAAAGCGTCGTATTATGAGAAGATGAAGGCAGCGTCCGCCGCCGAGGTATTTGAGAATATGACCGCCGATTTAGAGTATGTATGTAAGCTGTTGTATTGTATGAAACCGCAGTCGGTTTCGGATATTCTTTCCAAAATGGACCCGCTGTTTGCGGCGAAGCTCACAAGGAAGATGAAGGAGATTGACGAGGCAAGGTTTGACGACTGGGTGTTGGAGGATTAATCGGGGAAATCCCCAAACGGGTTTCTATAAAAGATTGAGAAAGGAGGAGCAAAATGACGGCACAAGGAGTAATGAGCAGTCCTACTCCGGTTATGAAGTCCATGCTTTCCGGATTTTCTTTTGCGGGAGGTTCCGTAAAAGAAACAACCGCCGATTCCTTTGAACAGTTCATGGAAACGTCCAAAGGCGGGAAAGAGCAGAAACTGACCGCCCGCAGTCCGGAGAGCGGAACGAAAGAAAAGACGGTTGGTTCTGAGAAAATCAGAGAACGGGCAAAGGAGCTGTTTTCCGGCAAAAGTAAGGTGAAGGACGCGGACACGTCGCAGGCCGGGGAATCCGTAAAGGATTTTGAGGAAGCGGCAGAAGCGGTTTCTTCCCTGATGGTACAGATTCGGCAGGTAATTTGCGAAGAACTCGGGATTACCGAGGAAGAGCTTACCGCTACGATGGACGAGCTTGATTTAACGGATGCGGATTTACTTGACCGGAACAGTTTGCAGGACATTTTCCTCAAACTGAATCATGCGTCGGAACCGACAGAGTTTCTGACGAATGAGGAGCTGTTTGACGGCTTCGCTGATTTGATGCAGGCTGTGGAGCAGACGGTACAGGAGTCGGGATTGACGTCGGAAGAGTGCAGGGCAGTTCTGGAAGAACGGACGCTTTTGCCGGAAACAGCGGACACGGAGTTTACGCCGGAGATAAAAGCGGCGGAGTTAACGGAAGACACCCCGGAAACGGAAACAGAGACCGAGGTACAAAACGAAGGTTACGAAGCCGGGAACGGATTGCAAAAGCCTGCGGCACAGACGGAAACAAAAACGGAGTCGGGAAACACCGGAGAAGAACGCCATACGGCAACGGCAAAGAAAGACGGTGCGGACAAGGTAATTTCTTCCGAAACCGACGCGAACCTTAAAAACGTATTTATCGATACCCTTACCGATTACGCTGTAACGGGAACCGGGGAAGAAGCGTTGGCGGCGGCAGAAGAAATCCGGGAAATCGCAAACCAGATTATGGAGCAGATTAAAATCGTCATCCGGCCGGAACAGACCAACATGGAGTTGCAGCTGAATCCGGAGCATTTAGGCAGAGTTCATCTGACCATAACCGAAAAGGAAGGCATGATGACCGCGCAGTTTACAACGCAGACGGAAATCGCAAAAGAGGCGATTGAAAGTCAGGTGGCAGCCTTGCGTGAGTCCCTGCAGAATCAGGGAATCAAGGTAGAAGCGATTGAAGTTACCGTATCGGAATTCGGTTTCGAACGCGACCGCGACGCACAGCAGAGCGAGAACGGCGGGCAGGAGAAACGGAAACGTCAGAACGGATTCCGCGTAGAGGAAACGGATGAAGCACCGCAGACAACAGAGTTTATTCGGACGACCGACAGCAGTGTGGACTATTCGGCGTAGAAAGGAAAGCAGCTATGGCATTGATTCAACCGGTAAAAGACGGGAAAATTGAAGAAAAGAAAGCAATCGAGAGTACCGCAAAAGACCATACCGGAACCTCGGAGCTCGGAAAGGATGCGTTCCTGCAGCTTTTGGTGGCACAGATGCAGAACCAGGACCCGTTAAATCCTACTTCCGATACGGAGTATATCGCACAGCTTGCACAGTTCTCCCAGTTGGAACAGCTGCAGAATCTTGCTTCCACGAACGAGAATTCTCAGATGCTTTCCATGGTCGGCAAGGAAGTATGTGTTTCCTCGGAAAAGGACGACGGCTCGATGGTTTACACGGAGGGTACGGTAAGCGGCGTGACGGTAAGCGGCGGCAAGGCCTATCTGTGTGTGAACGGCGGACTGTATGACGCGGAGCATCTGGTAGAAGTCTACGAGGACGGTTATCTGTTGGAAAAGAAGATGCCGACAGCGGCAGGCGGTACGTTTGCATACGACGGCGAAACTCCTACGGGATATACCTTTGAAGTCAACTTCGGAACCGAGGAGGGCGAGGCGACGGAGATTGCGCTGATTGTAGACGGCGAGCGGATTATCAACCCGGAATATGTGACGAAATATGATAATTATTTTTCCATTAACCAGGATGTATTTCACCAGCTGACGCCGGGCAGACATACGATTTCGGTTATGTTTAACAACGCTCCGTATTACACCACCAGAGAAAATGTAATTCAGGTGGATGTCATCAATTCCGAACCGACGGAAGATACCGATGTTTTCGTCAGAGAGAATCCGGTAGAACCTTCTGGGGACGATAACGCGGAGGAATCCGGTAACACCCCGGAGGAGGGAAGTACAACGGAGTAACAAAACAAGGACGGACGCGCTTAAATAGCGCACAGTAAAGAAGGGATGCTTATGAATCAGTTACAAAGCGGCCGGTATCCGTCAATCGAGCAGATGACGAGCCAGTATCTGGAGAAGACCGGCAACAGCAAAGCAACACAGGATTCCCAAAACACAGGGCTTTCTTTCCGTCAGATATTAGAGGAAAAGCAGGCACAGACGGCGGAACTTCGATTTTCGAAGCACGCAAACGAGCGGCTTGCCAGCAGAAATATCCGCTTATCCGCGGAACAAAGAGAACGCTTGTCGGACGGAGTGGAGAAGGCTTCCCAAAAGGGAATCAGGGACTCGCTCGTTATGGTGGATAATATGGCATTCATCGTCAATGTAACAAACCGAACGGTAGTGACGGCGGTGGGCGAGGGCGATGATAAAGTATTTACCAACATAGACGGCGCAATTATTACATAACTGCCGGACCTGTTTAGGAGGCAGTATTCCCCCGAATGACAGAAGGGGAATGATTAGAGGAGGTCATGCAATATGGTAAGAGCACTTTATTCCGGTGTATCCGGTTTAAAAGTTCATCAGTCGAGAATGGACGTTATCGGTAATAATATTTCCAACGTCAATACGGTTGGTTTTAAATCAAGTCAGGTAACTTTTTCCGATGTCTTATACCAGACATCGTCCGCGGCATCCGGGCCGGACGAAAATACCGGACGTGCCGGTGTAAACCCGAAGCAAATCGGTCTCGGTGCCAACTTCGCGTCGGTAAAGACCACAATGGATTCCACGGGCGGTTCCCAGAGAACCGACAACCCGTTTGATTTGATGATTGAGGGCGACGGTTTCTTTGTCGTAAGCAACGGCGCGCAGAAATTATTTACGAAGGCAGGTTCCTTTACCCTGGATGCAAACGGTACGCTTTGTACCGCAGGCGGTTACAGCGTTTTGGGCTGGCAGGTGGATCCGAAGAATCCGAACGCGATTAAGGCGGATACCGTATCCCCGTTACATGTAATGAGCGCGGAGAATCTGTATTCCGAGCCGGAAGCTACAACGGCGGTTCACTTTAAAGGCAACATTGACAGTGCCGATACGGATTTGGCGGGAAGCGGACGGGTTACCAATTTTACGTTCTATGACAATCTCGGACAGAGCTATACGGTGCAGATGCTGGTAAAGCAGAATACACAGGCGGATGCACTGATTAAGTCCGAATATACGGTAGCGATTACCGATGTACTGGATTCCAACGGACAGTCGATTTTTGCGGTGGCGGAGGATGACGGCGCAGGAAATATCACCTACTCGGAAAGTTCCATTACGGAGGTATCGCTCGGCAGTTATACCTTTGCCGTGGCAGGTGTGGATGAGAAAACGGGCGTACCGGTACTGGAAGGCGATGCGCCGGTGCTGAGTTTTAATGCGTCTACCGGTAAAATGGTAAGCATCGGCGATGAAGACGGCGTGAAGAACTTAACCTTTTCCATTAACATCACCGGCGAGCACCCGTTTCGGGATATCGATGTAGACTTTTCCTCCCTGACCATGTTTGCGAACAGCGGAAAGACGACGATTGAGGGAAGCAAGGGAAGTTTGGATAATCTCGGAAAGGGTCGTACCTCGGGAAATATGTCCGGTGTTACCATTGATAATGCGGGCAAGATTTACGGTGTATACGACAATGGCGTCAGCAAGCTGCTGGGACAGGTGGTTGTTGCAAGATTTGCAAATAACTCCGGTCTGGAAGCAGTCGGCAACAGTTTGTTTGCGGAAACACAGAACTCGGGAGAGTTTGACGGTATCGGTGAGGATATTACCATGTCGGGCGGAAAGTTCAACGTCGGCGTGCTGGAAAGCTCCAACGTCGATTTGGCAAGTGAGTTTACGGATATGATTACGACGCAGAGAGGCTTTCAGGCAAACTCGCGTATTATTACCACCTCGGATACTTTGTTGGAGGAACTGATTAACTTAAAGAGATAAGAAGTGTAAGGTAAGGTCGGCAAAGGCTGCCACAGCGGCAGCGTTTGCTGGCCTAAAGGCTTTTTGCGGGGGATTTTATGATTGAGGTTACGAAATTAAATGATAGTAAGCTTTCCATCAATGCGGAATTGATTGAAATGGTAGAGGAAGTGCCGGATACGGTAATTACGCTGACAACCGGAAAAAAATTATTTGTAAAAGAAAGTAGACAAAAGATAGAAAATCTAGTAAAATCATATAAAAGGGACATTTTTCGTCAGATTACGAATGTAAATGAGTAAATAGTTGCTACATTTTATGCGATAGATGCTGCGAGAGTGAAAAGAGAACTTTGATGGGAAGGTGAAGGACTTTGGATTTATCTACATTAATCGGTGTAATTGCCGGAATCGCGCTTTGTATATTCGGAATGGTATACGGACAGGAAAACGTAATGAAAGCGTTGGGTTCGTTTTTACATGCGCCTTCGGCGCTGATTACGTTCGGAGGAGCATTGGCGGCAACTCTTACAATGTCCCCGAGTATCGGCGATTTTGTAAAGGGCTTGAAATCCTTCGGGATTGCCTTAAAAAAGGTAGAGTATGACGAAACGGAGAAAATCAAACAAATTATCGATTTGTCCAATGTAGCCCGTAAGGAAGGCCTTTTGGCATTGGAGGAGGCGGCAAACAGCAGCATCGACGACGAGTTTATGAAGAAAGGTATTCTTCTGATTGTAGACGGTACCGACCCGGAGTTTGTGCGGAGGATTCTGGAAACGGAATTGGAATGCGTAGAGAACAGACATAAATCGGTCATCAAGTTCTGGGAGAACTTAGCCTCGATGGGACCTGCCTGGGGTATGATCGGTACCCTCATCGGTCTGGTACTGATGTTGGCGGATTTGCAGGATATCGGCTCCGTAGGTCCGAACATGGCGGTTGCGTTGATTACCACGTTCTACGGTTCTTTGCTTGCAAACTGGATTTGTCTTCCGACTGCGGCAAAGCTGAAAGAAAAGAACGCTGCGGAGGCTATGATTAAGACGATTGTGGTGGAAGGGCTTTTGTCCATTCAGGCAGGAGAGAATCCGCGCGTAATCGAAGAAAAACTGAAATCCTTTATTGACCCGGCAGCAAGAGAGAACCTGACTTCGGGAGGCGGTGAGGCATAATGGCTAGAAAGAAAAAGGAAGAGGATTCCGCTCCGGGTTCACCGGCGTGGATGGCAACCTTCAGTGATTTGATGAATCTGTTGCTTTGCTTTTTCGTATTGCTCTTTTCCATGTCCTCGGTGGATACGGCAAAGTTTAACGAGATGGCGCAGTCCTTTGCAAGCACCTTCAGTATTTTTAAAGCCGGAGGCGCTTTCTTCGGAGAGGGCAATCTCGTGGCAAACGGCGCAACGCAGTTGAATAATCTGGATGAGCATACCAATACCATGGGAGAGCAGTCGGATTCGGAAAAGGATAAAGAGAATATTTACGAATACGAGGGCGATACGGAAAAGCTTTTGGAGTATTATGAGAATAAGGTTGCGGAGCTGGAAGGCCAGGTTGAGGCGCTGGAGCAGGCGGAGCAGTATGCGCAGGAGCAAAAGGAAGAAGCGGCTTTTGCGGTGTACGATGAGGTTTTGGAGCTTGCGAAGCGGTATAATCTGGGAGAAGATGTCGAATTTGGCATGGACAAGGCGTATAATTATGTTAAAATAGATGTAAAGGGTTCCGTGCTCTTTGCCTCCAATTCGGCGGAGTTACGCAGTGACGCAAAGCCGATTTTGTTAAAAATCGGCGATATTTTAAAGGAGTATGATAAGTTCGGAATAGAGATTATCGGTCATACGGACAATGTGCCGATTAAGTCCGGCCCGTATCCGGATAACGATTATCTTTCCGCAGCCCGCGCCATAGAAACGGCACAGTATTTGATTAAGGCAAAGAATCTGGATCCGTCGAAGGTTTCTTTTTCCGGCAAGGGAGAGAGGGAGCCGGTGGATACCAATGCCACGGAAGAGGGACGTTCCAGAAACCGCAGAATCGAGTTTCGGATTTATATGCCGACGGACCGGTAGATTTCTTTAGGATAGGCAGGAGGAGAACGCTTCATAAAGGAGGAGAAGAAGATGAAAAAGAATATGCTCGCAGTGGTGATACTGGCAGCCACCCTGATTAACCTGACCCTGTCGGCGGTACTGATTTTTACGGTGATTCCGAAGGCAAAGCGGACGGACGCCCTGATTGAAAAGATTGTGGCGGCGGTGGAGCTGGAAACGGAGTCCAATATCGGAAAGAATTACGGGGAAATTGCACCGGGGGATCAGGAAGAATATACGTTTACCGATAAAATGATTAATTTAAAGGCAGTCGGTGACAAGCCGAGCCTTGCGCAGGTAAGTATTACCATCACCTTAAACAAAAAGCATGACGATTACAAGACCGTACAGCCGCTGATTGAAAGCAAGGAGAATAAGATTGTCGCAGCGGTAAGCAGCGTCTTAAAGGATTATACGGCGACGGAGGTTTCCGGGTACGCGGAGGATATCAACAAAGATACGCTGGAGAAAATTCAGGAAATCTTTCAGTCGGATTGTGTGATCGAAGCAACATTAAGTGTTATTGCAGTAAATTAAAATTTTTGATGATTTTTTGAACAATATGTGTTATTATGTTAGTAGACAAAGAAATTCGTCTATTGCGTAGGGAGGTTTCGGTATGGGTGATGTCTTATCCCAAAAGGAAATAGATGACCTGCTTGCGGCTTTTTCGAGCGGTGAAATAGACGCGGAAGAAATGAAAGGCACAACAGAGAAGCAGGTAAAAAACTATGACTTTAAGCGTCCTACAAAGTTTTCCAGAGAACACCTCCGTACACTGGAAATTATCTTTGAACATTACGGAAGATTATTGTCTACACATTTGCCGGCATATTTAAGAAAGACGGTGAACGTGGAGGTAATGAATTCGGAGGCGGTCATTTATTCCGAGTTTACGAACGCACTGTCCAATCCGGTGTTGCTTGGTATTGTGGACTTTAAGCCGTTGGAGGGGAATATCATTATCGAGCTCTCCGATAATCTGGGTTTTGCCATTGTGGATCGTATGCTCGGCGGTCCGGGACTTCCTCTTGATAAATCAAGGGATTTTTCGGAAATCGAGCTGGTAATTATCGAGCGGATTTTTACGATTATTACGAATCTGCTGCATGACCCGTGGGAGAATGTGGTATCGCTGATGCCGCGTCTGACGCGAATCGAAACGAACTGTCAGTTTGCCCAGATGATAGCGCCGAACGAAACGGTATCCATTGTTACGCTGAATGTGAAAATCGGCAATACGGAAGGAATGTTAAACATTTGTCTTCCCTACGGCTGTCTGGAGCCGGTCATCGACAAGCTCAATACGAAATCATGGTATTCCTCCGCAAAGCTCAAAGATGACGAGGTTTACAAGGAGTTTATCGAGATTGCGATTGCCAAGGCAAAGGTTCCGGTGAAGGCGGTGCTGGGAAGAAGTACGATTTCGGTGAATGATTTTATCAATATGCAAAAAGGCGACATTATTAAGTTAGATACAAAGATGGAAGATGAGTTGAATGTGTTTGTCGGAAATATATGGAAGTTTACGGCTCTGCCGGGTTCGTCCTCGGACACATACGCGGTAAAAATCTCAAGTATCGTGAGGGAGGAATAAGCGCATGGACGGAATGTTATCACAAGAAGAAATCAATGCTTTGTTCAGCGGCATGGATATGGGAGATGAGCCGGCTGCGGATTCGTCGGACGAGTTGCTGACCCCGGAGGAAAAGGATGCCATCGGCGAGATTTCCAATATCAGCCTCGGTTCCTCCGCAACGACATTGTTTGCGCTGGTGAACCAGAGAGTAAACATTTCGACGCCGACGGTTTCCATCTGCGAATGGTCGGATTTGTCAAAGCAGTATGCAAAGCCTTGCGTATTCATTCAGATTTCTTATAAGGAAGGTCTGAACGGAAAAAATATATTGATTTTACAGGAGAAGGATGTTAAAATCATTGCTGACCTTATGATGGGAGGCGACGGCTCCAATACGGATGTGGAGTTGAATGATTTGCACTTAAGCGCCATCAGCGAGGCAATGAACCAGATGATGGGAGCCTCCTCCACGTCGCTGTCTTCCATGTTTGAAACGAAGATAGATATCAGTCCGCCTACGGCAAGTCTGGTCGACTTAAACGACGGAATGGTACAGACAGACATGGAGGATTTCTTAAAACATAAGTTTGTAAAAGTTTCCTTCCGCATGGAAATCGGTAACTTAATCGACAGTGAGTTAATGCAGCTGTATCCGATTGAATTTGCGAAAAGTTTGTATAAAAAGTTTATTAACGACGAGGCGGCAGCCTCGGCGCCGGCACCGGAAAAGGCTCCGGAACCGGCACCAAAAGCAGCACCCCAGCCGGCACCGGTTCCGCAACAGGCGGCGGCACCGATGCAGGATTTAAATACAATGACAATGGCACAGATGCAGGGAATGATGCCACCGCAGGCGGCAATGCCGTATGCGATGCCGCCGGTACAGGATGTCAATATTGCCCCGGCGCAGTTTCAGGCATTCCAGCCGGTACAGAGTCCGCTGTTGCAGACGGAGAACATCGACCTTTTGTTGGATGTTCCGCTCGAAGTAACGGTAGAACTCGGCAGAACCAGTAAGTCCATTAAGGAGATACTGGATTTTGCACCGGGCACCATTGTCGAACTAAACAGGTTGGCAGGTGAGCCGATTGACGTATTAGTCAACGGCAAGTATGTAGCTAAGGGAGAGGTAGTTGTAATTGAGGAGGCTTTCGGTATCCGAGTTACCGAAGTAATCAAGTAGCAACGCTGTATAAAATAAGTCAGGCGAATTACAATTTAAAGATTGGAGAGGTACTATGGCTAAAAACATTCTGATTTGCGATGACGCCGCTTTCATGCGTATGATGATTAAGGATATTCTGACAAAGAACGGTTACAATGTTGCCGGCGAAGCAGAAAACGGACAGGTAGCAGTTGATAAATATTCCGAGGTAAAGCCGGATTTGGTAATGATGGATATTACCATGCCGGAGAAGGATGGAATTCAGGCGTTAAAGGAGATTAAGGCAAAGGACCCGTCCGCAAATGTGATTATGTGTTCCGCAATGGGACAGCAGGCAATGGTAATCGAGTCCATTCAGGCGGGCGCAAAGGACTTTATTGTAAAGCCGTTCCAGGCAGACCGCGTATTGGAAGCTGTTCGTAAGGCGGTAGGCTAAGCCGGAGAAGGAGTTTTTATGGCAGCAGCTTTCCTGAATCGGGCAGTGCTTTTAATGGCAGGTACACTTGGGAAGAGCATTGCCGAATTAGTGGTGCTTTTGGTTATTTTTGTCTTAATTCTTGCCGCCTGTGTCGTAACGACCCGGTTTGTTGCCGGACGTCAGATACAGCGCGGCAGGAACAGCAACTTTAAACCGTTAGAAACTTACCAGCTGGCACCTAACCGCTATTTGCAGCTTGTACAGATCGGAACGCGGTATTTCGTTATTTCGGTCACAAAGGACAGTGTGAATCTGATTGCCGAGATGAAAGCGGACGAAATCGTCATAAGAGAAGAAACTGCGACAGGTCTGCAAAAGTCGTTTAAAGAAATTTTATCGGATTTAAAAGTAAAGGTTGATAAACATGAAGATGCAAGGAAGTAAAAAGCTAAATAAAATTCTGCTTTCAATCGGAATTTTCCTTGCAGTGTGTGTGTTAACCTTTATTTGTCATGCAGAAAACACAGCATATGCAGCAGAGAGCGGGACAGAACGCGGATTTGATATTTCCGGCAATGTCGGATCGCTGGATTTTACGGTTACGAGTGACGCCACAGAGGATAACTCCCTTGCTACGACGCTTCGGATGCTGTTGATTCTGACGGTGATTTCTCTTGCACCGTCGATTTTAATCATGGTGACTTCGTTCACCCGGATATTGATTGTACTGCATTTCGTGCGCTCCGCACTCGGTACGCAGACGACGCCTCCAAATCAGATATTGATTGGCTTGGCGTTGTTTTTGACCCTGTTTGTTATGTCCCCGACCCTGTCTAAAATCAATACGGAAGCGATTCAGCCGCTTTCTGCCGGAGAAATTACGGCAGAGGAGGCGTTAGAAGCCGGCGTTGCGCCGATACGGGAGTTTATGTTTACCGAAACGAGAGAAGAAGAGTTGGCGCTGTTTATCAATATCGCGGGAATCGAAACGGTAGAAACGGCGGACGACATTCCGACGTGGGTGCTGATTCCGGCCTTTATTATCAGCGAATTGCGGGCGGCGTTTATTATCGGCTTTTTGATTTACATTCCGTTTATTGTGATTGACATGGTGGTGTCTTCCACGCTGATGGCGATGGGTATGATGATGCTTCCGCCGACTACCATCTCGATGCCGTTTAAAATTCTGCTGTTTATTATGGCGGACGGCTGGACGTTAGTCATTGAGAATGTATTGCGTACCTTTCAGTCGTTCGGCGGTTAAGCAAAAGGAGGCGAGAGGCTATGGATGAAGCGGTTTTAATTGATCTTTTGGTTTCGACAGTGGTGACAATCATCAAAGCTTCGGCGCCGTTACTGCTGGTTTCGCTGGTTGTCGGACTTGTGATAAGTATCTTGCAGACAGTGACTTCCATTCAGGAGCAAACGCTCACATTTGTTCCGAAGCTCTTGGCGGTATTTCTGGTACTGATTATTGCGGGAAACTGGATTATGGGACTTGCCGTGGAGCTGATGAAAGAGCTGTGCTTGAATTTTGAGTATTACATTAACGGATAGCAATGACAATTTCGTTATATCACTTGGAATATTTCCTGCTGATACTTGTGAGAATCAGCGGATTTATGGTATCGGCGCCCGTGTTTTCGTTAAGAAATATACCGATGCGGGTAAAGGGAATTTTAGCCATTGCAATTGCCATTCCGGTGTTTCATGTGGTTCCGTACCGGGAAATCGAGTATTCTACAACAATAGAATACGCACTGATTGTGGTTTCCGAGATGCTTGCCGGTGTGATTATGGGCTTTATGGCAAATGTGGCTTATTACATTCTTGCCTTTGCCGGACAGATTATTGACCAGGAAATCGGCTTCTCTATGGTGAACCAGTATGACCCGATTACAAGCACCCAGGTCACCATTACCGGTAATTTATACACCTATGCGGTGATGCTGATGTTGTTTATTACGAACATGCACCATTATCTGATTCGTGCCGTTACGGATTCTTTTCAGGTGCTTCCGGTCGGTACGGTTTCGCTTGACAGCGGAATTTATCAGTTGATGAAACGGTTTATGGTGGACTATTTTGTCATCGGTTTTCGTATTGTACTTCCGATTTTTGCAAGTCTTTTGGTCGTCAATACGATTCTGGCGGTTTTGGCGAAGGTTGCCCCGCAGATGAATATGTTTGTAATCGGTATGCAGCTGAAGGTATTTGTGGGACTGGTGGTATTGGTGTTTATGGTGATGATGATTACCGGTGTGACCGATTTGATTTTTCAGGAAATGATGTCGATGTTACGGGAAAGTATTTTCTATCTGGGCGGAAACGGAGGCTGACGCACACACCTTGAAAGGAGCGTGAAGGAATGACTTTGGCAGAAGAAAGAAAAGTCCTGTTTTTGGTTCCGATGCAGCTCCAGTTCTTTGCGGACGGCGGCGGTGCGGATAAGACCGAGGAAGCTACGCCGAAAAAACTGACCGATGCCAGAAAAGAAGGTCAGGTGGCAAAAAGTCAGGAAATGTCTACCGCAGTCATGCTGCTGGCGTTGTTTGTTATCTTAAAGGTGACCGTCGGCTATATCGGTACGCATTTTTTAGAGTGTTTTTCCGAAACTTATCAGGTGTTTGATGTATATGCGGTGGAGAATTTTACGCCCGGCATTGCGGCCGAGTTTATGAAAAAGGGACTTATCGATATTCTCGTCATCTGCCTGCCGGTTCTGATTGTAGCGGTAGTCGCGGCCTTTGTAGTGAATGTAGTGCAGGTAAAATGGCAGGTAACGACAAAGCCGTTAAAGCCGAAATTCAATAAGTTTAACCCGGCGAACGGCATTAAGCGGATTTTTTCAAAGGATAAGATTTTTGAACTGATAAAAGACGTTGCAAAAATCGCCTTGATTTTTTATATTGCTTATTCCGAACTGCGGGATGCGGCGGGCGCGGTTGTTGCCCTATATGATTTTTCGCTGAAGCAGGCGGTTGTGTATATCGGGGAGTTTGTGATTGATTTGGGGATAAAGCTCAGCGCATTTTATCTGGTAGTGGGACTGGCGGACTATATTTACCAGAAGCTGAAGTTTAAGAGAGATTTGCGTATGACAAAGCAGGAAGTAAAAGATGAGTACAAGCAGCAGGAGGGTGACCCGCAGGTAAAAGGAAGAATCAAGTCCAAGATGCGGGAGGTGTCCCAGCGACGTATGATGCAGAAGCTTCCGGAGGCAGATGTCGTAATTACGAACCCGACGCATTTTGCCTGTGCGATTAAATATGACAAAGCGGTGTCGGAGGCTCCGGTCTTAATTGCAAAAGGAGCGGATTATCTGGCACAAAAAATAAAAGAAGCAGCAAAAGAGAATCAGATACCGATTGTAGAGAATAAGCCTTTGGCACGAATGCTGTATTACAATGTGGATTTGGACAGCGAGATACCGCGGGAGCTGTATCAGATGACCGCAGAGGTGCTGGCCTATGTATATAAGCTGAAGCACGGCGGCGCGGCGTAAGGAAGAACGGAGCCGGAAGGCGGAGAGAGCAAAGAAAAGGCTCGCGTAAAAAATGTGGTGTTAAAATACCGGACCGAAATACATAGAAGGGAGGAACGGCAGTGAAAAAGACAGATATGTTTTTAGGCATTTATATTCTTGCTGCAATTATATTTTTGATTATTCCGTTGCCGACCGCTCTTTTGGACGTATTGATGGCGCTTAATATTTCCATTGCGCTGATTATTTTGTTTAATGCCCTGTTTTCGCAGGAAGTGCTGAATATGTCTACCTTCCCGATGATTTTGCTGTTTACGACGGTATTCCGTATCAGCCTGAATGTTTCTTCCACGAGAAATATTCTAACGAAGGGATATGCGGGAGAAGTCGTGGAAGCCTTCGGTAATTTCGTCGGCGGCGGCGATATGGTGGTAGGCGTTATTGTGTTTATTATTCTGGTACTGGTGCAGTTTATGGTTATCAACAAAGGTTCGGAACGTGTATCCGAGGTACAGGCGCGTTTCACCCTGGATGCCATGCCCGGGAAACAGATGGCGATTGACGCCGACTTGAATACCGGTGCCATTACCGATGCGGAGGCGAAGGTACGCCGTGAAAAGATTCAGGCGGAGTCCGCGTTCTTCGGTTCTATGGACGGTGCCACGAAGTATGTAAAGGGAGATGCGGCGGCCGGTCTTTTGATTACGGCAATCAATATTATCGGCGGTCTTGTGATGGGAATTACAAGAGAAGGGCTGGAAATGAGTGCGGCGTTGGAGAAATACGCCATTATGACCATCGGCGACGGTCTGGTAAGCCAGATTCCGTCCCTTCTGATTTCGTTATCCACCGGTATTATGGTAACAAAGGTGTCAAAGGAAGCGGACGTGGGCGATTTGCTGATGCGCGAGCTTTTTTCCACGCCGAAGGTGCTTTACATGGTAGGCGCGGGCTTGACGGTATTAGGCTTTTTAACGGCGCTACCGACATTTATTTTTGTCGGTTACGGCGTGGTTTTCATTTTGGTGGGACGCAGTATCCAGTCCAAAATCGAGGTGGCAAAGACCGAAGCGGAGGCAAAGGCGGAGGAAGCGGAGGATTTGCCGATTCGCCGGCCGGAAAATGTCCGGGAGATTATTTTACCGGATCAGGTGGAGTTAGAGTTCGGTTACGGAATTATACCGCTTGCGGACGTGAATCAGGGCGGCGATTTGTTAGACCGCGTGGTGTTAATCCGAAGACAGATTGCACTGGAATTCGGCTGCGTTGTGCCGACCATCCGGTTGCGGGATAACATCCAGCTCAATCCGAATCAGTATGTCATCAAAATCAAAGGAATTGCGGTGAGCGAAGGCGAGATTTTGTTTGACCATTATATGGCGATGAATCCGGGCTATGTAGAGGAGGAAATTACCGGTATTCCGACCTTTGAACCGTCCTATCATCTTCCGGCAATCTGGATTACGGAAAGCCAGAGAGAACGTGCGGAGTCTTACGGCTACACGGTAGTAGACCCGCCGTCGATTATTGCGACCCATTTGACGGAAGTAATTAAAGCGCATCTGGACGAGCTTTTGACCAGACAGGCGGTACAGGAGCTCATCAACAATATACAGGAGGCAAATCAGGTACTGGTTACCGAGCTGATTCCGAAGCTTCTCGGCATCGGCGAAGTGCAGAAGGTGCTGCAAAACCTGTTGCGAGAGGGAATTGCCATCCGCGACATGGTAACCATACTGGAAACGCTTGCGGATTATGCGCCGACCACAAGAGATACCGACGTTTTGACGGAGTATGTCAGACAGGCGTTAAAGCGGGCTATTTCAAACAAGTATTTTCCGGGCGGTGAAACTACAAGCGTAGTAACGCTGGATCCGAAGGCAGAGCAGGATATTATGAATTCCGTAAAGCAGACGGAGCAGGGGGCGTATATCACGCTGGAGCCGGAAAAGACGCAACGGCTGATGAAGTCGGTAAAGGAGGAAGCGGAGAAGCTGGAAAATCTCGGCAAGAATCCGATTATCGTGACCTCGCCGATTGTGCGGATGTATTTTAAGCGTCTTACCAAGGATTATTACCCGGATTTGATTGTCATTTCTTATAATGAGATTGAATCCAACGTCGAATTACAATCAGTTGGGATGGTGACCGAATAGTATGAACATCAAAACTTTCAAAGGAAAAACCGAAGAAGAGGCAATGGCGTTTGCAAAAAAGGAGCTGGGCGAAAATGCCGTCAAAATGGCGGCAAGGCAGGTAGAGCCGAAGGGCTTTTTTAAGAAGCTGTTTGCGGCACCGATGTGGGAAGTGACCGCGGCGGTGGATGAGCCGGATGTTTATGAAAGAACGGCTTTGCGCAAAAATGCAACCGACAAGGCCGAAGCACGCTATATGCCGTCCCGGAACGACTCCCATCAGCAGGAGCTTTTGTTCGAGGAGAAACAGGCGGAGGGCGGCGGAAATGCCATTGAGCAGAAGCTAGACACGTTAAAAAAGCTGTTTGAGGAACAAATCAGGGAGCAGGGGCAGGCAAAGGCGTCGGAAGAGGTAAGAGAAAAGGCGGACGCCGGGGAAGGCGAACTGCCGGATAAGAATATTGCGTTTCTGCGCCTGATTTTCCACCAGTTGATTGAGAATGAGGTGGAGGAGCAGTATGTCAATCAGATTATTACGGAAATCGAGTCGTCCTTAAAGAAAGAAACGGATGTCAGTAAGATTTTGGCGAATATCTATCAGAAAATCGTATTAAAGCTGGGACAGACAAAGACGTTAGAGGTGGTAAGCGGCAAGACCCGTTATATTTTCTTTATCGGCCCGACCGGCGTCGGCAAGACGACGACGATAGCGAAGCTCGCTTACAGCTTAATGGAACAGAAGAAAGCGAAGGTGGCGTTGCTTGCGGCGGACACCTACCGCATTGCGGCGGTGGATCAGCTGCGGACCTACGCGGAGATTATGGACATTCCGCTGTATGTGATTTACAGCGAAACGGAGCTTGCCGAACAAAAAGAGGAGCTGCAGAAATATGATGTGATTCTTGTGGATACCGCAGGACGTTCCCACCGCAGCAAAGAACAGCGGGACGATATCGAGCGGCTGATTAAGTCGGTACCGGCGGAGGCAAGGGAAGTATACCTTGTGCTCAGCGCGACGACAAAGTACCGCGATTTGGTAAAGATTACGGAAGCCTATTCGGAAATTGCGGAATACAGACTGATTTTTACGAAGCTGGATGAAACGGGAACCATCGGCAATATTTTTAATATCAAGATGTTAACCGGCGCACCGCTTTCTTATGCCACCAACGGGCAGAATGTGCCGGACGATATCAGCAGAATGGACCCGCAGAATGTGGCAAGACAGTTGTTGGGAGGTGGAAACTGATGGATCAGGCAGAACAGCTTAGAAGGCTTGTAAAACAGCAGGAGCGCCCGCAGCAGCTTGCCCGTGTCATTACGGTAACGAGCGGAAAGGGCGGCGTAGGAAAGTCCAGCATTGCCGTAAATCTGGCGATTCAGATGAAACGGATGGGGAAACGCGTGATTGTCTTGGACGCGGATTTCGGACTTGCAAACGTGGAGGTGATGCTGGGAGTAAGACCTCAGTATAATTTAGCGGATTTGATGTTCCGCGGAAAAACGTTGGCGGAGATTATTACGAAAGGTCCGGAGGACATCGGTTTTATTTCGGGCGGTTCCGGCATTCAGGAATTGGCGCGCATGACGAAGGAGCAGGTGATTTACCTGACGCAGAAGTTAGTAGAGCTGGACTCTATGGCGGACATCATTTTGATTGATACCGGTGCCGGAATTGCGGATACCGTGCTGGAGTTTGTGGCGGCAAGCTCCGAGGTGCTTTTGGTTGCAACGCCGGAGCCGACGTCCATTACCGATGCTTATGCGCTGTTAAAGACGTTGAATCGGCGCGCCGGGTTTTCCAAAGAGCGTACCAGCATTAAAATGATTTCAAACCGTGTGGGAAGTGAAGCCGAGGGCAGGAATCTTTACGATAAGATGAGTCTTGTGGTCGATAAATTTTTGAATATTCAGCCGGAGTTTATCGGGATGATACCGCAGGATGATATGGTGTCCAGGGCGATTATGTTGCAAAAGCCGGTAACGCTCGCTTACCCGAATGCGCCTGCGGCAAAGGCAATGCAGTCCATTGCCGCAAAACTGTGCGACGAGGCGGAACCGGAGGGAAAGAAAGGAATCACAGGGCTTTTCTCTGATTTGATACGGACGAAGTTCCGGAAGGCACGCAGCAGAAAAGAGGGGAGCTGACAAAAGATGAATCAACTGATTGAAACGGGAAATAAGTTGGAATTACGAAAAATCAGACATATCGAAACCACGGAAGAAACAACGTATACCAGCCGTTTTCTTTATCAGGAATCCGCGGACGAGGCAGTCATTGAGATGCCGGTGAAAGGGGGACACCTGGTTGCCCTGGAACCGGGGGAAGTATTTCAGGCCTGCTTTTATACCAATAAAGGATTGTACCAGTGTCAGTCGCAGGTAGTATCGCGCCGCTATGAGGATAAGCTGCCGGTGGCGGTAATCAAATTCCGTTCGGAGTTTGAAAAGTTGCAGCGGCGGCAGTATTACCGGATGGAGTGTCTGTTGCAGTTAGAGTTCCGTATGCTGGAGGAGGCGGAGCTTTCGCGGCTGCTTCGGGAAAAAAACGACGTGGCTTCAAAGGAGGAAAGGCAGGAGGGAGAAACGCCCGCCGTGCCTGTCAGGTTTTATACGGGGGTTACGCTTGATATCAGCGGCGGCGGCGTAAGATTTAATTCGGAGTATCCGGCGGAGTGCGGCGGAGTGATTGCAATGAAGATTGGCTTTTTAACGCAGGAGGCGTTCAAACTGCGGCTGCTGTTTGCCAAAGTGCTAACGGTACAGCCGGTGCCGAATCATTCCGGTCTGTACGAGCACAGGGTACAGTTTGTACATATCACGAATGCAGAGCGGGAGGGCATTATCCGCTATATTTTTATCGAGGAAAGAAAACGCAGGAAGAAAGAGGCCGGGGGAGAGTAAAGGAGAAGCGGTATGGAAAAGAAAAAAATTTTAATTATTGATGACTCTGCACTTATGAGAAGGGTCTTGTCTGATATAATTAGTACAGATGAAAGATTCATCGTTTGCGATGTTGCAAGCAATGGTCTGGAAGCATACGACAAGATTACGCTGAATCCGAAGCAATACGACGTTGTACTTTTGGATATTAACATGCCTAAGATGAACGGAATTGAGTTTATGGAGGAAATTAACCGTCTGCATTTAAAGCTGACGGTAATCGTAGTCAGTACAATCGCACTGGAAGGCGCAGCCGAAACAATCCGGCTGTTGGAACTCGGGGCTTTTGACTTCGTAACAAAACCGAACAGTTTTGTCGAGGCAAAAGAAAATACTTTCCATGACAGAGTATTGACATGTCTTGCCTGTGCCGCCGGTTTTTCCGGCGCAGACGAACGCAGGGAGCAAAGGCGCACAACCGTCAGGGAACCGAAGATAACGCGAAATGAAACAAAGCCTGTAATTTCCGCGAAAGCTCCGGTGACGAGAAAACCGCACAAAGCGGTAGGAAAGGGTGCCTCAAAGCTGGTTGCGCTTGCCTGTTCTACCGGCGGACCGAAAGCGTTGCAGCAGGTTGTTCCGAAACTTCCGAAGAATTTAGACGCTCCGATGGTGATTGTTCAGCATATGCCGTCGGGCTTTACCGAAACGTTAGCGTCACGTCTGAATGATTTAAGCGAACTTACGGTAAAAGAAGCTGTCGACGGAGAGCGTCTGGAAAAAGGAACCGTTTATATCGCAAAAGGAGGTTCGCAGTTAAGGGTAAAAAAGAGCGGCGCGTCGTATGTACTCCGTGTGACGGTGGAGGCGGCCAGAAACGGATTAAAGCCCTGCGCGGACATTCTGTATGAATCTTTATTAGAATCCGATTACGAGGACATTACCTGCGTTGTACTAACCGGTATGGGCGGTGATGGAACCGCAGGAATCAAGCAACTTAATGACAAGCATAACATTTATGTAATCGGTCAGGAGGCTTCTACCTGTACGGTATACGGAATGCCGAGGGTACTGCAGGAGGCAGGCCTTGCGGATGTGATGCTGCCGTTGGAGGAAGTGGCCGACGCGATTATCAAAAACGTAGGAGTGCGATAATTATGGATGTAAGTCAGTATTTGGAAATATTTATTGATGAAACAAAAGAGCATTTGCAGAGCTTAAACGAGCAGATTCTTATTTTAGAGCGTGAGCCGGAAAATGTAGACACCATTAACGAGATTTTCCGTGCGGCACACTCCTTAAAGGGTATGGCGGGAACGATGGGCTATAAGAGAATGCAGCGCCTTACCCACGACATGGAAAATGTATTTTCCGAGATTCGTAACGGAAAGATGAAAGCGTCCGCAAAGTTAGTGGATGTGCTGTTTAAGGGGCTGGATGCACTGGAGCAGTATCTTGATGTGATTGTAAACTCGGGCGACGAGGGTACCGAGGATAACGAGGACATTATAAAAGCGCTGAACGACATCTTAAACGAGGGTGTCGGCGGCGGTGCCGCACCGGCTGCACCGGCGGCTTCGGCACCGGCTGCTGCTGCGGTGGCTTCCGCGCCGGCTGCTGTTGCGGTATCCGATACGGGCGTTAAGGCGGTTAAGTTAGCCGACCATGAAAAGAGTGCCATTGCGAAGGCGCTTTCCGAGAAGATGAATGCTTTTACCATGACGGTATATATTCAGGAAAGCTGTATTTTAAAAGCGGCGCGTGCTTTTCTGGTGTTTAAGGCATTAGAGGAGTTAGGTACGGTAATCCATTCCGAACCTCAGGTACAGGATATTGAGGATGAGCATTTTGACTTTGACTTTACGGTGGTGCTGCTTACGGAGGCAGACGCCGAAACTGCGAAGAAGAAAGTAGAGAACGTTTCCGAAATCAAATGTGCCTGCGTAGAGGCGATTTCTCCGGAAGCGGTGGCAGAGGTTGCATCGGCAGACAATTCTTCCGCGGCAGCGCAGACCTCCGCACAGCAGAAGGAAAGCGCAGCACCGGCAGCAGCCGCACAGCAAAAGACAACGAGCAAGCCGGTAGTGAACCGTTCCGTTCGTGTTGATATTGACAAACTGGATGATTTGATGAATCTTGTCAGCGAGCTGATTATTGCGAAGAACGGTCTGGTATCCATCAATACCGCGGATATGGAAGGGCTTCGTGAGAGCGGCTTCAATGAGCAGATAGAGTACCTGGAACGAATTACAACCAATCTCCATCAGTCCGTTATGAAAACCCGAATGGTGCCGATTGAGAACGTGGTAAGCCGGTTCCCGCGTATGATTCGAGATATCAGTAAGAAGTTAGATAAGAAAATGGAACTGTATATGTCCGGTGAGGAAACCGAGCTTGACCGTACCGTAATTGATGAAATCGGCGACCCGCTGATGCACATGTTAAGAAATGCGGCAGACCACGGTCTTGAGTCCAACGAAGAACGTATCAAAGCAGGAAAGCCGGAGGTCGGTTCGATTTTCTTAAACGCTTATCAGGACGGCAACAACGTAGTCATCGAGGTAAGGGACGACGGTAAGGGAATCGACGTGGAGAAGGTAAAGAAGAAGGCAGTCGAGAAGGGAACGCTGACGCCGGAGCAGGCGGCGGCACTTTCCGAAAAGGAAACCATCGACCTTCTGTTCCGTCCGAGCTTTTCTACCGCGGAAAAGATTTCCGATTTGTCCGGCAGAGGCGTAGGCCTTGACGTTGTAAAGTCCAAGATTGAGGCTCTCGGCGGCGATGTAGAGGCAAAGACGGTGCTGGGCGCAGGTACGACGTTTATTGTACGCCTGCCGCTTACCCTTGCAATTATTCAGGCGCTGATGGTAGAACTGGCAAACGAGAAATACGCAATTCCGCTCGGCAGCATCCAGACCATCGAGGATGTATTGCCTTCGGACATTAAGTATGTGCAGACCAAAGAAGTGATTCACCTGCGCGGCAATGTCATTCCGTTAATTCGTTTAAGAAAGGTACTTGACGTGGAACCGGATGACTTTAACCCGGAGAGCCTGACGGTAGTTATTGTGGCAAAGGGCGACAAACTGGCCGGTCTTGTGGTGGATAACCTGATTGGTCAGCAGGAAATCGTAATTAAGTCCATCGGGAAATACATAAACAACAACAAGATGATCGGCGGCGCAACGATTCTCGGTGACGGTGAGGTCGCGCTGATTCTTGATGCAAATGCAATAATCTAGGAGGTGCCGATATGGTGGAAACTGTTTCAAGTAAGGAAGCAAAGCAATACATTGTAGTAAAGCTTGGAAACGAACAATACGGCATTGATATCCAGTATGTTGATAATATTGTTCGTATGCAGAAGATTACCCGTGTGCCGAAGGCGCAGGAGTACTTCAAAGGAGTAATTAATCTGCGGGGCGAGATTGTTCCGGTGATGAGCCTGCGTCTGAAGTTCGAACTGGAACCGGATGAGTTTACCGGGAAGACCCGTATTCTGATTCTGAAGTTTGAGCCGCAGTCGGCAGTCGGCGTTATCGTAGACGAGGTAAGAGAGGTAGTGACTCTCGATGCGGATTCCATTGAAAAGGTAAGCTATGACGCGAACGACGAGAAGTCGCTGTATCTTGCCGGAATCGGAAAGCATAACGATAATTTGATTTCCCTGTTAAATATCGCAGGGGTGATTGTGGAAAAGGAAAAAGAGAAGGAAGCTTAAAAGCAATTGCCGGGGAAGAAACCAAACGGTTTCTTCCTTGGTGTGTTTGAAACGGGAGGCAGTATGGCAAAGCTGGAACTGGATGCTATGGATGTGGTACAGTACGATGTACTCAGAGAAATCGGAAATATTGGGGCGGGCAACGCAACAACCGCGCTTGCTACGATGCTTCAGGTGAAGGTTGATATGAAGGTCCCGAAGGTTGCGTTGCTGGATTTTCAGGAGCTTCCTGAAATTTTAGGCGGTGCGGAAAACATTATTGTCGGTATTTTGCTGACGTTAAGCGGAAATATCGACGGTATGATGATGTTTATTCTGGAACGTGATGCGGCGCATTCTATGGTAAATATGCTGATGGGGCAGAATACCGCTCCGGATGCGGAGTTTTCCGAAATGGAAGCTTCCGCGCTGCAGGAAATCGGGAATATTATTACCGGCGCTTATCTTTCCTCCCTGTCGAATCTTACCCATATGTCAATCAATGCAAGCGTGCCGTATATTGCAATTGATATGGCGGGAGCGATTTTAAGTGTGCCGGCGATTGAGTTTGGAAAAATCGGAGATAAGGCGCTTTTGATACAGACCGAGTTTGGCGAGAGGGACACACAGGTGAACGGCTTTTTCATTTTAATACCTACACTGGACTCTTATAATGCGATTTTAACTTCATTGGGATTATAGGTGGTAAAATGGGAAACATGATTAAGGTCGGTATGGCGGATATGAAATACTGCCATGCGCCGGACGCAATTACGACATTGGGGCTTGGTTCCTGTGTCGGTGTTGTTTTGTATGATTCGAATAAAAAAATTGCCGGACTGGTACATATCATGCTGCCTGACAGTACAAAAATCAGGAATAACGAAAACAAGGCAAAGTTTGCGGATACCGGAATCGATGAGATGGTGCGGCAGATTGTGGAGGCCGGAGCGTCGAGAACCGGTTTAAAGGCAAAAATCGCAGGAGGGGCGCAGATGTTCGCCTTCAATGCGGAAAACGATTTGTTGCGCGTCGGAGCAAGGAATGTGGAAGCGGTAAAAGAGAAGCTTTCCGCACTTCGTATACCGCTTATTGCGGAGGATACCGGGAATTCCTACGGACGTACCATAGAGTTTTATCCGGAAAGCGAAGAGTTGCTGATTAAGGCAGTCGGTAAGGCAACTTATAAGATATAGGAGGCTGTATGGAAGGGAAAAATATTCCGCCGTTTATTACCCTGACGGCGGCGATGATAGCTTGCGTTGTTTGTATTATCCGGCACGCTTCGTTGTTTTCCACCTTAAAGATTGTGTTTCTTGTGATGCTTTTGTTTTATGTCATCGGAAGAATCGTACAGAAGGTAGTTGTGAAAATCAATAACGACGCGGAGGAAGCGGCAGAGCAAAGACAGCGGGAGGAACGGGAGATTGCGGTACGGGAATTGGAGGCAAAGGAGCTGGCGGAGCAGCAGGCGGGATTTGCCGCCGCACAGGAAGGAACACAGGAAACAGGTGCTGCCGTGACAGGAGAAGGAGCCGAAAGACAGTAACCGGTCTTAGAAGGCTTGCAGGGCAGTACTTCAGGAGATGGAAAGACAGGAGACGCTTATGAGTGCAGAGGAAAAGTTAAAGCTGTGGGAAGAGTATAGTAAGAACAAAACTCCGGAACTGCGCGAACAAATTATAATTGAATATGCGGGTCTTGTTAAAATCGTAGCAGGAAAGCTTAGTATTTATCTGGGGTACAATGTTGAGTACGATGATTTGGTAGGCTACGGAACCTTCGGACTGATTGATGCGATTGATAAGTATGATTTTGACAAGGGGGTTAAGTTTGAAACCTACGCCTCCCTGCGTATTCGCGGCGCAATTCTGGATCAGGTACGTCGGATGGACTGGCTGCCGCGTACGGTAAGACAGAAGCAGAAACGGATTGACGCCGCATATCAGAAGGTGGAGTCGGCAAGCGGAAGGCTTGCGACCGACGAGGAAATTGCTGCGGAGTTGGAAATTTCGATCGAAGAATTGGGACAATGGCAGGCGCAGACGAAAGCGACGGGCATTGTTTCTTTGGATGAGTATCTGGAGCAGGGGAGTGAAAACGGAATTTCCGGTACTTGTGAGAGCGAGGATTATGCACAGCCGGAAAAGCAGATGGAACAAAAGGCGATGAAGGAGCTTTTGGTACAGTCTCTGGAGGCGCTGACCGAAAAGGAAAAAAAGGTAATTCTGTTATATTATTATGAGGAACTGACATTGAAAGAAATCAGTGAAGTGCTGGAGGTTTCGGAGTCCAGAATTTCACAGTTACATACAAAGGCAATACAAAGATTACGTTTGAAACTCGGAAACCAGATCGAAATGTTTTTCTAGTAAAGGAGCATGGGATGGCACAGTTAAACGGATATTTTCAAATCAGTATCAGGGATGACGGAACATGGATTGTATTCTACCCGCCGCAGGAGGGAGGAAAAGGTCCGCGTTTTGATATGGTGGACTCTTATTTGTCCAAATGGCGTATCGGCTATGATAAAAAGCAGCTTTCCGATGTCCTTACCAAACTCTCCAAGAAAGAGGAATTGCGGCTGACCCAGGAAAAGATACTTCCTATCAACGAATCCGCTGCGGTTGAGATAAGCGCGGATCATCTGAGTGCCGTTATTACGCTGTTTCCGCCGTCTGAGGGCGGAAGTACGATGTCAAAGGATGAACTGGTGGGGGAAATGGTGCGCGCCGGGGTAAAGTACGGACTCAACGAGGAAATGTTAGAAGAAATCAATGCGGAAAGAGTGTACTGTACGCCGCTTGAGCTTGCGAAGGCAACGCTTCCGGTAGAAGGAAAGAATGCGAAGATTACCTACCATTTCAACACGGATTTGACCTTGAAACCGAAGATGTTGGAAGACGGCTCGGTGGATTTCCATACGCTTGACACGATTTGTCCGGTCAAGGCGGGAGATTTGCTGGCAGAGCTGACGCCCGCAGTACAGGGAAGACCGGGAATCGATGTGTGCGGAAAGCCGATTCGTCCCGCCAAGGTCAATAATCTGGTACTGCGTCATGCAAACCGGATTCATCTTTCCGAGGACGGATTAAAAATGTATTCCGAGGTAAGCGGTCATGTAAGTCTGGTGGACGGTAAGGTGTTTGTATCGGATACCTATGAAGTGGCGGCAGACGTGGATTCTTCCACCGGCGATATCGTATGCGAAGGAAATGTTGAGGTAAAGGGGAATGTTCGTACCGGCTTTAAGATTGACGCGAAAGGCGATGTTGTGGTTCACGGCGTTGTGGAAGGAGCCGAAATTCTGGCGGGCGGTCAGATTGTTCTGATGCGCGGTATTCAGGGAATGTCCCGGGGCAAGCTGATTGCACAGGGCAATATTATTTCGAAGTTTATTGAAAGCGCCGAGGTGATTTCAAGGTACGGTTATGTGCATTCCGAGGCGATTATGCACAGTCAGGTGTCCGCAAAGACCGATGTGATTGTTGGCGGAAAGAAGGGCTTCATTACCGGCGGAAGCACGCGGTGCGGTCAGCTGATTGAAGCAAAGACGGTGGGTTCCAATATGGGAACGAATACCTTGTTGGAAGTAGGCGTGGACCCGACCATTGCGGAGGAGTACCGCAGACTGGAAAAGCAGCTTCCGGAGCTGGAAGCAGAGAAAGAAAAGGCAGGACAGACCCTTGTTATGCTTGTTAAAAAATTAAAGCAGGGCGAGCAGCTTCCTGTTGATAAGCTTCTTTTATTAAAACAGAGCCAGAAGCGAATCGGTGAGATTGATATCCGGACGGAGGAAATCGAGAAGCGTCTGGACGAGCTCAAGGATGATATGGAAATGAAGAGCAACGGCATGGTAAGAGTGTCGCAAACCGCTTATTCCGGGTGTAAGATTACGATTGCGGGCGCGGTTTATTATGTAAAAACAGAGTTGTCACATGCAAGATTCGTGAAAGACCGCGGAGATGTGAAGATAGACGCTTATTAAACATTGATGGGGCTGTGCAACAGATGCGACAGCCCCTTCTTCCGTAGATACGGTAAGAGCAAGGGGGCAAAGCATCGGTTGTATTACGCCGGAACAGAAAGGAGGAACCGTTATGCCGATTACAAGACTGGATATGGTTTCCATGGCTCCGAAGACGCAGGAAGCCGGTGCTTATAAGCAGCAGGAAATACAGCATCCGGCCAACCAGCAGCAGACCATTGCAGGTACGGTGCAGCAGCAGGCAAGACAGCATGAAACCCAGACAGTGCGCTCGAATAAAACGGAAAACGAAGAGCAGAAGTACGATGCAAAGGAGCGCGGCAGGGGGGCATACGGCGATTCTGCCGGAAAAAGAAAAGAACAGGAAAAAAAGGAAGAGGAACAGCGGATGAAAATGCGCGGCAGTACCTTTGACATTACCGTATAATTGCAGAAAAGAGGAAGCATATGGAACCGATTACCATTATTATGATAGTGTTAGGAGCGGCATTACTTGTGGGCAGCTGTTTTATCCCGGAGAAGACTGTACCGGAAACGGATTACGACGAGTTAATCAAACGTCTGGCAAAACGGGAGCTTTCGGCAGAGGAAACGGAACGGCTGCGGCAGACGGTGGACCGCATTGTATCCGAGAAAACCGAAGAGGTAATCTTAAAAACGGACGACTATTTAAGTCAGGTTGCGAATGAGAAAATCATGTCGGTAGACGAATTTTCCAAGCAGATATTGGAACGTCTGGATAAGAACAATTCCGACGTGATGTTTTTGTATAACATGGTAACGGAAACAAAGGAGGAGCTGAAAACCGAGATTGCCGACGCAAAGAAGGTGCAGGAAGCCTTAAAGCAGGCACAGGAGGAAGGAAAGAAAAGAACTGTACCGGAGGCCTCTTTGACAAAGACGATGTCATCGGAGGATGCGGGACGTCCGACAAAGAAGCAGGCGGCACCGAAGAAGCCTGCGGAAAAGAAACCGGTGCCGGAAAAAACGCCGTCGGAGGATATTGCGGAGCTCTTAGCTGCGGCGATGACGGGAGAAGCGGACCGGGAAGCAGACGGGGATTTACCGAAGGAAAGAATATTGGAGCTTTATAAAAAAGGAAAATCGGTACGGGAGATTTCCAGAGAGCTTGGCATGGGACAGGGCGAAGTGAAGCTGGTGATTGATTTGTACGGGGCATAGAAGATAAAGGACGGATTGCGATGAAAAGAAAATATTATATGCGCGGCATGGGAATCGGTGTTGTCGTAACGGCGCTCCTGTGTGCGATTGCATTTCCGAAAAGCCAGCCGGCGATGACGGATGAAGAAGTCATCGTCAGGGCGCAGGAGCTTGGCTATACAAAAAAGGAGAGCGGCGTGACCGCAGATGATATCGATAAACTAAAGGAAAAGGAACAGCTTACTCCGCCCGCAGCGCTTACGCCGGAGGGCACACCGGAGCCGACGCCTTCTCCGATACCGACGCCGGAACCGCCCAAACAGCCGGCTTCTCCTGCCCCGCCAAAGCCGACCGAAAGGCCGACGGTGACGCCAAAGCCAACCGAGGCACCAAAGGCAACCAATACGCCGATACCGACGCCGGAGCCGACGATTACAGCAACGCCGACAACAACACCCGTCGCTACACCGGAGCCGACCGAAAGTCCGCAGGCAGTTTCCTATACGATTAAAGTGGAGCGGGGGATGACCGCAATGCGGGTGGCGGAACTGTTAGAGTCTGCGGGAGCGGTTGCGGACGCGGAGGATTTTGTAGATTATCTGAAACGGGAGAAGCTGACGGATTATATTAACGTCGGTACATTTACGATTCCGAAAGGAGCGGGCTATGGGGAGATTGCGGGAATTCTGACGAGGTAGGAAACGAATCGGAAGTGCAGGAGCGACTTGTTTCGGGAGAATGATAAGAAAAGGCAAGACTTTGGAAAAAAGTGCTTGCCTTTTTCTTTGATTTGTGATAAACTATCAGACGGTGCAGTCGGCGTAGGCCGAAATAAGCATGTGTGTGGACTCACGGCAGGGTGCCGTTGCTCGCGGTTGCCGGTAAAAGAGGCACACAGAAGATTAAAACCAAATGGAGGTAGTATCATGAGCGTTATTTCTATGAAGCAGTTACTTGAAGCAGGTGTTCATTTCGGACATCAGACCAGAAGATGGAACCCGAAGATGGCAGAGTACATCTACACCGAGAGAAACGGTATCTACATCATCGACTTACAGAAGTCGGTAGGTAAGGTAGACGAGGCTTACTTTGCAATTAAGGACATCGTTGCAAACGGCGGTAAGATTTTGTTTGTCGGCACCAAGAAGCAGGCACAGGATTCCGTTAAGACCGAAGCAGAGCGCTGCGGTATGTTCTATGTAAACGAGAGATGGCTCGGCGGTATGCTGACCAACTTCAGAACCATCCAGTCCAGAATCGCAAGATTAAAGGCAATCGAGAAGATGAGCGAGGACGGAACGTTCGAAGTTCTTCCGAAGAAGGAAGTAATCGAGTTAAAGAAGGAATGGGCAAAGCTTGAGAAGAACCTTGGCGGTATTAAGGAAATGAAGGAAATTCCGGACGCAATCTTCATCGTAGACCCGAAGAAGGAAAGAATCTGTGTACAGGAAGCACATTCTCTGGGTATCCCGTTAATCGGTATCGCAGACACGAACTGTGATCCGGAAGAGTTAGATTATGTAATTCCGGGTAACGATGACGCAATCAGAGCTGTTAAGCTTATCGTTGCAAAGATGGCGGACGCTGTTATCGAGGCAAATCAGGGCGAGCAGTTTACCGACGCTCCGGCTGCTGAGGCTGAGGAAGTTGCAGAAGAAGCTGTTGCCGAGTAATTCGGATCAGTAAAATGTGAAATGCGAGGTGCGTTCCCTGTTTTGGGAACGCACTGTCAAATAAATTCAACAAATAGGAGGCAAATAAAATGGCAGAGATTACCGCATCTATGGTAAAGGAATTAAGAGAGATGACCAGCGCCGGCATGATGGATTGTAAGAAGGCTCTTGCAGAAACGAACGGCGATATGGATAAGGCAGTAGAGTATTTAAGAGAAAAGGGTCTTGCAAAGGCAGCAAAGAAGGCCGGCAGAATCGCAGCAGAGGGTATCTGTGAAACGACCGTCAGCGCAGACGGCAAGGTAGCTGCTATCGTTGAAGTAAATTCCGAAACCGACTTCGTTGCAAAGAACGAGAAGTTCCGTAACTATGTAAAGGCAGTTGTTGAGCAGGTAGTTACGAGCAATGCGGCAGACATCGACGCTTTCCTTGCCGAAACCTGGGCAAAGGATACCACGAAGACCGTTGCAGAGGAGCTTGCAGCTCAGATTGCAGTTATCGGTGAGAATATGAAGATTCGTCGTTTCGCTAAGGTTGTAGCTGAGAACGGCTTTATTGAAACCTATATCCACAGCGGCGGTAAGATCGGCGTTTTAATTGAGATGGAGGCTTCCGAGGCCAGCGCAGCGGCAAAGGAGTGTGCAAAGAACGTAGCAATGCAGATTGCGGCTATGAATCCGAAGTATACCTGCGAGGCTGAGGTTGACGCAGATTACCTTGCACATGAGAAGGAAATCATTAAGGCGCAGATTATGAACGATCCGAAGGAGTCCCAGAAGCCGGAGAAGGTTATCGAGGGCATGATTCAGGGCCGTATCAAGAAGGAATTAAAGGAAATCTGCCTGTTGGATCAGGTATATGTAAAGGCAGAGGACGGCAAGCAGTCCGTAGCTCAGTATGTAGCTCAGGTTGCTAAGAATAACGGCATTACGCTTGCAATCAAGAAGTTCGTTCGTTTCGAAACCGGCGAAGGTCTGGAGAAGAAGCAGGAGAACTTTGCAGCAGAAGTTGCAGCTCAGATGGGCCTGTAAGCGTTTAGCTACGAGCACGTATTAGTGTAAAATTAAGAACCGCAAAGAGTTCACTCTTTAGCGGTTCTTTTTTTGCTTTATAGGAAAATCCTTAGGAAGCCAATCTATTCAAATAAGGAAAGGTCAATGGCATCTGCCATTTTATCGTATGCTTTGTACGGATGTAATCCGTCGCCCGGGGAATAGGACTTTAACAGCTTGGTCGGGTCATTCGGGTCAGCTACGACACTTTCAAAATCAATAATACCGTCAAAGCCGGATTCCGGAGAGCGCATCCAGTCATTTAACATGGTTCTTACCTGCTCGGAAAATTCCTAACAGCCCAATTATCATCAAAATACGATTTTTCATAGTTTTCTACTTATTTAGATGTTTTCCGTTTCACCCAAATTATATAAATATAATAACAAACATTTCTATGTAATTCAAGTTGATTATAAGGATTGTTTGTGCCAAGCTACAAACAGCCAAAGTATTGACATTGAAAATAGATGGTTGTAATATATAAGGTATAGTCGAGTTTCCCGAGAGGAATGATCGGACGATTTTATATTTGGTATGGAAGAAGGTGTACCAAAATCAGAAATTGTGTGAGTAAACGGATTAGCGTGAAATATACAAAAAGAGTCGATGCAAGCTTACTTGCGATTGACTCTTTTTATATAATATTTTTGAAAAGCAGAGAAAGGAAGAGATAACTGTTATGGCGGAGCATTATATAAAATTTGACCATGTGATGAAAACCTACGGAAGCGGCAACGCGCAAATCAATGCGCTTTGCGATGTCAGCTTTGAAATTGAACAGGGAGAGTTCTGTATTCTTTTAGGTTCCTCCGGCGCCGGTAAGACAACCCTTTTAAATATGTTAGGAGGGATGGATACCATAACAGGCGGAACGATCGAATTTGACGGCAGGGATATTTCCTCCCTTGGAAAGCGGGAACTGATTGACTACCGCCGCCACGATGTCGGCTTCGTTTTTCAGTTCTATAATCTCATTCCGAATCTGACCGCCCTTGAAAATGTAGAAATTGCGGCACAGCTTTGCAAAAATCCGATTCCGGCGAAAGACGCGCTTGACATGGTCGGACTTACGGAGCGTGCCGATAATTTTCCGGCACAGCTTTCGGGAGGGGAGCAGCAGCGTGTGGCAATTGCCCGGGCACTGGCAAAAAATCCCCGGTTACTGCTCTGTGACGAGCCTACCGGAGCCCTCGACTATGTAACCGGAAAGGCTGTTTTGAAATTGCTTTATGATTTGAGCCGCAAACGGAATACCACGGTCATTATTATTACACACAATCAGGCGATTGCCCCGATGGCGGACCGTATTATCCGGATTAAAAGCGGAAAGATACAGTCCAATGAAATCAATAAAAACGTCGTGTCCATTGACGAGATTGAGTGGTGACAAGGATGAATACTTCCATTTTAAAATTAACATGGCGAAGCATACGTACTTTTTTCGGACGGTATATGGCAATACTTCTTATTGTGGCGCTCGGCTCCGGTTTCTTTGCGGGGCTGAAGATCACCACAGACGCTATGGCGAATACCTGTGAGGTCTTTCTGTCCGAGCAGAATTTTTACGACTTTCGGCTGTTTTCGACCCTTGGATTTACCGGGGAGGATGTGGAGCGCTTTGCCGGATTATCCTATATTAGGGCTGCGGAAGGGACAAACAGCGTAGACGCCATGCTGAGCCGCGACGGCAGCAGCCGGCCGTATCAGCTGTTAGCGATACCGGAGCAAACAAATCTTCCTTCACTTGCCGCAGGAAGAATGCCGGGGACAGAAAATGAGTGTCTTGCCGATTCTAAATTTTTTCATGAGGAGGATATCGGTACAACCTTTCGGATTTCCGATGAAAACGACGAAAGCATAACTTCCCGGATAAAAGGGGAGGAGTTTACCGTAGTCGGGCTTGTAAATTCGCCGTTGTATCTGGGACTTGACCGCGGAACCACCGGCATCGGAAGCGGAGCGTTATATACCTATCTGTATCTTCCGAAAGAGGCATTTACGGATGAAATTTATACGGAAATAAATGTGGTGCTGAACGAAACCGCCGAAATATACAGTGAAGCGTACGACGAGCTGATTGAGCGCTATGAAAAAGAAATAACGGATTTGTGCAATGAGCTTGCCGACGAACGGTATGCCGGACTGCTTGCCGATAACGGACTGACCCCTGAACTGGGGGAACGGTTCGGCATCAAAAAGCCGGAAACCTATGTGCTGACGCGGGATGAGAATGCCGGGTATATCAGCTTTGAAAACGACACCTCCATTCTCAGCGGTGTTGCCAATATATTCCCGGTTTTCTTTATTCTGATTGCCATGCTCGTTTGCAGCACGACCATGACGCGAATGGTGGACGAGGAGCGCACGCAGATTGGCGTTTTAAAAGCATTGGGGTACAGTAACGCGGCAGTTATGGCGAAATATCTGCTCTATGCCGGAAGCGCCACGCTGCTTGGCTGGAGCGTCGGATTTTTTCTCTGCACCTGGGGACTGCCGCAGGTATTTTGGTATGCTTACAGCGTCCTGTATCATTTTTCGCCGTTGATTTATCTGTTCAGCCCGGGATTAGCGTTTCTTACTCTGGCAGTATCGCTGATCAGCATTCTCGGAACCACTCTGATTTCCTGCCAAAAGGAGTTCGGAAGCGTACCCGCTGCATTGATTCGTCCCCGTGCGGCGAAAAACGGCAGACGAATTCTGTTGGAACGAATTACATCGTTGTGGAATCGGTTGACGTTTTTACAGAAAATCACGTTACGGAATATGTTCCGCTATAAGCAGCGCCTTATTATGATGTTAGTGGGAATCAGTTGCTGTGCAGGCCTTGTTGTTACGGCGTTCGGTGTGCGTGACTCTATGATCGGCATCGGTGCGCTTCAGTTTGAGGACATCCAGAAGTATGATATTGAGGCAACCTTTGAGGAGGGCACCGAAGAGAACGTCTGTGCAAAGCTTAAGGAGCTTCGGGAAATCGCCGCCTACCATACCGCGTCCGTTCACCGGGTGGAACTTCTCGGGGAGAAAACGATGAACTCCGTCAGACTGATGAGCTTTGAGGATACGAGCCGCCTTTCTGAGTTTTGGGAGTTTCATAGAGGGGAAGAAGCTGTGGCATATCCCGGAAAAGGAGAGGCTATCGTAAATCATAAGGTAGCCGAAACGTTTGCTTTGTCGGTTGGCGACAGCATTGAAATCCGGGACGCAAAGATGCGGACCTGTACCGTTACGGTCAGCGGAATCTTTGACAATTATATTTATAATTATGTTATGGTGTCGGCAGATACCTACGCCGACGCGTTTGGAGAATGGGAAGCAAATACGGTATTGGTTTCTGTGGACGGAGTCACGGAAGAAGCGGCAAAAACGCTGACGGAGATGAGCGAAATCACAAGCGTGTCGCAGCTTTCGTTAACCAGAGATAACGTGGATTGTGCGCTTTCCTGCCTGCACTATATCATTTGCATGGTTGTGCTGTTTTCCGGAGCGCTGGCGTTTATTGTGATTTTCAATCTGACCAATATCAATCTGGCGGAGCGCAGCCGTGAAATTGCCACGGTGCAGGTGTTAGGCTTTTATCCGAAGGAAACGGAAAACTATGTGTTGCGTGAGAACTTGGTGCTCTCGGTGCTTGCAAGTTTTATCGGCATGCCGCTCGGAATGCTGTTTCATCGAATTGTTATGAGCATGATTCGGATTGACTCCATCACTTTTTTGGTTCGTATAGCACCGCTTAGCTATGTGATGGCGTTTTTCTGTACGGTGTTGTTTGCGTTCATCGTCAATTTGTTTATGAAACGGCAGATTGACAAAATTCATATGACCGAATCCTTAAAAGCGGTGGAATAAAAGCAACCGGTAACGGAAGCTACTGGCGAATGCCCAAAAAGCTTTCGCTGAATACAATGCGGAAGATAAGCCCGGCAATTTCCTGCGGCGTTTTCGGGATATCTTCCGCCAGCCATTGCCTGATCAGGCTGTAACTGCCGTTCCAGAGAAAGGTGGAGGTAAGGCGGACGTCGTCCCGGTCAAGGCGGTTTTGCTCGTTTAATTTATTATTCAGGTCCCAAAGCCGCTCGTTGAGCTCGTCAAATATTTTGGCAAGATTGGCGTCCGTATTGCAGGCAATTAAAATTTTTACCAGATCTGCCTTTTCATAAAGATAGCTGCAGATATGTTCCAGGGATTTCTGCGCTTCCTGCAGCGAAGCGGGTTTGTAGGATAACAGCTTTAATTCATAAAGGATATCCGCACCGATCTCTACCAGTACGTCCCGGGGGGTAGTATAATACTTGTAAAAGGTTGCACGGTTGATACCGGCCTCGGCACACAGCTCGCTGATATTGATTTTGTTAATGTCTTCCCGCTTTAGCAGGCGGAGAAGTCCTTCTTTTAGTAAGCGCTTTGTGAGCAGCACTCTTTGATTTACCTTTTCCATTGACTGACACCACACTGTTCCTTTGAAAGAGAGTATTGAAATCGACACTTTTTGTTTAAATGTTGTTTTTACGGCAAAATAGAATAAACTGATTGTTGCAAAAACGACACATGTATATTATTATATTTTTCATAGGAATTGTCAAGTACAAAATGCGATTTGACAGATGTATTGTTAGAATCAAAGTCTGGAGGTTACTATTATGAAAACGTTAAAAGAAAACATGAGCGGCATATTGATGTGTCTGTTTGAAATTCTGGTAGGTGTGTTACTGTTTATCAGCCCGGTTGGCTTTGCCACAGGAATTATCGTCGGCTTTGGCGTGATACTGCTCGTAATCGGCATTGTAAGTATCGTAAGGTATTTCCGAACCGACGCCGTAGAGGCGGCAATCGGTCAGAGGCTGCTCATCGGTCTGGTTGCTCTGTTAGGCGGTTTGTTTTGCATTTTGAAATCCTACTGGGTGGTTGCGACCTTCCCGCTGCTTACGATTTTATACGGTATTGCGATTCTTTTGGCAGGGCTCGGTAAGATTCAGTGGACGATAAATATGCTTCGCCTGAAAAGAAAAAAGTGGTTTTTGCCGGCAATCAGCGCCGTGATATCGCTGCTTTGTGCGGCCGTGATTCTGATGAATCCGTTCAGTACGACGACGTTACTTTGGATGTTTACGGGGGTTTCTTTGATTGTGGAGGCTGTTTTTGACATGATTTCTTTGTTTGTCAGCAACCGGAACAGGGAGAAAGGGTCGGGAGAACAGAGATGGAACTCGTGATAAAAATACTGGTGTGTTTTCTGGCGGGAGCGGGAGCGGGGATCGGTACCGGTTTTGCCGGACTGAGCGCGGCGGCGGTCATCGGACCGATGCTGATTACCTTTTTGGACTTTCCCGCTTATACGGCGGTCGGTATCGGGCTTGCCAGCGATGTACTCGCCAGCGCCGTAAGCGCCTACACTTACAAAAAGAATAAGAATATTGACATAAAAAACGGACTTGTGATGATGGCGTTTGTGCTGCTGTTTACAATGGTCGGCAGTTTTGTCGCAAGTCATGTACCGAACAGTACGATGGGAAGCTTTTCTGTTTTTATGACAATGCTGCTGGGCGTGAAATTTATCGTAAAGCCGGTCATGACAACGAAAGAAGCGATGAATGCGGTATCGCAAAAGAAGCGTCTGGTGCAGTCGGTTGTCTGCGGGAGCTGTATCGGTTTTATCTGTGGTTTTGTCGGTGCGGGCGGCGGTATGATGATGCTTCTTGTCCTGACGACGGTGCTCGGCTATGAATTAAAATGCGCCGTGGGGACAAGCGTTTTTATTATGGCGTTCACCGCTTTCACGGGTGCGGTCAGTCACTTTTGCATCGGCGGTATGCCGGATTTGACAACGCTTATTTTATGTGTGATTTTTACGTTTGTCTGGGCGAGGATTGCCGCGCAGATTGCCAATAAGGCACAGACAAAGACGCTCAACCGCGTCACCGGGATTGTGCTTGTGCTGCTCGGCGTTGTTGTTCTGGGCGTGAAGCTATTAAAATAGGAAAACGCCGGGGCATTCGACATCCGGCGAAGCTCATACCGGAAAAGGAGCGTTTTCTCCGCGGGTTGCATTATGCTGCGATGATATAACGGGAAGTTACGGATCGTAAGGGTCGTAACTTCCTTTTTTGGTTCCGGGCGAAAATGTAATCTGCATCGGACCACCCGTACATTGACAAATTCGGAAGAATTAGGTATAGTTGATAAGTGGGTTTGTTTGTTCTCAAAGATGTAAAAAGGAGGGGCAGATGAAGTCTTTTAAGAATGTATTGAAA
This sequence comes from uncultured Lachnospiraceae bacterium, assembly GCA_964609025.1. Classification (GTDB taxonomy): domain Bacteria; phylum Bacillota; class Clostridia; order Lachnospirales; family Lachnospiraceae; genus SIG307. Next base: position 46,391 of record CAZSQM010000008.1, on the reverse strand, counting down.
AAAATAGTGAATACACTGTTACACCGGGTTGTAATTGTCGGCGTTTTACTTTTGCTGCAAATCATCTGGATGGTTGCCTCTTTGACAGAACTTGCGGAGTATTCGCCGGGCATGACGCTGGCGTTTAATTTAATCAGTCTGATTGCGGTCATTGCCGTGGTAAATACAAGGGACAACCCTGCCTATAAAATCGCATGGGTCATTGTGATTTTGATTTTTCCGCTGTTTGGCGGTGCGATGTATCTGTTGTTTTCGGGCTGGCTTCCGTCAAAATCCCTTCGAAACAAACTAAGTCGTTCGGAGGGACAGCTTCGGCCCTTTATCAAGCAGGATGCGGCTGTTTTTGAGAGCCTGGAGCAGTTAGACCCTGCGGCTGCGGGACAGGCGCGTTATATCAGGGATTATGCGAAGTTTCCGGTATGGAACGACAGCACGGCGACTTATTTTAAAAGCGGAGAGGAAAATTTCCCGGTTCTGCTTTCGGAGTTAAAAAAGGCGGAGCATTTTATCTTTCTGGAATATTTTATTGTAGAAGAAGGGGAAATGTGGGATTCTATTCTTGAGATCCTGAAAGAAAAAGCGGCGGCAGGCGTGGATGTCCGGATGATTTACGACGATCTTGGTTCGATTTTTGTGCTGCCGTACCACTATTATCATACACTGGAGCAGTACGGAATTAAGTGCGAGGCGTTTAATAAGTTTATTCCGGTGTTTTCATTGGTCATGAATAACCGTGACCACCGGAAAATTTTAGTGGTGGACGGTCATACCGCCTTTACCGGCGGCATTAATCTGGCGGATGAGTATATCAACAAAAAGGATAAGTTCGGCTATTGGAAGGACACCGGCATTATGGTGCGGGGCGAGGCCGCGGCAAATCTGACGGTGATGTTTTTAACGGTCTGGAATGCAATCCGTCCGACGGACACGGATTTTTCAAAGCTGCTTCCGCATGCGTACCATTCCGGTATTTTTCAGGGCGACGGCTATATCCAGCCTTACGGAGATTCGCCTCTTGATAAGGAAACCGTCGGTGAAAACGTATATCTGAATATGATTGCCGCCGCAAGAACATATTTGTATATTTTTACTCCGTATCTGATTGTGGATAACGAGATGATGACGGCGCTTTGTCTGGCGGCAAAGCGGGGTGTGGATGTCAGAATCGTGACGCCGGGGCGGCCGGACAAGAAGTTTGTTTTTTGGCTGACGCAGTCTTATTATATGCAGCTCATTGAGAGCGGCGTAAAGATTTACCAGTATCTTCCGGGCTTCATTCATGCCAAGGTGTTTGTGTGTGATGATGTATATGCGACCGTCGGGACCATTAATCTCGACTACCGGAGTCTGTATCTGCATTTTGAATGCGGCGTATTTTTAAGTCATTGCAGCGAGATTGAAAAAATCAAAGAGGATGCAATCGAAACGATGGGACAGAGTAAACTGATTACAAAAGAACTGGCGCGTAAGAAATTGCCGGTACGTCTGGCACAGGTGGTACTGCGTGTCTTTGCGCCGCTACTGTAAGGGGATTTCAAGGAGTTTGGGGAAGAATAAAAGAAACGAAAAAGAACGGAGGAAATTTTACATGGCAGTTCGCATTGACGGAAAGGCAATTTCCGCACAGATTAAGGATGAGTTGAAGGAAAAGGTGGCAGCTTATAAGGAGCGGGGAATCGAGATTACGCTTGCGGTAATTCAGGTAGGCAACGACCCGGCGTCTTCGGTTTATGTCGGCAATAAGAAAAAGGCGTGCGAATATATCGGGATTCGTTCTCTTGCTTATGAACTGCCGGAGGAAACTACGCAGAAGGAACTTCTCGATTTAATTGCGGAATTGAACGGACGTAAGGATGTCAACGGGATTCTGGTGCAGCTTCCGCTTCCGAAGCACTTTAACGAAGAGGAAGTGCTTTTGGCAATTTCACCGTTAAAGGACGTAGACGGTTTCCATCCGGAAAACGTAGGAAATTTAAGCATCGGAAGGAAGGGCTTTGTATCCTGTACTCCGGCGGGTGTGATTGAACTGTTAAAGCGCACCGGAATCGAAATGGAAGGGAAAGAGTGCGTGGTACTCGGCAGAAGCAATATTGTGGGTAAGCCGATGGCCATGCTGATGCTGAGAGAGAATGCGACGGTAACGGTCTGCCATTCGAGAACGAAGAATCTGAAGGAGATTACGAAACGCGCGGATATTCTGATTGTTGCAATCGGTAAGCCGTGCTTTGTTACCGCGGATTATATCAAAGAGGGGGCCACGGTAATCGATGTGGGAATTCACCGCAATGCGGACAACAAGCTTTGCGGCGATGTGGCATTTGCGGAGGCGGAGCCGGTTGCGGGCGCAATTACGCCGGTGCCGGGCGGAGTCGGACCGATGACGATTGCCATGTTAATGAAGAACTGCGTCGAAAGCGTCGAGCTGCAAAAGTAAGGTCATAGGAAGGAACGGTATGCGGATTTATTTTATTTCACTCGGCTGTGATAAGAATCTGGTAGACAGCGAATATATGTTAGGGCTTCTTCGCGAGGCGGGACATACGCTCACGGAGGAGGAGGGGGAAGCGGAGGCGATTATTGTCAATACCTGCTGCTTTATCCACGACGCAAAAGAAGAAAGTATTGAAACGATTTTGGAGGCGGCCGGTTACAAGGAAAACGGAAAGTGTCGTGTCCTGCTGGTGACGGGGTGTCTTGCCGAACGGTATCGGAGTGAAATTACCGCCGAGATTCCGGAGGTGGACGCGGTTCTCGGTACTGCCTCCTTTGACGAGATTGTAAACGTGCTTCGACAGGCGGAGGGCGGAGAAAAGGCCGAAGTTTATAAGGAACTGACGTATCTTCCGCTGCCGGCGGCAAAGCGGGTCAATACCACCTGCGGCTATACGGCCTATTTAAAGATTGCGGAAGGCTGTGAGAAGCACTGCACCTACTGCATTATTCCGTCCATCCGCGGAAGATACCGCAGCGTCCCGATGGAACGGCTTTTGGCGGAAGCGGAGCAGTTAGCCGCAGACGGGGCAAAGGAATTGATTCTGGTCGCGCAGGAAACAACTCTGTACGGCATAGACTTATATGGGAAGAAGACGCTGCCGGAGCTGTTAAGAAAGCTCTGCGCCATCGAAGGAATCGAATGGATTCGTCTGCTGTACTGTTATCCGGAGGAGATTACGGAGGAACTGATTGCGGTAATGAAGGAGGAACCGAAAATCTGCCGGTATCTGGATTTACCGATTCAGCATGCGGCCGATACGGTGTTAAAGCGTATGGGACGGCGTACCACAAAGAAAGAGCTGGTGCGTCTGATAAAAAAGCTTCGGAGAGAACTGCCGGGGATTGCGCTGCGGACCTCGTTAATTACGGGTTTTCCGGGGGAAACCCCGGAGGAACACGAAGAACTGCTTTCGTTTGTAGAGGAGATGCGGTTTGACCGTTTGGGCGTATTTACCTATTCCAGAGAGGAAAATACGCCGGCGGCAAAGATGAAAGGGCAGGTGCCTGCAAGGGAGAAGCGCCGCCGCCAGAAAGAACTGATGCAGCTTCAGCAGAGGATTGCGTTTGAAAATGCAGAGAAGCGCGTCGGAAAGCGTTATCTGGCGCTGATTGAAGGAAAACTTCCGCAGGAGCAGGCATATCTGGCGCGGACTTATATGGATGCGCCGAATATCGACGGGTATTTGTTTGTGGAGTCCGAAGAGCATTACGAGTCCGGCGAGTTTGTGAAAGTCAGGGTGACCGGTGCCAAGGGCTACGATCTCGTGGGAGTCAATACGGAAAAGAAGAAACTGAGTTAGGAGGCAATTATGAATTTACCTAATAAGATTACATTGTTTCGTGTCGGCATGATTCCGGTATTTCTGGTGCTTTTACTGGTTCCGGGAATTCCTTACGGCAACTATTTTGCGGCGGCGGTTTTTGTGATTGCCTGTCTTTCCGACGCACTGGACGGATATCTGGCGAGAAAGAATCACCTTGTTACGAATTTCGGGAAGTTTATGGACCCGCTTGCGGATAAGCTGCTGGTGTGCTCGGCACTGATTTGTTTCGTGGAACTGTCCTATATGCCTGCGTGGATTGTCATTGTCATTATTGCAAGGGAGTTTATTATCAGCGGATTCCGCCTGATTGCCTCCGATAACGGCGTTGTGATTGCGGCAAGCTACTGGGGAAAGTTTAAAACGGTTGCCCAGATGATTGCCTGCATCCTTTTGATTGTGCAGCTTCCGTTTGCCTGGGCGGAAATCGCGGAACAGGTATTTATTTATACGGCGCTTGTTTTGACCGTTGTATCGCTTTGCGAGTATCTCTGGAAGAATAGAAAGGTACTTTCCGAGAAAAAATAATTCTGTAATTTAAAGATTCGTTCATGGTTTTACCACGAAAATGACATACTTCGCTGTTATGGTAAACGAGAAACCGAGAGGTACGTAAAGGCAGGAGCGTTTCGAGATACCGGGGAGATTACAGAAAGGAGCCGTTATGAAAAGAAAGAGCGGAATCATTCTAAGTGCCATTCTTGTTCTTTGTATGCTGGCAGGCTGCAAGAGGACATCCGCAGGCAAAACGCCGACTGTTACAGCAACGCCGGCACCTACTGTTACGGCAGCACCGCAGCTGACCGGAGATGTACCGTTTACGGTTGCTCCGTCCCAGACGAAAGAATTGCCGATTTATACCATAAGCGGCGATTTCGCGGAGCTTACGGCAGTAACGGCCTTAATTGCGGAGGAAGAAGAAATCGACGAGAAAGTAGTGGCAGATGCGGTCGTTGATGCGTTGGCAGACAGTGCGGTTTATGTAAAGGTAAATTATGTGACGAAAAATGATACGGTAGTTATCGTGGATTTTGATGCATCGGCCCCGCCGGTGACTCAGGTGGGTGCAAGTATCGAGGGCCTGATTCTGGATGCATTCGGGCAGAGTATTCTGGATAACATAACGGATTGCAACGGAGTCGGGTTTTCCGTGGACGGAGAGGCATATGCTTCCGGTCACTTTGCATTTGAGAAAGGCGCAGTCTATATGAGGCGCTAGATAAAGTTTAGAAAAGGAAAGGCTGCTGCGGTTTGCGGCAGTTTTTTACTTTAAAGGTTTCGGGTGTCAAAACATATTCTGATATCAAAAGAACTTTGTACAGGAGAAAGAGTCCTTGAATGTTGTGTAGGATATTAGACTTTCTTGTTGCTCCGCTTGGTATCAGCAATGCCCGGACAGGACGTCCGGGCAAGACCGACACGCGCCACGGAGGGCGCGTAGAGGTTGGTTGCGTGATTGCTTAATAAGTTTGACGGAGCAATTAGAAAGACTTATATCCGAAACCAGAGAAAGGACTCTTTCTCCTGTACAAAGTTCCGTAATCGGAAGTCACTTTTTGACACCCGAACCTTGAAAGAAAAGTGCTTCCTTTAAAGTAAAAAATGCTCCGCGAGGATGTGCACTCGCGCGATTGAAAGGAGTATACATGAGGAAAGTAATTGTTATCGGCGGCGGCGCTGCGGGAATGATGGCGGCAGTTGCGGCGGCGGAGCAGGGGGCGGAGGTACTGCTGCTGGAAAAGAATGAAAAGCTGGGGAAAAAGCTGTACATTACGGGGAAGGGCAGATGTAATATTACAAACGCCTGCGAGCCGGAAGAACTGTTCAAGAAGATTGTAACGAATCGGCGCTTTCTGTACAGCGCACTGTATTCGTTTACGAATGAGGATACGATTCGTTTTTTTGAAGACTGCGGCGTGCCGGTAAAGATTGAGCGCGGCGGGAGGGTATTTCCGGTTTCGGATAAGTCCTCCGATGTAATTAACGGGCTGGCGGGCAGATTAAAGCAAGCAGGTGTTACCGTAAGGCTTCATGCGGCTGTGAATAAAGTCTGCACAGAGGACGGAAAGGTAACCGGCGTCCTTTTGCAAAACGGTGAACGGCTTTCCTGCGACGCCTGTGTGGTGGCAACCGGCGGACTGACCTATGCCTCTACCGGTTCTACCGGGGACGGCTATACCTTCGGCAAACTCTGCGGGCATACCGTCACGGAGTGTTATCCGTCCCTGGTCGGGTTAAAGATTGCGGAGCCGTTTGCAAAGGAACTGGAAGGGCTTTCCTTGAAAAATGTGCGGCTGCGCGCCATGCAGGGAAAGAAGGAGTTATATCACGACATGGGAGAGCTTTTATTTACCGCGGACGGCGTCAGCGGACCGTTAGTCCTTTCCGCAAGCAGTGCGGTGACGGACAAACTCTCCGACGGGGAAGTGGTGCTGGAGCTGGATTTAAAACCGGCGTTGTCGAAAGAAGAACTGGATGCGCGGATTTTAAGGGATTTTGAGGAGGCAAAGAACAAACAGTTTCGAAATGCGCTGGATAAACTATTGCCACAGCGGCTGATTCGGGTTATAATTACACTATGCGGCATTCCGGAAGAAAAGCAGGTTAACGCAATTACGAAAAAGGAGCGTGCTGTGGTTGCGGATGTATTAAAAGGCATGCGGCTGCATATAAAAAGGACAGGCGGTTTTAACGAGGCGGTGATTACCCGCGGCGGGATTGCGGTGCGTGAGGTGAATCCTTCCACAATGGAGTCGAAGCTTACAAAAGGGCTGTATTTTGCCGGAGAGGTGCTGGATGTGGACGCGCTGACCGGCGGCTATAATTTACAAATCGCATGGTCTACCGGGTATCTTGCAGGTACGTCCGCAGCGGCAGACCGGTGATTTCAATGCGTGCGGCGCACGGGAAAGGAAACACATGAAAAAGTTCAGTATAGCAATTGACGGACCGGCGGGGGCCGGAAAAAGTACGGTGGCAAAGGAGCTTGCAAAGCGCCTCGGTTATATTTATGTGGATACGGGAGCAATGTACCGCGCAATGGCGCTGCATTTTATCCGAAACGGCATTGCGGAGGATGATTTTGCGGCAATGGAGGCGGCCTGTGACACCGCCGATGTCACGATTACCCACAATAACGGCGAGCAGGTGGTTTTGTTAAACGGCGAGAACGTAAACGGTCTGATTCGTACGGAGCAGGTAAGTCATATGACAAGCGTTTCCTCCGCCAATAAAAAGGTGCGTTTGAAAATGTTGGATTTGCAGCGCAGGCTTGCGGCAAAGGAAAATGTTGTGATGGACGGACGGGATATCGGCACCTGCGTCCTGCCGGATGCGAATGTGAAGGTATTTCTTACGGCAAGCGTGGAAGTACGCGCAAAACGCCGCTATGACGAGCAGACCGCCAAAGGAATCGAGTGCAGCCTTTCCGAGATTGAGGAAAATATCAGAGAACGGGATTACCGGGATTCCCATCGCGAGATTGCGCCGCTCGTGCAGGCGGAGGACGCCGTCTATTTCGATAATTCCGGGCTGACAATAGAAGAAACGGTAGAGAAACTTTACCGCTTATGGGAAGAAGCCCGCGGCTAAAGCGGCACAGGCGAAAAGGACGGAGGAAAACGATGGAGGTACGGGTTGCCAAAACCGCCGGGTTCTGTTTCGGTGTGAAACGGGCGGTGGATACGGTAGAAGAACAGCTGCGGCAGGGAAAAACGGTATATACCTACGGTCCGATTATCCATAACGAAGAAGTGGTGCGGGATTTTGAAAAAAAAGGCGTCCGCATTTTATATCCGGAGGACGAATGGGAAACGGTGGAAAAGGGTACAATAGTGATACGCTCCCACGGCGTAACGAAGGAAGAGCAGGAAAAACTTTCGGCGCAGGGGTTTGAGGTGGTGGACGCTACCTGTCCCTTTGTAAAGAAAATCCACAAAATCGTGGAGGAACAAAGCCTTGCGGGCAGGAAAATTGTGATTATCGGAGATGAAAATCATCCGGAAGTCATCGGAATCCGCGGCTGGGCAAAGGAAGAAACTTATGTGTTTGATTCCGCCGAAAGTATTGAAAAAGCGGAGTTTTCCGAGGGTGACAAGCTTTGTATCGTAGCGCAAACGACATTTAATTACAAGAAATTTCAAGAATTAGTTGAAATTTTGAAAGAAAAGCGGTATGATATAATTGTTCTTAGTACGATATGTAATGCAACGGAGGAACGACAGTCGGAAGCGGCACGGTTAGCAGCAATGTCGGAGGCTATGATTGTGATTGGCGGAAAGCAGAGTTCCAACACCAGAAAGTTGTATGAAATTGCAAAGAACGCATGTGGAAATACTTACTATATACAGAAACTCGATGACCTGGATTTAAGTCAGTTTAAATCTTTTCGTTGCGTAGGTATTACAGCGGGGGCTTCCACCCCAAATAATATTATCAAGGAGGTTCAGAAAATCATGTCTGAAATGAGTTTTGACCAATTATTGGAGGAGTCTTTAAAGACAATACACAACGGAGAGGTAGTCGAGGGCACTGTGATTCGTGTAAAAGAAGACGAAATCGTCTTGAACATAGGCTACAAGGCAGACGGTATTATTACCAGAAGCGAATATACCAACACTCCGAATGTGGACTTAACTACGTTAGTTAAGGAAGGCGACACGATGCAGGCGAAGGTCCTGAAAGTGAATGACGGTGAGGGACAGGTTCTTCTCACTTACAAGAGACTTGCTGCCGAGAAGGGCAACAAGAGACTGGAAGAGGCATTTAACAACAAGGAAGTTCTGAAAGCAACGGTTTCTGCCGTATTGGAAGGCGGCTTAAGCGTTGTAATCGACGAAGCCAGAATTTTTATTCCGGCAAGCCTTGTATCCGACACGTATGAAAAGGATTTAAGCAAGTATAAGGATCAGGAGATTGAGTTCGTAATCAGTGAGTTCAATCCGCGCAGAAGAAGAATTATCGGCGACCGTAAGCAGCTTCTTGTTGCAAAGAAGCAGGAGCTTCAGAAGGAGCTGTTTGAGAGAATCCAGATCGGCGATGTGGTAGAAGGCAAGGTAAAGAATGTAACGGATTTCGGTGCATTTATCGACCTGGGCGGCGTTGACGGCCTGCTTCATATTTCCGAGATGTCCTGGGGCAGAATCGAAAGCCCGAAGAAGGTATTCAAGGTTGGTGAGGTTGTTAAGGCCTTCATCAAGGATATTCAGGGCGAGAAGGTTGCACTCAGCATGAAGTTCCCGGATCAGAATCCGTGGGCAGATGCAGAGGAGAAGTTTGCGGTAGGCAATATCGTAACCGGTAAGGTGGCAAGAATGACCGATTTCGGCGCATTTGTAGAGCTTGTACCGGGCGTTGACGCACTGCTTCACGTTTCCCAGATTGCAAGAGAGCACATTGAGAAGCCGGCAGACGTATTAAAGGTTGGACAGGAAATCGAAGCAAAGATTGTTGATTTTAACCTGAACGATAAGAAAATCAGCCTCAGCATGAAAGCACTATTAGCTCCGGTAGCGGAGGAAGCAGAAGCAGCTGCACCTGAAAATGCAGAGAATGATGCGGAATAAAGCAGAAATGATGCTGAAATAATTTGAGAACGCCTTGGCAGTTGTCACAGGGTGCGCAGATGTCACTGTCATACAAAGCAGACGCGCAGCCGCGGCAGGAACGCCAAGGCGCTTTTCATTCCCAGGAGGAACCGGCATGGAAGACAATTATGAACAGTTTAAGAAAGATGTGTTTCAGCTTACGAAGATTGATTTGAATGCATACAAGGAACGCCAGATGAAGCGCAGAATCGACGCTCTGATCAGTAAGCATAAGGTTTCGACTTATAAGGATTATGTGCAGTTATTAAGGACAAGCAAGCCGATGTTTGATGAGTTTGTCAATTATCTTACCATCAATGTTTCGGAGTTTTACCGCAATCCCGAATTGTGGAAAGTGTTATCCCGGGATATTATGCCTGTCGTATTGGAAAAGACAAAGACGCCGAAGATTTGGAGCGCGGCATGCTCTACCGGAGATGAGCCTTATTCGCTGGTTATGATGTTAAACCAGTTTCTTCCGCTTTCCCAGATACATATTATTGCGACGGACATTGATAAGCAGGTATTGGACAAGGCGCGCATGGGACTGTACAACGACAAGAGTCTGAAGGGACTCCCGGACGGTTTTTTAAAGAAGTATTTTACGCAGGTAAACGAGCATAATTATCAAATAAATGCAGAAGTAAAGCACTGTGTGGAATTTAAGGAGCATAACTTATTAAAGGACGCTTATCCGACGGCCTGTGATATGATTGTCTGCCGGAATGTTTTGATTTATTTTACGGAGGAAGCAAAGGTCGAGATTTACAGGAAGTTCAATGCCGCGTTGCGCCCGGAGGGCTTTCTGTTCGTAGGCTCTACGGAGCAGATTATCCAGCCTGCCTCCCTGAGGTATAAGACGTTCCGTTCCTTCTTTTACAGGAAAGAGTAATTTTTTAAAATAGTGGTTGATTTTTAAAGAGAGATTTAGTATAGTGAGTTATAGATGTGAAAGGAGTAACAAATGGATCAGCAGACAATAGTCAGAGTTGCCGTTGACGCTATGGGCGGGGATAACGCTCCGGCGGCAGTGGTAGAAGGGACTGTTCTGGCAGTTTGTGAAGATAGCCGTATCCATGCCGTTCTGGTCGGAAACGAGGCTGTCATTCGGGAGGAATTAAAGCAATATACTTACGACAAAGAGCGGATTACGATTGTTCACGCCGAAGAAGTAATTACGAACGATGAGGCTCCGGTTATGGCAGTACGCCGTAAGAAGGATTCTTCTATCGTAAAAGCAATGACGCTGGTGAAAAATAATGAGGCAGATGCGTTTGTTTCCGCGGGAAGCACCGGTGCCGTACTGGTAGGCGCACAGTTAATTGTGGGCAGACTTCCGGGTGTGGAACGTCCGCCGTTGGCTCCGCTGATTCCGACAAGCAAGGGCGTGTCGCTTTTGATTGACTGCGGCGCGAATGTGGATGCGAGAGCGTCCCATCTTGTCCAGTTTGCCAAGATGGGTTCCGTTTACATGGAGAATGTCATCGGTATCAAGAATCCGCGTGTTGCGATTGTTAATATCGGTGCGGAAGAGGAAAAGGGAAATGCACTGGTAAAGGAAACCTATCCGTTGTTAAAGAACTGCAATGAAATCAATTTTGTCGGCAGTATCGAGGCAAGGGATATTCCGGCGGGAGAAGCGGATGTAATTGTCTGCGAAGCCTTTGTCGGAAACGTCATTTTAAAGCTTTACGAAGGACTTGCCGCAACGCTGATTGGCGAAATAAAGAAGGGCATGATGAGTACCTTCCGCAGTAAAGTCGGAGCATTGCTTGTAAAGCCGGCACTGAAAAAGACGTTAAAGTCCATGAATACCACGGAGTACGGCGGCGCGCCGATGTTGGGGCTGAAGGGGCTTGTGGTGAAAACACACGGCAGTTCGAAGTGTGCGGAAATCAAAAACTCCATTTTACAGTGTATTGCCTTTAAGGAACAAAACATCAGCGAAAAAATTAAAAACAGCATCGTAGTAAATGAAAATAAATGAAAGGAGAAAGAATCATGGAATTCGAGAAATTACAGAAAATAATCAGCGAGGTATTAAACGTCGATGCGGACGAAATCACGATGGATACTACATTTGTAGATGACCTTGGCGCTGATTCGTTAGATGTATTTCAGATTCTGATGGGAATTGAAGAAGAGTTTGATATTGAGATTGCAAACGAGGCAGCAGAGGGAATTGTTACGGTTGCCGATGCGGTGGAACAGATAAAAAGTGCATTGAACTAGGATTTGCACCGATAGCTACGGGGGTGTCGCTATGACACCCCGATTTATTTCTGTATCGGAAGTTTTGAGAGGAGGAAGCAAGGAAGGAAATGACGACCGTAGAGTTAAAGGAGTTGGAAAAAAGACTGGGCTACTCATTTTTGGCGCCGGAGTTTTTGCGCCATGCGGTGACGCACAGTTCCTTTGCAAACGAACATCACTTAAAGCGGGAGGGAAACAACGAACGCCTGGAGTTTCTGGGAGATGCCGTACTGGAAATGATATCCAGCGAGTATTTGTATCGGACGAACGAGCAGATGCCGGAGGGGGAGCTGACAAAGCTTCGCGCCAGTCTGGTCTGTGAGCCGACCCTGGCACAGTGCGCCAGAGAGGTAGGACTCGGCGATTTTCTGCTGCTCGGAAAGGGAGAAGAAACAACCGGAGGCAGAGGGCGGGATTCCATTCTTTCGGATGCGTTTGAAGCGGTAATCGGCGCCATTTATCTCGACGGTGGCTTTACTAATGCAAAAGAGTTTGTAGAGCGTACGGTGCTTTCGGATATTAAGCACAGAACACTCTTTTGTGATAGTAAGACTATCTTACAGGAATTGATACAGAGCGAGCACAAGGGGGCACTTTCCTACCGGCTTTTATCGGAGGAGGGACCGGAGCATTCCAAATGCTTTACCGTGTGTGCCTGTCTGGATGAAGAGGAGCTTGCCAGAGGAAGCGGCAGAACAAAAAAGGCGGCGGAGCAGGAGGCGGCATACCGGAGTATTTTGCTGCTTCGCGGGGATGAGAGAGAATAAAGAACGGGAGAACGGTTTATGTATTTAAAGAGCATAGAGGTACAGGGGTTTAAATCCTTCGCCAATAAAATCGTGTTTGAGTTTCACGACGGAATTACCGGCATTGTCGGTCCGAACGGCTCCGGCAAAAGTAACGTGGCGGACGCGGTGCGCTGGGTGTTAGGCGAGCAGAGCGCGAAGCAGTTACGCGGAAGCCGCATGGAAGATGTTATATTTGCGGGAACGCAGCTAAGAAAGCCCCAGGGCTTTGCCTATGTTGCGATTACGTTAGATAACAGCGATCACAAGCTGCCGATTGAGTTTGACGAGGTAACGGTGGCAAGAAGAGTGTACCGTTCCGGCGAGAGCGAATACCTGATTAACGGAAATGCCTGCCGTCTGCGGGATGTGCAGGAGCTGTTTTTGGATACCGGTATCGGTAAGGAAGGGTATTCTATCATCGGGCAGGGTCAGATTGACAAAATCTTAAGCGGAAAGCCGGAGGAACGCAGAGAGCTGTTTGACGAAGCGGCCGGTATCGTAAAGTACAAGAAGAGAAAAGCGGCGGCAGAGCGGCAGTTAGAGGAAGAGAAGCTGAATTTATCCCGTATTACGGATATTTTGTCCGAAATCGAGAAGCAGCTCGGACCGTTGGAAAAACAACAGACGACTGCAAGGGAGTTTCTTCGTCTGAAGGAAGAACTAAAGCACTATGAAGTGAATTCCTTTTTGCTGGAACAGGAAAAGCAGGAGGAAGCGGAGCGTGCGTTAGAGGAAAAGATAACAATAGTACAAAACGACTTTACCGAAACGGAAGCGGCATATGAAACCAGTAAGACGGCGTATGAGCAGTTCGAGCAGGAGTCCGATGCGCTTTCCGAGAAAATTACGAAGAATACGGCGCGCAAAACCGAGCTTCAGTTGGAGCTTCAGAAAAAGGAGAGCGGAATTAAGCTCTTAGAGGAGCAGATTTCTTCCATCCGTGTGAGCGAGTCCCATTATAAGGAGCGAAAAGGCGTTGTAGAGCAGGAGCGGGAGGAAAAATACAAAGAACTGGAGCGCTATCAAAAAGAGAAAATCGAGGTGGACGGCGCACAGTTTAAGTTAGATGACGCGAAGGAAGAAACCGACCGCCAGTTAGAAGAAATCAGGGAGAGGATTAACGGCTATACGAATGAAATTGAGAACCGCAATGCCGACGTCTTCCGTTTGCTTGGCGAGAACGGTACGTTGAAAACGAATGTACAGCGTTATCAGACGATTCGTGAGCAGAACCAGATTAAAAAGTCGGCGCTGACCCAGCGTGTATTAAAGAACCGGACCGATAAGTCGGCTGCGGAGAGTGCGGTGCAGGAAGTAACGAAGCGTCTGGAAGAAGTTTCCGAAAAAATTGCGGCCCGCCTTGCGGAAAATAAGGCGGACGAGGAGCAGCTTGCCGAGGTTCGCGGTGAACTGACCCGGATTCGGGAGGAATACGAGCAGACGCAGCGGGAATGTATGCGGGAGCAGTCAAGAGCGGAGTCCCTGCGGAATATTTCCGAGCGCTATGACGGTTACGGAAACGGCATCCGCCGCGTGATGGAGCAAAAGGACAGAGAGCCGGGAATTATCGGCGTGGTTGCGGATATTTTTCAGGTAGAGAAAAAGTACGAAACGGCCGTTGAAACCGCCTTGGGCGGCAGCATCCAGAATATTGTCACCGATACGGAGGATACCGCAAAGCGCCTGATTGATTTCTTAAAGCGCAATAAGGCGGGACGGGCGACGTTTCTTCCGTTAGACGCCGTGAAGGAAAGAAACGGCGGAGCGCAGGCGGATGTGCGGGGAGAAAAGGGCGTCATCGGATATGCGGCGGAGTTGGTAAACACGGAGAAGCGTTTTGAAGCCGTAATTTCGTTCCTGTTAGGAAGAATTGTCGTGGCAGATACGATTCAGAATGCCTTACAGCTTGCAAAAAAGTACCGGTATTCCCTTCGGATTGTTACGCTGGAAGGAGAGCAGTTGAATCCGGGCGGTTCCATTTCCGGCGGTGCGTATAAAAACGCAAGCAATCTTCTCGGAAGAAAGCGGGAAGTGGAGGAAGCGCAGGAAGTCGTAGAACGGTTAAAGGAAAGGCTTACTGCCTTAGAAGAACGCCGGAATGAGCTTCGTACGGTCCGGGATGAGATTTCCGCCCGCATAGAGCGTTCCAAGGAGACTCTGCAAGAGGAGTTTTTACAGCAAAATACCGCAAAGCTGGAGCTTGACCGTGTACAGGCACAGGCAAAAGAGCATACCTCCTCTTACGATGAGATTCAGAAGGAGCTTCTGGAGATTGAAACGCAGGAAAAGGAGCTTGCGGAGAATATTTCCAAAATGGAACAGGCATTGGAGGACAATGCTGCGGAAAGCAAACATTGTGAAGAATGTATCGAGGAATGCGGGCATCATTTGGAGGAAGAACGCCGTCTGGAGCATTATGCGCTGGAGAAAGGCGAAAGTCTTCGGATGGAGTTAAGTACCATACAGCAGAAGAATCGTTTCCTTGCGGAAAATATTGCAAGAATCGAAGCGGAAATTGCAAAGCTCACCGGAGAGGAAGCCCGGTTGGAGGGCGACGGTGCGGGCGCGGTAACGGCAGTTTCCGAAAAAGAAGCAGAGATTGCAAAGACCCTTGAAGAGATGAAGACGCTTCAGGAGGTCTGTGCGGCAATGGAACAGGAGGCTGCGGAGCTTTCGGCACGGCGGGAGGAAATGAGCGGAAAGCACAAGGGCTTTTTGTCGGAGCGGGAGTCGCTTTACGAACGGAAGGCAGAGCTGGATAAAGAACTGTTCCGGTTAAACGATAAAAAGGAAAAGCTGAAGGAACAGATTGAAGCGCAATGCGCTTATATGTGGGAAGAATACGAGATGACCTTATCGGAAGCTGCCGAATTAAAGGAAGAAGGATTTGAGAATCTTGTGCAGGCGAAGAAAAGGATTCAGGAATTGAAAAACAAGATCCGGGGGCTTGGCTCCGTTAATGTCAACTCCATTGAGGAATACCGCGACTGTATGGAACGGTTTACGTTCCTGGACGCACAGCGCAATGATCTCGTGACGGCAGGCGAAACCCTGACGGCGATGATTGCCGAACTGGACGGTAAGATGCGTATTCAGTTTGAGGAGAAGTTTGCGCAGATTAAGGAGCAGTTTGATATCGTCTTCCGTGAATTGTTCGGCGGCGGCAAGGGAACGCTTGATTTGCAGGAGGACGAGGATATTCTGACCGCGGGCGTGCGGATTAACGCCCAGCCGCCGGGCAAGAAACTGCAGAATATGATGCAGCTTTCGGGCGGCGAGAAGGCGCTGACCGCGATTGCATTATTGTTTGCGATTCAGAACCTGAAGCCTTCGCCGTTCTGTCTGCTGGATGAGATTGAGGCGGCGCTTGATGATTCCAACGTAAAGCGCTATGCGGGCTACTTACATAAACTGACGAAGCATACGCAGTTTATTGTTATTACACACAGGCGCGGTACAATGGCGGCTGCGGATACGCTGTACGGAATTACGATGCAGGAAAAGGGTGTTTCCACACTGGTATCCGTAAGCTTAATCGAAGATAAGTTAGAGGCATGACGATAAAAAACAGGAGGGTGTTATGGGCGAAAAAACAGGTTTTTTTGGCAGACTTGCGGCAGGGCTTTCCAAAACCAGAAAGCAGATAGCAAGCGGTTTTGATTCCTTATTTTCCGGCTTTTCCGGAATCGACGAGGAGTTTTACGAGGAACTGGAAGAAATCCTGATTATGGCGGATATGGGCATGAGTACCACGGAAGCGGTGATTGAGGATTTGAAGGAAAAGGTAAAGGAACGTCATATCAAAGACCCGGAAGAATGCAGACAGCTGTTAAAAGAGAGCATCTGCGAGCAGATGGGGGTACCGGAGGATGCCTATGAGTTTGAACGGCACAAGTCCGTTGTGCTGGTCATCGGTGTAAACGGCGTCGGAAAGACGACTTCCATCGGAAAGCTGGCATGGCAGTTAAAGAAGGAAGGGAAAAAGGTGCTGATGGCGGCGGCGGATACGTTCCGCGCGGCGGCGGCGGAGCAGCTGACCGAGTGGAGCCACAGAGCCGGTGTGGATATTATCGCACAAAAGGAAGGGGCGGACCCGGCGGCGGTTGTGTTTGACGCGCTGACGGCGGCAAAGGCAAGGGATACCGATATTCTGCTTTGTGATACGGCGGGCAGACTTCATAACAAGAAGAATCTGATGGAGGAGTTAAAGAAGATTGACCGCGTAATTACGAGAGAGTATCCGGAGGCTTATCGGGAAACGCTGGTGGTGTTAGACGGTACGACCGGACAGAATGCGCTGGCCCAGGCAAAGGAGTTTAACGAGGCGGCGAAAATCGACGGCATTATTCTGACCAAGTTAGACGGAACGGCAAAGGGCGGAATTGCGGTTGCCATTCAGGCACAGATGCAGATTCCGGTCAAATATATTTGTGTAGGGGAACAGTTGGAGGATTTGCAAAAATTTGACGCAAAGGCATTTACCGATGCCCTTTTCGACGGGGAATAAAGAAACGGAGGATAGTAGTTATGATGACAATGGAGCAGTTCGAAGAAGCGGTGGAAGCAGTGAAGCGCGTGACCGCGCCGACAAAGTTAGTGTACAGCACGTTCTTTTCGGAGCAGACCGGTAATAAGGTTTACTTAAAGCCGGAGAATATGCAGGTGACCGGTGCATATAAGATTCGCGGCGCGTATTACAAAATCAGCACCCTTTCGCAGGAGGAGCGTTCCAGAGGACTGATTACCGCGTCTGCGGGAAACCACGCACAGGGAGTTGCTTACGCCGCAAAGGAGTACGGCTGTAAGGCGGTGATTGTAATGCCGACAACAACGCCGCTCATTAAGGTAAACCGTACCAAGAGCTACGGCGCGGAGGTCGTGCTTTACGGAAATGTGTATGATGAGGCATGCGAATACGCATTAAAGCTGGCAGAGGAGCACGGCTATACGTTTATTCATCCGTTTGACGACGAAACGGTTGCAACCGGACAGGGAACGATTGCAATGGAGCTCTTTAAGGAGCTTCCGACCGTTGATATTATTCTTGCGCCGGTAGGCGGCGGCGGGCTTTTGGCGGGCGTATCCACGCTTGCAAAGCTCTTAAACCCGAATATCAAGGTAATCGGCGTAGAGCCGGAGGGCGCAAGCTGTATGAAGGCTTCGCTGGAGGCGGGAAAGGTTGTTACCCTGCCGACGGTAGACACGATTGCCGACGGTACGGCGGTAAAAACGCCGGGTAAGAACATATTCCCGTATATCCAGAAAAATGTGGATGAGATTATGACGGTTTCCGATAAGGAGCTGATTGTCTGCTTCCTCGATATGATTGAAAACCACAAGATGGTAGTGGAAAATTCCGGACTTTTGACGGTTGCGGCGTTGAAACAGTTAAAGTGTAAGGGAAAGAAGGTTGCCGCAATTATGAGCGGCGGTAACATGGATGTCATCACGATGGCATCTGTCGTACAGCAGGGTCTGATTCTGCGGGAACGTATTTTTACTTTCTCCGTACTGTTGCCGGATAAGCCGGGCGAACTGGTAAATGTAGCGTCCATTATTGCAAAGAATCAGGGCAACGTAATTCGTCTGGACCACAACCAGTTTGTCAGCATAAACCGCAACAGCGCAGTGGAACTGACGATTACGTTAGAGGCGTTCGGCGGCGAGCATAAGCAAAAGATTTTAAACGCACTGAAGAAAGCCGGCTATGAGCCGAATGTCGTTACACCGAAAGCAATGTATCAGTAAAATCGGAGGGGTTATGAAGTTATTTGTTGTTACCGGGATGAGTGGCGCGGGAAAGTCGAAAGCGGTGGATTATCTGGAGGATTTGGGGTATTATTGTTTGGATAATCTTCCGGTCAAGCTGTTGTCTTCCGTTGTCGGATGGATGGAAAACAATAAAGATTTTTCCCAAAAGGTTGCGGTGACGTTGGATATCCGCAGCCGGGACATTTCGGAAAGTTTTTTTGCGGCACTGGAGGCGGTAAAAAAGAGCGGCGTGCCGGTGCGCGTCCTGTTTCTGGATTGTGAAGATACGGTGTTGATTAAGCGTTACAAGGAGAGCAGGCGTTTGCATCCGTTAATGAATCTGGAGAATCAGACGGACATTTCTTCCGCACTTCGGGAGGAGCGCCGGGTGCTTGCGTCTGTGAGAGAATCCGCAGATTATATTATTGATACCTCGTCCCTTGCAACGGCAATGTTACGGGGAAAGATTGCGGAGCTGGTGGAAGCCGACGCAGACTGCGAGGGAATGCTGTTGCATTTTATGTCCTTTGGCTATAAGTACGGGATTCCGGCGGAAGCGGATTTGGTGTTTGATGTGCGGTGTCTGCCGAATCCGTTTTATGAAGAAGGGCTGCGGAATCTGACCGGTCTTGATTTACCGGTGCGGGAGTTTGTGTTTTCCACAGAGGAGGCAGAGGGACTTTTTGAACGGATACGGGACGTTTTGGCATTTTCCGTTCCGCTCTATGAAAAAGAAGGAAAAGCGCAGCTTGTGGTAGCCTTCGGCTGCACCGGAGGCCAGCACCGTTCCACTGCCTTTGCTTACCGGATGCAGCAGAGCTTTGCAAAGGAAAGAGAAAATGTAAAGCTGACCTGCCGTGATATGAGCGTCAACAGGGAGGAAGTTAAAAATCGTTAACGTTATGGTGCGGTATACTGCATAACACACTGCGTACTTGACGGAGTCGAACAGACACCTGCCGGAAAAGGCGGGCGGGAACCGGGTTGAATCGGAGCGTAACAGAATGAACTGGAAAAAGTATATCTGGGCAATTTTATATGGAATTGTATTAACGGCGTTTACGGTGTATGTGGCGCTGGATACCTTTGTCATTGAGCGGGTATATACGGAGATTCCGCAGAGTTCGCCGACAATGACGCCGGCAAACCTGCCGACAAAAACGCCGGAGGCGGGTCTGACTGTAACGCCAGTGGCCGAAGCCGCAGAGGGGAATACGGCACCGGAAACCGCACCTGTCGCGACGCCTGTAATTACACCTTTTGAAGAGGTTCGTACGGAAACGGAGTATTGGGATGAAACTATCCATGTGGTTTTGAACGAATACAGAGAGTACGATACGGCAATTTATGTGGCGGAGGTGACACTTTCTTCACCGGAGTATTTAAAGACCGCCCTTGCCAAAGGGGCTTACGGAAGAAATCTCACCGAAAAGACTTCCGAAATGGCAGAGGCGAACCAGGCAATTCTTGCAATCAACGGTGATTACTACGGAGCAAGAGAGCGGGGCTATGTACTGCGAAACGGCGTACTGTACCGGGAAACTGCCGATGGGGAAACGGAGGATTTGGTCATTTATGCCGACGGTTCGTTCGGCATTATTTCCGAAGCTCAGGTGTCGGCACGCTCTCTTTCGGAGGCGGGGGCGATGCAGGTGCTTTCCTTCGGACCGGCGCTTGTGACCGAAGGCAGTATTTCGGTCACCGAGGAGGAAGAGGTGGGCCTTGCGATGGCAAGCAATCCGCGCACGGCAATCGGCGAGCTCGGTGAGCTTCACTATGTGTTTGTGGTTTCGGACGGACGTACAAAGGAAAGTGCCGGACTGACCTTATATGAACTGGCGGAATTTATGCAGACGCTAGGTGTCGCCACAGCGTATAATTTGGACGGCGGCGGTTCCGCTACTATGGTGTTTCAGGGAAAGGTCGTTAATCAGCCTACCACAAACGGCAGAAGTATTAAGGAGAGGAGTGTGAGCGATATTGTCTACATCGGTACAGGAAAATGAGAAACGAAAAGCGGCGGTGACCGGCTTTTGGTATTTGTTGATTTCCGTATTTTGTGCGGTGTTCGGTGCGGTATATGAGAGATTTTCGCATGAAGTATATTCCGGCTATATGCTGTACGCATTTATGATTCCGCTTGTTTTTGGAGCGTGTGTGTTTTGCTCCGTGGCGTTGTTCGGAAAGAGGATGCCCGGTGTGGCGGCCCGCAATTTTTATCATGCCGGTGTGGCAGCCTGGACCGTAGGGAGTTTTATGAAAGGTGTGCTTGAAATCTACGGCACCACAAATCGTCTGATACGGGTGTACTGGGTTGCGGGAGCGGCGTTCGTGGCAGCCGGCGTGATTTGCTATGCGCGAAAGGGCATCGGAAAGGCGAAGAACGGCGGAAATTTTTAAAGCATTTACAAGTAAAGCGGTTCATGTTATAATATAGTTGTCCTTTTGTTCCGGTCGGAACCTTATTTCCAATTTTTTAAGAAAAACAGTTGACAAAAACAGAAGAGAGTTGTATTATAATTACAAGAAGAACATTTGTTCACGAACATATGAACGAATTACGAATCGGAGGAGGTTTTACTTTATGGCAAACAGTGAAAAGATAAAAGCGTTAGAGTCGGCGTTGCAGCAGATAGAGAAGCAGTACGGCAAGGGTTCCGTGATGAAGCTTGGCGATACAAAGTCGAATATGAACATCGAAACGGTTCCGTCCGGTTCGCTCAGTCTGGATATTGCGTTAGGGCTGGGCGGTTTTCCGAAAGGGCGTGTGATTGAGATTTACGGACCGGAGTCCAGCGGTAAGACGACGGTTGCGCTTCATGCGGTAGCAGAGGTACAGAAGCGGGGAGGAATCGCCGGCTTTATTGACGCGGAGCATGCGCTTGACCCGGTTTATGCGGCGAATATCGGCGTGGATATTAACAATCTTTACATTTCCCAGCCGGACAACGGCGAGCAGGCATTGGAGATTACCGAAACGATGGTGCGTTCCGGTGCGGTGGATATTGTAATCGTAGACTCGGTGGCAGCGCTTGTTCCAAAGGCTGAGATAGAGGGCGATATGGGAGATTCCCATGTGGGCTTACAGGCACGTCTGATGTCGCAGGCCCTCCGTAAACTGACCGCCGTTATCAGCAAGTCGAATTGTATCGTTATTTTTATCAATCAGCTGCGTGAAAAGGTCGGTGTAATGTTCGGTAATCCGGAAACAACGACCGGCGGCCGTGCCTTAAAGTTCTATGCGTCCGTCCGTCTGGATGTCAGACGAATCGAGTCCCTGAAGGCGGGGGGCGAAGTGGTCGGCAGCCGTACCAGAGTAAAGGTAGTGAAGAATAAGGTAGCTCCGCCGTTTCGGGAGGCAGAGTTTGATATTATGTTCGGGCAGGGAATCTCTAAGGAAGGCGATGTGCTGGATCTTGCCGTAGAGGAGAATATTATCCAGAAGAGCGGCGCATGGTTCGCTTACCGGGATGAGAAAATCGGACAGGGCAGAGAGAATGCCAAGCAGTATTTGAAGGAGCACCCGGAGGTTCTGGAAGAGATAGACCGGAAAGTACGCGAGGTGTATGAGTTTGCTACCGAGGCAAAAGCAGACGGAAAAGCAGAGGGACCGGAGGAAGCGTAAGGCGGACGAATCGGTTGGAGATGTGGCCTTGTCCGAAATTTTAAAGAAGTGTAAATTAAGTTCGGTTCTGACGCAGTGGTACGGGGAAGCTTGGAGAGGCTTCCCCGTAATAATAAGTGAGGCGAGGCAGTATGAGATTGGAATTACAGGAAGGAAAAGAAAAGAAGCATATAGTTCTTTTGGACGGCGAGGTGTATTGCCGCTGCTATTTAAAAGACCTGAAGAGTGCCGGTATCGAGGAAGGAAAAGAAGTAAATGCTTCTATGCTTTGCCGTCTGCAGCAGGAGGTTTTGCTGCCGCGCGCCAAAAGACGTTCTCTGCTTTTACTGAATAAAAAGTGGTATACCAGGCAGGAGATGCAAAAGAAGCTGAAGGCCGACGGTTATCCCGAGCAGGTGATAGCAGAAACGCTTTCGTATCTGGAGGAGTTTCGCTATATTGAGGATTTCTCTTACGCACGGGAGTATGCTTCGTCCCTGCTTCCGCGATGCAGCGAGCGCGAAGCGTACCAGAAAATGCTGCAAAAAGGGTTCGGAAAAGAAACAATTACGGAAGCGATGAAAGCGGCGCGGGAGGAGTATTTTTTTGAAAACGGGGGCGAGGAGAAAGAGCCTGAGCCGCCGGAACTGTTTGCTATCCGTACTTATCTGAGAAAGAAAGGCTATCATCCGGAACAGACAAACGGGGAGAAGAAGCAGAAAATGGTGATGGCGCTGTACCGAAAGGGCTTTTCAATGTCGGATATTCGGACGGTTATCGGAGACTTCGAAGGGGCGGAGGAGTTATGAGAAAGCAAATCGGCACTGGAGTGTATGAAACTTGAACTATGACTTGACGGTAAATCTCTAATGTGTTAAGATAAATGTAACAATTATTTGTTATTTTATGCTAAGGAGGACTATATTTTATGGGTAAGTTTGTAATCAAAGAAGTGAAAAGCGGCGTTAAGTTTGATTTAAAAGCAGGAAACGGTGAGGTAATTGCAACGAGCGAGGTTTATACGACGGAAGCTGCCTGCTTAAACGGTATTGCGAGCGTAAAGAAAAACGCTCCGGTTGCCGGAGTAGAGGATCAGACTGCTGCCGAGGTTGTTGCAGTAAAGAATCCGAAGTTTGAAGTGTATGAAGACAAGGCCGGAGAGTTCCGTTTTCGTCTGAAGGCAACCAACGGACAGGTGATTGCAACGAGCGAAGGCTATAAGGCAAAGGCATCCTGCTTAAACGGTGTTGAGAGCGTAAAGAAGAATGCACCGGATGCCGAAGTAGAAAAGTAAGTAGTTGAGGAATAGGTAAATGAAAGGGCTGTCGCACCAGTTTGAACTGAATGCGACAGCCCTTTTTGTCAGTCAGAACTAAGGCAACACCGGTATCATCCGTGTTGCCTTATAAAATTAATTAGCGTAGTTATATACGGAACCATCCAAAAGGTCAAGATTTTTTGCTTTGAAAAGTTCCGATACGGATACAATCTGCCAACCGTCAGCAACTAACTGTGGAATTAAAAGTTCCATTGCTTCTGCGGTAGTAGTATAGGTTTCGTGCATCAGAACGATTGCGCCGTCTTTCTTCTGGGTGTTGATGGTGTTGATAATCTGCTCCGTGGTTGCACCATCCCAGTCTTTACTGTCGATGCTGCAGTTAATCATCGGTTCAAAAACGGCTGCTTTTACCGTTGCGTTGGTTGCAAGATACGGCGGCCGAACCAGGAAATGCTCTAAGCCGGTAATTTCGGTTAATTTCTCGGCACACTTAGTAACATTTTCTAAAATCTTATCGGCGGTTAAGCCCGTTAAGTTCGGATGAGAAAAGGTGTGGTTACCAATCTCAAAGCCCAGTTCGTAAGCCCGTTTGATTTCCGCCGAGTTGCCGCTGTTGATATGGCTGCCCCAGTAAAAGAAGGTTGCATGCTGTCCGGAAGCCGCAAGTGCATTCTGAATGCGGATGGAGGAAGCGGTATCAGAGGTTCCTACCGGACCATCATCAAAGGTGAATGCAATCATCGGCTTACTCGGGTCAATCCAGGAAATATCAGCGTTGTTATCCCAAATGCCGTCGTCGTTCGGGTCTACCAGAATCGGAGTTGGCGTTGGGGCCGGCTTACCGGAATCATACCCCGCTTTCATATGGAAGGTAACAGTGTAAACGGTAGCCTTGTACTGGGAGTAGTCGCTTACGACATCCAGTGCCATTAAGCCGATGCCGGCAACCTTTGTGGTAAGCTGGGGAGCAAGTTCAATGTCAGAAATGCCGGTGGTCATTCCGTCATAGCGGACAAATACTTCGGTGAAATTTTCATCATAAAGCTTTACGGAAAGGTTTGCGAACTCACTTTTTGCCTTTACGGTAACGCCGGTACAATAGCTCATGTCAAGTGCCTGCGGAAGATTTAATTTGATTTCCTGATACTGTCCGTCGTACTGAAGAGAAATGGAACCGTCGGACTCTACGTTATAGTTGGTACCGTAGGACATGTTGTAAGTAAGATCGTTAAAATCATAGGTAAGATCTGCCGGAGCAGCCGGAGCGTCGGTTACTGCCGGTGCCTCGGTCGGAGCAGTGGTAGCGGTCGGTTCCGGAGCAGTGGTAGCAGTCGGTTCCGGAGCGGTGGTAGCAGTCGGTTCCGGAGCGGTGGTAGCAGTCGGTTCCGGAGCGGTGGTAGCGGTCGGTTCCGGAGTAGCGGTTGCTCCCGATGCGTCCGTCGGTGCGGTAGTAGCGGTTGCGGCAACGGTCGGAGTCGGGTCTGCGCCTTCCTTGTTGCTGCAAGCTCCAAGACAAGCTGTCGTCAGGCAAAGGACAGACAGTAGTGCAAATAATTTTTTCTTCATGAGATAACCTCCTTGGTAAATAAAGTGAAAAAATGGTTCCGAAGTGATAGGAATAACGGGAATCTATGGAAAGCGTCCGTGATTATTCCAGAATTTCCGGTTCCTCATAAGTAACGCCAAAGGTTTCCGCAGTAACGGTTTTCATTACCTGCGGTACAGACGGACGGTCGCTCCAGTCGGTCGGAACTTCCGCAATGCGGTTTACGACATCCATTCCCTCGATTACTTTTCCGAAAGCTGCATAGGAACCGTCCAGATGAGGTGCGTTTTTATGCATAATAAAGAACTGAGAGCCCGCGGAATCCGGGTGCTGGGCACGCGCCATGGACAATACGCCTGCGGTGTGCTTTAAGTCATTTGCAAAGCCATTCATGGAAAACTCGCCTTTGATAGAGTATCCCGGACCGCCCATGCCGTTACCGTCAGGGCAGCCTCCCTGAATCATAAAGCCGTTGATGACGCGGTGGAAAATCAATCCGTTATAAAACCCTTTGTTTACAAGGGAGAGAAAGTTTTTCACTGTGTTAGGGGCAAGCTCCGGATAGAGTTCGGCACGAATTTGTTCCCCGTTTTCCATAGTAAATGTAATAACTGGATTTTGAGCCATAAGGACCTCCTGATTTGTTTGTATTATAGTTCATTTGTAAAAAGAAGTAACGTCACTATTATAGCAGTATATGGCAGAATTGTCAAAGAAAACGAAGGTTTCTAAGTTTTTCTAAGTTTTTTACAGTTCAGCCGCACCTCGAATCCGCAGCAAGCTGCTTCTTCTCGGTGTGCGACAGGCGCCGGCCCCCAAACCAGGAAGTGACTGCTTTGCAAACAAGTTTGCCCGCAGTCACTTCCTGGTTTGGGGCTCGGCTGAACTGTAAAAAACAAGTTAAGAATTTATCAAATATGGGGTTGCAATTTGACAAAATTAGAGATATAATATATACGGCGTAAATTTGGAAGAAAATTTTGGTACGCCTTCCTAGGTTTAGGTTCTGCGAAGAAATATTATAAAAAACGGAGGCAGCAAGATGAGTAGTACAACAAAATTGTCGGCAAGAGATCGTATCGAGAACTTGCTTGATGACAGCAGCTTTGTTGAAATCGGTGCTCTTGTAACAAAGAGAAATACGGATTTCAATCTGGCGCAGACAGAAGCTCCGTCCGACGGTGTAATCACCGGATACGGCCTGATTGACGGAAGCCTTGTTTATGTTTACAGCCAGGATGCGGCAGTGCTGAACGGCACGATGGGAGAAATGCATGCCAAGAAGATCGAGGGCTTATATGACCTGGCATTAAAGGTCGGGGCTCCGGTAATCGGTCTGGTAGACTGTGCGGGAATGCGTTTGCAGGAAGCAACGGACGCGCTTGCAGGCTTTGGTAAGGTTTACTTAAAGCAGAGCATGGCATCCGGTGTGATTCCGCAGATTACGGCAGTATTCGGCACCTGTGGCGGCGGCTGTGCGGTTTCTGCGGCAATGAGCGATTTCACCTTTATGCCGGAGGACGGCGCGAAGCTGTTTGTAAATTCTCCGAATGCGGTAGAGGGAAATTTTACCGAAAAATGTGATACCTCCGCAGCAAAGTTTCAGGCGGCTGCAGGCGTGGTAGATGTTGTGAAGGAAGATGAGGCGCAGGTGTTAGCTTCCATTCGTACCCTTATCTCTTATCTGCCGAGTAACAATGAAACAGACGCAGCAACAGACTGCACCGATGATTTGAACAGAGCAACGGCTGCATTTGCCGAGGAAGCATGCGACCCGGCGGTTGCCCTTTCCGATATTGCGGACGACAATGCGTTCTTTGAGATTAAAGCAGAGTACGCAAAGGAAATGGTAGTAGGTTTCCTTCGTCTGAACGGTACTACGGTAGGCGCGGTTGCAAACCGTAGCGCAGTATTGGACGAAAACGGCAAGGCGGTTCAGAAGTTTGATGCGGTACTTACTACGAAGGGGTGCTATAAGGCTGAAAAATTTGTAGAGTTCTGCGATGCATTCGGTATTCCGGTACTGACCCTTACCGATGTCACCGGTTATGCGGCTACCGTGTGTGAAGAAAAGTCGGTAGCTATCGCGGCAGCAAAGCTTACGAATGCTTTCGCAACCGCAACGGTACCGAAGGTAAATCTTATCTGCAAAAACGCAATGGGAAGTGCGTACATTACCATGAATTCCAAACATATCGGCGCAGACCTTGTATTTGCGTTAGAGGATGCGAAGATTGGAATGATGGATGCGTCTTTGGCGGCACAGATTATGTATGCCGGAGAGGATGAGGCTGTCAGAAAGGAAAAGGCAGCAGAGTATGAGAGCCTTCAGAGCAGTGCGGTTTCTGCGGCAAAGCGCGGCTATGTCGACAGCATCATTTCCGCAGACGCAGTAAGACAGCAGTTGGTATATGCATTTGAAATGCTGTATACCAAGAGAGAGGCACGTCCGTCCAAGAAGCACGGAACTGTTTAGTGAGGTGATACGATGAAAATGACATCTGTATTTTTAAACAGCTATTGGGACGGCGTAAAGGAAGCTCTGCCGGTTGCACTCGGAAATACCGTAATCGGTATTTTGATTGTATTCGTTGCGTTGATTTTTATCAGCTTCATTATTTCCCTGTTCAAGTTTATTTCGTTGCTTGAAAACAGGAAGAATGCAAAGAAGACGGCAAAGGAAGCAGAAAAAGAAATTCCGGTAAAAGCAATCGAGAATACGGTTGCACAGATTGCGGAGGCAGAAGAGCTTTCCGACGACCTTGCCTTAGTTGCGGTAATTACGGCTGCAATTCAGGCTTATGAGGAAGCGCAGGGAAATGTCGAGGCAGTAGCAAACGGTTTGGTAGTACGCTCCATCCGCAGAGCAAAGAGAAGCGGTTGGCAGAACGCATAAATTTTCATACAATAATGGAGGTTAATTATGAAGAGCTATACAATCACAGTAAATGGAACGGCTTATGACGTAACAGTAGAAGAAGGAACCGGCGCAGCAGCTCCGGCACCGGCAGCTCCGGCAGCAGCTCCGAAGGCAGCACCGAAGGCGGCAGCTCCGGCACCGGCAGCTCCGAAGGCTTCCGGTACGGCAGGCGCAGTAAAGGTAAACGCTCCGATGCCGGGTAAGATTCTTGCAGTTAAGACCCAGGTCGGCGCTGCGGTAAAGAAGGGTGACGTAATCCTTGTATTAGAGGCAATGAAGATGGAGAATGAGATTGTTGCTCCGCAGGATGGCACCGTTGCGAGTGTGAATGTTTCCGTTGGTGCAAGCGTTGAGTCCGGCGAGGTAATGGTAACTTTAAACTAAGTCAGAGGAGGACATCACATGAGCAATATTGGTGAAACGCTGATGGGATTGTTAGAGAGCACGGGCTTCTTCAAACTGTATTGGGGAAACTATGTGATGATTATCGTCGCTCTCGTATTCCTTTATTTGGCGATTGCAAAGGGGTATGAGCCGCTTCTGTTAGTCCCGATTTCCTTTGGTATGCTGCTTGTAAATCTTTGCCCGGGGATTATGGCGGAGCCGGTGACAACCTATTATGACGCAGCCGGCGAAGTGGTTTGCTACCTGACAGGCAATGAATATACAAATGCGGCGGGAGAGCTTATGACGCAGCCGATTGCGGAGATTATGGCGTCGGTAGACCCGTCGAAGACGGTGGAAACCGCAGGCGGTCTGCTGCACTATTTCTTTATGTTAGACGAGCTTGCAATTCTTCCGTGTCTGATTTTCATGGGCGTAGGTGCCATGACAGATTTCGGACCGCTCATTGCTAACCCGAAGAGCTTTTTGCTTGGTGCGGCAGCACAGATTGGTATTTTCGGTGCTTATCTTTTTGCTATTTTATTGGGCTTCAACGGAAAGGCAGCAGCGGCGATTTCCATTATCGGAGGCGCCGACGGCCCGACCTCGATTTTCCTTGCGGGCAAATTGGGACAGACCCAGTTAATGGGGCCGATTGCGGTGGCAGCATATTCTTATATGTCGCTCGTACCGATTATCCAGCCGCCGATTATGCGCGCGCTGACAACGGAGAAGGAGCGTAAGATTAAGATGGAGCAGCTTCGTCCGGTTTCCAAGCTGGAGAAGATTTTATTCCCGGTTATCGTTACGGTTGTTGTTGTATTGTTGCTTCCGGATACCGCGGCACTGGTTGGAAGCCTGATGCTCGGTAACCTGTTCCGGGAGTCCGGCGTGGTAAAGCAGTTACAGGAAACCGCTTCCAACGCAATGATGTACATCGTAGTTATTTTACTCGGTACTTCCGTAGGTGCAACCACCAGCGCACAGGCATTCCTTCGTCTGGATACGCTTAAGATTGTAGCGCTCGGGCTGGTAGCGTTTGCACTCGGTACGGCAGCCGGTGTATTGTTCGGTAAGCTGATGTGTAAGGTAACAAAGGGCAAGGTAAACCCGTTAATCGGTTCCGCCGGGGTATCGGCAGTGCCGATGGCAGCCCGGGTTTCCCAGAAGGTTGGTGCGGAGGCAGACCCGACAAACTTCCTGTTGATGCATGCAATGGGACCGAATGTTGCCGGTGTTATCGGTACCGCAGTAGCAGCCGGTGTATTTATGGCGATTTTCGGTGTGTAAAGAACAATAAGGAGTACGCTTTTTTACGACGGTCCGGCGAACGCGGCTTTGCGGACGCCGTCTGACCGGGAAAAGTTAAGGCTCGAAAAATATAGGAGGTTACTATGGCAGAAGTAGAGAAGAAGCCTTTAAAGATTACAGAAACCATTCTGCGTGACGCGCATCAGTCCCTGATTGCGACGCGTATGACAACGGAACAGATGCTTCCGATTATTGATAAGATGGATAAGGTAGGATATCATTCCGTAGAGTGCTGGGGCGGCGCTACATTTGATGCATCCTTACGTTTCTTAAAGGAAGACCCGTGGGAGCGTCTTAGGAAGCTTCGCGCCGGTTTTAAGAACACGAAACTGCAGATGCTGTTCCGCGGACAGAATATTTTGGGTTACAATCATTATTCCGATGATGTAGTTGAGTATTTCGTACAGAAGTCCATTGCAAACGGAATTGATATCATTCGTATTTTCGACTGCTTCAATGACCTGCGGAATCTGGAAACCGCTGTAAAGGCAGCCAACAAGGAAAAGGGTCATGCACAGATTGCTCTTTCCTATACCCTTGGGGATGCTTATACGCTTGACTACTGGAAGGATACCGCACGCCGTATCGAAGAGATGGGTGCAGATTCCCTTTGTATCAAGGATATGGCGGGACTTTTGGTTCCGTATGAGGCAGAAAAGCTTGTGAAGGCATTAAAGGAAGGTACCAAGCTTCCGATTCAGCTTCACACCCACTATACCTCCGGCGTTGCTTCCATGACCTACTTAAAGGCAGTAGAAGCAGGCTGTGATATCATTGATACCGCAATGTCTCCGTTCTCTATGGGTACGAGCCAGCCAGCAACCGAGGTTATGGTAGAAACCTTTAAGGGAACTCCTTACGACACCGGTCTGGACCAGAATCTTTTGGCTGAAATTGCAGATTACTTCCGTCCGATACAGGAGGAGGCATTAAAGACCGGCCTTTTAAATCCGAAGGTAATGGGCGTAAATATCAAGACTCTGTTGTATCAGGTACCGGGCGGTATGCTTTCCAACCTTGTTTCACAGCTTAAGGAAGCACATGCAGAGGATAAGTATTATCAGGTATTGGAGGAGATCCCGAGAGTGCGTCAGGACTTCGGTGAGCCGCCGCTTGTTACCCCGTCTTCCCAGATTGTCGGTACGCAGGCAGTTCTTAATGTATTGCAGGGCGAGCGTTACAAGATGATCACGAAGGAGTCCAAGAAGGTTCTTGCCGGTGAATTCGGTCAGACCATTAAGCCGTTCAATCCGGAGGTACAGAAGAAGGCAATCGGTGACGCAGAGCCGATTACCTGCCGTCCGGCGGATAAGATTGCTCCGCAGCTTGCAAAGTTTGAGGAGGACATCAAGGAATGGAAGCAGCAGGATGAGGATGTTCTTTCCTACGCACTGTTCCCGCAGGTAGCAATGGAGTTCTTTAAGTATCGTCAGGCACAGCAGACAAAGGTGGATGTGAATGCCGCAGATACCAAGAATCAGGCATATCCGGTTTAATCGCGAGTTTCAGAGGCTGTCGCTTTGCGGCAGCCTCTTTGTTTCGCAAGGATAATGAGTGTAGGTACTCTTGCATATACGGTGTCTTTGCTTTTGACCATGCCGGAATATGTGAGAATATACGGATGAGGAGATACTATTTGCCGTAAAACATAAAACATAGTATTGAAAACCACATCTTGTCGTGCTATAATTACCAATCATAATTTTTGGTAAAGAAGGCGATTTGATGGTAGATTTAAAGGTGACGGATGTACGTGTTTTACCGGGGGACAGCGGCTTTTTGATTGATGACGGGAAGACAGCCGTTCTTTTTGATACGAGTTTTGCATTTACCGGGGATCAGATGGCGGACAAGGTAAAGACGCTTCTTGGAGAGCGTAAGCTTGATTATATTTTCTTAAGTCATTCCCACTATGACCATGTGCTTGGAACTCCGTATATATTAAAACTATATCCGGAGGCTACGGTGGTTGCGGGAGAGTATGCGGCAAAGATTTTTGCCAAACCGACGGCACGGGCAACGATGCGGGACCTGGACAGGAAATATGCGGCTACCTGCGGCGTTACGGAATATGAGGACTTAATTGATGAACTGAAAGTAGATATTACCGTGAATGATACAGATACAATAAAATGCGGTGATATGACCTTTACGGTAGTGAGTCTTCCGGGGCATACAAGGGATTCGATTGCTTTTTATTTAATTCGGAGTGGACGTTTTGCGATACGGCGGAGAAGATTGTTGCGCTGTATCAGGCTGGCGGAACAAAAGAGGATGCGATTGCGTATTACAAAGACAGGTTTTACAAGAACAATGTAAAACCGACGTATCCGATTGATGCGTTTCATTTAAATACGAGTATTATGATTGAACTGATTAAGAAGGAATTGTTGTAAAGGAGGATTCCCATGGAACCGATAAAGCCATATAAAAAAGGTGCGGATTATTCCTACACCTTAGGAGCATTTCCGACCATTGAATTATTAAAATGTCGTCCACAGACAGTGCGGGAGGTGCTGGTGCATTCCACGTTTCCGGAGAAGGCGACGATTGACGGGTTGTGTGGGAAGCACGGTATTCCGGTAACTACCGCGGACAAGCAGATTGCAAGGCTCTCCGACAAGGAGAATTGCTTTGTGGTGGGAGTGTTTGACAAGTACACGGAAGAATTAAAGAAAGATGCGCCGCATATTGTGCTGGTGAATCCGAGCAACATGGGAAATCTCGGTACAATTCTTCGTACCGCGGCAGCTATGGGAATTTATGATATTGCGATTATTGCACCGGGAGTGGATTCTTTTCATCCGAAGGCAGTCAGAGCTTCCATGGGAGCGTTATTTCGTCTTCGCCATAAGTATTACGAGAATTTTTCGGACTACCGTAAAGATTTCCCGGAGCATGAAATTTTCTGCTTTATGCTGACCGGGGAACGCCAGCTTACCGTGTCCGATGTGCCGAAACCGAAGCTTTTTTCACTGGTATTCGGAAACGAGGCAACGGGACTTCCGGATGAATTCGCCTCTTACGGGCAGAGCATTATCATCCCGCAGACTCCGGACGTGGATTCTCTGAATTTAACGATAGCAGTGGGTATCGGAAGCTATATGTTTACCCAGGGGATACAGAAGTAACAGGTTTACGGGGGATTGGAAGCGTAACACCCTTCGCCCTGCCGGAGCGCTTGACATACAGAATAAAGTAGTATAGACTGAAAATGAGTTGATAATTTGCTTTATTGACACATGAGTTTTTGATGGAGTGTATTGCAATTTTTGAATGGCTAAGGTATACTAAAGGGTAGGGAATAATTTTAATTTTTTGCGGAGGGACTATGTTAAATTTAACCAGAGAAGGTTTAAAAGACCATGTTGCATATGAAAAAGCCGGGATTTCGTTGCCGGAGTATAATGTAGCAGAGGTAGCGGCTTATACGGCCGAACATCCGGTATGGGTGCATTTCGGTGCCGGAAATATTTTCCGCGGATTCATCGCGGTATTGCAGCAGTCGCTGTTAAATCAGGGCTTACAAAAGAGCGGTATTATTGCCGCGGAAACATTTGATTTTGACATTGTGGACAAGATTTACCGTCCTTTTGACAATCTGGCGCTTTTGGTCGGCTTAAAGCCGGACGGAGGCATGGTAAATTCCGTCGTTGCAAGTATTACGGATGCCTATTGCGCCTGCAAGGAACGCCCGGAGGAGCTTGCAAAGCTTACGGAGATATTCGAGAACCGGTCGCTCCAGATGGTAAGTTTTACGATTACGGAAAAGGGCTATGCCCTGACGGATATCAACGGTAATTTCCTGCCGGTGGTCTGCTCCGATATGGAAAAGGGACCGGAGGGCGCCGCGCACGCCATGAGCGTCGTAACTGCCCTGTTATGGAAGCGTTATCAGGCGGGAGCATACAAGCTGGCGCTCGTCAGCATGGACAACTGCAGTCACAACGGTGAGAAGTTACGCAGTTCCGTTCTTACGATTGCAAAGGAATGGGAAAAGCGCGGTTTTGTTTCGGCAGAGTTTGTTGCCTATATTTCCGATGAAGAGCAGGTGTCATTCCCTTGGTCGATGATTGATAAAATCACGCCGCGTCCGGCAGCAAGCGTGGAGGAATACCTGAAAACGCTCGGTGTTGCGGATATGGCGCCGGTAGTTACCTCAAGAAACACTTATATTGCGCCGTTTGTCAATGCGGAGATTCCGCAGTATCTTGTGGTAGAGGACAAGTTCCCGAACGGCAGACCAAGCCTTGAAAAAGCGGGCGTTTATATGACCGACCGTGATACCGTAAACAATACGGAGCGCATGAAGGTGACGACCTGTCTGAATCCGCTTCACACGGCCCTTGCCGTATACGGCTGTATGCTTGGGTATACGAAGATTGCGGATGAGATGAAGGATAAGGAGTTAAAGCTGCTCATTGAGAAAATCGGTTACGATGAGGGAATGCCGGTGGTGGTTGACCCGAAGATTCTTTCTCCGCGCGCTTTCATTAAGGAAGTCATCGAGGAGCGTCTTCCGAATCCGTTTATTCCGGATATGCCGCAGCGTATCGCAACGGATACCGGGTTAAAAGTGCCGATACGTTTCGGTGAAACGATGAAGGCATATCTGGCAAGCGACACTTTAAACATTACGGATTTGGTTTATATTCCGTTAGCAATCGCCGGCTGGCTGCGTTATCTGATGGGGCTTTACGATACCGGAGAGCCGATGGAAATCAGTCCGGACCCGACGGCGGCAGGCGTACAGGAGGCATTAAAGACCGTGGAGTTTGGCAACCCGGGAAGCTACAAGGGTCAGTTAAAGCCGGTACTTTCCAATCAAACGCTGTTTGCGGTAGATTTGGTAAAGGCAGGGCTTTCCGAACGGATTGAAACGATGTTTTGTGAAATGATTGCAGGAAAAGGCGCGGTCAGAGATACGTTAAAGAAGTATTTGTATTGTTAGAAACGGGAAAGGTCAGTTATTGCTGTAAGACACGAAAAGCAGAAACGATATAAGAGCAAAAGAAAGGAGTTTTCATGAGTATTTTCAAAGACGTAAAGGAAGACGGGCTGCAAAACGAGGAAGGCAAGACAAAGGATGATTTGTTCACCGTAATTTCCGAGGAAGAACAGGAAGATGTGGATATGGAGCTTTTGGACAGCCTGATGGAAGACGATTCTCTGGTAGAGGCAGAGCCTGCGAAAGAAACGGAAAAGGAACCGGAGGAAGAACCGAAAGCCGCAGAGGAACCGAAACCTACGGAAGCAAAGAAGGAGGCTTCGGGAGAGGAAAAACCGCATAGCTTAGAGCATGCAACTCCCGACACCGAGGGCGTTACCGTAATTACAAAGGGAACGACCATCAACGGAAGCATTATTTCGGACTGCTCCCTGGATGTCATGGGAACGATTAACGGCGATATCGAGTGTCTCGGAAAGCTTACGATTTCCGGTAAAGTGACAGGAAATGCAATGGCAGCCGAGGTTTATGTCAATACGGAACGTCTGGAAGGGAATATTACAAGCGAAGGCAGCGTAAAGATTGGTATCGGTACGGTAGTCATCGGTGATATTTCGGCTTCCTCCGGCGTTATTGCAGGCGCGGTAAAGGGCGAAATTGATGTCCGGGGACCGGTGGTAATCGACTCGACTGCGATTATTAAGGGCAATATCAAGGCGAAGTCCGTACAGATGAATAACGGTGCCGTATTGGAGGGCTTCTGTTCTCTTGCGTATGCAGCCGTTGAAATTGATAATATCTTTGAATAAATTGCGAGGAAACTATGGCTTATAAGAGAGTATTGTTAAAGCTGAGCGGGGAAGCGCTTGCGGGAGAAAAAAAGACCGGTTTTGACGAGGCTACCTGCGTGGCAGTCGGAAGACAGGTGAAACAGCTGGTAGAGGAGGGAATTCAGGTTGCGGTCGTTATCGGCGGCGGCAATTTCTGGCGCGGCAGAAGCTCCGAAACCATTGACCGGATTAAGGCAGACCATATCGGGACGTTAGCGACGGTGATGAACTGCATTTATGTATCCGAGATATTCCGTTTCTGCGGCATGGAAACGGCAGTGTATACGCCGTTTGCCTGCGGAAGTTTTACGGAATTGTTTACAAAGGACCGGGCAGTGGAAGCGTTAAACGCGGGCAAGGTAGTAGTTCTTGCCGGCGGAACGGGTCACCCTTTGTTTTCCACCGATACCGCGACGTCGTTGCGGGCGATTGAACTGGAAACCGATGTGATTTTAATGGCGCGCGCCGTTGACGGCGTGTATGACAGCGACCCGAAGGAGAATCCGGCAGCAAAGCGTTTTGACACGATTTCCTTTGAAGAAGTGTTAGAGAGAAAGTTAAAGATTCTCGACATGACGGCAACCGTGATGTGCATGGAACATAAGGTTCCGCTATTTATCTTTTCATTAAATGAGGAAAACGGAATTGTAAAGGCCGCTCACGGCGAGCCGATCGGTACAACCGTTACACCATAAAGCAAGAGGAGAAAAAGCAATGAATGAAAGAGTAAAACCGTTTGAAGCAAAAATGCAGAAGTCCGTGGAGTCGCTGCGGGAGGAGTTTGCAACCGTGCGCGCAGGTCGTGCCAATCCGCATCTTTTGGACAAATTGAGAGTGGATTATTACGGTACGCCGTCTGCATTGCAGGCAGTGGCAAATGTTTCCGTTCCGGAGGCAAGAGTCATTCAGATTCAGCCGTGGGAAGCGAAGATGATTAAGGAAATCGAGAAGGCAATTCTGGCTTCCGATTTGGGCCTGACACCGAGTAACGACGGCAAAGTGATTCGTCTGGTATTCCCGGAGCTTACCGAGGACAGACGTAAGGAGCTTGTTAAGGATGTAAAGAAGAAGTCCGAGAATGCCAAGGTGGCAATTCGTAACATCCGCCGTGACGCCAATGATTCCGTGAAGAAGGCGGCAAAGGCAAACGAGATTTCCGAAGACGAGCAGAAGAATATCGAGGATGAAATCCAGAAGATGACCGATAAGTTTATCGTGGAAGTAGATAAAATGACCGAGGATAAGTCCGCAGAGATTCTTACCATTTAACGAAGAAAAGTTTTGCGCCCGCATGGCTTTCCTGCTTCCGGCAGGAAAGCGGTTGGGGTGTATGTCACGTACAGCAGATAAGGGGGTGTCCCGGTCAGCCCTTAGGGAGGATAGACGTTGGGACACCCTCTAAATTGTGTCGGAGAGGGAATGGGTATCCCCGGCATTTTTGAAATTTAACGGAGGTCGCTCCGTAAAATATCCGGAGGAATAGGATATGGAAAAGATTCCACAGCATATTGCGATTATTATGGACGGAAACGGAAGATGGGCGAAGAAGCGGGGAATGCCGCGTAATTACGGGCACTCTCAGGGAAGTAAGGCTGTCCGAAAAGTTTGTGAGGAAGCATGGAAGCTGGGAGTAAACTATTTGACGGTGTATGCGTTTTCCACGGAGAACTGGACGCGCCCGAAGGAAGAGATTGACGCGTTGATGAAGATTCTCCGGAGTTATTTGAAAGACGCGGTAAAGCAGTGCGCGGACAATAATATGCGTGTGCGGATTATCGGAGATTATTCGGTATTGCCGGAGGATATAAGAACATCGATAAAACAGTTGGAGGAGGTATCTGCGAAGAATACCGGTCTTCAATTTCAGATAGCATTAAATTACGGCGGACGGGACGAGGTGCTCCGTGCCGTAAAAAAGGCGGCGGCAAAGGCAGATTTGGAAGGAAGAACAATCGAGGAACTGACTGCGGAAGATATCAGCGGTTCTTTGGATACCGCAGGGCTTCCGGACCCGGATTTGATTATACGGACCAGCGGCGAACAGCGGCTTTCCAACTTCCTTTTATGGCAGTCTGCCTATGCCGAGCTTTACTTTACGGACACCTTATGGCCGGATTTTGATAAGGCGGCACTGGAGAAAGCGATTTCCTATTACGGAAGCAGAAACAGACGGTTTGGCGGACTGGAACAGAACAAAGAGGCGTAAAGAAAACGGCGCCGACTGTTTGATGGAGGAAAAGATGTTTATTACAAGACTTATTAGCGGAATCGTTTTGCTGGCCATTGTGATTGCCGGCGGTATATTGGGCGGTCCGGTGTTCTGGACTCTGGTTACTGTGATTTCTCTGCTTGGCGTATTTGAGTTTTACCGGATGATTGGACTGCAAAAGAGTGTGCTTTTTTATGCTGGGGGATTGTTGTGCCTTCTTTTGGACGGTCTTTTATTTTTCGGGAGAGCGGAGGCGGCAGACGCAGTCTGCATTCTTGCGCTGTTGGTATTTATGGCAATTTATGTGATTACTTATCCGAAGTATTCCGCCAAGCAGGTGTTTTCCTGCTATGCCGGCTGGGTTTATGCGGCGGTGCTGCTTTCGTTTTTATACCGTATCCGTCTGGAAGAAAACGGAATGCTGCTGCTGTGGCTTGTGTTTATCGGCACCTGGGGGTCCGATACCTGTGCTTACTGCGCCGGAAGATTGTTCGGAAAGCATAAGGCGTTTCCGGAATTAAGTCCGAAGAAGACGATAGAGGGCTGTATCGGCGGAATCGCCGGAACGGCACTGATTGCGGGAGTTTATGCGGTTTGTATTAACAATTTAATTGCCGGGGCTACGGTATCGGTGCTTCAATTTGTCGTTATGGGGGTTGCCGCATCGGTGATTTCGCAGCTTGGCGATTTGGCGGCCTCTGCAATGAAGCGAAATTACGGAATTAAGGATTACGGCAGACTGATTCCGGGACACGGCGGAATTTTAGACCGGTTTGACAGCATTATCTTTACCGCACCGTTAATTTATTATCTGGTGCAGCTTTTTGTGCCGTAAGAGGGAGGAAGTTACTATGAAAAAATTAGCAGTGTTAGGTTCGACCGGCTCGATTGGAACGCAGACGCTGGAAATTGTAAGGGAAAAGCCGGAGACGTTTCAGGTGACGGCGCTTGCGGCAGGAAGCAATGTGGAGCTGTTGGAACGGCAGATTGCAGAATTTCATCCGAAGTTGGCAAGTCTGACAAACGAGCGCGATGCGAGAGAATTGCAGGAGCATCTGCGGCTACACCACATATATACT
The DNA here is from genome assembly GCA_964609025.1 of uncultured Lachnospiraceae bacterium. Classification (GTDB taxonomy): domain Bacteria; phylum Bacillota; class Clostridia; order Lachnospirales; family Lachnospiraceae; genus SIG307. The sequence continues at coordinate 8,089 of CAZSQM010000008.1, read as the reverse complement.
ACAAAGGTAGTATATGGAATGGACGGTCTGATTGCCTGCGCCTGCGAGGAAGAAGCAACTATGACTGTAAATGCGGTCGTCGGTATGATTGGAATTCTGCCGACGATTGCCGCTATTAAGGCAGGAAAAGACATTGCCCTTGCAAATAAGGAAACGCTTGTTACCGCGGGGCATATTATTATGCCGTTGGTGAAAGAATACAACGTGCGCCTGCTGCCGGTAGACAGTGAACATTCTGCGGTGTTTCAGTGCTTGCAGGGAAACGGGACGAAGACGGTAGAAAAGTTGCTTTTGACAGCCTCGGGCGGTCCGTTCTTCGGAAAAACAAAAGAGGAACTTCGTTCTATCACGGTAGAACAAGCGCTGCGGCATCCGAACTGGGCAATGGGAAAAAAGATTACGATTGATTCTTCCACCTTAGTGAATAAAGGCTTGGAGGTCATGGAAGCCGGCTGGCTTTTTTCGCTTGCGCCGGAGCAGATAGAGGTTATGATACAGCCGAAAAGCATTATTCATTCGATGGTACAGTTTACGGACGGCGCGGTATTGGCACAGCTCGGCGTGCCGGATATGAAGCTGCCGATTCAGTATGCGATGACGTATCCGGATCGCGTCGGTCTTTCCGGGGAACGACTGGACTTTTTCGCATTGCAGAAAATAGAGTTTTACCGACCGGACACGGAAACCTTCCGAGCCCTTGCGTTAGCATATGAAGTATTTCGGGAGGGCGGCAGTCTGCCGACGGTATATAATGCGGCAAATGAAATGGCGGTTACATTGTTTTTGGAGCGAAAGATAGGGTATCTTCAGATTACGGAGCTTTTGGAACGCGCCATTGACGCGCATACGAAAATAGAGAATCCGACGTTGGAGGAGGTTCTTTCCATTGAGGAGGAAACGTATTCCTATATCAGGGAGCATTCGCGTGAAAAACGCAGAAAAGAGGAAGCATGAAAATCGTTGTTGCAATTTTAATTTTTGGAATCATTATTTTGATACATGAGCTGGGACACTTTATTTTTGCCCGGATTAACGGTATCGAGGTGCTGGATTTTTCCATCGGTATGGGTCCGAGGCTTTGCGGGTTCCGCGCCTTCGGTACGCAGTTCTCGGTGCGTCTTCTGCCAATCGGCGGCGCCTGTATGATGCTTGGCGAGGATTCCGACCAGAAAAATGACAGCGATAAGTCGTTTTATGCAAAGGGGGTCTGGCAGCGTATTGCGGTACTGTTTGCGGGGCCGGCCTTTAACTTTATTCTTGCCTTTGTCTTCTCTGTTATCGTCATCGGCGTGGCAGGCTATGATCCGGCGAGAATTACCGGTGTGACGGAGGGGAGTCCTGCGGCGGAGGCGGGCTTGCTGGAGGGGGATGTGATTACGAAAATCAATCATTCCGGTATTTCCATTGCGAGAGAGGTACAGGGATATTTTGACTATCATTCCCTTACCGGTGAACCGGTAAATATCACTGTAAGGAGAAACGGGGAAAAGATAAAGGTAACACTGGTGCCGGAGAAATACGACCGGTATCTGCTCGGGTTTTCTTATTCGGGGACGGAGGCTGGAACTGCCGAGGTTTTAGCGGTTTCGGAAGGATATCCGATGGAGGCTGCCGGGATTCGGGTGGGCGATGTGATTACCGGGATTCAGGACGTCAGAGTGAAAACAAGCGGGGAACTGATGGAATATTTTGACCGGAATCCCCTGAACGGGGAAGAGGTTCGGGTAAGCTATCTGCGCGACGGCAACGAGTACACGGTAGTCGTGACGCCGAAGTATGGTTCTACCGGGTATTCGCTCGGTTTTGCTTACAATCTGGCAAGAGAGCACGCTACGGCATTGCAGACGATTCGTTATTCCGCATCCGAAGTAAAATATTGGATTGTGGAAACGGCGCGGGGACTCGGACGGCTTGTAACCGGCAGATTAAAGGCCAATGAAATCGGAAGCGCGGTAGCCATTGTGGACGCAATCGGCGACACTTATGAGGCTTCCGTGGAATACGGCGTGAAGGATACGGTCTTAAATATGCTCTATATTACGATTCTGTTAAGCGCAAACCTCGGCGTAATGAATCTGCTTCCGATACCGGCGTTAGACGGCGGAAAGCTTTTATTCTGTGCGATTGAAGTCGTGCGCCGCAAGCCGATTGACCGTGAAAAAGAGGGCATGGTGCATTTTATCGGCATGGTACTGTTAATGCTGTTGATGGTAGTGCTGTTGTTTAATGATATTAAGAATGTATTTTTCTCATAGTCTTGTGCGTGTTTATCGGATGAGGAGGTTTATGAGGAAGGGAAAAAACGGAGGTGCGGCTTATGGAACGCAGGCAGACAAAGGCGGTGCGCGTCGGAGGAGTTACCGTCGGCGGCGGTGCGCCGATTGCGATTCAGTCCATGACGAATACAAAAACAGAGGATGTTGCGGCGACTGTCCGTCAGATTGAAGAACTGACAGCGGCGGGCTGTGAAATCATCCGCTGCGCCGTACCCACGATGGAAGCGGCAAAAGCGTTAGAGCAGATAAAAAAGCGAATCAGCATTCCGCTTGTTGCGGATATTCATTTTGACTATCGTCTGGCAATCGCGGCAATCGAGCACGGAGCCGATAAAATCCGCATCAATCCGGGAAATATCGGCGATACGGAACGGGTACGCGCAGTGGCGGAGGCGGCAAAGAAGCGGCATGTCCCGATTCGGGTCGGCGTCAACAGCGGTTCTTTGGAAAAGTCCCTGATAGAGAAGTACGGCGGCGTAACGGCGGAAGGTCTGGTAGAAAGCGCCTTGGAAAAGGTGGCGATGTTAGAGCAGTTTGATTTTACGGATATTGTAATCAGCATCAAGTCTTCGGATGTTTTGATGTGCGTAAGGGCCCATGAGCTGATTGCACAAAAAACAAATTACCCGCTTCATGTCGGGATTACGGAGGCGGGGACGCTTAGAGCAGGCAATATAAAATCCGCAATCGGACTTTCGATGATTCTTTCGCAGGGCATCGGCGATACAATTCGCGTTTCTCTTACGGCAGCTCCGACGGAGGAGATTGTGTCCGCAAAGTTGATTTTACGCACGTTAGGACTGCGAAAGGGCGGAATCGAGGTCGTTTCCTGCCCGACCTGCGGCAGAACAAAGATTGATTTAATCGGGCTGGCGGAACAGGTTGAGGCAATGGCGGCAGGGTATGACCTGCCGATTAAAATTGCGGTTATGGGGTGTGCGGTCAACGGCCCGGGAGAAGCAAGAGAGGCGGATTTGGGAATTGCCGGAGGAGCGGGAGAGGGTTTGGTATTCCGTAAAGGGGAAATAGTCCGTAAGGTGCCGGAGAGCGAGCTGCTTTCGGCATTGAAGGAGGAGATAGAGGCGTATGAAGCTATTTGAGGTATTTGATACCGTGACCGTACCGGAGGAGCTGCGCCGGATGTTTGAGGAAACGGAGGTTTTAAAGCTGACCGCGTCCAGACATTCCGGCGAGGTAACGGTACATATTTTAAGCGAACGGCTGCTTCACTTCCGTGGATTGGAACGTTTGGAAAGGCTGCTAAACCAGCAGTTTTTCGGACCGATGGAAAAGCGGGCGGTGATTGCGGAGCATTACAGACTGTCCGCACAGTATACCACGGAGTCGGTCTGGGAGCATTACAGAGAGTCGCTTATGGAGGAGTTTTCGGAGAAAAGCCGGTTGTATTCCGGCTTTTTGCAGCGTGCCCAAATTCAGGTAGAGGGACAGGAAATCCGCATCAAATCGGAGGATACGTTTATTAACCGACATATCGGGGATGAGATAAGGAGCTGCCTGGAGGAGCTCTTTTTGTCACGCTTTGAACTGCCGGTTCGTGTCATAAGCGAATATGAGAAGGCGGAAGCCGAGGAGGCACAGCCGGAACAGCCGAAGTATGAATTTTTTTCGAAAGAAAAGCTTCGCAGCATGGGGATTCTGCCGGAAAGAAAAGAGAATTCGGCAGAGGATCCGGAGGAGGAAGCCGGGAAACCTGTTCAAAAGGCAGAGAAAGGTGTGACGGACGGAGCAAACGCCGGGAAACCGGAGGGCGCGGCAAGGGCAGAAGCACCTGCCGCCAAAACGGGAACAGCCGGGGCACAGTCAAAGGAAAAGGCTGATTTTAAGAAGTTTGAGCGGAACAGTAACTATACGCCGAAGAAAAAGCTGCCGGAGGATCCGGATATTTTCTACGGAAAACCCTTTGACGGGGAGCTGGTTCCGATTTCCGATATCGAGGACGGGTACGGCGACTGCCTGATTCGCGGTAAGATTATTAAGTTTGAGGAACGGGAGCTGCGAAACGAAAAGCTTTTATTTCTGTTCCAGATTACGGACTTTACCAATTCCATCGGCGCAAAGATTTTTGTGCGGAAGGAGGAGGCGGACGAACTCCGCGGTCATTTAAAGCCGGGGAAATTTGTTTTGTTAAAGGGACAGGCCTTGTTTGATACCTATGAAAAGGAAGTGTCCATCGGTGTCATTTACGGCATGAAGAATATTAAGGACTTTACGAAAAAACGTATGGATACCAGCGAGCGTAAGCGAATCGAACTGCATGCCCATACCAAAATGAGCGATATGGACGGTCTGGTTGACCCTACGGTTCTTGTAAAAACCGCCTTTGAGTGGGGAATGCCTGCGGTGGCGATTACCGACCACGGCGTAGTACAGGCGTTTCCGGAAGCAAACCATGCCATTAATCCGAAGGACTATAAGGACGATGAAGAAAAGATGCAGCGTGCCAAGGACTTTAAGGTGATTTACGGCGTGGAGGCTTATCTGGTAGACGATGTGCTGGAACCGGTGCGGGACAGTAAGGGACAAGCCCTTGAGAGCTCCTATGTGGTATTTGATATCGAAACGACGGGCTTTGGGGCGGAGCATGATAAAATCATCGAAATCGGCGCGGTTAAGGTGGAGGCAGGGAAGATTACCGACCGGTATTCGACCTTCGTAAATCCGAAGGTGCCGATTCCGCCGCGGATTGAGGAATTAACGGGCATCAAGGATTCTATGGTGATGGATTCGCCGGAGATTACGGAGATTTTACCGCAGTTTTTAGAGTTTTGTAAGGGCTGTGCGCTGGTTGCCCACAATGCGTCCTTTGATACGGGCTTTATCCGTAGCAACGCGGAGCGGCTGGGACTTTCCTATGATTTTACGGTGATTGATACGGTGGGTCTTGCCAGAGCGCTTTTACCGGGACTTAGCCGGTTTAAGCTGGATGTGGTGGCAAGAGAGCTTGGCGTTTCCCTGGAAAACCATCACCGTGCCGTAGACGACGCAAAGGCAACGGCGGATATCTTTGTGAAGTTTCTTGCCATGTTAAAGGCGCGGGGGGTAACGCAGCTTGACGAGGTGAATGCCGTGTGTAAGCCGACGCCGGAAATGATTAAGAAAATGCCGACGTACCATGCGATTATCCTTTGTCAGAACGAGGCGGGACGCATTAATTTGTACCGGCTGGTTTCTCTTTCCCATATCGATTATTTTGCCAGACGGCCGCGGATTCCGAAAAGCCTGTTTTTGGAAAACAGAGAGGGGCTTTTAATCGGCTCTGCCTGCGAGGCGGGAGAGCTGTATCAGGCAATTTTAAGGGAATCGCCCCACAATGAGATAGAGAGGCTTTGCGAGTTTTATGATTATTTTGAAATACAGCCCCTCGGCAACAACCGGTTTATGATTGCGGACGAGAAACATGAGAATATCAAATCCGACGAGGATTTGATTGCAATCAATAAAAAGATTATTGCGCTGGGGGAACAGTATCATAAACCGGTGGCAGCCACTTGCGACGTGCATTTTCTAAACCCGGAGGATGAGGTTTACCGCCGCATTATTATGTCCTCCAAGGGCTTTGCCGACGCGGATAATCAGGCGCCGCTGTATTTCCGCACCACCGAGGAGATGTTAGAGGAGTTTTCCTACCTGGGACGGGAAAAGGCGGAGGAGGTAGTGTTGGAAAATCCGGCGAAAATTTCCGACAGGATTGAAAAGATTTCACCGGTCTTTCCGGATAAGTGTCCTCCGGTCATTGAAAATTCCGACCAGACGCTCCGGAAGATATGCTATGATAAGGCATATTCCATGTACGGAAACCCGCTGCCGGAAATTGTAGAGAACCGTCTGGAGCATGAGCTGACCTCCATTATTAAAAACGGATTTGCGGTGATGTATATCATTGCACAGAAGCTGGTTTGGAAATCAAACGAGGACGGATATCTGGTTGGCTCCCGTGGTTCGGTGGGTTCCTCCTTTGTTGCGACCATGTCCGGTATTACCGAGGTAAATCCGTTGCCGGCGCATTATTACTGTACGAAGTGTTTCTTTTCGGATTTTGATTCCGAGGAAGTAAAGACCTGTCAGAAAAAGGGCTTATCGGGCTGTGATATGCCGGATCGCGTCTGTCCGAAGTGCGGTGCGCCTTTGGTAAAGGACGGTCACGACATTCCGTTTGAAACCTTCCTTGGCTTCTACGGGGATAAGGAGCCGGATATCGACCTGAACTTTTCGGGAGAATATCAGTCGAAGGCCCACGATTATACGGAGGTTATTTTCGGAAAGGGACAGACCTTCCGCGCGGGAACGATTGCGACGGTTGCCGATAAAACGGCATACGGCTATGTGCTAAAATATAACGAGGAGCACGGTATTACGATGCGAAGGGCCGAAATAGAGCGGCTTTCCTCCGGTTGCGTGGGAGTGCGGCGCTCGACCGGACAGCATCCGGGCGGAATTATCGTACTGCCGTTGGGACATGAGATTTATAAGTTTACGCCGGTGCAGCGTCCGGCCAACGATATGACAACCAAAACCGTGACGACGCATTTTGATTACCATTCCATCGACCACAACCTTTTAAAGCTGGATATTCTCGGACACGATGATCCGACGATGATTCGCCGCCTGGAGGATTTGACCGGCGTTGACGCAAAGACGATACCGTTAGATGATAAAAAGGTGATTTCGCTGTTTTCGTCCACCGAGGCGCTCGGAATTACGCCGGAGGACATCGGCGGGTGCGATTTGGGAAGCCTTGGCCTGCCGGAGCTCGGAACCGACTTCGTGATGCAGATGCTGCGTGATACAAAGCCCCAGAGCTTTTCGGATATGATTCGTATTTCCGGGCTTTCCCACGGTACGGACGTATGGCTCAACAATACGCAGACCCTGATACAGGAAGGAAAGTGTACTTTGTCCAATGCAATCTGTACGCGAGATGACATTATGACCTATTTGATTTATCAGGGCGTGGAAAACGGACTGGCCTTTAAAATCATGGAAAGCGTGCGAAAAGGAAAGGGTCTGACGCCGGAAATGGAGGAGGCGATGCTTGAAAAAGGGGTGCCGGACTGGTATATCTGGTCGTGTAAAAAAATCAAGTACATGTTTCCGAAGGCGCATGCCTGCGCTTACGTTATGATGGCATTCCGTGTGGCACATTTCAAGATTTACTATCCCCTTGCGTACTATGCGGCGTACTTCGGTATCCGGGCCAAGGCGTTCAGCTATGAAACCATGTGCCTCGGCAGGGAGGTACTGGAGCGGAATATGAGGGAAATTAAGCGCAGAATGGAAACCAAAACGGCTTCCCAGAAGGACGAGGAAAGCTACGGCGATATGAAAATCGTACAGGAGATGTATGCCAGAGGATTTGATTTCACTCCGATTGATCTCTTTACGGCAAAGGCCCATGCCTTCCAGATCATCGACGGAAAGCTGATGGCGTCGTTAGACAGCATCGAGGGCGTCGGGGAAAAGGCGGCGGAGCAGATTGAGGAAGCGGCAAAGGACGGTCCGTTTTTATCGAAGGATGACTTCCGTACCCGTTGTAAGGTCAGCCAGACAATTACGGACCAGATGGGAGATTTGGGGCTGTTGGGCGATATTCCGGAGTCGAACCAGATGTCGTTGATGGACTTGTTCTCGCTGTAAGGAATAGGGCAGCCGGGGTGGATTTACAGCCTTTTTACTTAAAATTTGCTGATGTTGTAAATGTATAAGCAATTAAGCAAATAGTTTAACTTTAAAGAAAATCAAAAAATAGCTTGCAATTTGATACTACCTGTTGTATAATCTGTTTTGCAAGTTAC
>CAZSQM010000007.1:107582-109088 GCA_964609025.1 uncultured Lachnospiraceae bacterium | reverse complement strand
TGATGCGAAGAATTGTAAAGGATGAGGTAATCATTCCGTTTACAGACAGAATCCGAAGCATTACGGAGCAAAAAGGTGTATCTGCCATCCTTGTTATTGGCGGATCGGGAGAGTATTTAAAGATTGCGGATACCGTGATTCTGATGAAGCAATATGTTGCAGAGGATGTTACAACGGAAGTAAAGGAACTGGTACAACTTGCTGATGCTGCAACAGAAGAAAAGAAACTGGCACAACTTGCTGATGCTGCAACAGAAGTAAAGGAACTGGCACAACTTGCTGATGCTGCAACAGAAGTAAAGGAACTGGCACAACTTGCTGATGCTGCAATGGAAGTAAAGGAACTGGCACAACTTGCTGATGCTGCAACAGAAGTAAATAAACCTACATTGCGAACAGATGAGAGAGAGAACTTGGATATTCCGGAAGCTGAAAGAAAGGTGATACTTCCCGGACAGGGGACAAAATCCCTTCTGCTACAGACAGTATGTACAGAGGACAGTAAAAAGGTCCTTTGCGGAGAATATTCTGTCGACATGACGGCTGTACCGTCCTTAAAGAGTAATGAGCAGCTTCATTCTCTTGCCTGGGTAGTAAGAAACATGCTGTCGAAGGAGGAAGAGAGTTCGGAGCATCTGCGTACTGTATCCGAAGAATATGCCGGGCGGTTATTTGCGGAATTGGAACAGGAGCAGATGATGTCGAATCCGGTTTACCGGGGCTGGTGGTTTGACGAAGTAAGAAAAGAGGAAATCCTTATGTGCGTGAACCGGATGCGAGGTGTTCGTTTTGAGAGTTGCGGAACTTTGTAGTGGGGCATAGAGAGAAGAAATTGCAAAAAAATGCCCCGCGGAGAAGTCGGCGGTGGGGCATAGGGAAGAAAATTTGCAAACTATGCCCCGCAGGGAAGCCGGCGGCGGGGCATAGGAAGAAGAAATTGCAAAAAATGCCCTGTAGGAAGGTTTATGGCGGGGCATAGAGAGAAGAAATTGCAAATTATGCCCCGCAGAGAAGCCGGCGGCGGGGCATAGGAAAATTGGTGAAGAAAATAAAAAAAGGATTGACATTTATATCCCCCGGTGCTAAAATCAGTTTCAACAAAACAAGAAACCGATGACTAAGAGTAGTAGCCTGTTGGAGAAGCTATCAGAGAGTTGCAGACGGTGGAATTGCAGCAGTCGGACCGCAGGGGAATGGACTTAGGAGGGCGACCGAACACTTTGGCAGTGCCGGAGCAAGTAGCAGTCGACGGGGACGTAGCCCGTTACCAGTACGATTCGCATGATAGTGCGAAACAGAGAGGGTGAAATATCACCAAGATGGGTGGCACCGCAGGAAATTCCAGTCCTGTCCCATGTAGCTAGCGTATAGTACATGGGGCGGGACTTTTTGCGTGCTGGCAAAGTGAGCATGGTTTTCAACATGGAAGCTTGCTTCCGAATGTTGAAAACCATGCGAACGCGCCCACGACCGAGTGACGAAGTCACGAGGTGCGTGGGACGTGCG
>CAZSQM010000007.1:0-107482 GCA_964609025.1 uncultured Lachnospiraceae bacterium | reverse complement strand
AAGATAAGAAGAGCGCATGCGAACGCGCCCACGACCGAGTGACGAAGTCACGAGGTGCGTGGGACGTGCGGAGCGCGAGCCAGCACGCAAAGATAAGAAGAGCGCATGCGAACGCGCCCACGACCGAGTGACGAAGTCACGAGGGCGCACAAGGTCCGGTGGGGCCACAACGTCCAGTGGACGTTGGTACTGGCCGGACCGAAATGAAATGTAGACCCTTGGTCATGCGCCGACCGGAACGGAGTGTAGACGTGGGACGTGCGGAGCGCGAGCCGGCACGCAAAGGAATGAAGCGGAAAGCAGAACAAAAATCAGGAGGAAAGTAGTATGAAGAAGACAATGAAAAGAGTAATTTGTGCAGCATTGGCAGCAACGATGGTATTCGGAGGCGCAGCCTGCAAAGAAAAGAAAACGCCGGTCATCGGCATCAGCCAGTACGGAGAGCACGGCTCTCTGGACAACTGCCGCGAGGGCTTTTTGAAAGGACTTGAGGACGCCGGTCTGGTAGAGGGAACGGACTATACGGTAGATTATCAGAACGCAGGTTTTGACGATAACATTTGTACGCAGATTGCACAGAACTTTTCCGCAAACGATGTAACGCTGATGTGCGCGATTGCAACCAATGCGGCAACGGCCTGCTTTGCGGCAGCCGAGGATAAGGATATTCCGGTGATTTTTACCGCCATTACCGACCCGGTAAAGGCAAAGTTAGATAAGGGCAATATTACCGGTACGTCCGACAAACTTCCGGTAGAGGCACAGCTGGATTTAATCCGCAAGCTGCAGCCGGAGGCAAAGACCATCGGTATCATTTACACCACGAGCGAGCCGAATTCCGTGTCCGCAATCGAGGAGTATCAGGCAAAGGCAGGAAATTACGGCTTTACGATTGACGCAGTAGGGGTAACGGCACAGTCCGAAGTAACCCAGGCGGCAGATACGTTAATCAGCAGAAAGGTGGATTGCTTCTCGAACCTGACGGACAACAATGTAGTCGGTGTACTTTCTTCGGTGCTTGAGAAAACAAACGAAGCAGGCATTCCGATTTACGGCAGTGAAGTAGAGCAGGTAACCCTTGGCTGTGTAGCTGCGGCAGGCATTGATTATTACGAGCTTGGGCGTCAGACCGGCGCAATGGCGGCAAAGGTATTAAAGGGCGAGGCAAAGGCTTCCGAAATTCCGTATGAAACGATTGCCGAGTATGGCATTTATATTAATTCATCAGCGATTGCCGAGATGGGAATCACCGTTCCGGCAGATGTTGCAGAGAAGGCAATTGAATCTCAGAAATAAATTGATTAAATACAGATTGGGGCAGAAGGATGCTTGACTTAATAATCAGCACGGTGACGCAGGGCTTTATTTACGCCCTGCTGTCATACGGTATTTATATTACTTATAAGATTTTGGATTTCCCGGATTTGACGGTAGACGGAAGCTTCCCGCTGGGGGCGGCAATTACGGCGGTGCTTCTCGTAAACGGTGCAAATCCTTATTTGACGTTACTTGCGGCAATGGCGGCAGGAGCGCTTGCTGGTCTGGTAACGGGTGTGATTCATGTGTGCTTTCGGGTGCGTGACCTGCTTGCGGGCATTATTACCATGACGGCGCTGTTTTCCATTAATTTGCAGATTGCAGGCTCCAACCTTGCGGTCGGCCGCGACATTGACACAATCTTTACCGCGGAGCCGGTGAAAACGCTGTTCGGCCGTTTTACGCTGTTGCAGAGAAAGCTGATTGTCGCATTTCTTCTGGTAGTTGTGTTTAAGCTGCTGCTGGATTTGTATTTTAAGACAAAGAACGGTCTTTTGCTTCGTGCGGTAGGCGATAATGACGTGCTGGTAACTTCTCTGGCAAAGGATAAGGGAAAAGTAAAGATTTTAGGCCTTGTCATTGCAAATGCCCTTGTTGCGCTTTCCGGCTGTATTGTGTGCCATGAGCAGAGAAGCTTTTCGGCGACCATGGGAACCGGACAGATGGTATTCGGTCTGGCAACGGTTATTATCGGTACGACGCTGTTTAAAGAAAGAGGCTTTGTAAAGGGTACCACCGCAGTTGTCGTAGGAAGCGTAATTTACAAGGTATGTATCCAGATTGCAATCAGTCTGGGCCTTCCGGCAAATTTATTGAAGCTGGTGACCGCGGTGCTGTTCTTAGTCATTCTTGTGCTTGGAAACCGTCAGAAGGGAGGCGTTCGGAAAAATGCTTGAGATGAAACACATTTCTAAGATATACAATGCCGGTACGGTAACGCAGATGTGTCTGTTTGACGATTTCAATCTGTCGGTAGAGGACGGAGAATTCGTATCGGTAGTCGGCAGCAACGGAAGCGGCAAAACCTCCATGCTAAACATTATCTGCGGCAGTATTCCGATTGACGAGGGACAGGTTTTGATTAACGGACAGAGCATCGACCGGATGAAGGAATACGAGCGTTACCGGAGAATCGGGCGAGTGTATCAGAATCCGGCGTTAGGCACCTGCCCGAATATGACGATTTTGGAAAATATGTCCCTGGCGGACCATAAGGGCAAGCGTTTCGGACTTTCCGCCGGTGTAAACCGGGGGCGCGCAGGGTATTATAAGGAGCAGCTGGCAAGCCTCGGCCTCGGCTTAGAGGATAAAATGAATGTAAAGCTCGGAGCGTTATCCGGCGGGCAAAGACAGGCGGTGTCCCTTGTCATGGCAACGCTGACGCCCCTTGATTTCCTGATTTTAGACGAGCATACGGCGGCGCTTGATCCGCATACGGCAGAAATTATTATGCAGCTCACGGATAAGGTGGTAAAGGAAAAGAAGCTGACGGCGATTATGGTAACGCATAATCTCCGCTATGCGGTAGAGTACGGAAGCCGCCTGATTATGATGGATAAGGGAACGATTGTAATGGATAAGTCCGGGGAAGAAAAGGCGAATATGGTAACGGACGATATTTTGCATGTATTTAACCGGATTAGTATCGAGTGCGGAAATTAAACGACAGGATTCGAAAGGATGCGACAGGGAAAGGTGAAGAAGGAAGAAAAAACGGAAACAATAGAGGAAAGAGTCGTTGCACTGTTACAAAAAAAAGGTTTTCGGATTTCCTTTGCGGAATCCTGTACCGGCGGTATGTGCTGTGCCAGACTGGTGAGCGTTCCGAACGCTTCGGCGGTATTTGACGCAGGCGTGGTGACCTATGCAAACGAGGCAAAGGTAAACTATCTTGCGGTAAAGCCCGAAACCATAGAAACCTACGGCGTTGTAAGCGAGCCGGTGGCAAAAGAAATGGCAGAGGGGGTTGCCAAAGCGCAAAACGCACAGGTTGGCGTCGGAATCTCCGGGATTGCGGGACCGACCGGCGGCAGTGAGGAAAAGCCGGTTGGAACGGTCTGCTTCGGCTTTTTTGTGGACGGTGCGGTAACTGCGGTAACAAAACAGTTCGGCAACCTTGGAAGAAACCGGGTACGGGAAGCGGCGGCAGACTTCGTATTTGAAACGCTTTGCAGGCTGTTAGGGGAGTAGGTTCTGCAAAACCGGACGCAGGAGGAAATCGGCATGAAGCAGTATGAGCATAAGGTACAGTATTACGAAACCGATAAAATGGGAATCGTACATCATTCCAACTACATCCGCTGGATGGAGGAGGCAAGGGTGGACTTTTTGGAGCAGATCGGCTGGGGCTTTGACCGGCTGGAAGCGCTTGGAATTGTTTCGCCTGTCACGGCGGCAGAGTGCAAGTATAAGGCCAGTACCAGATTTCCTGAGAAAGTAAGGATTACGGTATCGGTAGAAGAGTTTAAAGGTGTAAAGTTAAAGTTAAACTACGAAATGTATAAGGAGGACGGGACGCTTGCCTGCGAAGGTCACTCGGAGCACGGTTTTCTGACTTCGGAAGGAAGGATTGTTTCGTTAAAAAAGGAGTATCCGGAAGTGTATCACGCATTGATGGAACATGCGATTGCCCTGAATCTCGCGGAAAAACCATTGCAAAATCCATAGAGATAAGGTATACTGAAACTATCAGTAACAAGGAGGTATGGCATGGCAGAGTATACCGAAGCATGGCTTTCATATAAAATGAAAGCGCTTACAAATCCGGCGCATTGGAGTAAAGTTACCGTTGTGACGGATGAGAAGGAAACGCAGGTGCCGCAGACGGTGCAGACGGCAGCAAAAGAGCTTATCCGTGCGGCGAAGGAATTATTCGGAACAGAAATAAAGAGTGAAACGGTACAGGCGCCTTTGACGGGGACGGAGCCGGAAGCAGACGCTTTTAAGGCATTGACCGGATGTGCGGAGGGACTGGTACTGGTATATATGCCGGGACTTGAGGAGGCCTATCGGGAGGGCTACCGGATTGTTTCGGAGGAAAAGGCGGTTTATATCATCGGCGGAACCGGACGGGGTATCCTGTACGGTGCTTTTGACGTTATCCGCACGGAAATTATCGAGGATACGGTAGCAAAGGGGGATAAAAAGATTATCCCGGACAACCCGTTGCGTATGATGAACCACTGGGATAACATGGACGGCAGCATTGAACGGGGGTATTCGGGACAATCCTTTTTCTTTGTGAACAACGAAGTTGTAGTGAACGAGCGGACAAGGGAGTACGCAAGGCTCTGCGCGTCGGTAGGCATCAATGCGGCGGTAATCAACAATGTAAACGTAAAGCAGGCGGCGACGGAGTTAATTACCCCGCGCTATGAAAAGGAATTGTTTCGGATGTCGGAGGTGTTTGCGGAGTACGGCGTGGATTTGTATTTGTCCTTAAACTTCGCGGCGCCGATGGAGCTTGCGGGACTGCCTTGCTCCGACCCGTTAAACGAAGAGGTAAGAGCGTGGTGGAAGGAAACGATGAAGCGCGTCTTTACGGCGCTTCCGAAGCTCGGCGGCTTTCTCGTAAAGGCGGACTCCGAGGGAAGACCGGGACCGCATACCTACGGAAGAACGCAGGCAGAGGGCGCGAATATGCTGGCGGAGGCGGTTGCGCCGTACGGCGGCAGGATTATCTGGCGCTGCTTCGTATATAACTGTACCCAGGACTGGCGCGACAAAAAGACCGACCGCGCCCGGGCGGGCTATGACCACTTTAAGCCGTTAGACGGGCAGTTTGCGGACAATGTGGTATTGCAGATTAAAAACGGTCCGATGGATTTTCAGGTCAGAGAGCCTGTTTCCCCGCTGCTTGGCGGTCTGGAGCATACCAACCAGATGTTAGAGGTGCAGGCGGCGCAGGAGTACACCGGACAGCAGAAGCATTTTTGTTATCTGATTCCGATGTGGAAAGAAACGCTTGACTTTAAGACCTACTGCAAGCCGGAAAACGATACGGTGGCGGATATTGTGAGCGGCAGAACATTTTCGCAGAAGCTTTGCGGTATGGCGGCAGTGACCAATACCGGAAACGATGAAAACTGGACGGGACACGATTTCGCGGGCTTAAACTGGTACGGCTTCGGAAGACTTGCGTTTACCACTTCGCTTTCCGCAAAGGAAATCGCAGAGGAATGGATTAAGCTTGCCGTGACCAAGGAGGCAAAGGCGGTGAAGGCATTGACCGATATGGCGCTTTGCTCCCGGGAGGTGTACGAAAAGTACACGTCGCCGCTCGGCATCGGCTGGATGGTAAACCCGAACCACCACTACGGCCCGAACGTGGACGGATACGAATACGACCGCTGGGGAACCTACCACCGTGCCGATTGTCACGGACTCGGCGTGGACCGTACTTCAAAAGGAACCGGGTATACAACCCAGTATCGTGAGGAAAACTATAAGCGCTATGAAAGCATTTCCGAGTGTCCGGAGGAGTTGTTGCTGTTTTTCCACTACATTCGCTACGATTTTGTATTAAAGAGCGGAAAGACGCTGATACAGCACATTTACGACACGCACTTTGAGGGAGCCGAGCAGGCGGCGCAGTTTTTGGAAACCTTCCGCAGCTTAAAGGAGTATATTCCTGCGGATATTTACGAGCGCGCCGTTGCCCGTTTTGAGATTCAGGCGGAGCATTCCAAGGAGTGGAGAGATGTAGTAAATTCGTACTTTTATCGAAAATCGGGTATCCCGGATGCACACGGCAGGGAAATCTATTAAAACGAAACAGTCGGAAGGAAACCATTTCATTTTAGGAGGAAATTACTATGGATATGACATTACGTTGGTACGGAAGCAAGAATGACAGTGTAACCTTGCAGCAAATTCGCCAGATTCCCGGCGTAACGGGTGTAATCTCGGCGCTGCACGACATTCCGGCAGGAGAGCCGTGGCCGTATGAGGAAGTTTTAAAGCTGAAGGAAGAAGTAGAGGCGGCAGGATTAAAGCTGCTCGGCGTGGAGAGCATTAACATCCACGAGGATATCAAGCTCGGCGCACCGACCAGAGATAAGCTGATTGACAACTATATCGCTTCTCTGGAGAGCGTGGGCAAGGCAGGCATCAAGTTAGTCTGCTACAATTTCATGCCGGTGTTCGACTGGACGAGAACCGACCTCGCAATGCCGCTTGCAGACGGTTCTACCGTACTTGCTTATGACGGAAAAATGATTGAAGGGATTAACCCGGACGAGATGTTCGAGCGTATCGAGAAGGAGAGCGGCGGCTTTGTGATGCCGGGATGGGAGCCGAACCGTAAGGAGGAAATCAAGGCGCTGTTTGAAAAGTATAAGGGCATGACCCATGAACAGCTGTTAGAGAATTACGGGTATTTTATCGGGCGCATCATGCCGACCTGTGAAAAGTACGGAATTAAGATGGCGGTACATCCGGACGATCCGGCTTGGGATATTTTCGGACTGCCGCGTATCGTAACCAGCGAGGAGTCCCTGTTAAAGGTGGCGGCACTGCACCCGAGCAAGCTCCACGGCTTTACCCTTTGTACCGGTTCTCTCGGCAGCAGCCGCGCAAACGATCTGGTAAAGATTATCCGCAATCCGAAGATTGCAGAGAGGATTCATTTTGCGCATATCCGCAATGTGAAGTTTGAAACGGACGATGAGTTCCACGAGAGTGCGCATTTATCCTCCGAGGGAAGCTTTGATATGTACGAAATCGTAAAGGCATTGCAGGAAATGGGCTTTGACGGCGTAATCCGTCCGGACCACGGCAGAATGATTTGGGGCGAACAGGCAAGACCGGGTTACGGTTTGTATGACCGTGCTCTGGGTGCCGTTTATATCGAAGGACTTTGGGAAGCAATTAAAAAAGGAGCAAAATAGAACCGCAGCTTTGGGGCAAACTGCGGGGAAAGTTCCGGATATTTTCCGGAAATGCAGGAAACAGAAATCGGAATTTTGAGAAGGAAAAGAAGATGAAGCAAAAATTAGTATTGGCGGTGTTAGGTATGGCAGTCTGTCTGGCTGCCTGCGGAACAAAAGAAAAGCAGACCTCCCTTGAGCCGACTGCCTCGGTGCGGGAGGAAATTACACAGCCGCCGGAGGCTTTGACAGAGTTAACAAAAGCGCCTGCGGACACAAGTATTACAGAGCCGACAAAGAAGCCTGCGGCAGCGGGAAGTCCGCAGCTGCTGCTGGGACAGCTTAAACTGATGAAAGAAAAGTACAGCGATTTGAGCGAGTATCAAAACGGCAGTGAGCTGCAGGCAGTGTTTGACAAGGCGGATGCGCTGGTTGCCAAAGGGGAAACCGACGTGGTAACGCAGCAGGAGTACAACGATATGTTGCAGGAGCTCAGGACGACCGTTGCAGGACTTTTGAATCGGGACGGACTCCCGGAGCCGTCGAAGTTTACGGAGGCAATCGAAATGCCTGACCCGTACACGTTTTTGGACGGAAGAAAGGTGACGACGCCGGAGGAGTTTGACGAGCGGCTGGAAGAAATAAAGCATATGTACGAGTATTACATGTACGGTCCGGTGCCGGACGCTTCCGGGGAAGAGGTCACTTACTCGATTCAGGGCAATGTTATGACGGTAACGGTAACCCATGACGGAAGGTCCGCGTCCTATCAGGTGAATATTTCCCTGCCGACAAACAAGGTGTACGAGGAAGCGCCGGTGCTGTTTGTATTCGGCGGCATCTGGCAGAATGCCTATGCAAACGAGCGGGGCTATGCGGTACTTTCCGTTAATCCGACGGATCTTGCGGCAGACCACCAGACAAGAATCGGTGCGTTTTACGACCTGTATCCGTACGGCGCGAAATGGACGGAGCAGACCGGGGCGTTAGCGGCGTGGGGCTGGGGAATTTCCAAGGCGATTGACGCGCTGGAAAACGGCGCTGCGGCAGAACTGGGACTTACGACAACGGACTTTCTGCTGACCGGGGTTTCCCGTTACGGTAAGGCTACCGCAGTCACCGGAGCCTTTGAAGAGAGGATTAAAATTACCGCGCCGTCCTGTTCGGGAGCCGGCGGTATGGCGCTGTACCGTTACACCTCGGAGGGAACGGTCTATGATTACACGGAAATCGGACGGGGTTCTGCATACAAATTCGGAACAAACGAACCGCTTTCCAGCCTTCGCGGAAGTAGCGAGGCACATTGGTTTAACGATAATTTTCTGACCTTTAAAGACGAAACGGTATTCCCGCTGGAGCAGTATATGTTAGCGGCATTGTGCGGCAGAGGCGGACGTTACCTCGTAATTTCCGGCTCCTACTGCGACGAAGACTGGGTCAATGCGCCGTCCATGTGGATGAACTATCTTGCTTCAAAGGATTTGTTTGATACGATGGGCATTTCCGACCACCTTGCAATCTGCCTGCATGAAACGGGACATATGGTTACGGATCAGGATTTGGTGTATCTGCTGGATTACGCGGATTACCACCTTTACGGGAAGGAGCCTGCGTCGGATTTGAGCGACTTGACAACGAGTCTGTATGCGCTCCCACAGAACGCGGACGCGGAATTTGAACAGAAGTTGATTTTCCGGTAAAACGGGTTAGGAAAAAAGAGGCTGTGCAAAGTTTTGTGCGGCCTCTTTTTGTTAGATTGATTTCAAACTCATTGCACATTTTCCTGGAATATGGTACACTGGAATTGACTGAAAAAAGAAATTTTATGTAAGGAGAAACGATATGGAGATTAAAAACCCGATTTTGCCGGGCTTCTACCCGGACCCGTCCATCTGTGCGGTGGAGGATAAGTTTTACCTTGTAAATTCCAGCTTCTGCTACTTTCCGGGCGTCCCGATTTTTGAAAGTAAGGATTTAAAACACTGGCACCAGATCGGAAATGTCCTGGATAGAGAGTCCCAGCTTCCGCTCGGAAAGGACGGAATGTCGCGGGGCATTTTTGCGCCGACGATACGTTACAACAACGGCACCTACTATATGATTACCACGAACGTAAGTCATGGCGGCAATTTTGTAGTAACGGCAACGAATCCTGCCGGTCCGTGGTCCGAGCCGCATTATCTGGCGGGCGCGGACGGAATTGACCCGAGCCTGTTCTTTGACGAGGACGGAAAATGCTATTATATCGGCACAAGACCGAATCCGGAAGGGGTCGGCCATAACGGCGACTGGTACATTTACATACAGGAACTGGATTTGGAAAACTGGCGGCTTTTGGGCGACTATAAGCTTGTCTGGAACGGCGCAATGCGAAAGGCGGAATGGCCGGAGGGACCGCACCTTTATAAGAAGGACGGCTGGTATTACATTATGCATGCGGAAGGCGGCACAGGTCCGGCACATGCGGTCTGCGTTGCAAGAAGCCGTGAAATTTACGGACCGTATGAGGGAAATCTGATGAACCCTGTCCTTACCCACCGCCATCTCGGAAAGGATTACCCGATTCGTTATGTCGGTCATGCGGATCTGGTATCCGATAAGGATGGAAACTGGTATGCGGTAATGCTGGCATCCAGACCGTGTGAGTGGCACACCAACATGGGACGTGAAACTTTTCTCGCAAAGGTCACCTGGGAAGACGGCTGGCCGGTATTTAACGCAGGCATCGGTAAGTTAGAGGATGTGGTAACGGTGCCGCTTACGGAAACCGAAGGCGAATTGGTTACCAGCGGACAGGACGAAAAGGGCATTCCGTTCTCTATGGTAATGCTTCGAAACCCGGCAGAAGATACGGTGGTAAGAGACGGGGAGGGGTATCGTTTGAGACTGCTTCCGTATACTCTTGCGGAATGTGAACCGGCTGCATACTTAGGCATCCGCCAGACCTCGTATCATTTTACGGCAAAGACAACCCTGAACCTTACGCCAAAGCAGGACGGTGAGGCAGCCGGTCTGGTGCTTTTCCAGAGCGAAGAAGCATTTTTGGCAATTGAGTATGGGCAGTTTGACGGAAAAACGCAGGTACGCATTGTGGAAAATGCAAAGGATACCGGAGTGCAAGTGAAGAAAACAGAGGAGGTATCGGCAGAACAGATTACCTTTACAATTACGCAGAAGAGACAGGAAGCCGTCTTCACCTATGATGCAGGAAACGGGGAAAAGGTGCTGGTTCGCGGCGTTTCTACCAAGATATTAAGTACCGAGTCCGCCGGCGGATTTGTAGGATGTACGATAGGTATGTATGCAACCGCAAACGGTGCAAAAAGCGATAATACGGCATGGTTTGACGGCATATGCTATCAGGCGGAATAGACAGACTGTAACAAAAGGGGAGTTTTGCGGGAGCAGCTCTTTGTTTCGGAAAAGGAGGGAAAATTATGAAGTTGGATAAGATGATTGCGGTAAGAACGTCGAAGACCGTTTACCGGGACGGAAATCGTGTGATTAAGGTGTTTGACGAGGACTACTCCAAGGCGGATGTGTTAAACGAAGCACTGAATCAGGCGCGCGTAGAGGAGACCGGACTTCCGATTCCGAAGATTCTGGAGGTAACGAAGGTAGACGGAAAGTGGGCAATCGTTTCCGAGTATATCAAAGGAAAGACGCTGGCACAGTTAATGCAGGAAGACCCGGAGAAGAAAGAGGAGTATCTGAAGTATCTGGTGGAGCTGCAGATGCAGGTGCATGAGAAACGTGCACCGGGGCTGACAAAATTAAAGGATAAGATGAATCGTAAGATTTCCGAGGCGGAACTGGACGCAACCACGCGCTATGAGCTGCATACACGTCTGGAGGGGATGCCGAAGCACACGAAGGTGTGCCACGGAGATTTTAATCCGTCCAATATCATTATTTCGGACGAGGACGGCAAGGCCTATATTATTGACTGGGCGCATGCAACCCAGGGAAATGCTTCCGCGGACGTGGCAAGAACGTACCTTTTGTTCTGTCTTGCCGGGGATACCGAGGGGGCAAAGCGGTATCTGGAGCTGTTCTGTAAGATGAGCGACACCGCAAGACAGTATATCGAGCAGTGGCTTCCGATTGTTGCGGCCTCCCAGTCCGTAAAGGGTAAGCCGGAGGAGCGGCAGCTCCTTTTGTCCTGGGTAAACGTAGTGGATTACGAATAGACCACAAAGCCAACAAAGTCTGGAAACGCAAAACACCCCGGCGCGGGAAAACCACGCCGGGGTGTTTTTGACTTCCTGATTAAGGAAAAAGCTTACTGAACCGTAATCGTTACATCGTCGATGTAGAAGGAAGCGGTTTCCGTTGCCTCAAAGTAGAGAATCGGAGCAACGGTAGTATCTAATACGGTGTAAGAACCGGTAACGGTTACCCATTCACCGCCGGCAACATCACCGGAGCTTGCTACCTGATTGTAGGTTGTGTTCGTGCCGTCGCTCTCCTGCATCGTAGCATTGATGGAAATAGGGGAAGCCTCATCATGCTTTGCCTTGAAGGAAACCGTTACGGTCTTTCCTGCGAGGTCGTAAGGGGTGAAGTCAGCCTGTGCGCCGTTCCAGCTGGAAGTACGGCCGCTGACATATAAGGTACCGTCTACAACGGTCGGAACAGAATCGCCTCTTGCAACGAAGTAAGCACTGCCGTCCTCAAAGTCAAGAGAAACATTCTCAAACGGAACCTTTGCTACCGGCTCGTAATCCGGATTCGGGTCAACGGAACTGTTCGGGTCGTAGCTTACGACAACATTGTCAAGGAAGAACTCGACAGTTTCGGAGCCTTCGCCCATCGTCTCGAAGTTAAGGGACGGGGAAGATGCGTTTGCATAGACCGGAATTACACCCTCGATATGTACCCATTCACCGCTCGGAACATCCTCCATGGAAACACGTTCCGGCCATGACTGTGTGCCGTCCGGCTTATTTACCTGCAACGTACAGGAAATAGCAATCGGAGCACCGGATTCCTGATATACATCAAAGGAAACATATACTTCCTTACCGACTACGTCGTGGGACTCATAGTTTGCGTCGGTAAAACCGAGAGAAACGCCGTGCCATGTAGAAGTACGGCTGGTAACCTGAATGGAACCGTCGCTATCCTTACCGAAAGTTCCCCAGAAAGCAACGCCGCTGCCTCTGGAACCGAAATACAGAGTATCTCTCTTCTTTTCGCCGGTAATATTGTGGATCGTAATCTTTTCTGCGGTCGGAGCCGGAGCCTCAGTCGGAGCCGGAGCTTCGGTAGCGGTCGGGGCCGGAGCCTCGGTAGCAGTCGGAGCCGGAGCCTCGGTAGCGGTCGGAGCCGGAGCCTCGGTGGCAGTCGGAGCCGATGTCGGATCGGCATTGGTTTCTTCCTTGCCGCAAGCTGCCAGTGATACTAACATAGCGGCGGTTACAGAAACGGCAAATAAACTCTTCCATTTCTTTCTCATTTTGAATCCTCCTCCAAAATATAAAAATAAAGTGCCGGACCTGCTCAAAAAAGGCAAGTCCGATACTATCATACCATTTTCACCCAGAAAGGTCAAGATATCCTGCGGAAAACATCGAAACATCAAACCGGTCGAAGGTCAGGGAGCGTTTTTTCGGATACCGGTCTTGTTATTTGCCTTATAAAACTCTTTAAACTCGGTGGGGGTGCATTCCTTAAATTTTTTAAACACCCGGTTAAAGGTAGAAATGCTGGAAAAGCCGGACTGCAGCGCTACCTCGGTAATCGGGAGGGAAGGGTCGAGCAGTAAGGTTTCCGCCGCTTTCAGACGCCGGATGCAGAGGTAATCGTAAAAGGAGGTATCCGTAAACTGTCGGAACAGCCGCGAAAAGTGGAATTTTGAAAAACCAATCTGGGCGGCGGTGCTTTCCAGAGAGATATCTTCCATATAATTGTGTTCGATGTAATCAAAGACAATATTAAACTTCTCCACATATTCCCGCTGTTTGTTCGGCTGCATGGCAGGAAGCGCCGCAGGCAGGGCATCCTGATTGGTGCGCGCAAGCAGGACAAAGAACTGAATCAGCAGGGCAAGAATGGAAGGCTCTCCCAACTCGCCGCCGTTTGCGTATTCTTCCGCTACCTGTAACAGAAGCTCACACTCTTTGGCATAGATGTCGGGCATGGTTTCCGGGGTAATCAGACAGGACTGGGAGAGCAGGGAAAACAGTCTGGTAAAGCCTTTGAACTTACTAAGGGAAGATAAGTTAAAGAGCAGAATCAGACGGGTACCCGTCGGCGGAGCGGTCAGCTCGTGCAGCTCCCCGGGAGGGATGATGAGAATGTCCTTTTCCTTTAGCTGATAGGTTGTTTTGTTCATAGTGACGGAATAGCCGTTTTCCAGGGGCATGATAATCTCGGCCGTGGAATGCCAGTGCAGCGGAAAATCCGCATACTCCCGGTTAATCCAGAGAAAGGTTGAGGAGTCGTCCTGTGTATAGTTGACTTTCTCGTAGGTTCCCGTAATGTTGCGCTTCCTGAAATTATGATTTCGCTCGCAGGACTTCCGGCGCAGCTCCAGCCAGTGAGAAACTTCCGCTTCTGCATCTTTTTTATTCTGCATAAACAAGAATCCTCCTTCCTTTTTTGTGAAAATTGCCGAAAAATTGCCGAAAAAATTCTATTGACGCTTCGACAAAAGGGAATAAGTGATAATAAATCAAAAATTGCTATTCTCTGTGTTTTTGCGGCAGAGGGTAATGTGCATAAAAAAACTTCCCCGAAACTTCAATTTATACTTGAAATTATACAAATATCATAATATAATTGATGTAGGTTGTAAAGAGCCGATTTTAAAATAGTCGAATTCATGCGTATTGTGCCGAAAGGGAGCAATAGGTGAAAAACGGGAAAGCAATATTTGATAAGCGCATTCCCGGGGAAAGGACTATAATGGCACTGTACGATACAAAAAAAGCTTTTTCTGGCGTCACCGTTTTTGGTGATTCTGTACAAAAACAGAAAAAGAAAGTCTTTGGCTATTTTTTCCAAAGGCAAGAAGCCGATACGCATTTTACGACACGGGCCGGAATCCGGCTTTGGGAGAGGTGCGCGCCGGCTTTGGTTTGTCGTTACGACAAACCGGATGTGCGAAGGGAATATGCACAGGAAAGGAGAAGACTATGTCAAAAGGAAAGAAAAGATTCCTTGCTGCGGCGGTCGTGGTTGCTGCCATTGCTGTGATTGTGCTAATCAAAGCGCTGGTCGGCGGCGACGAAAGCTTCAGAGAAAAGTATGAAGGGACAGATCTTACGAGTACCACGGGAGAGTTCGGACGTGACAACACGTACACCGTGTACTCGAATAAGCACAAGGATTCGGCAAGGCCTCAGGTGGAGGAGGTAGTAGTGGAGATTACGGATTATATTACCGCTACCGCTAAAGACACCGAGCTTATGACGAATTATGAGGGCGAAGAAAAGGTTCTTTACCAAGGGGATGACGGGTATACCGAATGGCAGGTAACAGTGCCGGAGAGCGGTATGTACCGTGTATATATGGAGTATTATCCGGTGGAGTCCAGAGGCGTAAGCATGGAGCGAACGTTCCTCATCAACGGAGAGCTTCCGTTCTTAGGCTCGGACGCGCTTACCTTTACAAGACGCTGGGCGGACAGCGGTGCGGTTGTTACCGATAACCAGGGGAATGATCGCCGTCCGACGCAGGTAGAGGTTCCGGATTGGTGTTCGGCTTATTTTTCGGACTATATGGGCTATCATTCAGAGCCGTATGAATACTACTTTGAAGCAGGTACCAGTACGATTGCTTTGGAGAGCGTCAACGAGCCGATGGTAATCCGTAAGCTGTCCTTACAGCCGGTGACGGAGGAGCCGACCTATGCGGAGTACCTTGCGGCGCAGCCGCAGGTTTCCGGCGGTGAGGATTACATAAAGGTGGTACAGGGCGAGGATTCCGTTGTGCGTTCCGCACCGTCTTTGTATGCCCGTTCGGATCACTCCTCTCCGAATACCGTTCCGTACAGCGTAACCGCCCAGAAGTTAAACTACGGCGGCGGTAATGCATGGCGAGTTCCGGGACAGTGGATTGAATGGGAGTTTACGGTGCCGGAGGACGGTTACTACAACATTACCGTGAAGGCACGTCAGAGTTACAACCGAGGCATGGTATCCAACCGTATCGTCTACATTGACGGCGAGATTCCGTTTGCGGAGATGTCCGCGGTTCCGTTTGCTTACGAAACCGACTGGAGCAATGTAACGCTTGCCGACGCGGAGGGGGCGCCGTATAACTTCTACTTAAAAGCAGGAACGCATACCATCCGTATGGAGGTTACCCTCGGCGAGATGGGAACGGTTTTAAGTGATTTACAGGATTCCGTATCCCGTCTGAATGATATGTACCGTACCATTCTCGTGCTGACCGGTACGAACCCGGATAAGTACCGTGACTATAAGCTTCATCAGGTATATCCGGAAGTTATTTCCGGTATGGAGTTGGAGTACAAGCGCCTGTATAAGCTGATAGACGATTATGTCGCTTACAGCGGCGAGAAGTCCGGCGCCATTGCAACGGTGCAGACGCTGGCAAAGCAGCTGGAAAAGTTTGTTGCAAGGACCGATAAGATTACAAAGCAGTTCACGTCATTTAAGACAAATATCAGTGCGCTCGGCACCTCCATTAATACAATGGCGGAGGCTCCGCTTGATATCGACTATATTACCATTACCGGCGCGAATGCGAAGCCGGAGAAGGTTAAGACGTCCTTCTTTGCCAAGGTGGCACACGAGGTTCGCTCCTTTGTGGCTTCCTTTATTGTAGATTACAATGCCCTCGGCGATGTGTACGAGGATGAGGAAGCGCTGAACATCTGGATTATTACCGGTCGTGACCAGAGTACCGTATTAAAGACGATGATTGACGATACCTTTACTCCGAACACCGGCATTCCGGTGAACGTAAAGCTGGTACAGCAGGCGGTAGTAATGAATGCGACGGTTGCGGGTACCGGACCGGATATTGCCATTTCCATGCCGCAGAGTGAGCCGGTCAACTACGCACTGCGTAACGCGGTAGAGGATTTGACCCAGTTTGAGGGCTGGGAGGAAGTGCTTTCCCAGTATAATGAGAGCGCGTATACCCCGTATTGGTTTGAGGGCGGGCTGTACGGACTTCCGATGACGCAGGTTTATAACGTGATGTTCTACCGTACCGATATTATGGAAGAAATCGGTGCGGAAGTTCCGGAAACCTGGGATGATTTGATTAATTTACTTCCGACGATTCAGCAGAATAACCTTGAGGTAGCGATTCCGTCTACGGAGCGTAAGTTCGGTACGACCGCTTCTCCGGATTTGTCCAGCTTCTTTGCCCTGTTGTATCAGAACGGCGGTTCCCTGTACAACGATAAGCAGACAAAGACCATGATTGCGGGCGAGGCAGGCATCAAGGCATTTGAAACCTATACGAGATTTTACACGCATTACAGTCTGCCTACAACATATGACTTTGCAAACCGTTTCCGTTCCGGCGAGATGCCGCTCGGTATTCAGGACTACGACCTTTACAACACCCTGGCGGTGTTTGCTCCGGAAATCCGAGGCCTTTGGGAGTTTTCACTGATTCCGGGCACGGCGCAGGAGGACGGTACCATCGACCATTCCTGTTCCTCCTGGGGTACTTGTACGATGATGCTTAAGAAGGAAGAAAATACGGACGAGTTTAAGCAGAAGTGCTGGGAGTTCATGAAGTGGTGGGGATCTTCCGATACCCAGACCCGCTTCGGCCGCGAGCTTGAGGCAATTATGGGTTCCTCCGCAAGATACCAGACCGCAAACAAGATTTCCTTCGAGGAGCTTGCATGGGCTGCGGATGAGATGGAAATCCTGAAGGAGCAGTGGAGTTACGCGGTAGCGATTCCGGAGGTTGCCGGAGGCTATTATGTAGGACGTCATATTACCAATGCGGCGCGTAAGGTTTACAACGATTTGGAAGACCCGCGGGAAACTCTTCTCGATTACGCGAATACGATTAACGATGAGATTGAGAAGAAGCGCATTGAGTTCGGTTTGCCGGTAGATTAGAAAGGAGGATGACATGGGCAACACTTTATCATTGTATTTTCGCAAGAAAAAAAGAGATATGCAGATTGCGTGGAAAAAGGCAAAGATGGCAAAGAACTGTTATCTGTTCCTTTTGCCGTATGCGCTTTTGTTTGCGGTGTTTTTCATACTTCCGATTTGTATGTCCCTTGTATTGAGCTTCACGTACTATAACGTGCTGGAGCCGGCCGAGTTCATCTGCTTACAGAACTACGTCAACCTTCTGTTGGCGGATGACGTCTTTCTGACGGCGGTAAAAAATACGTTTGTCATTGCCGGTATTATCGGCCCGGTAGGTTACATTGCCTCGTTCCTGTTTGCATGGCTGATTAACGAGCTGCCGCGCTATTTGAGAGCAATTGCGATTGTGTGCTTCTACGCGCCGTCCATCGCAGGCTCCGCCTTCACCATTTGGCAGATGATTTTCTCCAACGACGCATACGGCTGGGTGAACTCGATTTTGCAGGAATTCGGCAAGGAGCCGGTGCTGTGGCTGTCCAATCCGGATTATATGCTGACCGTCGTTGTTATCGTTTCCTTATGGATGAGTTTGGGCAGCGGCTTCCTCGCATTCGTTGCTGGTCTGCAGGGCGTTGACCGTTCTCAGTACGAGGCGGCATATGTAGACGGTGTAAAGAACCGCTGGCAGGAGCTTTGGTATATCACCCTGCCGAGCATGAAGCCGATGCTTTTGTTCGGTGCAATCACCTCGATTACCAGCGCTTTCAACGTAAGTGATGTGCCGGAACTGCTGTGCGGCTTCCCGAGTACGGACTACGCGGTACACACGGTAGTATCCCACCTGAAGGACTACGGCGGTCTGCGTTTTGAGATGGGTTATGCGTCTGCGATAGCAACCATTCTCTTCCTTGTCATGATTCTTTGTAATAAGCTGGTTCAGTCGTTGTTGCGCAGAGTCGGAACCAACTGAGCCGGATTTGATAACAAGGAGCTGCGCCTGATTGTCTAGGCGATGCAAAAAGAGAGAAGGAGAGAAGCGATGATAAAATTAAAGCGAAGACAGCCGAATCGTTCCCGTCTGGGCGACATCGGAGTATATCTGGTTTTAATCCTGTTCGGTGCATTCATGGTACTTCCGTTGATTTACAGCACATGTCAGGCATTTAAGCCGTTAGATGAAATTTTTAAGTTTCCACCGACCATTCTTGTAAGGAACCCTACGTTGGATAACTTTTCGGATTTGTTCGTAATTATGGGACAGTCCTGGGTGCCGTTTACAAGATACATATTCAATACCGTGTTCATTACCGCGGTAGGTACGGCGGGACAGCTTTTGATTGCGTCCATGGGCGCGTATGTACTTGCAAAGTATGATTTCCCGGGAGGAAAGAAGTTTTTCGCCCTGGTTACTACGGCACTTATGTTCAACGGTTATGTAACGACCATTCCGAACTACCTCATTATGGCGAAGATGGGCTGGGTAGATACCTACCTGGCAGCGATTGTCCCGGCGTTTGCGGCGCCGATGGGCCTCTTCCTTATGAAGCAGTTCATGGAGGGTATCCCGGATGCATTGCTGGAGGCCGCAAAGATTGACGGCGCGAAGGAATGGGGAATTTTCACAAAGATTGTTATGCCGAACGTAAAACCGGCATGGCTGACCCTGATTATTTTCTCCGTACAGAACCTTTGGAATAACCAGCAGTCCACCTACATCTATTCCGAGGAGTTAAAGACGTTGCCGTATGCGCTGCAGCAGATTACGGCGGGCGGTGTTGCCCGTGCCGGTGCCGGTGCGGCAGTAGCCTTGGTATTGATGATTGTTCCGATTGGCATTTTCATTTTTTCAGAGAGCAACATTCTGGAAACAATGGCAAGTTCGGGTATTAAAGACTAGGAGGAGAGAATTATGAAGCTGAAAAGTAAAATTGCTGCGGCTCTCCTTGGCGTAATGGCAGTCCTTACACTGTGTCCTGCCGGAGTTGCCGAAGCAACGGAAGTAAATACCTATACCTATAATTACGATTGGTGGGGCATTGAGTACGAGTCTCCGGACGCGTATACGCCGACGGACTTTATTACGGGCGAGCAGCTCGGTATTACCGAGTTTAAGTCGCCACAGGGTCTGTTTATCCGCGATGACAGGGTGTATGTGGTGGATACCGGTAACAACCGTATCGTGGAAATTCAGGTACAGGGAAGCGAAATGACCGTGCTGCGTGAGATTACGGAGTTTACGGGCGACGCCGAGGTTACGACCTTTAATCTGCCGCAGGATATTTTCGTGGCGGCAAACGGCGATTTGTTTATTGCAGATACCGAGAATTACAGAGTGGTACATCTTGATAAGGATTTGAATCTGGTTAAGTTTATTACGCAGCCGGATGATACGACGGTGGACCAGACGTTGAAGTTCCTGCCGACAAAGCTTGTTGCGGACCGTGCGGGTCGTGCGTTCGTGCTTGTAAAGAACGTCAATAAGGGCTTTATGGAGTTTGAGGCGGACGGCGAGTTTATCGGTTATGTCGGCGCAAACGAGGTAGTGTTCAATATGGCGGATTACATTAAGAAGCTGATTTCCACCCAGGCGCAGCGTGACCAGATGGAAAGCTTTGTTCCGACCGAGTACAATAACCTCTATATAGACGGAAACGGCTTCGTCTACTGTACCACCGCCGTGTTTGAAGAGTGGGCGGTAGAGGACGGAAGCGCAAAGCCGATTCGTAAGCTGAATTCCCTCGGTAAGGATATTCTGATTCGGAACGGCGAGTATTATCCGGTCGGTGATATCCAGTGGGACGACGCAGCCGGCATGAACGGTCCGTCGCGACTTGTGGATATTACGGCGTTTGAAAACGAAACCTATTTTGCGGTAGACCGCGTCAGAGGACGTATTTTCGGCTATGACGAGCAGGGTAATCTGTTGTATGCCTTCGGCGGTCCGGGCAATAAGTTAGGTTATTTCCAGAACCCGGTAGCGATTGACCATATGGGCGACGATTTGTTTGTATTGGATTCCACAACGGGCGGCGTCACAAGATTCCAGCTGACGGAGTACGGCGCCTTAATCCGGGACGCTCTGGCGCAGTATAAAATCGGCGAGTATGAAAAGTCCGCGGAATACTGGACCGAGGTGTTAAAGATGAACTGTAATAACGACCTCGCTTACATCGGTATCGGCAGAGCACTTCTCCGTGAGGAAAAGTACGAGGAGGCAATGGAATATTTTGAAGTAAAGCGTGACGACGACAATTACTCCCGTGCATGGAAGTATTACCGGAAGGACTGGATTGAGAATAACATAGGTTATGTTATTGTCGTTCTTCTGATCCTGGTTATTGTGCCTACGGTAATCAAGACAGTGAAAAAAGTAAAGAAGGAGGCGCTTGAGGAACATGAACTTGAACTTGAACTTAGCCGAAAAGGTAAATAAGCAGGCGGTCCGGAACTTACTGAAATCACTCCGCTATTCCTTGTATGTGATTACGCACCCGTTTGACGGCTTCTGGGATTTAACCCATGAGAAGAGAGGTTCCGTGGGCGCTGCACATATTCTGGTGATTTTAACGTTCTTAACCAACCTCTGGAGTATGCGTTTTACGAACTTTATGTTCAATAATGTGCTTTGGGAGAAGGTCAATATCTGGAAGGCGATTATTAGTATTCTTGCGCCGTTGATTATTTACTGTGCGGCGAACTGGTGTCTGACCACCCTGTTTGACGGTAAAGGACGTTTCACGGATGTTTATATCGGTACGGCGTATGCGCTTACCCCGTATATCCTGATTACGAACCTGGTGACCATCCTCAGTAATTTTGTAACGGTAGAGGAGGGTGCATTCATTACCTACTTTGCCTATCTGGCAATGATTTGGAGCGGTTTGCTGATACTGGTGTCCGTCATGCAGATTCATGACTACTCTCTGGGGAAAGCGGTGTTAGCGATTATCTTTTCCGTTGTGGGCATGATGATTATCGTGTTCCTGATTATGCTCTTCTTCAGCTTAATCAGCGACGGTGTTGCATACTTTGTTTCGATTTACAAAGAAATCATGTTCCGATTGTATTAACCGAAAGGAGGAAAATTAAGTGAAACGAATTGGTAAATGGTTAGTATTCCTTCTTTTGGCGGGTGTCCTTTGCGGTTGCAGTAAGGAAGAAGAAAAAAAGGAAATTACAATCCGTTCCTACGACGCAGAGTTACACGCAGGTAAGGAATATATACTGGAAAATGATGATTTGAAACTGCAGTTTAATCCTGCAACCACATATTTTACGCTGACGCAGAAGTCCACCGGTAAGGTATGGTATTCCAATCCGACGAACGGCTCTACGGACCCGCTGGCAGATTCCGCCAGCAAGAAGAATTTACAGTCTACGCTGCTTGTCGAGTACAATACGAAGAACGGCGTAAATACCGTACTGAATAACTATGAATTCAGTATTTCCAAGGGCATCTACGAAGTAGAAGCTTCTGCGGACGAAATCAGAGTTTTGTATACAATCGGTAAGGTGGCAAAGACCTTTTATGTACCGCCGGCAGTTCCGGAATCCCGTATGATGGAGTTCTACGAGAAGATGGACCGTTCCCAGCAGAAGAAGATTGATAATTACTACAAGCGTTACGACATCAACAATCTGCTTGCGACGGAGAATAAGAGCGAGCTGCTTGAAACGTATCCCGACCTTGCAAACGAGCGCGTTTATGTAGTCCGTGAGGGTACGAAGGAGTACCTGATGCGCCAGATGGAGGAGATTTTTGCTTCCGTAGGGTATACAGAGGAGGATTATCTGCTGGATAAGGAGCGGTATGACGTTACCTCCGATGACGGGAAGGCCATCATTAACATAACGGTGGTTTACCGTCTGGACGGCAACCGTCTTGTGGTAGAGATTCCGAATGAGGAGATTGCCTACAAGGATGAGTATCCGCTTACAAAGATTTCCCTGCTTCCGTATTTCGGTGCGGGCAGCACGGCGGACACCGGTTATCTGTTTGTTCCGGAGGGCTCCGGCGCAGTGATTAACTTCAACAACGGAAAATCCGAGCAGTCTGCCTACTACGCAGATGTCTACGGCTGGGATTACGACCAGAAGCGTGACGTGGTGGTAGATGAAACCCGTGTGGCAGTTCCGGTGTACGGCATTGCAAACGGCGACAGCTCCTTCGTATCCATTTTGGAGGAATACAGCACGATTGCCACAATCCGGGCAGATGTCAGCGGAAGACGTCACAGCTACAATTACGCCTATGCAAGCTATGAGATTATCCACGGCGATACGATGGATATTTCCGCAAAGTCCGACCGTACGATTATGGCCTTTGAGAAAAATGTTCCGGAGGGAAGTATCGTACAGAGCTATACCTTCTTTGAGGGCACCGACTATGTAGATATGGCGGAGATTTATCGCGATTATCTGCAGAAAAAGTATCCGGAGCTTAAGAAGGTTGCGGAAACGGAGCTGCCGGTTGCGGTCGAGTTTTTAGGCGCGATTGACCGTATCAAGCAGATTATGGGCTTCCCGGTAAAGCGTCCGGACGTTCTCACTTCTTTTGCCGAGGCAAAGGAAATGTTGGAGGAAATGACGGCGGACGGCTATGAGAATCTGTCGGTACGCTATACCGGTTGGATGAACGGCGGTGTAACACACTCGCTTGCAAAAGACATTGACCTGACAAGCGGCATGGGCGGCAAGAAGGCGCTTACCGCGCTGATGGATTACGCAAACAGCAACGGCATTAATATTTACCTGAGCGGTTATGCGGAAAATGCTTATGACAGCAATATTTTCGACGGTTTCCTCCGCTCCAGGGATTCGGCAAAGTACATCAGCCGTGAGATTACGGAGCTCCCGGCGTACTCTACCATCTGGTTCGCCGATATGAGTGTAAAGCGGGCGGCAACCTATCATCTGCTTCGCCCGAGTGTATGCATCGAAGTGATGCAAAGCCTTGCGGAAACCGCCGCAAAGTATGAGGCAGGCGTCGGCTTTGAGGATATCGGTTATCTGCTCAGTGCGGATTACAACCCGAAGCGGACCGTAACCCGTGAAGAGTCGATGAAGATGCAGATGGAGGCGTTGGCAAAGATTAAGGCATCCGGCACGAATGTTATGATTTCTGCCGGAAACGAATATGCGCTTCCGTATGCCGATATTATTACCAATGTCGACCTGGAAGGAAAGGATTATCTCATTCTGGACTACACGGTTCCGTTTTATGAGATTGCGCTGCACGGTCTGGTTAATTACACCGGCGACGCTATCAACCTTTCCGGCAACGCCCTTGATTCCGTGTTAAAGTGTGCCGAAACCGGTGCCGGACTTTCTTTCGCCTTTATGAAGGCGTCCGGAGATACGCTGCAGAACACGGAGTACATGGATTACTTCGGTGCCGACTACGAGCAGTGGAAGGAATGGGCAAAGGACTACTATCTCCGTTACAAGGAAGAGATGGCAGGGCTTAACAACCAGTACATTACCGACCATGATGTACTTGCCGAGGGTGTGACTGCCACGACCTACGAGAACGGAACGGTGGTTTATGTAAATTACAATACAAAAGCCTATACGGACGGTACGTTAACGGTTCCGGCGAAGGACTATCTGGTAGAAAGGAGCGGGAATTAAGTGAAAGCGAAGAAACCAAGAAATTTACGCAGACGTAATGCGATTACGGGCTATTTGTTTATCAGTCCTTTTATTATCGGGTTTATAGCGTTCTTATTAAAGCCGATGTTTGAATCCTTTTATATGAGTCTTTGCCGGGTTAATATCCTCGCAAACGTGCCGAAGGGCGAAAGTCCGTTTGACATGAAATTTATTACGGTCTGGAAGGAAACAAACTATTACAAAGCATTTTTCTTTGATCCGGACTATAAGAACCTGTTAATCGATACGCTGGGAGAGATGGCAGTTCAGGTTCCGGCGGTGCTGGTGTTCAGTTTCTTCATCGCGTTGCTGTTAAATCAGAACTTTAAGGGAAGAGGTTTTGTACGTGCGATTTTCTTCCTGCCGGTCATTCTTTCCTCCGGTATCCTGATGGGACTGGAAACAGACAACGTCCTAATGTCGGGTATGAAAGAGGCGATTGAGCAGTCCGGTTCCGGTTCAAGCATTACCGCAACTTTGGAGGAGATATTGCGATCCACCGGTCTTGGAGGCAGGGTACTCGACCCCGTGTTTACGATTATCGACGCGGTGTATGATGTGGCGCTTGCTTCCGGTATCCAGATTATTATTTTCCTGTCCGGATTGCAGGCGGTGTCGCCGAGTATGTATGAGGCGGCAAAGATTGAGGGCTGTACCGCATGGGAGAGCTTCTGGAAGATTACCTTCCCGATGGTAAGCTCCATGATACTTGTAAATTTAGTTTACTCAGTAGTCGACTTCTTTATGCGAACAGATAACGAAGTCATGGAACTAATCACCGAAAAGATAAACCCGGGAATGGATTACGGTCTGGGTTCCGCAATGGCATGGAGTTACTTTGCGATTGTCGTTGTCATTTTAGGTGTTCTGGCTGCTATCATTTCAAAGAAGGTGTACTATTATGAGTAAGACGACGACAGTAAAAAGAAAAGATTTCTGGGAGCGGAATAAAAAGACGCACGGCTACCTTTTGAAGAAAACCATTTGGAAGTACGCCTACCGCGTTATCAGAGCCTTGCTGCTGTTCGGCTTGTGCTTTTTGATTCTGCAGCCGCTCGTGAATAAGCTTTCGGTCAGCTTTATGACGCAGGACGATTTGTACGACGCAACGGTTATTTCCCTGCCGCGTCACTTTACGTTCGGAAATTACCGGCTGGTCGACCAGCTCATTGATTACTGGAAGTGTATGTGGAACTCTTTATGGGTATCCCTTTTGGTCAGCGTCCTTCAGGTCGTTGCCTGTACGCTGGTAGGCTACGGTTTTGCGAGGTTTAAGTTCCCGCTGAAAAATTTCTGGTTCGGCTGTGTAATCCTCGTAATTATTGTGCCGCCGCAGACGATTATGAGTTCCTTGTACTTAAACTTCCGTTACTTTGACGTATTCGGTATCTTTCAGTTAATTACCGGTAAGACGCTCAATCTTCAGTCGTCCATGCTGCCGTACCTGATGATGTGCGCAACCTGTATGGGCTTAAAGAGCGGTTTGTACATTTACATGCTTCGCCAGTATTTCCGCGGTATCCCGAAGGAACTGGAGGAGGCGGCTTATGTGGATGGCTGCGGCAACTTCCAGACCTTCCTCCGCATTATGCTTCCGGACGCAAAAGCAATGATTACGTCCTGCTTCCTGTTTGCATTTGTATGGCAGTGGACGGACTCCTTCTATACGAAGATGTTCCTCGGAAATATGCAGGTTCTGACCAAGGGACTCAATTCCATTGCGGGACGTCTGGATAAGTATTCGGAGCAGATGGGCTGGGGTACTCTTGCCAGCGAGGCGTTTTTACAGCAGACGATTTCTACCGGTATTTTGATGGCGCTTGCGCCGTTACTCATCCTGTATTTGTTTGCGCAGAAAGGCTTTGTAGAGAGCCTGAGCCAGACGGGTATTAAGATGTAATCGAGAAGTTTTCAAGAAAGGGTAGAAATATCTAGCATTTTGTGATAAAATATGATATAATACAAACGAAGTGAGGATTTGCAAGCTTGCTTGCAAAATCCGAGCGCAGTGAAAGATCATGAACGAAGTTCATGATATAATACAAACGAAGTGAGGATTTGCAAGCTTGCTTGCGAAATCCGAGCGCAGTGAAAGATTATGGACGAAGTTCATGATATAATGTCCATGAGGGCAGGGGGAGTATGCGTTCTCCCCTTGCCGGAACATAGAACGATGGGATACAGTTATGATAGTAACGCGTAAGCGTTCACTATAAAAGAGGAGTCGACAAAAGTCGAATGGGACGCCAAACCCAAACTAAAAAAGGAGGAATTTTGGTATGAGAATTAAAAAGTATGCTGCAGCTTTCCTTGCTGCAACAACAGTTCTTGGCAGCTTAGCAGCTTGCGGCGGCGACACGAACACCGGTGCAGATCCGACGAAGGCACCGGATGCTACTGCTACTCAGGCACCGTCCACCCCGGACGCTACCGCTACTCCGGCACCGACAGAAGTACCGGCTAGAGATCTTGGCGGTATGGAAATCATCATTGGTGACCACTGGTCTCCGGAAGAGCCGGCTGCTCCGCAGAACGCTCAGGAAGAAGCTACCCTGGCTTACCGTCAGAGCATCATGGAGAAGTACAACTTCAAGATGCAGCAGAAGGGAATCGCTGGTTGGGGCGAGATGACCGATACCTGTACGAACTCTATTCTTGCAAACGATCCGGCAGCTCAGGTATTTGTACTTGACTCCAGCTTCGTTGCAAAGCCGATGAGCAACGGCCTGTTCTACGACCTGGCTACCTTAGAGGAGTTTGACTTCACTGAGGATAAGTGGAATCAGGGTGTACTTGCGCAGATGACCGTTGGTGATTCTATCTACGGTATGTCTTCCGGTAAGACCGAGGCAAGACTTGGTGTATTCTGGAACAAGCGTCTCTTTGAGGAAGCTGGTCTTGATCCGGATCTCCCGTATGACTTACAGGCAAGCGGCGAGTGGACCTGGTCCAAGTTCAAGGAAATCTGTGGTCAGCTGACCCGCGATACCAACGCCGACGGTGTAATCGATACCTACGCAATGGGTAACTTCGGTCCGGATATCTGTAAGGGACTTATCGCTTCCAAGGGCACCGAGCTTGTTACTGTTGTAGACGGTAAGTTCGTAAACAACTCCGGTTCTCAGGAAGTTCTCGATGCACTGAACTTCGCTAAGGAGCTTGGCGATGCAGGATACGAGATGCCGCAGCCGGCTGATTCCCAGTGGGATTGGTACAAGGCAGCATTCTCCGATGGCTGGTTCGCTATGCAGTTCAATGAAACCTACATGGCTGGTCAGAACTGGAAGGATATGGAAGATGATTTCGGTTTCGTTTGTGTTCCGAAGCCGGACGGCGCTGATTCCTATCACACCATCTTCAACGAGAACATCGTAGTTATCCCGAGCTGCTACGACGCAGAAACCGCTTCCAAGATCGCTTTCGCTTACAACCTTTGGACGAACCCGACTCCGGGCTACGAAGAAGAGGGTGACTGGAAGGATACTTACTACACCAGATTCCGTGATGAGAGAGCAGTTGATGAAACTCTTGAAATCTTCTT
This sequence comes from uncultured Lachnospiraceae bacterium, assembly GCA_964609025.1. Lineage (GTDB taxonomy): Bacteria > Bacillota > Clostridia > Lachnospirales > Lachnospiraceae > SIG307. The sequence continues at coordinate 80,069 of CAZSQM010000007.1, read as the reverse complement.
CTCTGAGGGCGTAGGTAACTTCGAGCACTTACCGCTTGTTTACGGCTTAAGCTATGGTAACATCGCTTACAGCTATCCGTTCGCTTCCCAGACTCCGGCTGAGAAGATCGAGGAAATCAAGGGTACTTGGGACGCTGCTATCGCAGAGGCAAACAAGTAATATCATAGCTTATTGAAAATAAGCATAGGTTCTGTAAGGGGCGGGCAACCGCCCCTTATGTGAACTTTTCGAGAAAACGGATGTATCGAAAGGAGAGTTACAGATGAAAAGAAAGACAATGGTTGGTATACTTGCTGCCGCAGCGACACTGCTGCTTGGTGGCTGTGCGGACACGGTAGAAATCGGTCCGGTACCGTCAATTACGCCAAAGGCAACAGTGACACCGACGCCATCCCCGACTCCGACTCCGATTCCAAACGACCCGAACAGGAAGAATTTTATTGAACAGTATGAGGAAACGGGGGAGCTTCCGAGCCTGTACGAGACGTATCAGGACTATTTTGAATTTGGTATTGCGGTAACGCAAGACGATGTAAAGGACGAAAAAAAGCAGGCGTTAATCAAAGCGCAGTTTAACAGTATAAGCTGTATCGATGAATTAACTCCTGAGTATATATTAGACCGTGAGGCAACGCTGGCAAGCGGCAATTTAAATAAGGCAGTGCTTGATTTTTCGGGTGTGGATGTGATTTTACAGTTTGCAAAGGATAACGGCATGACGGTGCGAGGTTCTGCACTGATTACCCATGAAACGCCGGCATGGTTCTTTACGCCGGACTTTTCCGAACCGCCGGAAACCGATTCCGAGGAAACAGAGGTGACGATTCCGCTTGCGTCGGCAGAGGTGATGGCTGCGCGTATGGAAAACTATATAAAGGATGTAATGGAGCATTGCAATACCAACTATCCGGGCGTTATTGTGTGCTGGGATGTGCTGGAGGAGGCGATTGCGTCCACCGAGGGGCATGCGTTAAAGTACCGTACCGCATCTTCTAACTGGTATCAGACGATGGGCGAGGATTACATAGTAAAGGCGTTCGAGTTTGCGAGGGAGTACGCCGCTGCGGGACAGAAGCTGTTTTACAGTGAATTGAACTTCTATGACACGGCAATCCGCTATCCGGCTACGGAGCTTGTAAAGATGTTAAAGGAAAAGAACCTCGTAGACGGCTTTGCCGTACAGGGACACTGGAATTATCAGTCGCCGAATACGCTCGCACTGGACGATGTGTTTAAAGCGGCCTGCGGGCTTGGTGTAGAGGTTCATGTTTCCCAGATGGATATTGATACGTCTGCGACTACCACAGACGATTTGGAGCGCACCGAGGAGGAACTTCTTGAGGTGGCGGCAAAGCGTTATAAGAACATCTTTAGCTGGTTTATCCGCATGGAGGACGCCGGTACTTATGATATTGCGAATGTTACCATATACGGTCTGACGAATGAAGGCTCCTGGTTAAATAAACCGGAGGAAACGACGGATGAGGAAACCGGCGAGGTAACGGCAAAGATTTCGGAAACAAGCTATCCGGTACTCTTTGATGCCGATTTGAATCCGCAGAAGGCTTACTTCGGCGTATTGCTGGACGAAACCATTAAGATGTATTAAGTCTTGCGGAAGAAAGAAACAGAAAGGACGGAGAGGATGCAGGCAGAAAGCTTAAAGGAAAAATACCGGCCGTATTTTTTGGTGGGCGCGGCAATCAGTCCGAAAATGACGGAAACCCATGCAGATTTAATTAAAACGCATTTTAACAGTATTACCTGCGACAATGCCATGAAGTATTCCAGCCTTTGCAGGGAGCCGGGCAGGTACCGTTTTGAACCTGCGGATAAGCTGGTGGCCTTTGCGAAGGAAAACGGAATGGCGCTGCATGGACACACCCTCGTATGGCATAACCAGACGCCGGACTTTATCTTTGAGAATACGGATGCAGAGGGACTGCTTGCGACATTAAGGAGCCATGTAGAAAAGATAAAGGAGCATTTCGGCGAGCTTGCGACCTTTGATGCGGTAAACGAGGCCGTTGAGGATAAGAGCGATACCTTTCTGCGCGATACCAAATGGAAAGCAGTTCTCGGCGAGGATTATCTTCCTAAGGTGTTCCGCCTGATCAAAGAGGTGCTTCCGAATACGGCGCTGTATTATAACGATTATAACGAGTGCAATCCGGAAAAGCGTCAAAAGATTGTGCGCCTGTTAAAAGAACTGTTGGCGGAGGGCGTGCCGGTGGACGGAATGGGAATGCAGTTTCACTGTTCCGTTTACGGACCGAAGATTGATGATATTAAGCGTTCTATCGAGGCATATGCGGCGCTGGGGCTTACGTTGCGCGTTTCCGAAATGGATGTGTCGCTTTATAAGGATAAGGAGCCGCAGCTTGAAACGGTGGATGCGGAACTGTTAAAGCGACAGGCGGATTTTTACGAGCAGTGCTTTAAGGTGTTCCGTGAGTATCACAAGCATATTGAGGCAGTTACTCTTTGGGGCGTGGCGGACGATGACAACTGGCTGAACAATTTCCCGGTTCGGGGAAGAAAGAACTGGCCGCTGTTGTTTGACGACAACCATGAACCGAAGGAAGCGTTTTATCGGATTATGAATTTCTAGAAAAGGGGTATGAAATGAAGGCGTATCAGGATGAAAACCTCTCCTTTAAAGAGAGAGCAAAGGCGTTAGTCGCCGAAATGACATTGGAGGAAAAGGTGTTCCAGACGTTGCACGGGGCGGCAGCAATTGAGCGTTTGGGAATTAAGGCGTATAACTGGTGGAATGAAGCACTGCACGGCGTTGCAAGAGCCGGTGTTGCGACGGTATTTCCGCAGGCAATCGGTCTGGCGGCCGCCTTTGACGAGGATATGATGGAGGAAATCGGCGACCACATTTCCACCGAAGGCCGCGCCAAGTTCAACATGCAGCAGAAGTACGGGGATACCGATATTTACAAGGGCCTGACCTTCTGGGCACCGAATGTGAATATTTTCCGTGACCCGCGCTGGGGCAGAGGGCATGAAACCTACGGCGAGGACCCGTATCTGACCTCCCGGCTCGGTGTGCGCTTTATCGAAGGCATGCAGGGAAAGGATGAGAAGTATTTAAAGGTTGCTGCCTGTGCAAAGCATTTTGCGGTCCATTCCGGACCGGAGGATGTGCGGCACAGCTTTAATGCGGAGGTATCGAAGCAGGATTTGTACGAAACGTATCTTCCGGCGTTTAAGGCGTGCGTGCAGGAAGCGAAGGTAGAAGCCGTGATGGGTGCGTATAACCGTACCAACGGCGAGCCTTGCTGCGGAAGCAAGACGTTATTGCAGGATATTTTGCGTGACGAATGGGGCTTTGACGGGCATGTTACCAGTGACTGCTGGGCAATCAAGGATTTCCACGAGGGACATTCCGTAACAAGTACGCCGGTGGAGTCCGTGGCGCTTGCCATGAACAGCGGGTGTGATTTAAACTGCGGCAATATTTATGTTTATTTGTTAGAGGCGGTAAAGGAAGGTCTGGTGAGCGAAGAAACGCTGACCCGCGCGGTAGAGCGTTTGTATGTATCGAAGATGCGCCTCGGTATTTTCGATGCGCCGGAGCATGTGCCGTATAACACGATTGACTATTCCGCAGTAGACAGTAAGGAGCAGAAGGCGTTTAACCTTGCGGTTGCAAAGAAAACGTTGTGTCTGCTGAAAAACGAAAACGGGACGCTTCCGCTTGATAAGAAAAAGTTAAAGACGGTCGGCGTAATCGGACCGAACGCCAATAACCGAAAGGCGTTAATCGGCAATTACGAGGGAACTGCGTCGGAGTATGTTACCGTTCTGGAGGGAATTCAGGAGTACCTTGGGGATGATGTAACCGTGCGCTATTCCGAGGGCTGCCACTTGTTTAAGAATAAGGTATCCGGTCTTGGCATTGAGAATGACCGCATTGCGGAGGTACGGGCGGTATGCGACGAGTCCGACGTTGTGATTGCGGTCATGGGTCTGGACGCAGGACTGGAGGGCGAAGAAGGCGACGAGGGCAATGAGTTTGCCAGCGGCGACAAGCCGAATCTGGAGCTTCCGGGCTTACAGAATAAGATTTTACAGGAGATTTATGCAAGCGGAAAGCCGGTAGTGCTGGTACTCTTATCCGGCAGTGCGCTGGCGGTTTCGTGGGCGGAGGAACATATCCCTGCGATTGTGCAGGCGTGGTATCCGGGCGCGCAGGGCGGTCGTGCCGTGGCACAGATGCTGTTCGGAGAATTTTCTCCGGAGGGCAAGCTTCCGGTGACGTTTTACCGTACCTCGGAGGAGCTTCCGGCGTTTACCGATTACAGCATGAAGGGCAGAACCTACCGCTATATGGAGAGAGAGGCGTTGTATCCGTTCGGTTACGGACTGAGCTACACCGATTTTGCGGTAAGTAATGTCGTACTTTCCGCAAAGGAAATCGCAAAAGGCGGCAGCATTACGGTAACGGCAACGGTAACGAACGGCGGCGCTTATGACGGCGCGGAAACCGTACAGGTTTATGTAAAGGCAAAGGGTGTTGACGGCGCGCCGAACTTCCAGCTGAAGGGCTTAAAGAAGGTAAGTGTGGCGGCCGGAAAGAGCGAAACCGTGGAAATCGTGCTGAAGGACACAGCCTTTGCACTGTATGACAAAGAAGCAAGACTGATGTTAAACGCAGGAGAGTATGAGGTATTTGTCGGTACCTCCCAGCCGGATGACAGAAGCGTTTCTCTGACCGGGAAGAAGCCGCAGAGCTTTTCCGTAACGTGTGCAAGAACAGAGCAGTTATAAACGGGTTGTAAAAAGGGGGCGCGCAAATACTGCGCGCCCCCTTTTTAATGTTCTTAAGGTTTAGGCATTTAATTTTGCCAAGGTTTCTAAGAGGTTCTCCCCGCCAACCAAAGTGAAGTGTTCTTGATAGTAGAGCAGGGCGGCGTTGGTTGCCGGTACGGAGCGCCCGTATTCCGAGGCGATGTTGCACAGCTTATTAAACTCCTCGGCAGTGTGTCCGAACATATCTAAAAGCAGATAGTAGTTTCCGCCGGAAGGGTCTTTATAGAGCTTGATATTGCCGTGGTAATGTGCGGCAATAACCGCGGCAAGGCGACTGACAGCCTGTAAAGAGTCAAACAGATACATCTTTGCCAAAGAGGCCGGAGCTTGCGGCGTGCCTTCTTCGGAAGGCTCTGCTTTTGCGGAAGCCTCGCCTGCTTTTTTATTCAGCAGTTCTTTAAACTGCGAAAAATAATTTAATATCTCATCTGCCAGTGCCGGGATTGCCGGCTTTTCAGACGGACTGTTCTTTTCTGCGAACGGAGTGAAGTTGGAAAATCTGGAATCCAGTTCGTCGGAATCTTCTACCTTGGTAACAACAAGAACAAGACAGTCGGCGTCCACCGGAATCGCTTCAATCATAAGAGGTAAATCCTCGGTATCAAAACCACATTCGTAGGATGCCATCTGCATTAAATCACGAAACAACTCTTTTGCCTTTTCGCTGCCGTAAAACAATTCACTCAACTGCAATTGACGTTCCTGCAAATCCTGCTTGTTCAGCGTACAGCGAATCTGTGTATCACTTAAACGTTCGATTGTCATAGAGTATGCACCCCCTTCTTCATGTTATACAAAGTATATAGTAAATTTTTACGAAAGTCAATAACATAAATTGTGAAGTTTGTATAAAGCAGGCAAGGAAAAATCAGCCTTTTCGTGTTGGCAATACTATACAAATTTTCGCTGAAAGTTTGTGGAATCTGCGAAGGAAAAAATGCTTGCAAAGGGAGGAGGGGACAGGCTATAATTAAGATAGGTGAGAAATCACCGGCAATCCGACGGGAAAAAGGACAATTACGTCCGCAAAAGCGGGCAGAAAGGAGAAGATGGAGGACGAGTTATTGTTCGGGAAATACCGCATTGTGCGGCTGCTTGCAAACGGCAGCGGCGGAGAGGTATTTCTTGCGGAGCACAAGGTACTTGGGGAGCAGCGCGTTATTAAGCGTCTTGACAAGAAGAGGCCGTTTTATCGGGAGCGGCTGAAAGAAGCACACATATTAAAGCAGCTGCGTCACGCAGCGATTCCTTGTATTTATGATATCGAGGAAGATGATACGGCTTCCTATATCATTGAAGAAGCCATGGGCGGGGAGCCTCTGAACGAAGTTCTTTTCAGGCAGAAATGCCTTCCAACCTCTTTTATTTTGCATTATTCCATTCAGCTTTGTGAAATTATTGAATACCTGCATCAAAAAGGAATTCTCTATCTGGATGTCAAACCGGAAAATCTGCTGATAAACGGCGACAGAGTTTCTTTAATTGATTTCGGCGGCGCCGTAAGAAGGCAGGGACAACAAAGGGTGATGTTCGGTACGGACGGCTTTGCGGCTCCGGAGCAATACCGGGGCGAAGCGGGAGAGCGCTCGGACGTATACGGAATCGGGTGCGTAATAGGAGTTATGCTGGGACAGGGGAATCAAAAAGGAAAGGAGTTACAGAAGATTTATAAGCGGTGTGTGCAGCCGCAGCCGGTAAACCGCTATCAAAGTGTTGCCGAGGTAAGAGAAGCGTTACAGAAGTTTTACTGCGGAAAACGAAACAATGGCGGAAGCGGGAAGCAAAAGTGCGCAAAAGAAAGCGCTCCGCGCTGTATCGGCGTAATCGGAGCACATGAGGGCGCGGATACCGCAGCCGTCTGTACGCTGCTCGCAGGACATTTCAGTGAGAGAGAAAAAGGCCGGATTGCCTGCATTGATTTGTCCGGGCGCTTTGTGTTTCAAAGGCTTTTTGAAAGCCTGTTCGGCAGGGAGAAGTCTGTGCCGGAGGAGTTTGCGTTACGGGGAATCCATTATGTTACGGGAAATACCCCTTCCGTTATCGGAACCTGTGCGGCACGGGACTTTGCGGTACTGGTAATCAATTTCGGCTGTTCTTTTGAACGGTTCCGGGATGAGTTTTTCCGATGCGGCAGCCGGTTTGTTCTCGGGGATTTGTATCCGTGGCGGTTGCGGGACTGGGAGGCGCTTTCGGAGCGTTTGCCGGATACGGTATTGCAGCACGGCGTCACAGCGCTGGTAGCGGGAGGAGAGGCAGAGGAGCTTCCTTTGCGGATTCATAAGGTACGGTACCTTCCGCCGATGCGTGATGTGCTGTATGCAGACCGGAAAACCGAGCGCTTTTTCCGGGAACTTTTCCGATAGGCCTTTTTTATCGAATAGGATTCAGGCGTCAAAACACATTTTGATACGAAAGGAACTTTGCATAGGAGAAAGAGTCCTTGAACTTTGTGCAGGATATTAGACTTTCTTATTGCTCCGTTTTGTATCAGCAGTGCCCGGACAGGATGTCCGGGCAAGACCGGCACGCGTCACGGAAGGCGCGTAGAGGTCGGTTGCGTGCTTGCTTATCAATTTTGTCGGAGCAATTAGAAAGACTACTATCCGAAACCAGAGAGAGGACTCTTTCTCCTATGCAAAGTTCCGTAATGGAAAGCAACCTTTTGACACCTGAATCCGAACAGGATATTGCGTCCTATCCGATAAAAACGCTCCGCGGGGATGCGCACTCGCGCCGAGCCTTTGTTTTTTGCTGCCCGGGCGGTGTATGCCGCCGGACCGGAGGCGTGTTTTGCATATCACGGGTTTTGCCTCCTTATTATGTTAAATTTGACGCAAAAAGCGTCCTTGCCGGGAAAGGCAGCGCAGCAGCCTGTACCGGAATGCACAGGGCAGCACCCAAAGCTGCCGCCGCAAAACGGGAAGCGGCGTTTCTGTTCCCTCAAAGCACGGAAAAGGCACAAGAAGATAGTTTGCGGCGGCGGTTAGGGCAATCGCTTCATAAGGTTCGGGCGTCAAAAGGCGGCTTCCAATCACGGAACTTTGCGCAGGAGAAAGAGTTCCTTTTCTGGTTTCGGATAGTAGTCTTTCTAATTGCTCCGGCAAGAGTGTGAAAGAATAACGCAACCGGCCTCTACGCGCCTTCCGTGGCGCGTGTCGGTCTTGCCCGGACGTCCTGTCCGGGCATTGCTGACGTCAAGCGGAGCAATAAGAAAGTCTAATATCCTGCACAACGCGCAGGAACTCTTTCTCCTGTGCAAAGGTCCTTTGGTATCAGAATATGGTTTGACACCCGAACCTTACGAAGCGATTACCCCGGCGGCGGTAAATTGGGGTTGATTATTTTTGACATCTTGTATATACTAAAAGCAGAGCGCGGCAGAGAAAGAACGGCATTCGGAAAGGCTGCGGGCGCGGAAAAGAGAAGTAAAAACAGTTTTTGGCGACAGTAAGATACGGAAAAGAGGAACGGTTTGTGAAAAAGAGGACAGGAATTACAGTAATCGGTGCATTTGCTGCATTGCTTTTGATTGCGGTGGTGCTTGGCGCCGCACTGGTGAAAAAATATACGCCGGGGAAGGAACGCGTCGCCCCTGCACAGGTGTATCCGGTTGCAGAGGGAGAGGCGCATGTGATGTTCTGGCAGGAGGCTTACGAAAAGAACGCGCTGCTTTCGGGAGGCGGGATTTATCTCGACCTCGAAACGGTGCTTGCGCATATTAACGGGGAGTTTTATTACGATGAGGCCGAAACGGTGCTGTCTTATACAACACCGACGGAGATTATCCGCGCTTATCCGGGCGAGGCGGCATATTACAGCAACAAGACGAGAACGGAGTTAAAGTCGGCAGCGGTGATACAAAAGGCAGGGACGCCGTATGTATCTTTGGAGTTTGCGGCGCTTTTTTCGGATTTGACCTATACGTTTTTGGAAGAACCGGCCCGCGTTCTGCTTCGCACCGGCGAAAAGAGTGTGCTTTCCCTTGATGTGAAAAAGGGAACCGTACTGCGGGAGGCGGCGGACATTAAGAGCCGCATTTTATGTGATTTGCCGGAAAAGAGCCGCGTCTGGTATGTGGATGCCGGCAAGGAGGGCGGAAAGAATTTTGTAAAGGTGATGACGGAGGATGGGATTTACGGGTTTGTCAAAAGCAAGGAATTAAGCGAAACGTACTATGAGCCGTATACAACCGGTTACAAGGCGCCGGAGTATTCCCACATTTTATCGAAAGAGAAGGTGGTACTTGGCTGGCATCAGGTGACGAATGTGCAGGCAAACGCGGGGCTGGCGGCGTTGATTAAGGACAACGAGGTGTTAACGGCGGTTTCGCCGACCTGGTTTCGTCTTGCCGATGCGGAAGGCAACATTACCTCCCTTGCGGACGAGGCTTATGTAAAGACGGCGAAGGAGCACGGACTTGAGGTCTGGGGGCTGGTGGATAATTTTAAAGCAGAAGGAATCGATGACCCGACGGCAAATTCGTTCCAGGTGCTTTCCTCCACCGCGGCAAGAGAACGTCTGGTGAATGCGCTGATTGCCGAGGCCATCCGGTATGATTTGGACGGACTGAATATTGATTTTGAGCTGCTTTCCCTTGCCACGGGGCCTCACTTTATCCAGTTTTTACGGGAACTTTCGGTAAAGTGCCGCGCAAACGGGATTGTGCTGTCGGTGGACAATTATGTGCCGTCCTCCCACGCGGCGTATTACGACTGGAAATCGCAGGGAAACGTCGTGGATTATGTTGTGATTATGGCATACGATGAGCACTATGCGGGTTCGGAAACAGCCGGTTCGGTTGCTTCTTACGGATACCTGACCGCGGCAGTGGATAATATATTGACAATGGTGCCGAAGGAGCAGGTCATCATGGCAGTGCCGTTCTATACAAGACTGTGGATGGAAACGGAAGAAAACGGCGTGAAGAAGCTGACCTCCGAGGCGCTTGCGATGGCGACGGCTGAAGCGGAGCTTGCAAGAAACGGCGTTACGGCGGAGTGGGACGAAACCGTGCGGCAGTATTACGCGGAGTACGAGAAGGGTTCGGCAACGTACAAAATCTGGATGGAGGAAACGGATTCCCTGCGGGAAAAGCTTTCTTATATCCGGTCGGCGGATTTGGCGGGGACGGCCGCATGGCGGCTCGGGTTTGAAAAGCCGGAGGTATGGGCTTTGTTTGGCAGCGAGGTTCTTGCGGAGTAGGAGAGCGCATATACTTTTTTGAAAGTGAAAGTATACGGTGCGGAATGCGAGAAGAATGGGAAAATGTGAAAAGAAGGCTGTCACATTGGCGGGAGTACAGACACATAGTAATGTTATTGCTGCTTTGCTCCGTACTGCTGTTTGCAAAAAGTAAGGCAGGGGAACGGCTGGCAGCGGTATTTTTGGAAAAGGAAGAAAAAGAAACCGTGGTAGTCATTGACGCGGGACACGGCGGCATGGACCCGGGGAAGGTGGGAACGGCGGGCACGTTAGAAAAGGAGATTAACCTTGCCGTTGCGCTTCGCTTAAAAGCTCTTTTAGAGGAGAGCGGCATTCGGGTCGTAATGACGCGGACGGAGGACGGAGGGCTTTACGCGGAGGATTCGCAGAATAAAAAGAAAGAAGACATGAGGGAGCGCGTTCGCGTGATTACGGAGGCAAAGCCGGATTTGGCAATCAGTATCCACCAAAACAGCTACCCTTCGGAAGCCTGTAAGGGGGCGCAGGTGTTTTATTATCAAAGCTCCGAGGAAAGCAAAAGGCTTGCGGAGGTGCTTCAGAAAGCGTTTCCGGAGGTACTGCGGGACGGGAATACCAGACAGGCAAAGGCAAATGCCGATTATTATCTGTTGCGGAAGACGCCGTGTACGATTGTAATTGCGGAGTGTGGGTTTCTTTCCAATCCGTCCGAGGAGGCATTGCTTGTCACGGAAGCATACCAAAACAAAATAGCGGAGGCACTGCACCTCGGTATTTTGCGGTATTTGTCCAAAAGCCCGGAGACGGGAAATGAAACGCAGTAAAGGGCGGAAGGGTCTGCGAAGAAGTAAGAGGTAGGGGGAGGCAGTGAAAGGAAGGTCAGAAACCCGGATGAAAACGGAACTAGTTAAGATTGATAGAGAACATTGGGAAGAGTCCGAACTCGCCAAGGCAGCAGAGTATCTGCGAAACGGAAAGCTGGTGGCGTTTCCGACGGAAACGGTGTACGGTCTGGGCGGCAACGCCTTTGACGTTACGGCAGCAGCGCGGATTTATGCCGCGAAAGGACGCCCTTCCGACAATCCGCTGATTGTGCATATTGCGGAGGTAAACGCATTGGAGGAGCTTGCCGTGGAAGTGCCGGAGGCGGCGTATCGTCTGGCAGAAGCATTCTGGCCGGGACCGCTTACCATGATTTTAAAAAAGAGTGCAAAAGTACCGAAGACGACGACGGGAGGGTTAAATACGGTTGCCGTTCGTATGCCGTCGGATGAAATCGCGTCGGCGTTAATCCGGTTGTCCGGGGTCTATGTGGCGGCTCCGAGCGCAAATGTTTCCGGCAGACCGAGTACGACAAAGGCGGAGCATGTGGTGGAAGATTTAAACGGAAAGATTGATATGATTGTGGACGGAGGAGCTTCGGAAATCGGACTGGAGTCTACCATTGTGGATTTGACCGGCGAGGTGCCGCTGATTCTGCGACCGGGCTATATTACCGCAGAGATGCTGGCAGAGGTGTTGGGAGAGGTGCGGTTTGACGAGGCGGTGCTAAAGCACAGTCCGTCCGAGCCGGTTGTAGCGAAAGCGCCGGGGATGAAGTACCGGCACTATGCGCCGAAAGCGCCGCTTTATATTATCGAGGGAAAGAGCGAGGATGTGGTGCGCTATATTAACGCGGCGGCGGTAAAAAATGCCGCGGAGGGAAAGATTACGGGGATTTTGGCAACGGAGGAAACAAAGAAGCTTTACAAGGGCGGTATGGTATTCTGCGTCGGCACAAGAGAAGATGCCGATACCATTGCAGCCGGGCTGTTTGATACGCTGCGAGGTTTTGACGAAACCGGCGCCAACGTCATTTATTCCGAGAGTTTTGCGGATAACCCGCTGGGAACGGCGATTATGAACCGTTTGTTAAAGGCGGCGGGATACCATATAATTCATGTAGATTCAAAGGAGGAACAGTAATATGATAGCATTGGGCTGTGACCAGGGCGGTTATGAGTTGATGCAGGAGGTAAAGAAGCATTTGGACGCAAGAGGGCTGGAGTATAAGGATTTCGGCACGTATTCGGCGGCGTCGGTGGACTATCCGGTTTACGGAAAGAAGGTAGCGCATGCGGTTGCGGACGGAGAGTGCGAGAGAGGAATTTTAATTTGCGGCACCGGCATCGGTATTTCCATTACGGCAAATAAGGTAAAGGGAATCCGCGCAGCGCTCTGCCACGATGTATTCAGTGCGGAGGCCACCAGACTTCACAACGACGCCAATATTCTTGCGATGGGCGGCAGAGTTGTCGGCCCGGGACTGGCACTGATGATTGTGGACAAGTTTTTGGATACGCCGTTTTCCGGCGAGGAGCGCCACGCAAGACGTATCAGCATGCTGGAGGATTAGGAATTAGGAAAGACGCGCAGACTTTGTTTGCCTTGTTTTTGAAAAAGCAAACGCCGGCAAGCAAAGTGCTGCGCTTTTTTTGTTTGGAAAAAAGTGCTTCCTTTCAAATAAAAAACGTTCCGCGGGGAGGCACACCCGCACGATAGGAAAATGTTGAAAAGCGGACAAAACAACCGAAAAAAGTTATTGAAAAGCGGACAAAATAGTTTTAATATTTAATTGAAAAGCGGACAAAATGCCTGTAACAAGTTATTGAAAAACGGACAAAAATGCGAAGAACTATTGAAAAATTAAGGAATTCATGATATTCTATCTTTAAATCTAAGGAGGAGCATGCCATGATACCGAGAAAAATGGAAAAGAGATTGCAGCATTTTTTTGCAAGTAATGGGAAAAAAGCATTACTGCTTACCGGGGCAAGACAGGTAGGTAAGACTTTTATTGTTCGTGAGTTTGGGAAGCAGTATGCCTCCTTTGTAGAAATTAATTTCTTAGAGAATCAGGCGGCGCGGACGTTATTTGAAAATGCAAAGGACAGTTCCGATCTGTTGTTGCGTCTGTCAATGATGACCGAGAAAAAGCTGATTCCGGGAGAAACATTAATTTTTTTGGATGAGGTGCAGGAGTGCAAGGAAATTGTAACGGCAATTAAGTTTTTGGTCGAAGAAGGCAGCTACCGGTATATTTTGAGCGGTTCTCTGCTTGGTGTTGATTTGAAGGATATCCGTTCCGTTCCGGTAGGCTATATGGATGTTTTTGAAATGTATCCGCTGGATTTTGAGGAGTTTTCGATGGCAAACGGAGTTTCCGAAAGAGTGCTTGGTGAGTTAAGGCAATGCTTTGAAAAGCGATGTCCGGTGGATGAGTTCATACATGAGAAAATGATGGAGTTGTTCCGATTGTACCTGATTGTGGGGGGCATGCCTGCGGCAGTGACAAAATATCTTACAACGAATAATTTGCAGGAGGTAGTAAGAGAACAGCGCAGTATTATTGCGGCATATAAAAAGGATATCAGCAAGTACGACCCGCATAATAAGCTGTACCTTGAAGATATTTTTGATTTAATACCGAGCGAACTGAACAGTAAAAACAAGCGATTTATTCTGAAAAATCTGAATGAGAATTTTAAGCTTTCGCGTTATACGAATAGTTTTATTTGGTTAAAGGACGCCGGTGTTGTCCTGCCTACATTTTGCGTGAATGAACCGACAATACCGCTTTTGCTATCCAAGGCAACAAACCTTTTTAAACTGTTTTTATCGGATGTGGGACTTTTGGCTTCGATGTACATGGATCATATCCAAATGAAAATTCTGAATCGGGAGAAGGACATTAATTTTGGCGCTGTTTACGAAAATGCTGCGGCACAGGAGCTAAAGGCGCATGGGTTTGATTTATACTACTTTAACAGCAGAAAACAGGGCGAACTGGATTTTCTGGTAGAACGGGGCGGAGAAGTGCTGCCGATTGAAATAAAATCCGGCAAGAACTATGCAAAACACGCTGCGCTTTCCAATGTATTGGACAATGAGAACTATGCCTTAAAGGAGGCGTATGTATTTTATAACGGAAACGTCAAAGCTGTGGATAAAGTGGTGTATTATCCGGTCTATATGCTGATGTTTGTAGAGAAAGAAACGGAGCCGGAAGAACTGATTTATCGTATTGACTTAGAGGGATTAAAGTGATTGCCTGTGCAGTCACCTTAATCCCTCTGAATAATTGTCTAACAGTTCCTGGTACGTTGCAAAGCCGCCGGTTCTTATCAGATTTAACAGCTCGTCTGCGGAACGGAGCGCTAACGTCAGGTCGGCGGCGGTAATCAGTCCGGCGTCGAATGCGTCCGCCGCTTCGTTTAAGTCCAGAACGCGGGTGGAACCGTCCGGATAAAGGATCACGTCAATGAGCAGGTCTTCCATCGTATAGGAGGAAACATGTTTTTGGCTGTCATGGGAAATGTGCATTTTCATGATATCGCAGTACCAGTACAGCAAAGAACCGTCCGCACGGAGGAGCTTTGTGATTTTCCGGTGCTGTGCGAAATCGTACACCGAAATGCCGGAGGCAAAGTCGGTGCGGGGATTGATGGTATCCCACCGTGTAATCAGACGGGTGTCGTCCAGATACAGAATTTTATCTCCGTTAAGCAAAATACATTCCTGAGGAATATGACGTTTGCGGTATAATTGAATTGAAGTGTTCATAAGAAAACCCCCTTTGGGACAGTATAGCGCGTTTCTTGTCATTTTGCAAGAAATTCCGTATCGAAGTCTTCTTTTTTTACTGTGGGGATTTTATAAAATTTCTATGTAATGTTTTGAAAAAACTATACAGAAAGGAAAATTTGTGGTAAAATACTCTTAGTATTCTTTGGGCAGAGGGGAAATCAAGCAGGCGCGAAACCGCAGACGGGAGAGTATCGCATGAAGCAGAATGGCAGGATCATCAAGGCGCTTGTACTGGTAACGCAGATTGGGTTCAGTATGATGGTTCCGGTCTTTTTGTGTGTATTTGCCGGAAATTTTATCGACGAAAAGGCAGGCACCGGTTTTTTTATGCCGCTGTTTCTGCTCTTCGGAATCGGGGCGGCGTTCCGCAACGTGTATTATCTGCTGAAGCCGTTTTATGCAAAGGATAAGGCGCGGGAGGATGCGGAGCTTGCCTATATCGAGAATTTAAAAAAAGAGGGCAGACAGCGCGCCGCGGAGCGTATGACGGAAGAGTCGGCACAGACAGGAACGAAGAAACAGTAAGGAGTCCGGGAAATGGAGAGAGAACAGCAGGAGCATTCTACCGGCTGGCGGTACGATTTTGACGAGGAGTACGGGGAAAACGGGGAAAATATCGAGGAAACACCGGTGCTTACCAGAGAGGAACAGGAGGCGCAGGTAAAACAGACGTTACTGGAGCTTTGCATCGGAATTGTACTGGTTTCGATACCGGTGCTTTTGGCAGGTAATCTTTTGCTTCGCTGGAATGCGAAGTTTTCTCTCGGAATGTTGATAGGGGTGGTAACGGCACTGCTTTTGGCGTGTCATATGTACCGCTCGGTACTGATTGCCACGGAGTATCCGGAGAAACAGGCGTCCGGGTATATGAAGCGCTCGGCGCTCTTACGCATGGTAATTATGATAGCGGTTATCGGAGCGGCCATATGGTTTTTGCGACTGTATGGTTTATTCGGAACAGTATTAGGGATACTTACCTTAAAGCTGTCCGCGTTCCTTTGGCCGGTCATTCATAAATACAGCCCGCTTTCGCGGGAAAAGAAGTAAATCGCGCGGAAACTGCGTAGAATAAAGGAAAGGAGTGTGATAAAGTGGGAACTGGAATTGCATCCCGGAGCGTTTTTCTTGCGAACGATGTAGATATCGGGATTACCGGCTACTTTCATTTTGAGGTAGGCGGGCAGACGCTCTGGATAACGACAACTCATATCAGTCTTTTGATTATTGTAATTGCGTTGACAATTTTTGCGATGGTTGCCAACCGCGCAATAAAAAAGGCGAATCCTGAGGATGTCCCCGGGCCGTTTTTAAATGTGCTCGAACTGCTGGTAGAATCCGTTGACAGTCTGACAAGGTCCAACATGGGCAAGCGCGGAAGCCGTTTTTCAAACTATATCGGCACCCTGTTTGCGGTAATTCTTGCCTGCAACATCAGCGGACTGCTCGGTTTAAGACCGCCGACCGCCGACTACGGCGTGACGTTGCCGCTTGCCTTAATTACCTTTGTAATGATTCATTACAACGGATTTAAGTACGAGAAAGCAGGTCATGTGACAAAGCTGTTCCACCCGATTCCGCTTACCCCGATTAATATTATCGGTGAAGTCGCAACGCCGTTATCCATGTCGTTGCGTCTGTTCGGTAATATTTTATCCGGTACGGTAATGATGGGCCTGATTTACGGACTGGTGCCGAAGCTGATACAGGCGTTTTTATGGCCGTTATTCGGCATACTGCATGTTTACTTTGACGTATTTTCAGGAGCAATACAGACGTACGTATTCTGTATGCTGACAATGGTATTTATTGCACAGAACTTCCCTGAGGATGAAGCACAGGGTTAAGAAGCATCGCAGAGAACATTTTATGATTGGAGGATTTTTTTATGATGAGTCAGATTACGAATGAAGGTTTAATTTTGGCATGCTCCGCTATCGGTGCGGGACTTGCGATGATCGCCGGTCTCGGACCTGGTATCGGTCAGGGTATTGCGGCAGGACACGGTGCTGCGGCAGTCGGCAGAAATCCGGGCGCAAGAGGTAATATCATGTCTACCATGCTGCTCGGACAGGCAGTTGCCGAAACCACCGGTCTTTACGGTTTCGCAGTAGCAATTATTCTTCTGTTTGCAAATCCGTTGCTCGGCAAGCTGTAATCAGCGGGAGAAGGACGAAAAAATCATAAAGGAGGCCGGAACGTGGGCGGATTATTAACCGTATGTTCCAACCTTGCTTTTTTGGAAGCAGAGGCGGAACCTAAGATGGAAGGTTACATTTTCGGACTCACACCGCAACTGTTGTTAGACGCTTTGATTTTGATGTTAGCCGTGGGCTTTATGTTTGTTCTGTTTTCCTATCTTTTGTTCAATCCGGCGCGGGATTTGCTGAACAAGCGCCGTGAAAAAATCGCAAAGGAAATGGAAGAAGCGGAAAAAGAGCGGCAGGACGCCTTAGAGTTTAAGGCAGAATACGACGCAAAGCGAAAGGCGGCAGACAAAGAAGCGGAAGCAATTTTGAGCGAAGGACGCAAAAAGGCGTTGCAGCGTGAGGATGAAATTGTGAATGAAGCAAAAGCGGAAGCTGCGCGGATTATGGAGCGTGCAAGCCGTGAAATCGAGTTAGAAAAGAACAAAATGAAGGACGAAGTGAAGCAGGAGATGGTAACGGTAGCGACTGCAATGGCAGGAAAGCTGGTTGCTTCCTCTCTTGACGAAGAAAAGCAGGCGCAGTTAATCGACGAGGCGCTGAACGAAATGGGTGATGACACATGGCGAAGTTAGCGGCTGACGTATACGGAGAAGCATTGTTTGATTTAGCAATCGAGCAGAACAGCATTGACGCATGGGCAGAGCAGGTAAAGACGGCGGAGCTTGTGTTTTCCGAAAATCCGGAGTTTCTGGGGCTTTTAACGCACCCGAAAATCACAAAGGAGGAAAAACGTTCCGTTGTAGAGCAGGTATTCGGCGGACGGTTTGACGACGCACTGACGGGGCTTCTTACCGTAATTGTGGAAAAAGGAAGGTGCGGCGATATCCCGGCGGTGTTTGGAAACTTTCTCGATAAGGTGAGAGAGTATCGTAAAATCGGCGTGGCAACCGTTGTTTCGGCAACGGAGCTTACCGACGCGAAAAAACGTCAAATCGAAGAAAAGCTGCTTTCCCAGACCGATTACGAGAGCTTTGAGATGCAGTATTCTGTGGATGCGTCGCTGATTGGCGGCATGACAATCCGTATCGGCGACAGAGTCGTGGACGCCAGCATCAAATCAAAGCTTGAGCGGATGGCGGGAAGCCTGTCAAAGATTCAGCTTACAATGAAAGACTGACAGACGGCTTTTCGGAACAATACAGTCTGCAAAAGCAGGCGTGGAGTTTTATAAGAACAATTCAGAAAGAAGGTGCTTTTACCTTGAATTTAAGACCGGAGGAAATCAGTTCCGTCATAAAAGAACAAATCAAGAATTATAGTACAAGGCTTGAAGTGTCCGATGTCGGTACGGTAATTCAGGTGGCCGACGGTATCGCGCGTATTCATGGCTTACAGAAGGCAATGCAGGGCGAGCTTTTGGAATTTCCGGGTGAGGTTTACGGTATGGTGTTAAACCTTGAGGAAGACAATGTCGGCGCGGTACTGCTCGGTGATATGGGAAATATCAGCGAGGGTGATACCGTAAAAACAACCGGCCGCGTTGTAGAAGTGCCGGTAGGCGACGCAATGTCGGGCCGGGTTGTAAACGCACTCGGACAGCCGATTGACGGAAAGGGTCCGATTGAAACAAAGAAATACCGCCGGATTGAGCGTGTGGCGTCCGGTGTCATTTCCAGAAAGTCCGTAGATACGCCGCTTCAGACCGGTATCAAAGCCATCGACTCCATGGTGCCGATCGGACGCGGTCAGCGAGAGCTGATTATCGGTGACAGACAGACCGGTAAGACGGCAATCGCAATCGATACGATTATTAACCAGAAGGGGCAGAACGTAAAGTGTATTTATGTTGCCATCGGGCAGAAGGCTTCTACGGTTGCTTCCATCGTGTCAACATTAGAAGAACACGGTGCAATGGATTACACGACAATTGTTGCGGCAACCGCAAGCGAACTGGCGCCGCTTCAGTACATCGCACCTTATTCGGGGTGCGCTATCGGTGAGGAATGGATGGAGGCAGGCCAGGATGTCTTAATTGTGTATGACGATTTGAGTAAGCATGCAACCGCATACCGTACCCTGTCCCTGCTCTTAAAGCGTCCGCCGGGACGTGAGGCATATCCGGGCGATGTTTTCTACCTGCATTCAAGACTTTTGGAGCGTGCGGCAAGACTCTCGGATAAGTTAGGCGGCGGTTCCTTAACCGCGCTGCCGATTATCGAAACCCAGGCAGGCGATGTTTCCGCCTATATCCCGACCAACGTGATTTCCATTACGGACGGTCAGATTTATCTGGAAACCGAGATGTTTAACTCGGGCTTCCGTCCGGCGGTAAACCCGGGACTTTCCGTATCCCGTGTAGGCGGTTCGGCACAGATTAAGGCGATGAAGAAGATTGCAGGTCCGATTCGTATCGACCTTGCACAGTACCGCGAACTTGCTTCCTTTGCACAGTTCGGTTCCGATTTGGACGCCGATACGAAGGAAAAGTTAGCACAGGGCGAGCGTATCCGTGAAGTCTTAAAGCAGCCGCAGTATCAGCCGATGCCGGTAGAGTATCAGGTCATCATCATCTATGCGGCAACAAAGAAGTATCTGCTTGACATTGCGGTAGAAGATATTCTGGAGTTTGAAAAGGAACTGTTTGAGTTTATCGACACCAAGTATCCGGAACTGCCGGAAGGAATCCGTACCGAAAAGCAGCTTACGGAGGAGCTCGAGAAGCTGTTGATTTCGGTAATTGAGGAATTCAAACAGCAGTTCAAAAAATAATGCGCAGCGCGAAGAAAGTGTAGGTGATACGATATGGCATCCATGCGTGATATAAAACGGCGCAGGGAAAGTATACAAAGCACAGGGCAGATTACAAAAGCAATGAAACTCGTTGCAACCGTAAAGCTGCAAAAAGCAAAAGCGCGTGCGGAGGATTCACAGCCGTATTTTAATGCAATGTACGCAACCGTGAAATCGATGTTAAAAAAGTCGGGCAATCTCAATCACCCGTATGTGAATACTGCCGCGGAGGGCAAAAAGGGAATTATCGTCATTACCTCGAATCGTGGTCTTGCCGGAGGATATAATTCCAACGTCATGAAGTTAGTGACCGGCAGCGGTATGAGGAAAGAGGAGGTTGTCATTTACGCAGTGGGCCGCAAGGGGCGCGACGGTCTGGCAAGACGCGGCTATGAGATTGCCGCGGATTATTCCGAGGCGATGAACGAGCCGTTGTTTTCCGATGCTTCCGAAATCGGGAAACAGGTGCTTTCCGATTTTGCCGAGGGGAAAATCAGCGAGATTTACCTTGCCTATACCGTATTTAAAAATACGGTAAGCCACATTCCGACCTTCATCCGTCTGCTTCCGGTGGCCTTTGACGAGAGCGAAGAGGCGGAGGACGGGCAGACGGCGGCAGATGCGTTGACGCTGATGAATTATGAGCCGGAGGAAGAAGAAGCACTGGCACTCATTATTCCGAAGTATGTCAACAGCTTGATTTACGGCGGTCTGGTACAGGCACTTGCCAGCGAAAACGGTGCGAGAATGCAGGCAATGGATTCGGCAACGAACAATGCGGACGAGATGATTTCCGATTTGGGCTTAAAGTATAACAGAGCCCGTCAGAGTTCCATTACGCAGGAATTAACAGAGATTATCGCAGGCGCAAATGCAATCAGTTAGTGAAATAAAATTCTAAGAAAAGGAGTGAAGGAAAAGTTGGCAGAAAATAAACTTGGAAAAATCACTCAGATTATCGGTGCGGTTTTGGATATTAAGTTTCCGGAGGGCAGCCTTCCGGAGATATACGAGGCAATTCATATCACCAGACAGGACGGTGATGTGCTGGTAGTGGAAGTGGCACAGCACCTTGGCGACGATACGGTGCGCTGTATCGCTATGGGACCGACGGACGGTCTGGTACGCGGTATGGACGCATTAGCGACCGGAGCGCCGATTTCGGTTCCGGTGGGCGAAAAGACGCTCGGAAGAATGTTTAACGTACTCGGTAATCCGATTGATGAAAAGCCTGCTCCGGAAGGAGTGGAGCGTTATCCGATTCACAGAAAGGCACCGAAGTTTGAGGAACAGTCCACACAGACCGAAATGCTGGAAACCGGTATTAAGGTCGTAGATCTTCTCTGCCCGTATCAGAAGGGCGGAAAAATCGGTTTGTTCGGCGGTGCAGGCGTAGGAAAAACCGTATTGATTCAGGAGCTGATTACCAATATCGCAACGGAGCACGGCGGTTATTCCGTATTTACCGGCGTAGGCGAGCGTACCCGTGAAGGAAACGATTTGTATTATGAAATGATTGAGTCCGGTGTTATCGAGAAGACCACCATGGTATTCGGACAGATGAACGAGCCGCCGGGAGCAAGAATGAGAGTAGGTCTTACCGGTCTTACGATGGCGGAATATTTCCGTGATAAGTCGGGAAAGGACGTACTGCTCTTTATCGATAACATTTTCCGATTCACTCAGGCAGGCTCCGAGGTGTCGGCGCTGCTCGGACGTATGCCGTCCGCCGTAGGCTATCAGCCGACCTTACAGACCGAAATGGGTGCGCTTCAGGAGCGTATTACTTCAACGAAGAACGGTTCCATTACTTCCGTACAGGCAGTTTACGTGCCGGCGGATGACTTAACGGACCCGGCACCGGCGACGACCTTTGCACACCTTGATGCAACGACGGTACTTTCCCGTTCTATCGTAGAGCTCGGTATTTATCCGGCAGTAGACCCGTTAGAGTCTACCTCCCGTATCCTTGACCCGCGTATCGTAGGCGAGGAGCATTACCAAGTAGCCCGCGGCGTACAGGAGATTTTGCAGAAGTACAAGGAACTGCAGGATATTATCGCAATTCTCGGTATGGACGAGCTTTCCGAGGACGACAAGCTTTTGGTGGCAAGAGCGAGAAAGGTACAGCGTTTCCTTTCCCAGCCGTTCCATGTTGCGGAGCAGTTTACCGGACTTCCGGGACGTTATGTGCCGATTTCCGAAACGATTCAGGGCTTTAAGGAAATACTGGAAGGAAAGCATGACGATATTCCGGAGAGCTTCTTCTTAAATGCGGGCAATATTGACGATGTTCTGGAAAGAGTCAACGGAAAATAAGGCGGCGTTGCCCGGAAAGGAGAAACAATGGCAGACGCAGGAAAACTGTTTCGTTTAAAAATAATTTCTCCCGACAGAATGTTTTATGATGACGATGTGGAAATGGTAGAGCTTCGGACGACGGAAGGTGAAATGGGTATTTTAAAAGGACACATTCCGCTGACGGCGATTTTGGTGCCGGGCATACTGAAGATAAAGGGAACTGCGGAGAACGGCGACAAAGAGGCCGCGCTGCATTCCGGCTTTGTGGAAGTTATGCAGGACCATGTCACGATTCTTGCGGAATCGTGCGAGTGGCCGGAGGAGATTGACTTAAACCGTGCGAAAGAAGCACAAATCCGGGCAGAACGGCGTTTAAAGAGCGGGGATGCTTCCATCAATATCGCAAGGGCAGAACTGGCATTGCGCCGTTCCCTGATACGAATCGAGCTGGCGGAGAAAAGAATGTAGAACTTACGGGGGCTGTCGCACTTTGGTGCGGGGCTCCCGTTTCTTGTTTTTACTCAGGAACTGCCATGCAATACTCAATTTCTTTTCATGGGTTCCGGGTATAAGTTTTTCTAATTGTCCCAGTATGGTTATGAGAATGATGACGCAACCGTCTCCGACGCGCCGTCCGTGGCGCGTGTCGACTTGCCCGGACGTCCTGTCCGGGCATTGCTGATAAGTGAATGGGACAATAAGAAAAACTAATATCCTGCACAAAATTCAAAGAAATTGAGTATTGCATGTCAGTCCCCTGAGAGTTACAACTAAGAAACGGGTGGTTATAATACAAGGTGCGACAGCCCGTTCTTGCGCTTGGAAAAGCTGAAAGAGAGGTCTTTCGTCTGATGGTCTCCGATTTTTTCAAAGCGCAACGCTTCGTCAAACTTCCTCTAACCGGTTCTAAACATCTCTCGGGAGTGCCCTCGAGACTTAGAACCGGTAAGAGGCGATTTCGACTCAGCTAAAAACGCGGTCCTTCGGACAAATTCAAAAACAGGTTATCTGAGAGCGGACTATTTTTGGAAAGTCACCTATTTAGCGCAAGAACCCGCCACGCCCGAGCCGCCGCGCAGGGGGGGGACTTTCTTTTCATAAGTTTCGGATGTAGACTTTCTAATTGTTCCGTAATGTTTTTGAAAAAGTCACGCAACCGGTCATTACGCGACATCCGTGGCGCGTGTCGACTTGCCCAAACGTCCTGTCCGGGCATTGCTGATAAGTGAATGGGACAATAAGAAAAACTAATATCCTGCACAAAATTCAAGGAAAGTACTCCCTGCACGGTGATTTTCAAAACGTCACAAAAGGAAACGGGTGGGAGGAGAAAGAGGGGCGACAGCCCTTGTACTTGTGCGGGAACGTGTATTTGAAATACATTTAAATCATATTTCACATTAGTTTAAGAAAATTCAGATGTTGATGTACTGACAATGTATTGACGCGACGAAGCGATTATGTTATGATTAAGAAAAGGGAGGTGTATCTCATGGATATGAATTTGAATGTTGCAATGGCACCAAAGGATTCTACTTTTCAGGTGAGAATTAATTCGCAGATAAAGAAAGCGGTTGAGGATATCTATGCCAAGACCGGTATGACATTGACGGATGCGTTTAATACATTTATTCAGCAGTCTCTAAATGTGGAAGGCTTACCTTTTATTGTGACAAAGAACAGTAAAGAAGCATTGAGAGAGCAGGCAATTGCAATACTTATGCTTGATTTGAAGAGGGCAGAAGAACGCGCAGAGGAAGAAGGCTGGGTTGATGCGGATGAATTGGAAAGGGAATTGGGTGTACTTGATTGAAAGAGATAAAATATGCTCCTGACGCTGCTGACAAATTGCGGGGAATGAATAAGACGATTTCGGAGCAATACGGAAAAGAAAAAGCGAAAGAGATAATGAAAACAATAACCGGTACAATAAGAAATCTTTGTGATAACGAGGAGATGGGATCGGAAGTGGCACGGAAGTTTGATGTTGCTACGGATTATCGCTACCTATTTGTAGTGAAAAATTATGTGTTTTATCGTATTGAAGAGAAGTATATTCGTATCATCAATCTCTATCACGAGAAAGAGGATTTTATGTGGCAACTGTTTGGTATTGATACTACGCCTCAAGAAACGATTGACTATTGGAATGAGTAGAGATGGGAATGCTTTTTATTTAAATGATTACGCTGTAAAGTATATGGTGTTGGGTGAACGGATAGGTGATTTGCAATCCGAGGTCAACCGCAAGCAGCTATATTATTCAAGGGTATGAAGGAATCGAGTATTTGCTTGTGCAGTGGAAAAGCGGAGCTTGTTCTTTCGTTGGAAACGAGCCGTTTTGGTATCGTTTTTTATTTGCTGGGAATAGTAGAATGTAGTATAATATAACTAATGGTGAAAGAAAAAGGAGATATCGGTTAATCACGGAGGTGCCTATGTTTTATACAATGACGTTGAATCCGGCGTTGGATTACAATATGACCTTACAGGAGTTTACGGAAGGTCGTGTGAACCGCTCGGTGAAAGAGGAAATGATTCCGGGAG
Organism: uncultured Lachnospiraceae bacterium; assembly: GCA_964609025.1. Lineage (GTDB taxonomy): Bacteria > Bacillota > Clostridia > Lachnospirales > Lachnospiraceae > SIG307. Next base: position 55,655 of record CAZSQM010000007.1, on the reverse strand, counting down.
GCAAAGGAATTATGGTTTCCCGTATGTTAAAGAATCTGGGGGTGGAGTCTACGGCGTTCGGTCTGGTAGCAGGGTTTACCGGAGCGGAGCTGGTACGCATGGTACATGAAGCCGGAGTACGGACAAATTTTGTGAGTCTGCCGTCAGGTATGACCCGTATCAATGTGAAGCTCTGGGGCGGTATCGAGGGCGAGATTAACGCCGCGGGACCGGAGTGCGACGAGAAAAGTTTACAGGCGCTTTTGGAAAAACTGGGCGTATTGACGGCAAAGGACACGTTGGTGCTTGCCGGTACGGTTCCGGCGTCTATGCCGAAAGGCCTGTATGCGGATATTATGGAGCAGATGAAAGAAAAGTCGCCGCGGATTGTGGTAGACGCGACCGGAGAACTGTTACGCGGTGTGATTCGCTTCCGTCCGTTCCTGGTCAAACCGAATCATCACGAGCTGGGCGAATTGTACGGCGTGACTCTTACAACGAAGGAAGAGGTACTGCCGTATGCCAAAAAACTACGGGAAGAGGGAGCGGCAAATGTTCTCGTTTCCATGGCGGGGGAGGGCGCCGTACTTGCGGCGGCGGACGGAAGCGTGTGGTTTGGCGAAGCACCGAAGGGAGAGGTAGTCAATTCCGTCGGCGCGGGTGATTCTATGGTAGCAGGCTTTTTGGCAGCCCATGAAGGAAAAAACAGTGCCGAAAGCGCTTTCCGAACCGGAATCGCAGCGGGCAGCGCCAGCGCGTTTTCGGCAGGTCTGGCAACGAAGGAGGAAGTGGAACGTCTGGCGGAAAAGGTAGAAATCAAAAGAGTGGAGTAGGGGGAGAGGAGTCAAAGCATCGAATTGACAAAAATATATCATTGCAATATAATATTTTTATCGGTATCTATGCTTTGTGAAGGAGGAAAAGGTATGCAAAAGGTGATTTCGACAGCGGTAATTAAGCGTTTGCCGCGGTATTACAGATACTTGGGTGAATTGCGGAAAAAGGAAGTGGTTCGGATTTCATCCAAGGAATTAAGCGAGAGAATGAACGTGACGGCCTCCCAGATTCGCCAGGATTTAAATAATTTCGGCGGGTTCGGCCAGCAGGGGTATGGTTATAACGTAGAATATTTATATACGGAAATCGGTAAGATCCTCGGACTGGATCAGGAACATGAGGTAGTGATTATCGGTGCGGGTAATTTAGGACAGGCAATCGCAAATTACAGTGATTTTGCGCGCCGTGGTTTTGCAATAAAGGCAGTTTTTGATATTAAGCCGGAGTTAATCGGAAAAGAAATCGGCGGTGTGAAGATTCGCGCGATGAGCGAGTTAAAGGACTATGTGCTGAAACAGAAGCCGGATATCGCGGCACTTACAATTCCGAAGGAACAGGCAGTGCAGGTGGCAAATGATGTGGTGTCCTGGGGAGTAAAGGCAATCTGGAATTTTGCACCGACGGAGCTTAGACTGCCCAAAGATGTTGTAGTGGAGAATGTCCATCTGACCGAAAGCCTGATGCGCCTGTCTTACAATATCCGTGCGGCGCAGGAGAAGCGGCAGGGGGACGAAACGGCGCGGCAGATAGCCGCAGAAGCGCAGAAAGAGAGCGCGGCAGCCAAGGAATAAGGAGATTACTATGATAACCGGAGTCGGGACGGATTTGATTGAGGTTTCCAGAGTACGGAGGGCAATTGAGCGTTCTGCTTTTTTGGAACGCGTTTATACGGAAAAAGAACGGGATTTGATTGCAGCGCGTCCCGCCCGCGCAGCGGGGAATTTTGCGGCGAAGGAAGCGGTGGCAAAGGCGCTCGGCTGTGGCTTTGCGGGACTTGCACCCATTGAAATCGAAGTGCTTCGCAGGCCGTCCGGGCTGCCTTATGTGGTTTTACACGGGAAGGCAAGGCAGAAGGCGGAGGACCAGGGCGTTTGCAAAATTCAGGTTTCGATTACGGATACGGCGGACTATGCACAGGCCTATGCGGTTTGTGAGAGCGGAAGAACGGGAAATTCTTCGGAACAGGGAGAGCCCCGAACGGCATTTTTGCAGACAGAGGAGTTGACGTCGGGCAAGCGCGTTCCTTCGGCGAACGGATTTTGCCCGAGAGAGTGTGCCGCAGCGGGAGAAGACTCTGCCATGCGTCCGGTACTTTCCGCCGCGGGCATGAAGGAAACGGACCACAAGACCATCGAAGAAGCCGGAATTCCGTCAATGGTGTTAATGGAGCGTGCGGCACTCGCGGTAACCGGGTGCGTTATGAACTATGTGACAAAACAGAGCCGGGTCGGCGTACTGTGCGGCACGGGAAATAACGGCGGCGACGGGCTTGCCGTGGCACGGCTGTTAAAGGAAGCGGGCGTTTCGGTTACGATTTTATTAAAGGATGCCGAGCTGTACCGGGAAGCGGTTTCACAGCAGCAGACGCCCGGCACGCCGGAGTTTTTGCAGCAGCTTAAAACGGCGCGGGCGTTCGGAGTTCCGGTTTGCGGAATACAGGAAACGAAAGCGTTTGACATTCTTGTAGATGCTTTGTTCGGCATCGGGCTGTCAAGAACCGTGGAAGGGGCGTATGCCAAGCTTTTAGAGCAAATCAACGCGGAACGGCATATTGTAATAGCGGTAGATATTGCTTCCGGAATTTCCGCGGATACCGGAGCGGTTTGCGGCATGGCGTTGCGGGCGACGGAAACGGTTACCTTCGGCGCGGCAAAATGCGGGCAGCTTTTGTACCCGGGCAGGGAATATACAGGGAAATTAACGGTTGCGGACATCGGATTTCCAAAGTCGTTTTTGTGGGAAAACCGGTGCGGCTTTTCTTTCGTGCCGGAGGAAATCGACAGGTTATTACCGGTTCGCCCGGCATATTCCAATAAAGGAACCTTTGGAAAGGTTGTGGTTGCAGCCGGCAGCAGAGCTATGGCGGGGGCAGCCTATTTTGCCGCTTATGCGGCATATCGTATGGGTGCGGGGCTTGTAAAGATTGCGACGCCGGAATGCAACCGGGAGATTTTACAGACAAAGTTACCGGAGGCCATGCTTGCAGTGTATGAGGATGACACGGATCTTTCTTTGTTTGCGAAAGAACTTGTGGAGTTTGCGGATGCACTGGTAATCGGACCGGGGCTCGGCTGTGGGGATAGGGCGGAGGAACTGGTGAACGCCCTGGGCGGCGCTTTGCGGGAGAGGCAGAAAGGAAAGATGCCGCCGTCCGTATGGGACGCAGACGCGTTGAATCTGCTTTCAAGAAAGATGGATAGCGAAGCCTGTAAAACGAAAGAGGAGCGAAGAAGCTTTCTGGAGAGGTGGCTGCCGGAGGGCGCGGTGCTTACGCCCCACTTGGGAGAGCTTTCCAGGCTGACGGCGACACCGGTATGGGAGCTTGCAAAAGGAATACGAAAAGAAGCAGAGCAGCTTTCGAGGGAAAGTAAGCTTGTGTTTGTGATAAAGGACGCGGTAACTCTGGTAGCGTCGAAAGACGAACTTTTTATCAATACGACCGGCAATAACGGAATGGCGACCGGTGGCAGCGGCGACGCTTTGTGCGGGGTGATTGCGGCGCTTATGGCGGCAGGGAAAGACCCGTTTCCCGCCGCGGCAGCGGGAGTATGGCTGCACGGAGCGGCGGGAGACAGGGCAGCGGAAGAGCTTGGCTGTGCGTCGGTGATGGTGCGGGACATTCTGCGGGCGATTGGGGATATCGTTGCGGAAGCGGCAGAGGATGAGGCGGACGGAGAATAGGAAAGATTTTTGGGACGCATAAGCGTCTGTTAACAGAAAAGAGGTAGTAGAATGGAAACGTGCAGGAAAATAGGAAACGAACTGCAACAGGTAAAAGAATATTACAGAGTCAGAGCGGATATCAATTTGGACGCGATTTCTCATAATCTGTGCGAGATAAAGAAGAAACTTGCTCCGGGCGTGAAGATTGCCGCGGTCATTAAGGCCGATGCATACGGACACGGTGCGGTTCCGGTGGCAAAAACCGTGTATGAGGAGGCCGACTGGTTTGCGGTATCCAATATTGAAGAAGCCTTGGAACTGCGGGCCTGCGGCATCGAAAAGCCGATTTTAACCCTTGGCTATACGGCACCGCCGCAGCTTCCGGAGGCAATTCGCAACGGAATCACGCTGACGCTTTGTGATAAAGAGGCTGCCGGAGAAATCAGCGAGGCGGCAAAGCGTCTGGAAATGACCGCCCTGGTACACATTAAGGTGGATACCGGGATGGGACGTATCGGGTTTGCGGCAGAGGAGCCCTTTGCGGTGCTTGCGGCAGAAGCAGCGAAACTTCCGAATATTTTGGCAACGGGGGTTTATACCCACTTCGCCCGTGCCGATGAAACAGATAAGACGGCAACCAAGGTACAGTATGAAAAGTTTATGGCGTTTCTTGCCGTGTTGGAACGGCAGGGGCTTACGGGGCTTTTGCGCCATGCGGAAAACAGCGCGGCGATTCTGGAACTGCCGGAATACCAGCTTGATATGGTGCGTCTGGGCATCAGCCTGTACGGAATGTATCCGTCCGACGAGGTGGCACCGCAGGAAACGGAGCTTTGGCCTGCGATGGAGTTAAAATCCCATGTCGCATTTTTGAAAACGGTGCCTGCGGGAACGGGTATCGGATACAATGCAACCTATGTTACGAAGGAGCCGCGGGTGATTGCGACCGTGCCGGTCGGTTACGGCGACGGATATCCCCGGGCGCTTTCGAATTGCGGCAGAGTGCTGATTCACGGAAAGAGCGTGCCGATTGTGGGACGTGTCTGCATGGATCAGATGATGCTTGATGTTACGGACGTACCGGAAATAAAGCGGGGCGATCTTGTGACGTTAATGGGACGCGACGGCAAGGAGCGGATTTCCGCCGAGGAAATCGGCGCATTGTCCCATTCGTTCCATTACGAGATGGTATGTAATGTAGGAAAACGGATTCCGCGCGTTTATTATCAAAAGGGAGAAGCCATCGGCGCACGGCATTTTGTGTAACGCATACAATATAGCAGACGGTATGCAGTATAAGAAAAAATTTTCAGGGAATACTGTTGCTATATAGTAAAGCGGAGCGTGTTAAAATGGTAATTCGACGTGGAGATATTTTTTATGCGGACCTTCGTCCGGTGGTAGGCTCGGAGCAGGGTGGAATCCGGCCGGTGTTGATTATACAGAACGATATCGGGAACAGACACAGCCCGACGGTCATTTGTGCAGCGATTACGTCCAAGATGAATAAGGCGAAGCTGCCGACGCATGTAGAAATTAACGCAAATAAGTATGATATTATGAGAGATTCTGTGATATTATTAGAGCAGGTACGCACGATTGACAAAATCCGACTGAAGGAAAAGGTTTGTCATCTGGATCGTGATGTGTTGGAACGTATCAACAAGGCTCTTTGTGTCAGCCTTGCATTAGATACATAACAAAAGAGAGAAAGGGGACTTTACGTTCATGCAAGATTATCCCATAGCAGGTGTTGTGATTATTTTGGGACTGCTTGTGATTCATGCGCTTGCCGCGGCGGCGGAAACGGCGTTTGATCAGGTGATTGTTGCGACGGTGCGAAAACGCGCGGCGGACGGTGAGAAGCGTGCAATAAAGCTGGAAGGGGTGCTGGAACGCAGAAAACGCTGCACTACGGTGCTTGATTTGTTGCGTACCGTAACGGTATTCGTTTCCGGCAGTACATATGCGGTGCTTCTTTTAGAGGTGGGAAAGCCTGCGCTTATCGAGATTTGTTCGGAGTCCGGGCTTTGCGGTTTTTATGTCGCGCTGTTTCTTATTTTGCTTACGGTACTGCTTTTATGGCTGACCGAGCTGTTGGCAATTAAGGTGCCGAAAAAGCTCGGCTATAAGTATGCAGAGGGCTTTTCACTCCGTATCTGCGGCTTTGTCCGCTTTTTCATGACGCTGCTTGCGCCGCTTGCTTTTCTTGCGGAGCGTGCGGCAAAGGGACTGGTGGTTGTGTTTGGCGTGCGTCCGGGGGATATTGCGGAGAATGTGACGGAGCAGGAAATTATCTCCATTGTGAACGAAGGGCACGAGCAGGGCTTATTGGAAGCAGAAGAAGCCGAAATGATTACAAACGTAATGGACTTTGATGAAAAGGAAGCAAAGGACATTATGACAAGGCGGAAGAACATAATCGGCGTCAGGGAGGAAATGAGTCTGGAAGAAGCGCTGGAGTTTTGCCTGCATGAGAATTATTCCAGATTTCCGGTGTATCGGGAAAATATCGACGATATTACCGGGATTCTGCATCTGAAGGATTTGACGCTGTATTATATGGAATACCGGAACGACCCGGAAGTAATAAAGAATACCCCTCTTTCCGAGATTGCCAGGGAGCCGTATTTTGTGCCGGACACCCAGAATATCAATGTGCTTTTGCGGGAAATGCAGGAGAAAAAGGTACATATGGCAATCGTCATTGACGAATACGGTCAGACCGCCGGTATCGTGGCAATGGAGGACATGCTGGAGGAGATTGTCGGTGATATTCAGGACGAGTACGACGAGGAGGAGCAGGCGGTGCTTCCGCAGGAGGACGGTACGTGGCTGGTGCGCGGCTTTACGCCGTTAGAGGAACTCGGAGAGCTTCTTTCGGTGGACTTTGAGGAAGAAGCGGCAGATACGCTGAACGGCTTCCTGATTTCAAGGCTCGACCGCATTCCGTCCGAAGAAGAAACGGACTATCCGCCGGTGGAGGAAAACGGATATCGTTATGAGATACTGAAAGTAAAAGGAAAGCTTATTGATTCGGTAAGGGTGACGGCTGTGCCGCAGGAATCTGCGACACAGGAGGAGTAACGGAAGGAGCGCTGTTCGGAGCCCCCGTAGGAACGGTTGGGGCAGTTCCGGACGGCGCAGTTTCCTTTTTTAAATGCTGTCTCCCTTCGTGGTCCATCTCGTAATTTTCTTTATAAATCAGCTCGGAAATCGGAACAAGGGTATAGCCCTTTTCTTTTAATCCCAGAATTACGGCCTCCAGTGCCTCCGGTGTGTATTTCGCACCGTTGTGCATCAGTATTATGGAGCCGTTGCCTAAGTGCTTGTGGTTTAAAACCTTGTTGATAATGGCGTCGGCACCGTAGTCCTTCCAGTCGAGAGAGTCGACATCCCACTGCACGCAGTGGTATCCCATATCATTGGTAACCTCAATCAAGGTGTTATTGTAGTCCCCGTACGGTGGCCGGAACAGCGTCATTTCCACGCCGGTCAGTTCCTTGACTCGGTCATGGGCCTTTTGCAGCTCCGTGCGGCACTCTTCTGCCGAAAGTTTGGACATCTGTTTGTGGTTTTCACTGTGGTTGCCGAGGTCATGCCCTGCGGCAAGAATTGCCTTTACATCGTCCGGAAATTTACGGACCCATTCGCCGGTCATAAAAAAGGTGACCCGGACATCGTGCTTTTTCAGAATTTCCAGAAGGTTGGCGGTATCTTCGTTGCCCCACGCGGCGTCAAAGCTGAGTGCCACCTTCTTTTCCTCCGTATCCACGCAGTAAATCGGGAGCTTCTTTGCCTTGCCGGAAACAGCCATTGTGGAGTTTAGTATCCTGCTGCCCGCAAATAAGAAAAAGGCGAGAGAAAAAATGAGAAGGGAATATTTTACAATACGATATGTTCTGGATGGGTCCTGTTCGGTGTTCATGGGTTACCTCATAGGAATATGTTTAGTGTAATGTATGGCGGGTTTTCGAAAATAATGCTTGATAAAAGCCAAAAAGCATAGTATAGTTTAAATAGGGAGTTTTTATAGAATGAAAACCGGTCATGATACGACCCGGAGGAGGAACAAATGAGTAGTTTACTGGCAGGTTTAGAAGACCTTGGTCTTGGCGAGCTTAGCGGACTGGAGGTTTATGCGGATATAGGCGCAAAAGAAAAGAGAGCAGTGCGGGCAGAAGCAGGCACGGAAGAAAAGCATGAAAAGACGGAGGAAGAGTATCTTTTTGAGAAGACGCATATCTGCCCGGTGTGCGATAAGGAGTTTAAAGCAAAGACGGTGAGGACCGGTAAGGCGAAGCTGCTCGGTACGGATTCCGATTTGCGGCCGCGTTATCAGGGAATTGATCCGCTCAATTACGATGCGCTTGTTTGCCCGCGGTGCGGATATGCGGCGATTACCAGGTTTTTTACGACGATTACGTCCGCGCAGGCAAAGCTGATTAAGGAACAGATTTCCAAAAAGTTTCATACGCCTGCGGAGCCGGAGGGCGTATTTACCTACGATGACGCGATTTTGCGTCACAGACTTGCTTTGGTCAGTTCGATGGTGAAGCATTCCAAAATCAGCGAAAGAGCGTATGTCTGCCTGAAGACGGCGTGGTTACTCCGCGGAAAGGGCGAGGAATGTACGCAGGAGCAGGAAAAGAAAGAACTGTACGAGCAGGAGTCAGAGTTTTTAAAGACTGCTTACGAGGGCTTTATGGAGGCAATGTCAAAAGAGGATTACCCAATCTGCGGCATGGATGAGATGACGATGTTGTGTGTGCTGGCGGACATCGGAAGACGTCTGGGACGTTATGAGGAGGCGGGGCGCCTTGTTTCCCGGGTGATTATTTCCCGTTCCGCTCCGGAACGGATTAAGAATAAGGCGAGAGAAACAAAGGAACTGATTATGGAAGCAATGAAAGAGGCATAAAAATCAAAGAATAACGGAGAAAATAAAAGCATAAGGGACTGCGCCGGAACGCCGGAAGGGGCTACGGTGCGGTCTTTTTCACTTCTTACGGAGGTATTCTGATGAAAGAACAGTTATATACGATACCGGTAAACGAGGCCTTTGAAAAGGACTGTGAATGTCCGGTCTGCGCGATGTACCGGTCACTGGAAAAGGCGTCTGTCGAGTATACGCTCGGACCGAGCTATATGGAGGACGATGTGCGGATGGTAACGGACCGGGTGGGTTTCTGCGCGGCGCACAGTAAGGAGTTGTACCGGCAGCAGAATCGTCTGGGACTTGCCTTAATTTTAAAAACGCATATGGACAGAACCATCAAGGAGGCGGAAAAGCTTTCCAAGACGCCCGTGACAGGCGGCGGTTTGTTTAAGAAAAAGGAAGCGGCGCCGTTAGTGGAATACATGAACCGCCTGAATGGCTCCTGCTTTATCTGTGAGCGGGTGGAAAAGGTCTTTGAGCGCTATATTGCCACGGTTTTCTATCTTTATGAAAAGGAAGAGGAGTTCCGTGTCCGTTTCGCACAGTCCAAAGGGTTTTGCAACCGCCATTATGCGTTGCTGTATCAGGAAGCCCCAAAACAGCTTTCCGGCGCAGCGCTTTCGGAGTTTTGCGAGGTATTAAATAAGGTATATCTGGAGAATATGAAGCGGGTACGCGATGATTTGGAATGGTTTATCGATAAGTTCGATTACCGGTATGCGGACGAACCGTGGAAAAACTCCAAGGATGCTCTGCCGCGCGCGATTGTAAAGACGAACGGTACGGAGGTGGACTAGTACATCAGATCGGTATACGGATAAAGAACATGTCGTAGCACGGATACCAGAGGACTCTCTTCGAATACAGAGATGGAGGAGAATAACTTAGAATAACTTAGAATAATTTAGTATATTCGAGCATAATACAAAACGGAAAAGAAATCGCGGAAATTTTCCGAATGTGAAAACTTGCAACTTTTCAGGTTAGTATGTAATATATGGATATCAGTTAGCACTCAACGCAAATGAGTGCTAACAAAAAGCGACAGAAAGCGGTAGTATCTATCGCGCAGAATAGAAGGAGGAATTATTATGAAGTTAGTACCGTTAGGTGACAAGGTGGTATTGAAGCAGTTAGTAGCTGAAGAAACAACGAAGTCCGGAATCGTACTTCCGGGTCAGGCAAAGGAGAAGCCGCAGCAGGCGGAAGTAATTGCGGTAGGACCGGGCGGCGTGGTAGACGGCAAGGAAGTTACCATGCAGGTAAAGGTCGGAGATAAGGTAATTTACTCCAAGTATGCCGGCACCGAGGTAAAGCTCGGAGAAGACGAGTATATCATTGTAAAGCAGAATGATATCGTTGCAATCGTTGAGGATTAGGAAACAGCGCAGTTATGTTGCCCCTGAGGAAACGAAGGGCAGAAGTTCTTCAAATTCAGTAAATGACGGAGGTTTTTTATTATGGCAAAGGAAATTAAGTATGGCGCAGAAGCAAGAGCTGCATTAGAGCAGGGCGTGAATAAGCTGGCAAATACGGTTAAGGTGACCCTTGGACCGAAGGGAAGAAATGTGGTACTCGATAAGTCCTTCGGCGCACCGTTGATTACAAACGACGGCGTTACGATTGCAAAGGAAATCGAGTTAGAGGATGCTTTCGAGAATATGGGCGCACAGCTTGTAAAGGAAGTAGCAACGAAGACGAACGATGTGGCAGGCGACGGTACGACAACCGCAACGGTGCTTGCACAGGCAATGATTAACGAAGGTATGAAGAACCTTGCGGCAGGCGCAAACCCGATTATCTTAAGAAAGGGTATGAAAAAGGCTACGGATTGTGCTGTCGAGGCAATTTCCAAGATGAGTTCTTCCATTACAGGAAAGGAGCAGGTGGCAAAGGTTGCCGCTATTTCCGCAGGCGATGAAATAGTGGGCGAGATGGTAGCCGACGCTATGGAAAAGGTTTCTAAGGACGGTGTTATCACCATCGAGGAGTCCAAGACCATGAAGACCGAGCTTGATGTTGTAGAAGGTATGCAGTTTGACCGCGGTTATATTTCCGCTTACATGGCAACCGATATGGATAAGATGGAGGCAGTGCTTGACAATCCGTATATCCTGATTACCGATAAGAAGATTTCCAATATTCAGGAGATTTTACCGGTACTCGAGCAGATTGTACAGTCCGGCCAGAGACTTCTGATTATCGCCGAGGACGTTGAGGGCGAGGCTCTGACGACCCTGGTACTCAATAAGCTGCGCGGTACGTTTGTTGTAGCTGCGGTAAAGGCTCCGGGTTACGGCGACAGAAGAAAGGCAATGTTACAGGATATCGCAATTCTGACCGGCGGTACGGTAATTACCGACGAGCTCGGACTTGAGTTAAAGGATACCACGCTGGAGCAGCTGGGTCGTGCTAAGTCGGTTAAGGTACAGAAGGAGAATACGATTATCGTAGACGGCGAGGGCGACAAGGCAGAAATCGCAGCAAGAGTAGCTCAGATTAAGGCACAGATTGAAGAAACGACCTCGGAGTTTGACAGAGAAAAGCTTCAGGAAAGACTTGCAAAGCTGGCAGGCGGCGTAGCTGTTATCCGCGTAGGTGCGGCTACCGAAACCGAGATGAAGGAAAACAAGCTTCGTATGGAGGATGCTCTCGCAGCAACGAAGGCAGCCGTTGAGGAAGGTATTATCGCAGGCGGCGGCTCCGCTTATATCCACGCTTCCAAGGAGGTTGCAAAGCTGGCAGCTACCTTAGAGGGCGATGAGAAGACCGGTGCCAACATTATTCTTGCGGCATTGGAAGCTCCGCTTCGCTGCATCGCAACGAACGCAGGTCTGGAAGGCTCCGTTATCGTTAACAAGGTAAAGGAGCAGAACGTAGGTATCGGCTTTAACGCCCTGACCGAAGAATATGTCGACATGGTAAAGGACGGTATCTTAGACCCGGCAAAGGTAACGAGAAGCGCATTGCAGAACGCAACGAGCGTTGCGTCCACGTTCTTAACCACCGAGTCCGCAGTTGCCAACATCAAGGAAGAAACTCCGGCAATGCCGGCAGGTGGTGCTCAGGGCATGGGCATGATGTAAAAAACAGAGTTTAATTTTGCAGAGAACCTCGGGGGCACAGTGCCTCCGGGGTATCCTGCGTATTTCAGACGGAAAGGTAGAACAGATGAATAATTTGTACACGGAAGCAAATGTAAAAAAGAAGGTAACAACGAAGGATACGATGATTAAGTTCGCGGTCATTGCTGTGGTGCTTGCACTGCTTGTTGTAGGTGTGCTTGGATTAAATATGATGTTAATTTTACTCGGAATCATCGGAGGCGTATGCGCATTTACTTTTCTGCCGCGCCTTTCTGTTGTGTATGAGTATATTTTCTGTGACGGGCAGTTGGATTTCGATAAAATTATGGCGGGAGAAAAGAGAAAGCATTTATACCGTCTGGATTTTGAAAACGTCACGATTATGGCACCCGCCAACTCTCATGCTCTGGATGCGTACAAGCAGAGTGCTTCCAAGGTGTTAAATTTTTCATCACTGGACAAGACTCACCCGGTATTCGGCATTGTGGAGTGCGCCGGGGAGAAGCAGACTTTGATTTATTTCGAGCCGAATGAAAAGATGATTTCTTACATTAAGCAAAAGGCGCCGCGTAAGGTATCGGAATATTAGTCGTAGGAAAAATAGAGTTTGAGAGTGTGTCTGCATAGAACCGCCCCTTATTTTTGAAAAAACACTTGACTTCATCCGTTTAAAGTGTTATAGTAACGGAAGCAGGAAATGATGAAACAGAGGAGCATGCCTGCGGAAGTTTTTTACAGGAGGAATCAAGAGATGAAAGGAAAGAAAATACTTGCACTTGTGCTTGCCTGCACGACCGTGACTGCCGGTTTGGCCGGCTGCGGCAAGAAAGAGGACAAGGTATATAAGGTGGGCATCTGCCAGTTAGTACAGCATGCGGCGTTAGACGCGGCAACACAGGGCTTTCAGGATGCACTGACGGAAAAACTCGGGGATAAGGTTACATTTGACTTAAAGAATGCATCAGGCGACACTGCAACCTGTGGTACGATTGTAACTCAGTTCGTTGCGGATAAGGTAGATTTGATTATGGCAAATGCTACGCCGTCGTTACAGTCTGCATTTGCAGCTACGGCGGATATCCCGATTGTTGCTACCTCCATTACGGATTATGCAACGGCGTTGGATATTGATGACTGGACCGGAAAGACCGGTGTGAATGTAACCGGTACCTGTGATCTGGCTCCGCTTGACGAACAGGCGAACATGATTAAGGAACTGTTCCCGGATGCAAAGAAGGTCGGAATTCTGTATTGTTCCGCAGAAGCAAATTCCAAGTATCAGGCAGTAAAGATTGCAGAGTATCTGACGGCGCTCGGAATCGAGTCCCAGGAGTTCACCTGCTCCGATACGAACGATGTGGCAATGGTTACCTCGGCGGCATGTGCGGCAAGTGATGTCATTTACATCCCGACGGATAATATGATGGCCTCCAGCACCGGTATTGTAGACGGCGTTGCAGGACCGGCAGGTGTTCCGATTGTTGCGGGAGAGGCCGGAATTTGTCAGGGTTGCGGCGTGGCAACGCTTTCCATCGATTATTACAGCATCGGTTATGCGGCAGGCGAGCAGGCCTATGAGATTCTGGTGAACGGCAAAAAGCCGGCAGAGATGGAAATCGGTTATGCAACGGAACTGACAAAGCAGTATGTTGCAGAACGCTGTTCTGCGCTCGGAGTGACAGTTCCGGAGGATTATGAAGCGGTAGAGATAGCAACAGAGTAGTCTGTAAAACAGTGAATAAAAGTACAGCACCACGAAAGAGGTGTTCCCTTACGGAGAACGAAACGTGGTGCTGTTACTGTGTTTTGAGAGGAAGGTATCGAATGAGTGCATTTATATCCTCCCTTCCGGGAGCGGCAGCCCAGGGAATTATCTGGGGCATTATGGCAATTGGAGTTTATATTACCTACAAAATTCTGGATGTTGCGGATTTAACGGTAGACGGTACGTTCGGTACGGGCGGCGCGGTTATGGTAGTCTGCATGACGAGCGGAATGAATATCGGCGTTTCCATGCTGCTTGCTTTTGTTGCAGGCAGTCTTGCCGGTCTGATAACCGGTATTTTTCATACGAAATTCGGAATTCCCGCAATCCTTGCCGGAATTTTGACACAGCTTGCCCTGTACTCCGTAAACCTCAGGATTATGGGCGGTCTGGCGAATAAGCCGTTGTCCGTGATGAAGTATAATCTGTTGCTTTCCCTGCGGGAAATTCCGAAGTCCATTCTCGTAGCGGGAGTTTTTGCGGTTGTTCTGATTGTAATATTATATTGGTTCTTCGGAACGGAATTGGGACATTCCCTGCGGGCAACCGGCTGCAATCAGGCAATGGCCCGGGCAAACGGGATAAATACGGAGCGGAATAAAATGCTCGGACTGATGATTTCCAACGGGATTGTGGCATTGTCGGGCGCTTTGCTTTCGCAGTATCAGGGCTTTGCCGATATCAATATGGGACGCGGCGCCATTGTCATCGGTCTTGCGGCAGTCATTATCGGCGAGGTTGTATTCGGAAAGATTTTTAAAAACTTTGCACTTCGTCTGCTTGGCGTCATCGGCGGCGGCATTATTTACTATATAGTCATTACCCTTGTACTTAGTCTTGGTCTGAACGCAAACGACATGAAGTTGTTCTCGGCGCTGGTGGTTGCGGTATTCTTAGGTGTTCCGTACTGGAAGAAGCAGCTGCAGCAGAAGAACCGCGGCAGAAGGGAGGCAACGAAGAATGCTGGAAATTAGAAATGTTTATAAGACCTTTCATCCGGGAACCATCAATGAAAAGCGGGCGTTAAACGGCGTTAATCTGGTGCTTGAGGACGGAGATTTTGTTACGGTCATCGGCGGAAACGGAGCAGGAAAGTCTACCCTTTTGAATATGATTGCCGGAGTTTTTACGGCGGATGCGGGACAGATTCTGGTGGATGGCATTGACGTAACCAATCTCCCGGAGCATAAAAGAGCAAAGTATCTGGGGCGTGTCTTCCAGGACCCGATGATGGGAACGGCGGCGGATATGTGGATTGAGGAAAACCTTGCGCTGGCGGCAAGACGCGGACAGCCGCGCACCCTCCGCTGGGCGATTACGAAAAAGGAGCGGGAGGAGTTCCGTGAGATGTTAAAACCTCTGGGACTCGGTCTGGAAAATCGTCTGTCCACAAAGGTCGGTCTGCTTTCCGGCGGTCAGCGGCAGGCGTTGACCCTGTTAATGGCAGCCATGAAGAAACCGAAGCTTTTGCTTTTGGACGAGCATACGGCGGCACTTGACCCGAAGACGGCGGCAACGGTACTTGCGCTGTCCGATAAGTTTGTCGAGGAGGGACAGCTTACCGCCATGATGGTAACTCACAATATGAAGGATGCCATTGCCCACGGCAATCGTCTGATTATGATGCATGAGGGTCAGGTGATTCTGGATATCCGCGGCGAGGAAAAGAAAAGGCTTACGGTAGAGGAACTGTTGGAGGAATTCACCAAAGCGAGCGGTTCCGAGTTCGCAAACGACAGGGCACTGTTAAGTAAATAAAAATTCGTGCAGGCAAGCGCTTTGCGCTCTCCTGCACGAATTTTTTGCTTGACAAGCGTTTGGAAAAAAAGTATACTATACAGAACACCACCGCACGGCGGTGAAAATTACATTTACGGAAAGAGAGGATTAGAGAAATGGGCATGATTATCGGCGACGGTATTACCTTTGATGATGTGTTACTGGTACCGGCTTATTCGGAAGTAATTCCAAATCAGGTGGATCTTACGACGTACCTGACAAAGAGCATTAAGCTAAACATTCCATTGATGAGCGCAGGTATGGATACGGTTACGGAGCACCGCATGGCAATTGCGATGGCAAGGCAGGGCGGTATTGGTGTAATTCATAAAAATATGAGTATTGAGGCACAGGCAGAAGAGGTAGATAAAGTAAAGCGTTCCGAGAATGGTGTTATTACGGATCCGTTTTCTCTGTCCCCGGAGCATACGCTTCATGATGCGGACGAGCTGATGGCAAAGTACCGTATTTCCGGTGTGCCGATTACGGAGGGCAGGAAGTTAGTCGGTATTATTACCAACCGTGATTTGAAGTTTGAAACCGATTTTTCCAAGAAGATTAAGGAGAGCATGACCTCCGAAGGCCTTGTGACGGCAAGAGAGGGCGTGACCCTGGAAGAGGCAAAGAAGATTCTCGGTCAGGCAAGAAAGGAAAAGCTTCCGATTGTAGACGCGGAGGGCAACTTAAAGGGTCTGATTACGATTAAGGATATTGAAAAGCAGATTAAATATCCGCTTTCCGCGAAGGATGCACAGGGCAGACTTTTTTGTGCGGCAGGTGTCGGCGTAACCGCCAATATCTTAGAGCGTGTAGACGCTCTGGTAAAGGCGAAGGTAGATGCGATTGTCATCGACTCCGCCCACGGGCATTCCGCAAACGTGCTCCGCTGCGTGCAGATGGTACACGACGCATATCCGAATCTCCAGATTATTGCAGGTAACGTAGCAACCGGAGAAGCAACCGAAGATTTGATTAAGGCAGGCGTAGACTGTGTAAAGGTCGGTATCGGTCCGGGGTCTATTTGTACGACCCGTGTGGTAGCCGGTATCGGTGTTCCGCAGATTACGGCAATTATGAACGCCTACGAAGCGGCAAAGAAGT
Organism: uncultured Lachnospiraceae bacterium; assembly: GCA_964609025.1. GTDB lineage: Bacteria > Bacillota > Clostridia > Lachnospirales > Lachnospiraceae > SIG307. The sequence continues at coordinate 39,286 of CAZSQM010000007.1, read as the reverse complement.
ATGATATTCCGATTATCGCAGACGGAGGTATCAAGTATTCCGGCGATTTAACAAAGGCCATTGCAGCCGGTGCGAATGTATGTATGATGGGCAGTATCTTTGCGGGCTGTGACGAGAGCCCGGGAACCTTTGAGCTTTATCAGGGACGTAAGTACAAGGTATACCGCGGCATGGGTTCCATTGCGGCAATGGAAAACGGCAGCAAGGATCGTTACTTCCAGGCAGATGCAAAGAAGCTTGTTCCGGAAGGTGTTGAAGGACGTGTGGCATACAAGGGAATGGCAGAAGACACCGTATTCCAGCTGCTGGGCGGTCTTCGTTCCGGTATGGGCTACTGCGGTGCAAAGGATATCGAAACCTTACAGCGTACCGGTCGTTTTGTGAAGATTTCCGCAGCTTCCTTAAAGGAAAGTCATCCGCACGACATTCACATTACCAAGGAAGCACCGAATTACAGTATTGACGATAAATAAGCATCCGGGTGCAGCGAGAGGCGCAGAGAAACGCTGATTCGTTCAAGGTCCGGTGAATATCAGGTTCAAAACAGAGGATATCGTAATTGGCTAAAAAGTTACGGTATTCTCTGCTTTTTTTGTTTTTTCTGTCTTTATCGCAGGAAAAGATTGAAAAATAGAGGGAATAGTGGTAAACTATACCATAAGGCTGCACAAAGTGAGGCAGCAGCGTAGAAAACGTCAGACGATAAAGAAGGGGAAGGTGACTTGATGGATATTTTAGTAATCTGTTTTCAATCTTTAGCAGTGATTCTTTCCTTTTTCTTTATTATATTTGTAGTGCATCAGAGACATTCTCTTTTATGCAGTTATCTTTTATTGTATTCGATAGCGGTATTTGTGAATGAACTTGCGTATCTGCTTGAGATTAAGAGCGCGGTTATCGAAGAGGCGTTAATGGCGGTACGGTTCGAGTATATTACGCAGAGCGCCGCAACCGCTGCAGCGTTGTTTTTTACCTGCGAATTGTTTCAGATGAAAATCAGACCGTGGCTTAAGGGGCTGTATATTTCCGCCTTTATCGTAACCTGTACCTTTGTGGTTACCAATCCGTTGCACCATCTGCATTACAAAACCTGTTCTTTGGAGGTGCGGGAGCATTTTTCGGTTCTGCATATGGAAATCGGGATGATTTATGTGATACATACCGCGCTTACGCTGATTTCTATGGCAGTCTGTATCGGCGTAATTGCCGTGGCATGGATTCGGGACGCAAAGTGGAAGGAAAATTATAAGAAGTATTTATTTCTGGGAATTGCGGTAACGATGCCGCTGTTTTTCTGGTCGGTGCGTTTTGCAAAGCCGGTTCAGGATTATGATTTTATTCCCTTCGGACTGTTTTGTACGGACTGCTGTTTTGTGCTGATTATTTATTTCTTCCGGATTTTCGATGTGGCGGAAAATGCGAAAAACGAAGTGCTCGAAACGATGGAAGAAGGGATTTTGGTATGCGACGAGGAAGGAAATATCGTGTATACCAATGCGAGCGTGCGGGAGATTTTTAAGCCGAGCCGCTTAAAGAGGATTTCCGAGGTCCTGCGCATGCTCGTTCCGACGGAGGAGGGGGAGTTTTGTATCGGCGAACGCTGTTATTCGGTGACGGAGTCCGAAGTATATGAGGGAGACCACGTCAAGGGAAACACCCTTTGCTTTATCGATATCACACAGTCCAAGGAAAAAGAGAAGCAGTTAAAGGAACTGCGGGATGCCGCGCTTGCGGCAAACAATGCCAAGAGCAATTTCCTTGCGAATATGTCCCATGAAATACGAACCCCGATTAACACGATTCTCGGAATGGATGAGTTGATCCTCCGGGAAGCAAGGGATTTCAATATTTTGGAGTATGCCGAGAATATCAAGACGGAGGGGCGGACGCTGATGGCACTCATCAATGATTTGCTTGATTTTTCCAAAATCGAATCCGGCAAGATGGAAATCAGAGAGGCGGAGTACAGCGTTGCGTCACTGTTTCATGATGTTGTCGCCACGTTTTCCGTTAAGGCGGAAGAAAAAGGACTGGATTTCCGGGTTAATATTGCGGAGGATATTCCGGCGGTGCTGTTTGGCGATGAAATCCGAATCCGGCAGATTTTGAGCAATATTTTGAGCAATGCGGTAAAGTATACGGAGCGGGGAGGCATCTGGCTGAACGCGGAATGGGAGCTGCTCGACGAAAACCGGGCGGAGCTGATTGTATCGGTACGGGATAGCGGCATCGGAATCCGTAAGGAAGATTTGAAATTAATTTTTGAAAAATTCAGACGTCTGGATACAAAGCGGAACAGCCGGATTGAGGGCACCGGTCTCGGAATGAGTATTACGGCACAGCTTCTTGAAATGATGCACGGTACCGTTTCCGTGGAGAGCGAATACGGAATCGGTTCGGAGTTTAAGGTACGGCTTCCGCAGAAAATAGTGAACGCGGCACCGGTCGGGAACTATGTTTTCCCGCCGGAGGAGGCAAAAAGGGAAGCCTCCCACATTACGTTTACCGCCCCGGAGGCAAAGGTGCTGGTAGTGGACGATAACGTAATGAACCGGGTTGTGGTAAAGGGACTGTTAAAGCGGACGCTGCTTCAGCTTGACGAGGCGGCAGGCGGGTTGGAATGTCTGCGGAAAACGGAGAATACCCATTATGATATTATCCTGTTGGATCATATGATGCCGGAAATGGACGGTGTCGAAACCTTGCAGCGTTTAAAGAAGCAGAACGGTGCGTGTGCGACTTCCGTTGTGATTGTGCTGACGGCAAATGCGGTTGCCGGAGTAAAAGAGTTTTATTTGAACAGCGGTTTTGATGATTACCTCAGCAAACCGATCAGCGGTACGGTGCTGGAAAACATGTTGTTAAAGTATCTGCCGCAGGAACTGGTATTAAAAAGAGAACTTCATCCGGACGAATACAGTGCAAGAGCCGGGCAGCAGGCGGAAATCCGGCCGGAGGAGGCGAAAGGGATTCTCGCCGCGGAGCAGATAGATATGGCGGGAAGTTTAGAGCATTTTGACGGGAATGAGGAGATGTACCGGAAGGCGGCAGAGCTGTTTTCTTCCCTGCGCGAAGAGCGGCTGAGAAAATTGCATGAGTATATCCGGGCGGAGGACGCACCGTCTTATACAATTCTGGTACATGCCATAAAGGGCGATGCGAAAATGCTCGGAGTATCGTTACTTGCGGAAATTGCATACGAGCAGGAGCAAATGGGAAAAGAGGGAAATCTTGCTTTTCTGTTGGATAAGTTTGGTCTGCTTTCGACGGAATATCAAAGGGCGGCGGATTGTTTTACGCGGGTCTTCGGTAATGCGGAAAAAGAGGGAGGCGATTAAAGGGTGCAGTTTGTGTTGGGATTCGGTTGCGGCGTTTTGTTCAGTACCATTATTTTTGGTATGATTATGGCGTATCTGCACAAGGAAAAAAAGGAAGCAACGGACGGACGGGAGAAAAAAGAGCAGGGGAAGCAGCCGGAATGGGCGAGCTATCGGATGACCTTTGTCGCACCCGAAGCGCGGATTCTGCTGGTAGACGACAGCCGGCTGAGCAGACGGGTGATGAAGGAGCTTTTAAAACAAACGAGAATTGTGATTGAGGAAGCGGGAAGCGGTGCGGAATGCCTGGCAATGGTGAAGAAAGAGCGGTACGATTTGATTTTTCTGGACCAGCTGATGCCGGAGCTTGACGGGGCGGAAACGTATCGCAGGCTGCAGGCGGAGGAAAATCTTTGCGGGAAATGTCCTGTGATTGCGTTGGGTGCAAATGTCCGCGAAGAAAACCGGGACTTTTATGCCGCGGAGGGGTTTGCCGGTTCTCTCGGAAAGCCGGTACAGGGCAGACAGCTGGAGGCGTTATTGCTGCGGCTTTTACCGGCGGAAAAGGTAGTCCGGATGCCGAGCGGGTTTTCCTATGAGAACGGGCTAAAAAATTTTGACGGAAACGAGAAGGCCTACCGTGAAACACTACTGTTGTTTGCAACGCTTTGGGAAGAACGGCAGGAAATGTTGCGGACGCTTCTTGCACAGGAAAATATGAAGGATTATGCAATTTTGATTCATGGAATCAAGGGAGATGCGAGAACTCTGGGAGCGGATATTCTTGCAAAGCTGGCTTACGAGCAGGAGCAGCAGGCAAAGGCCGGAGATTCGGAGAAGGTTAGAAAGGGCTTTGACCGCGTGTTACAGACCGGCGGGCAAACGGCAGAGTACTTCAGATGTGCATTTTCTTTGCACGAGGAACCATAATACAGGAGGAGCAGCAGATGGCAATGCAGAAGAAAATACTTGCAATTGACGATAGCGTAATTGCACTGAAACAGTTACAGAATATTTTAGAGCGCTACTATGAGTTTAAAGGCGTGACAAGCGGCCTGACCGGATTAAAGGTTCTGGACAGCGAGGCAGTGGATTTGGTTCTGCTGGATTTGGAAATGCCGGTAATGGATGGCTTTGCTACGCTGACGGCAATCAGACAACGGGAAAATTTAAAGGAAATTCCGGTGATTATTCTGACCGGAGAGAACCATAAACAGAAGGTAATCAAAGGTATTATGAGCGGCGTTGCGGGGTATATTGTAAAACCGGCAGACTCCGAGCAGCTATTGGATAGAATCGGGAAATGCCTGAATTCGGACGATTTCTTTTTCGACTGATTCACATTTTCTTCACAGAATCAACAAAAAGTTTTCGCTATTGTATTGTAGAATGGGATATGTTAGTGGGAAACAAGCAAAAGGAGGTAACGAGAAGTGATTGAAGCCATCGGATTGGTAAAAAAATACGGGGATCATATTGCGGTAGATCACTTGAATTTTACAGTAGAAAAGGGACAAATCGTGGGGTTTCTCGGACCGAACGGCGCCGGAAAGTCTACCACGATGAATATGCTGACCGGCTACATATCGGCGACGGAAGGAACCATTCTGGTGAATGGATATGATATGTTAGAGGAACCGGAGGAAGCGAAAAAGAGCATCGGATATCTTCCGGAGCAGCCGCCGGTTTACCCTGACATGACGGTAACGGAGTATTTGCAGTTTGTAACGGAATTAAAGAAAGTACCGAGAAAAGAACGTGCGGCGGAGCTGGCACGTGTGATTGAAAAAGCGCAGCTGCAGGAAGTAAAGGGCAGACTGATTAAGCATCTTTCCAAAGGGTATCGTCAGCGTGTGGGGATTGCGCAGGCGTTAGTCGGAAATCCGGAGGTCATTATTTTAGATGAGCCGACGGTAGGCTTAGACCCGGCGCAGATTATTGAAATCAGAGAATTGATGCGGGAACTCGCAAAAGAACACACGGTGCTGTTAAGTTCCCATATTATGCAGGAGATCAGCGCGGTGTGCGACCATATCATGATTATCAGCCGCGGACGTCTGGTGCTTTCAGGGACGCCGGAGGAGCTGCAGGCACAGGCGGCGGAAGGTGAGAATCTGGAACTTTCGGTCTGCGGTACCAAAGAACAACTGGAACAGGTGTTGGCAGGAGTTCCCGGCATTTCGGAATATACCGAAACGGAAAGCGGGCAGGAAGGCTGTTCTGCGGTGTTAATTAAGAGCGGACAGGAGATACGAAAGGATTTGTTCTTTGCGCTTGCAAAAGCGGAGCTTCCGATTATGAAGCTGGAACGCCATGTGAAGACGCTGGAGGATATTTTCCTGGAAGCAACCGCGGATACGGAGGAGGAGAACCCGGAAGCGGAGTCTCTGACGGCAGCGGATGGCGAGGAGGAAACGGAGATGCCGCCAAAGGACAGTGAGGCGGAAGCACCGGAGGATACGGAAAAACCAACGGAACAGGCGAACGAAGCAAAGGAGGAGGCAGAATTATGATAGCGATTTATAAAAAGGAATTGCGGGCATATTTCAATTCGGTAATCGGCTGGCTGTTCCTTGCGTTTTTTCTTGCGTTTGTAGGACTTTATGTTTTTCTTTATAACCTGTTAAACGGGTATGCGTTTATCGGCTATGCGTTAGCAAGTATCACATTGGTATTTGCGTTACTGGTTCCGATGGTGACGATGCGGATTATGGCAGAAGAAAACCGTCAGAAGACAGACCAGCTTTTACTGACCTCACCGCTTCCGATTTGGAAGATTGTTGCGGGTAAGTATTTGGCCCTGGTTACGCTGATTGCGATTGCCATGCTGGTTGTGTGCATTTACCCGTTACTGTTTGCACAGTTCGGCACGGTGAATTTTTCAATGTCTTATGCCGCTGTTTTCGGATTCTTTCTAATCGGCTGCGCTTACCTTGCAATCGGACTGTTTATTTCCAGCCTGACCGATTCCCAGGCGTTTGCGGCGGTTATGACGTTTATTGTCGTTTTAGTGACCTGTCTTGTGGAGGGTGTGGCGGAACTGATACCGGGAACCGCGAAGGCGGCATGGATTACCTATTCCGTTATCTGGGCGCTTCTTGCCATTTGGATGTGGCGTGTGATGAAGAACGCAACGGTAGCGGTTATAATTTTTGCGGTAGGAGAATGTGTTCTGACTACCATTTATATGCTAAAGGGTACTCTCTTAGAGGGAACGGTTACAACGGTGCTCGGTACGCTTTCCCTGCTGAGGGTATATGACGAAACGGTTGCCGGAATCTTTGAGCTGAGAATGCCGGTATATTATCTGAGTATTGTTTTTGTTTTTTGCTTTCTGACATATCAGAACATACGCAAAAGACGGTATAGCTGATGAGGAGGAAAAGAGGATGAAAAAGCAAAACAGCAAAGGATTTAAGTCCTTTTTTAAAAAAATCGGCGACTCCTTTCGTTCCAAAGGATTCCGCTCCGGCGCTTATGCAACGTTAGTCAGCGTGCTTGTAATCGCGGCAGTCATTGTGGTCAACATGATTGTATCGGCGGTGGATATCCGTAAGGACTTGACCTCGGACGGAAAGTATTCCCTGACAAAAGAAACCGAGGAGCTGATTTCCGATCTGGAAGACAACGTGACGTTTTATTATCTGACGAAGGATGGGGCGTCTATTTCCTGGCTTGACATTTTCTTTAAGCTGTATGAAAAGGGAAGCAAGAAAATTGATTTCAAAACGGTGGATTTATTAGTCAATCCTAAGTTTGCGGAGCAGTATACGGATGAGAAAGTCATGCAGTACAGCCTGATTGCCGTGAATGAAGCAACCGGTCAGAGCAAGTATATTCCGTATGAGGATATGCTGCTGACGGAGTTGTCCATAGACCCGTATACCTATGAGTATAAAGAGAACGTGGTAGGTCTGGATATAGAAGGACAGTTGAATGCGGCAATCCAGCATGTCACGAGCGGAAAGCAGATAAATTTCTATGCTGCGACCGGACACGGAGAGCTGGCGCTCGGTACGGAGGGTCAGACGCTGCTTCGAAAGGCAAATGTTTCGTATCAGACCATCGAATTAATGACGGCAGAGCGGATTCCGGAGGATTGTGATGTGCTTTATATTGCAGTTCCGACCACCGATTATACGGATGCCGAATTAGAGGTAATCAGAGAATATACCGCTGCCGGCGGCGATTTACTGATTGCTGCGGTTTATCAGGAGGGGCTCGAAAACTTTAACCGGCTGCTTGCCGATTACGGAGTAAAGTTAGAGAACGGTATTATATTTGAAGGCAATTCCAACTACTATATTCCGGGCTATGCTTATTATCTGTTGCCGAAAATCGGAGCGGACCATGAGATTACCAAAAGCTTTTACGGAACAAAGTATGTGCCGATGCCGACCGCTTTTGCGCTTTCCGTAACAGAAAACGTTTCTTCCGGTCTTTCTAGATCCGTTTTACTGTCGACAACGGGGGAAGCTTATTTAAAGAAGGTACAAAACGGCTATGTGGATTCGGCATTAAAAGCGGACGGAGATTTGGAAGGGCCGTTTAGCGTAGGTATCTATGTTAAGAATGAAGAGAACGGGTCGGAAGCGGTTATTTTCTCCGCAGCGACGATTTTTACGGATGATTACCTGAAAACGAACAGCTATGCAAATGCGGATCTGCTGACAAACAGTGTGAATTATATGGCGGAAGCGGAAGTGGTTTCCACTGTGCGCACGATTTCTCTGGACGAGGAGGAAATGATTGTAGTTACCGCGTCTGAGGCAAATGCCATCGGCATTATGTTTGTTATTGTGATTCCGGTGCTTTTGATTGCAGTCGGTATCGTTGTGCTGCTCCGTAGAAAGAGCAAGTAGTCAGGAGGCGTACATGGAAGCAAGGGAAGAAAGAATACAAAGGCTGAAACGTCTCAAACGGAAAAGAATGCTTACGGTGGTGGTGTTGTTCGTCCTGCTTGCGGGGCTTGGCGGCGGATATTTTGTCGCAAGGCAGTACAGTGAAAAAAAAGCGGAGGAAGAAGCAAGAAAGCAGGAGGAGCAGGAGAGCGGAGCGGAGGAGCTTACCGTGACGACCTTTTCCCTGAGCGATGTTGCCGAGATTGCTTATACCAACGAAGAAGGTTCGTACTGCTTTGTAAGGACGGAAAGCGATAACGGAGATATCTGGGTACGGGAGGGAGTGGAAGACTTCCCGACGAAAAACAGTAAGGTGCAGACAATAATCAAAAGCTTCTGTAATTTAACCAGTACGACGAAGGTGGCTGCGGCCGACGCGGTGCTTTCGGATTACGGACTGGAGGAACCGGCGTTTTCCGTTAAGATTACCTTAACGGACGGTACGGTCCGGCAGTTTTATCTGGGAGAGGAGGCACCGTATTCTTCCGGGTACTATCTTTTGCAGGAGGAAACCGGCGACGTCTGGGTGGTTGAATCAAGTGTTTATACGCAGCTTTCTACAACAGAGATGAAACTGGTGCAGGAGGAAACCTTCCCGAAAACGGATCTGGAAAACATTACGGAAGTAACGGTGGCGTTGCGCGGAGAGGATACGCTTTCTTATGTGCCGCAGACCGCGGAGGACGGTACGGTAACCTATCCTTCCATTTTCACAGACTGTGAGAAGTTTGTGGCAAGCACCGTGCAGGAATATCACTGTACGGACTTTGGAGAGTACGGACTTGCGGACCCTTACCTTACGGTGACGGTGCATTACACGGAAAGTGTAACGGATGAGGAAGGTAATACCGCAAAGGAGAATCGCACGGTAACTTTGGAACTGGGCGATGTAACGGTAAGCGGTAACTACTATGCCAGAGTAAACGGCAGTTCGTTTGTGTATATTATGACGGCTGCCAACGCAAAAAAATATATTCCGCAGTAAAAAAAGAAAGACAAGGCTGCCGCGCCTGCGATTGTAAGTCGCCGGTGCGGCAGCCTTTTATAATCCGGGGCGTGCTTTAATAACCGAGTTCTTCTCCGACCAGAATCACCTTAATACGTCCCGGCACTCTGGATTTGCGGGTGATGACAATTTCACAGCACATACAATCCGGCGAGTAGCAGTCATGGCAGTACCCGTATTTTGCACAAGGCGTATTCAGATTCAGACGCACACCGTTCGGCGGCGCAGCCACATTACGCACACGGTCCAGGGCGGACTTGACGTCCGGAGTGATTTTGTTCATGCCGACAATCAGAATCACATTCTTCGGTCCGGTAATCAGACAGGCAACACGGTTGCCGTTCCCGTCGATGTTTACCAGCTCCCCGTCCAGCGTTACGGCGTTGCTGCTCATAAAATAATAATCCGAGGTTACGGCTTTTGCGTAAAGCTCACGCTGCTCCTCCGGCGTCTTCGCGGTGCTGCGGTCGTAGAGAATGCAGTCCGACTTTTTTAATGCGTCAAACAAACCGATTTCCGTACAGGAGGCGGAACCGCCCCACGAAACGCTGCAACCCGGCGTCAGAAAGCGGAGCGCCGTAGTTAGCGCTTCTTCCCTGCTCGGACAATAGTACCCTTCGATTCCGCGGCGGTTAAATGCATCAATCAGGCTGTCCGCCAGATTTTCATAGGTCTGCTGTTTTGGTGTAGCCATAGGATATGCCCCTTTCTTTGGTCTGTATTTTTGTGTCTGCTTTTAAATTGGTTTCTGCATTTAGTTTACATCACCCGGCAAAGAAGTGCAATGATATTTTCCAACAATAGTTGCAAACCGCGGCGTAAATTGTTAAAATAAGAGTAAAGAAGATCCACACAAGGAGGGCGGCAGCTTGAAGAATACAGCGTTAAAGATTTTACTTATCATGACAATCATCAGCGGCGTTTTTTTGTGCGGACTTTTGTATCTGGCAGCAAACAAAGGAAACGGCGACGGACAGGGCGGCTCCCGATTAAAGGAGTATCAGGAACAGTACGAAGCACGCGCCAAGGACTCCAAAACACTGACACCGAACATTTATCGGGACTTTTCCTCCACGGAGAATAACGGGGAGCTTTATGATACCGCGCGTCATACGCAGGTATATGAACGTATCGAGGCGCTGAAGAAGCAGGGCGGCTATACGCAGGACGCGCCTCTTGTAATCTATAATCCGTACGGAACGAATACGCTTTCGCTTTATCTTTATTTTGAAACCGAAACGCCGATGAAGGCTTCTTACCGTATCAGTGCGCCGGGAAGCGAGCTTCCTACTTTTTCCGCGGACTGTTATTCGGAGGAGCGCTATACCGTGACGCACGAATATTTGTTGCTCGGCCTTACGGCAGAACATGAAAACCGTGTGGCATTGACCCTGGCGGATGAGGAAGGAAATTCCTGCGTCCGTACTTTTTACGTTTCCGTGGGAAGTCTTGCGGGTGAGGGAAAGAATAAGCTGAGCATGAAGAGAGGTGTCAGCGGGGAGAAGCTTTCCGACGGGCTGTTTGCACAGTTCGGGAATGAAACCGGCGGGCAGGAAACGGTTCTGCTTTATGATAATGACGGAGCGCTGCGGGGAGAAATTCCGATCCTTAGCGGTAGCTGTAAACGGTTCCTGTTTTTCGAGGGGCGGATGTATTACAACATTTCCGATACGCAGTTGGCGGCAGTCGACCGTTTCGGACGCGCGGAACGGGTGTATACGACAGACGGCTATACCATCGGGAACGACTATTGCATCGACGAAGGCGGGAAAAAACTTCTGGTGCTGGCAAGTAAGAACGGGGAAGCGGAAAAGGGCGTGAACGACCGGGTACTGTCGGTGGATTTGATTTCGGGAGAAGTGAAGGAGCTTCTGGATATGGGTGTACTCCTAAAGGAGTATAAGGAGGCCTGCAAAAAGAACGCGGAAGGGACGCTTGAATGGCTGAATCTGAATTCCATACAGGTAATGGCGAAGGACGGCATTCTTCTGGGAGCGAGAGAAGCCTCGGCAGCGTTTAAGATAGAGGATATTTACGGAGTCCCGATGCTTGGGTATATTGTCGGGGACCCGCTACTGTTTGAGGGAACCGGTTATGCAAGCTATGTATTGACAAAGTCGGATGATTTTGTTTCCTTTTTCGGGGCAAATACCATGACCTACGTCAAGGAGGACGGAATGCCGTCCGGAGTTTATGAGCTGTATTTGTTTGACAATCATATCGGCGGTACGGAAAGCCGTCCGGAGTTGGATTATTCCGCAATGGCGGAGGATTTGGGAAGCACATTAAAGAAGGGAACCTCGTCCTACTTCTGCCGTTATCTTGTAAATGAAACGGCGGGAACATGGCAGTCTGAGGAGTCTGTGCCCCTCGACTATTCCGGGTATGCGGGAAGTGCGCAGTTGACGGCGGAGGGACATTTGGTGACGGATACCGCGGGGCGGTTTACTTACAGTGAGTTTGATCAGGAGAGGAAGCTGATTTGCAGCTTTACGGGAGCCGGGGAGGAGTATCTGGCGCGGGTGTTTAAGTACGATTTTAAAGGTTTCTATTTTGCAAAGCCGCAGAGCGGTACGGCAGGTGCGGCAGAGTAGAAGAACGGAGCAGGAGAGTTCGTTTCATGGGAAGAAGTTTGTTTATTGCGGAAAAGCCGAGTGTGGCGCAGGAGTTTGCCAAAGCGCTGCCGTATCGGTTTACGCGGCGTGACGGTTATATGGAAGCACCGGAGGCGGTGGTAACGTGGTGTGTCGGACATCTGGTGACCATGAGTTACCCGGAGGTTTACGACCCGGCGCTGCGCCAGTGGAAGCTGGAAACGATACCGTTTCTTCCGAAGGAGTTCCGGTACGAGGTGATTCCGGGTGTGGCAAAGCAGTTTCAGGTCGTAAAAAGTCTGCTTTGCAGGGAGGATGTGGACTGTATCTATGTCTGTACCGACTCCGGGCGGGAAGGAGAATATATTTATCGACTGGTGGACCAGATGGCGGAAGTGCCGGCAGAAAAAGAGCGCAGACGTGTCTGGATCGATTCCCAGACCGAGGAGGAGATTTTGCGCGGAATTCGTGAGGCAAAGCCTCTTTCCGAATACGATGCGCTGGGAGCGGCGGCCTATCTGCGCGCCAAGGAAGACTATCTGATGGGAATCAATTTTTCGCGTGTGCTGACGTTAAAATACGGGACTGCGGTGCGGAATTTTTTGAAGGCGGAGAAAAATCAGGCAATCTCCGTCGGCCGCGTCATGACCTGTGTACTTGGCATGGTAGTAAGGCGGGAGCGGGAAATCCGCGCCTTTGTGAAAACCCCGTTTTACCGCGTAACGGGAAAGCTTTCCGCGGGAGGCTCCGCGTTTGAAGCTGAGTTTCGCGCGGTGAAGGGCTCAAAGTACGAGGGCTCTCCGAAGCTTTACAAGGAGAACGGGTTCCGGAAAAAAGAAGACGCCATGACATTGATATCGGAGCTGAATGTACCGGCGGGAGCGGCGTTTGAAGAAATTACCGAGAAGGATAAGCAGCTGACGGCGCAGCGTGCGGTGGAAGGGCTGGCTGCGGTAGTGGAACAGATAGAGAAGAAGCAGGAGAAAAAGAATCCGCCGTTACTGTTTAATCTTGCCGAGCTGCAGAATGAGTGTGCAAGGCTGTTTAAAATCAGTCCGGATGAAACTCTAAAGATTGTACAGGAGCTTTATGAAAAGAAGCTGGTGTCCTATCCGCGAACGGACGCAAGAGTGCTGTCGACGGCGGTTGCAAAGGAAATCGCAAAGCATATCGCAGGGTTAAAGAACTATCCGCCGGCAGCGGGTTTTGCGGAAACCGTATTGCAGAGCGGAAGCTATAAGGGACTGGAAAAGACCCGTTATGTGAATGATAAGCAAATTACCGACCACTATGCGATTATCCCGACCGGGCAGGGAATTTCCGCCCTTTCTTCGGTTTCCATGACGGCAAAGCGTGTTTATGCAACGATTGTAAAACGTTTTTTAAGTATTTTTTACCCGCCTGCGGTGTACCGGAAGGTGTCGCTTACGGTACGCATCGGCGAGGAAGCCTTTTTTGCGACCTTTAAGGTGTTGGCGGAGGAAGGCTATCTTGTGCTTTATAAAAAGCCGACGGAAAGCAGGAAAGAAGGCTTAGAAGAAAAAGACGGCGGGGGTTCCGAAAAAGCCGGAAATGAACGGGCAGAGGATACGGAGGGAGAAACAACCTGCGGCGCCGAAATGCTGGAAGCCTTAAAGGATATGAAAAAGGGCAGCAAACTTCCGGTTTCCGTGTTCTATATCAGAGAGGGCGAAACGGCGGCGCCGAAACGCTACAATTCCGGTTCGCTGATTCTTGCCATGGAAAACGCGGGGCAGTTCATCGAAGACGAAGAACTCCGTGCACAGATTAAGGGCAGCGGCATCGGCACCAGTGCTACCCGGGCAGAGATTCTGAATAAACTGGTAAAGATAGAATATCTTGCGCTGAATAAAAAGACGCAGATGATTACGCCCACCTTGCAGGGAGAAATTATTTTTGAAGTGGTGAATGCGTCCATCCGCTCTTTGCTGAACGCGGAATTGACGGCAAGCTGGGAAAAGGGTCTGACCTATGTCGCCGAGGGAAGCATCGGCAGCGAGGAGTACATGGGAAAGCTGGAAAGTTTTGTCAGCCGTATGACCGACGGCGTAAAGAAACTGAACAACCAGAGTGCGTTACAGGGACGTTTTTCCGAAGTGGCGGGATATTATAAAAAGTAAAAGGAGCAGCTATGTTAAAAACAGCAGAGTTATTTGATTTATCAAGAACAGAGGCAAGAGAACTTTTGGAAAAGACCGAATATGCGTGGGAGGCCCTGGAGGGGATTCATGCATTTTTGCTGTCCTACGGAGAAACGTTAGGAGGAGAGTATGAAAAAAGAGGCGAGGATATCTGGATTCATAAAACCGCAAAGGTGGCGCCGAGCGCTTCGATTACGGGGCCGGCCGTGATCGGCGCGGAAACGGAAATCAGACATTGCGCCTATATTCGCGGGAATGCGTTCGTCGGCAGGGGCGTTGTCGTAGGAAATTCTACCGAGCTAAAAAACGTGATTCTGTTTGATAAGGTGCAGGTGCCCCATTATAACTACGTCGGGGATTCGATTCTCGGCTACTGCTCCCATATGGGGGCAGGCTCCATTACTTCCAATGTGAAGTCGGATAAGACGCCGGTGGTAGTAAAGGAGGAGGGCAGGGAATATCCGACGGGCTTAAAGAAAATGGGCGCAATTCTCGGAGATCATGTGGAGGTCGGCTGCGGCTCCGTATTAAATCCGGGAACGGTAATCGGACCGGGAAGCAATATTTACCCGCTTTCTTCCGTGCGCGGCTTTGTACCGCCTCACAGTATTTACAAGAGGGCGGGAGAGGTGGCCGAAAAGCGGGAGTAGGCTTTAGCGGATTCAGGTGTCAAAAGGCTGCTTCCGATTACGGAACTTTGCATAGGAGAAAGAAAAGCTCTGAAGTGCTGCACAGACAACACTTCAGAGCCTAAAATCGTAGCGGAAGGGGGATTTGAACCCTCGACACCACGGGTATGAACCGTGTGCTCTAGCCAACTGAGCTATTCCGCCATATTAAATATAACCGTTCGGATGGGGCCTATAGGGCTCGAACCTATGACCCTCTGCTTGTAAGGCAGATGCTCTCCCAGCTGAGCTAAGACCCCGAATGTATCTTCACTCGAACGGTACGTCTGCTATTATAGTAAATTCTGAGAGGTTTGTCAAGAACTATTTTCTCTTTTTTCTGTTTTTTCCGTTTTTATGCTTTTCCTTTAGTCGGCCGAAGGAAAATTCTGTCCGGAAGCGCTCTTTAACTGCTTCGCATATTTTCCGGGAGAAACGCCGGTGGCTTTGGTAAAGCTGCGGATAAAGTTGGCATAGTCGGAAAAGCCGGACCGGTGGCAGACCTCCGCAATGCTTTGTTCGGAGGCAAGTAAGGTGCGCGCATAGGAAATACGGCGTTCCAGTAAGTAATTTCGTAGCGTAAGCCCGGTATGCTTTTTAAACTGGCGGCTTAGGTAGGTGCCGTTTAAGTAAAACTCCTGCTCTAACGTGTGCAGGGTAATCTTTTCCGAAAGGTTGGAATCAATATAGCGCAGCAAATCACGAATCAGCTTCGGCATAATATTCGGCGTAGTTTTCTCCACCGTCTGAAATGCAGTGTTAATGAGCACCAGAAGCCGCATCAGGAAAGACTGTGCCAAAATGTCGGCGCCAAAGGCTTCCGAAGGGAGAAGGGCTTCCATTTGTTCCGCGAGCGCAAGGTACTCGTTCAGTTGTTCCGCATTCAGGCGGACAATACATACTTTATTGGCAGGCTGTGCCCGAAAAAAGGAGGAAAGATTGCTGCGCTCCGTGGAAAGCCTTTGCAGGAGAGCTTCATGGAGATTCAGCGTAATCCGCTCATAATCGCTGTTATCTAACATAACCGGACGGTGGTATTCGCCGGGACGGATGACCAGCAAGTCCCCGCGTTCCAAATGAAAGCACTGCTGTTCGATATAGCAGTTTACATTACCCTGCAAAAATAGGTAGACTTCGTAGCCGTCGTGCCGGTGGTAGGTGCCGTTTAACATATAGTTTGTCACAACATGGCGGAAGAGAAGCTCCTGCCGGATGTTGTCGGAAAAGCCGTGAATGACCGGAGATTCCATACTGCTCCTTTCTGCGGACGGGATTGATACAAAATATCGGTTCGCGCAATAAAACATACAAAAGATGCAATGATTCTTTCTTAAAAAGACTTTATACTGGTATCATAGCATGAGTTTGTGCCGCATGCAAGAAAAATCCGGGAATCAAAGTGCTTTTCGGATTTCTCTTTGCAAAAATCGCGGAATAGGCTATAATAAAGTTAAGTGAAAAGGAGATTGGTATGGGGATTTTTCAGAAAAAGTCAGTAGTGGGTTGTACCCTTGCAATGTGCCTTCTTGCGGGCTGTGCTTCGCAGGGGAAGACAACAGACGGGGGCGTAACGCCTCCCGTACAGCAGACGGACGAGCTTACACCGGCAGAAACGGCGCCGGAAGTAACACCGGAAGCAACACCGGAGGCGGGGATTACCGTCACGCCGGAAGCGACGGCAACGCCTGTACCGGAGGAGCCGTCCGCAGAGGAGATTTACTGGCAGGAGGTATTGGACAGCTTTTCGGACAGTAAATATGATTTAACCGCGGCGTTAACGGGAACCGGTTTAAAGGACCTTTGCAACGGCTATTTTAAGCTTGGCGTCGGCCTGACCGGAAGCTCCTACCAGAACCTTGCCATTCATTCAAAAGAGTATATGGCAGTGACGAAAAAGCATTTTAACAGTTGTACCCTCACGAATCTGTTCAAACCGTCCTACATTCTGGACCAGACACAGAGTAAGAAGAATATAGCGGAAGGAAACGGCGAGCCTGCATTGGAGTTTATGCTGGTGGAGGAGGCGTTGCAGTGGTGTATGGATAACGGCGTGCAGATGCGAGGGCATACGATTGTGTGGCATACGCAGACACCGGACTGGTATTTCAGGGAAGGGTATGAGTCGGACGGCGAGTATGTTGACAGAGAAACGATGCTGTTTCGTCTGGACAGCTATACAAGGCAGCTTATGACCTACTGTCAGGAGAACTTCCCGGGCGTGGTTTACTGCTGGGATGTGGTAAACGAAGCGGTTGACCCGGTAAACGGCGATCCGGACAGCTTTTATCACTGCCGCATGGAAAACGACAATACGCCGAACCAATGGTATTATATTATCGGAAATGATTATGTAGAGCAGGCGTTCCGGATTGCCAGAAAGTATGCGGCGGACGGTGTTTCCCTGTTTTATAACGATTACGGCACTTATGATATGAAAAAGCGGGAGTATATCTATAATCTCTGTAAGTCGTTAGCAGACGAAGGACTGATTGACGGAATCGGTATGCAGGCGTACTGGGGAGTGGGGAGCCCGTCCATTCCGGAACTCGAGGCGACGATTAAAAAATATGCGGAGCTCGGACTGGAACTTCAGATTACCGAAATGAGTATCAGTGTGGATGAAGCATCGGCCGAGAATTTTGAAAAGCAGGCAAAGCGTTATGCCGCTATTTTCTATATGCTGAGCTATCTGGATACCGAGGGGGGCGGACCGGCGAATATTACGTCGGTTACACTGTTCGGACTGATGGACGGCTATGTATTTTACAGTAACGACACAACCAATTCCCGCCTGTTCGATACGAATTTCCAGCCGAAGCCGGCCTTTGAACAGGTAAAGAAAATGTTGGAAATCGCATACAAAAACAGAAAACAGTGAGAAAAGTAAAAGACAGGGAACGACAGAAAAACGAATCAGGCGGGTGGGGAAGCAGTATGACAGAAAAACGGAAAAAGACAGGAGGATGCAGCATGAGAGGACCAAGAGCACCGAAGGACCCGGTGGCGAAAAGACCGGCGGTTTATGTAATGGTAGATTCCGTCATTGAAGGAAGTCCGAGAGGCAACGGAAAGTTTCAGGATATCTGTTATTTGAACGGGAGAATCGCACAGAAGATTTCTGTGATTTGCGATGAGGTTCCACAGGAAATTATCGACCTTGTGCCGACCTGTGCGGGCTTTCGCAAGGTGGTGCACAGTATCGGGATTACCGTGCTTGCCACGAAACAGGAGGCACAGAACGAGAGCGTTACGTTTGAACTGCATTGTCTTACGAAAGTATCGGACAAAGAAGGAAGCTGTTACAGGACGGAAGTGCCGTGTAACGGAGAAGAAGTAAAAATAACGGTGGCAGATTATCCGGAAAACGAGGAGGACGATATTCTCGGCTCTTTTGTTACGACATTTTCCTCTCATGAAACGGCGAAGCTTACGGTCTGCTTTTACTTGAACGACGGTTATACGGCACCGGAGTTAACGCTGGACCCGCCGGTTGATTTTGCTTCCGAAGGATACCGGGCGATGGTGGAGCGCTCTTTGGTGCAGCCGGGCAATTTATACCGCATCCAGAGGGCTATCGCAAAGGCAGAGCGGGGTGAGGAGGTAGTGATTGCTTACCTCGGCGGTTCCATTACGCAGGGCGCGGGGGCAAAGCCGATCAACACCGAGTCCTATGCCTACCGTTCCTACCAGGCATTTAAAAAGCGCTTCGGGAAAGGAAACGGGGAACATATCCGTCTGGTGAAAGCTGGTGCCGGCGGTACCTGTTCGGAGCTGGGACTGACGCGGTATGAACAGGATGTGCTTCGCAAAGGTACGGTGACGCCGGATATTCTGTTTTTGGAGTATGCGGTAAACGACGCGGGCGACGAAACAAACGGTGTCTGCTTTGAGAGCCTTGTGCGGCTGGCAATGGAGGGACCGGGAAACCCGGCGGTGATTTTGCTGTTTGCCGTTTTTATGAGCGACTGGAATCTGCAGGAGCGGATGATACCGGTGGGCGAGCGCTTTCGGCTTCCGATGATTAGTATCCGGGATGCGGTTGTGCCGCAGTTTTCGCAGAAAACACCGGTCATTACAAAGCGCCAGTTCTTTTATGATTTGTTCCATCCGAGCAATGAAGGGCACCGTGTGATGGCGGATTGTATCGATTATTTCTGGAAGCGGGCGGCAGAGGCGCCTTTGGAGGCGGAGGATGCCGTACCGGCGGCAGAACCGGCAATCGGTGATACTTACTGTGCCATAAAGACGTTTGACCGGAGTAATTACAAGGAGCATACCGCGGTGAGGGAGCTTTCCTGCGGTGCATTTGCGGAAAAGGATACGATGCTTCAGTGTGTTGAGATGGATGACCACGCGTATGCGACGCCGGAGTTTCCGGAAAACTGGATGAAGGCGCCGGCAACGAACGGCGAGCCGTTCCGTATGCGCCTTTCCTGCAAGGATTTGCTCCTTGTGTATAAGGATACCGGAGATACGGGATTCGGTAAGGCGGAAGTACGGGTAGACGGGAAAGTAACGCGTACGATTGACCCGTTAGAAATCGGCTGGAATCATTGTAATGCTTATATTGTATATCAGAGCGCAGAGGCAGCGGAACATGAAGTGGAGGTTGCGCTGAAAGCAGAGGATGCAGGCAAAGGGTTTACGATTTTAGGCTTTGGATATACGTTACAATAAGGCTTGGACGTATCCGAAAGGAGAGGTGACATGGAAAGACAATATCAGGTAAGCAAAGGAACTACGGTACCGTTTCATAACGCGGTGGATTTTTGCATCGGAACCGGCCGTATGGGGCTGGCATTACAAAAGGAGTATTTTGAGCAGCTCCGCTATGTGCAGGAAAACATCGGCTTCTCTTATATCCGGGGGCATGGACTGTTCTGCGACGATATGGCGATTTATCAGTCCTATGAGGACAAAGACGGAATCCGGCATACGGAGTACAATTTTACCTACCTTGACCGGGTAATGGACAGTTACCTTTCATTAAACATCCGTCCGTTTTTGGAACTCGGATTTATGCCAAAGAAGCTTGCATCCGGGGAACAGACGGTATTTTACTGGAAGGGCAATGTAACACCGCCGAAGGATTACAGCGCATGGGTGGCGCTGGTGCAGGCAACCCTGAAGCATCTGATGGAGCGTTACGGCAGGAAGGAGGTACTGACCTGGCCGATTGAGGTCTGGAACGAGCCGAATCTGCGAACCTTTTGGAAGGATGCGGATATGCCGGAATATTTTAAGCTGTACAAAATTACATCGGAAGCGGTGAAGGCGGTGGACAGCGAGCTTCAGGTAGGAGGCCCTGCCATCTGCGGCGTGGAGGATGAATTGTGGCTGCGTTCGTTTTTGGAATTTGTGCGGGAAAGTCACGCGCCGTTGGATTTTATTACCAGACACCACTATACGAGTAATGTGCCGCAGTGGGACGGACATTACGGTTATATCGGTCTGCATGAGCCGGAGTATGCGTTTGGCGAACTGGAGCGTTCCAGAAAAATCGTGGACAGCTTTCCGGAGTTTCGCGGAATGGATATCCACATTACGGAGTTTAACACGTCCTATATTCCGGAGTGCCCGATTCACGATACGAACCTGAATGCGGCGTATGTGGCACATATGCTGTCGCGTCTCGGAGATTGCCATGCGTCCTATTCCTACTGGACGTTCGGGGATGTATTTGAGGAGGGCGGCGTGGCGTTCACGCCTTTTTCCGGCGGATTCGGTCTGGTTGCAAACGGAATCATCCCGAAGCCGACTTTCTGGACCTTTGCATTTTACAAGAAGTTGCAGGGAGAATGTATACACCGTTCGGATGAGGCGGTAGTCGTTCGCACGGAAAACGGAGCGTACCGCGGCGTTGTATGGAACGCGGACGGCAGGAACACCGGTGAGGAACTGAATCTTTTACTGGAACTTCCGGCAGACAAAGACATTCCGTACTGCCTTGCGGTAAAAACGGTAGATGAGGAGTGCTGTAATCCTTTAAAGGTCTGGCATGACCTCGGGGAGCCGGCGAATCCGTCAAAGGAAGCGTTAGAACTGTTACGGGAGGCAGCAAAGCCGCTCGTGACAACGGAACGTATTCCTGCGGAAAACGGAAACGTAAGGCTTGCGCTGCGGTTAAAGAAAAATGCGGTGAAGTATTTCGAACTGACTCCGGCGGTCATCAAAAGTGATTCGGGGTATTCCTACGAAAGAACTTTGCAGCAGAAGATAGAAGATTAGGAAGAAAGCAAAGAAAATGGGGCTGTCGCACCGGGTGCGCGGCCCCATTCTTGCAAGCGGGAGGATTGTCTGTCACTGTAAGGGAGCCGCCGCCACTCTGATGCGGCGGCCCTATTTTCGCGGAAAGTGTACTCAGCGCTGTTTGCCCATATGAAACAGTGCAACCGTACCCGGTCCCGAGTGGGAGCCGATGGTCGGGCTGACATAGTTAATCAGGATATTTTGAATGCCGAAGCGTTCCCGGACCTGTGCCGCAACAAATTCCGCGTCGGCAAGGCAGTCGCCGTGGCTGATGAAAACGATGTCGTTTTCGAAACCGTCCATTTGCGCCGCCATATTATCAACGAGCTTCAGCAGGGACTTTTTCCGGCCGCGTACATTGCAGACAGGAGTAAGGTGCCCTTCGTCATCCACATGAAGCACCGGCTTTACATTAATCAGAGTGCCTAAAATAGCGGTGGTTTTGGAAACGCGTCCGCCGCGGTGCAGATGGAATAAATCATCTACCGTGAACTGATGGCACAGATGCAGCTTATTTTTTTCTAACCAGTCGTAAACTTCTTCCAGAGAAGCGCCGTTTTCCTTTAAGGTAACCGCTTTGTGTACCAATAAGCCCTGACCGAGAGAGGCACACAGGGAATCCACTAAAAGGATGTTACGTTCCGGGTATTGCTCGGCAAGCTCAGCCGCCGCAAGACGCGCATTGTTGAAACTTGCGCTCAGACCGGAGGAAAAACCGATGTGAAGGATATCATAGCCCTGCTTTAAATAGGTTTCAAAGCTGTTCTGCACCTGCTCGGGAATGGAAGCGTTCGTGGTAGGCATTTCGCCCGCCCGCATCTGCTCGTAAAAAGCATGCGGCTCCATCTGGTTTTCCGCTCCGTATACGTTCCCGCCGAAAGAATAGGAAAGAAACTGAATAACAAGTCCGTGCTCCTCTATGTAGGAAGCCGGTAAATCGGCGGTAGAATCAGTTGAAATGATGTACTTCATAAAGTCCTCCTTAATAAAAACGATACGATGCGGTTTGAAAAGGTGCCACATCTAGTATTTAAATCTATTTTATAATAGAATGCGAAAAAGTGCAAGCAAAAATAGAAAAAACTCTTTCTTTCGCAAAGCGGCTGTGCTATACTTATAATCTAGGGATAAAATATCCTGTGATATTTATGTACGGAAAAGAGGTAAATTATGAACCATAAAGTAAAAGGGTTACTGAAATTACTGTTGGCGCTGGCAGCCGGAGGGGCAATTATTTTTATTGCCTTATGCGGAGTCGGAAAAAATAAAAAGGGAAGTGCCGCGGGCATAAGACTCGGTCTGGACCTTGCGGGCGGCGTCAGCATTACTTATGAAACGGTAAAGGAGGACCCTACGGCGGAGGAACTCAAGGATACGGTTTATAAGCTGCAAAAGC
This sequence comes from uncultured Lachnospiraceae bacterium, assembly GCA_964609025.1. Taxonomy (GTDB): domain Bacteria; phylum Bacillota; class Clostridia; order Lachnospirales; family Lachnospiraceae; genus SIG307. The sequence goes on along the minus strand of CAZSQM010000007.1, from coordinate 16,993 downwards.
GTGTGGACGACAGCGGACAGACGGAAGCGGCCGTATACCAGGAGGGCGACAACCGTATTAACGTTGATATTCCGGGAGCGACGGACGCCGAAGAAACCTTAAAGGCGTTGGGACGCGTCGGAGAGATTTTCTTCATTCTCGGAACCGGAAATATTACGCTAAACGAAGAAGGCACGGATTTTGTCCTGTTAAAGACGTTAGAGGAAATAAAAGAGGCGGGAGATGTTATTTTGGACGGCACGGATATTCAGGGGGCAGAAGCCGGCTGGTATCAGGAGTACAATATCACAAAGAATGTAGTGTCGCTTACGTTAAACGAAAGCGGAAGAACGAAGTTTGCGGAAGCAACGACGGCTCATGTCGGAGAAGCGATTGCGATTGTTTACGACGGTGAGGTAATTAGTGCCCCGACGGTACAGGAGCCTCTGACGGAGGGAAAAGCGCAGATATCGGGCGGCTTTACCGCAGAGGAAGCGAATAATCTGGCAACCACCATCCGCGTCGGAGCCCTTCCGCTGGAATTAAGGGAGCTTCGTTCCAATGTGGTGGGAGCAAGCCTGGGACAGGAAGCGGTATCAACCAGCTTATTTGCGGCGGCAATCGGTATTGCCCTGGTATTGCTGTTTATGGCAATCCGTTACCGCATTCCGGGTCTTGCGGCGGATCTGGCGCTCTGCATTTATGTCGGCTTAATGGTCGTCTGCTTAAATCTTTTGGAAATCACGCTGACGCTTCCGGGACTTGCGGGTATTATCCTCTCAATCGGTATGGCGGTGGATGCGAATGTTATTATTTTCTCCCGTATTCAGGAGGAAATCGGTGCCGGAAAGACCGTGCGTTCTGCGATTAAGCTCGGCTTTTCCAAGGCGTTTTCCGCGATTGTCGACGGCAATATTACGACATTGATTGCCGCAGCCGTATTATATATTCTCGGCTCCGGAACCATAAAGGGCTTTGCTACCACGCTTGCGCTCGGTATCGTGCTCTCCATGATTACGGCGTTGTTTGTCACAAGATTTATTTTATACGCGCTGTATGATTTCGGATTCGATAAAGAAAAGCATTACGGAGAAGTCAAGGAGTACAGGAAGGTTACATTTACCAAGCACGGAAAGAAGTATGCCTTGATTTCGGGCGCACTGATTCTGGCAGGTATTATCGGTATGGCGGCAAGCAAGATTACGACCGGCGAAACGCTGGCCTACGGTTTGGACTTTAAGGGGGGCACCTCCATGACGGTGACGTTCCCGGAGAAGGTAAGTCCTTCCATTGTCGAACTGGAAAAGGCAGTCCGTACCGCAATCGGTGAGGAGGCTGTGGTGAATCTGGTGAGCGATTCCAATGCAGCGGTAATAAAAACGAAGGAATTAACACAGGAACAGCGCGCGCAGCTTACCGATTACTGGGTAAATGAATATGGCGTGAACGAAGCGGAAATCGAAGTACAGAGCATCAGTGGTACGGTGAGCGGCGAAATGAAGCGCGACGCCATATGGGCAGTAGCGGCGGCAACCGTTTGTATGCTGCTTTATATCTGGATTCGTTTCTCTAACCTTGCGTTTGCGGCGAGTGCCGTGCTGGCTTTGCTTCACGATGTGCTGATTGTACTGATGGTGTATGCGGTAGGCCGTATTTCCGTCGGCAATACGTTTATTGCCTGTATGCTTACAATCGTCGGTTATTCCATTAACGCGACCATTGTCGTATTTGACCGTATTCGTGAAAATCTGAAGGAACAGCTGAAAAAGGAAACCTATCTGGATATTGTAAATAAGAGTATTTCACAGACCTTTTCCAGAAATATTTATACCTCTCTGACCACCTTTTTCATGGTGGCGGCACTGGTTATTTTCGGTGTAAATTCCATACGGGAATTTGCCGTTCCGCTGTTGGCGGGTATCATCTGCGGTGCGTATTCTTCCATTTGCATTACGGGGCTCCTTTGGCTGAAGTTAAGGGAGAAGCTCCCGGAAGAGGAGAAAGAATAAGCAGGTTCAAAATATTTTCTACAAAATTTATAAATAGTTTCTTTCCTTTCAGATACAAAAATGGTATACTAGGCACAAGATGCATGGTATGCCGTTTTTGTGGTTTTGGGAGTCGATTTCCCGTGCGGAACACGCAGTCATGCACAGTAGAGATAGATGAGGTGACTTATGGACGTTTCGCAGAAAAAAACGGTATTGGACGATTCCGCTTCCATCTATACAAGACGAGAAGAAAAGTCGGATCGTGCAAAGTGGAAGGAACTAAAAGGGTTTAAGGCGAAGTGGGAGCATTTCAGAGCCTATTATTTATTAAAGGTGTTTATCTGGAGCTGCGTTGCCGCACTGGTAATTTATACAGGCTATGCTATGTTCGGACCGAAAAAGGAACGGGTGCTGTATGTGGCGATTTTGGACGCGGTTCTCTTAACCGAGGAAACGGAAGAGTTGCAGGCAGGCTATAATGAATATCTGGGAATCGATGAAGAAACGCAGGAAAGTCTGTTTGACAATACGATGATGGTTTCCAATGTTAGAGATACCGCCTCTATGCAGAAGCTGACAACGCATGCATTTGCGGGCGAGATTGACGTGATTATCGCATCGGAGTCCGAGTTTAAATCGAGAGCAGGAGTTTATTTCCTGCCGCTGTCGGAACAACTTCCGGCGGATTTGTATGCGGGGCTTTCGGAGCGCTTCTGCTACGCGTCGCTGACGGACGATGACGGTAACGTCATCGAGGGAAGCGAGGAGCCTTACGGCTTGTATGTCACAGACCTGTTTGAGGGGAGGAATTCGAACAAGGAGCCGCTGGTGCTTGGTATCTGCGGCAATTCAAGCAATGAAAAGAATGCGGAGGAGTTTGTGCGCTATCTCTTACAGCGCGGAGTCGGGAAAAATACGGAGAATCAGTAACGAAACGGCGGGGCTGCCGCACTGGTATCATACTTACTTAGTGCAGGCGGCCCTTTTTCTGAGAAAACACAGATGATAGCAGTGTTTCCTCGGAAGCCTCCGGCGAATCGCAGAAATGCACATTATTCCCCAAACCTTGAATGAATCAGCGATTCCCCAAAACTTAACGACTATTTAACGGGAAAATGTGGTATACTGATAACAGGAAGAATAGGCAGCATTATAAGAACAGAGAGAGGAAGGGTTAATGAGGCGACAAAAGATACAAGTGAAACAGTTAATGATAAAAATAACGTGGCGTGACAGCCTGGTTACGCTTGGGGTTTTGGCGGTTGCAACGTTGTTTTGTTTTCTGCTTCAAAAAGGAGAGGCGACGGACGGACATGCACCGCTTCTGTTTGTTCTTGCGGTTTTATTGATTTCGCGGTTTACGGAAAGCTATTTTTACGGATTGTTCGCCTCTTTGATTGCTGTGATTGAGGTAAATTACATATTTACATATCCGTATTTTAAAATCAATTTCGGACTGAGCGGCTATCCGCTTACTTTTTTGGTAATGTTCTCTGTTTCCAGTGTGGTCGGTATGCTGACTACCCGGATTAAGCAGCAGGAAAAAATCCGCATGGAAATTGAGCGGGAGAAGATGCGTGCCAATCTGTTGCGGGCGGTATCCCATGATATCAGGACGCCGCTGACCTCCATTGTCGGAGCGGCGTCGGCGGTATTGGAAAACCATGATAAGCTGTCGGATGAAAAAGTGCTTTCGCTGTTGGAGGATGTGAAAGAGGAAGCGCAGTGGCTGATACGCGTGGTAGAAAATCTTCTTTTGGTTACAAGGATGGATACGGACCCCGCAAGGATAGAAAAAGCGCCCGAAATGGTGGAGGAAATTATAGCGGAGTCCGTGGTAAAGTTTAAAAAGAGGTTTCCGGACGCTCCGGTAAAAACGGAGGTGCCGGATAGCATGCTGTTTGTGCCGATGGATGCGATGCTGGTGGAACAGGTGATATGTAATCTGATGGAAAACGCGGTAAGGCACGGAGGCGGAATCAGCGAGATTTTGGTCAGCGTCACGGCAAACGAGGAGGAAGCTGTATTCTGCGTAGCAGACGACGGAGGAGGAATCGCGGAGGAACTTTTACCTAAAATATTGGAGGAAAGTCTATACAGGGAAAGTGATGAAACGGTGGACGGAAGGAGAAACATGGGGATTGGACTTTCCGTGTGCAAGAGTATTATTTCTGCACATGGCGGTAGCGTGAGAGCATATAACCGGAAAGGGGGCGGTGCTGCGTTTGAGTTTACGTTACCAATAAAGGAGGGTTAAGATGCCGGTAAAGAGAAAAGTGTTAGTGGTAGAGGACGAGAAGAGCATCAGTAATTTTATTATCGCGATTTTAAATGCAAATAATTATGATGTTGTGACGGCGCGGACCGGGCAGGAGGCGTACAGCCTGATCACCTCGTGCTGCCCCGATATTGTGATTCTTGATTTGGGACTGCCGGATATGGACGGCATCCATGTTCTGAAAGCAGTGCGGGAGTGGTCGGTTCTGCCGATTATTGTAGTGTCGGCAAGGTCGAATGAAAAGGATAAGGTGGAAGCGTTGGATATGGGAGCGGATGATTATATTACAAAGCCTTTCGGGACGGCGGAGCTTTTGGCGCGTATTCGTATGGCACTTCGCCATACAAGAACCTCGGGCGTCAACCGCGATGTGGCGCAGAGCGGGAAATTTGTGGCAGGGGAATTGGTGATTGATTATGAAAAGTACAGGGTCTATGTCAGGGGAGCGGATGCCTGTCTGACGCAGAATGAGTTTAAAATTGTAAGCCTGCTCGGAAAGTATGCCGGAAAGGTGTTGACGTACGATTTCATTATTCGTGAAATCTGGGGACCGAATACGAACGGCGACAATCAGATTCTGCGTGTGAATATGGCGAACATTCGGCGGAAAATCGAGAAGAATCCGGCAGAGCCGCAGTATATCTTTACCGAGGTCGGGGTCGGTTACAGAATGATAGAAGGAGATTAGAACATGAGAAAGACGAAGATTGTATGTACGCTCGGACCGGCGTGTAGCAATGAGCAGACATTGGCGCAGATGTTAAAGAACGGAATGAATGTGGCGCGGTTAAACTTTTCCCACGGAACCCATGAGTATCACAGAGAAAATATCGCACTGTTCCGAAAAGTGCGTGATGAGTTAAAAGTTCCTGCGGCGATTATGTTAGATACCAAGGGGCCGGAAATCAGGGTAGGTAATTTTAAGAACGGTTCGGAGGAGTTGAAAAGCGGGGATGTGTTTACCTTTACGACAAGGCAGACAGAGGGAAGCAAAGAGGAAGTGAGCATCAGTTACAAAGAGTTGCCTTCGCAGCTTAGCGAAGGAAATGCGATTTTGGTGGATGACGGAAAACTGCTTTTAAGGGTAAAAGAGATAGCGGGAACGGACATTGTCTGTGAGGTGGTAAACGGCGGCGTGATTTCCAATCATAAGGGTGTGAACATTCCGAATGTGCATTTGGAGTTTCCGTACCTGAGTGAACAGGATCAGGCGGATTTGCGGTTCGGTGTAGAGGAAAAGGTGGATTTTGTAGCGGCTTCCTTTGTACGCTCCAAGGAGGACGTCATCAGCATCCGCAATTATCTGGACTACTACGGCGGATATGATATCCGGATTATTTCGAAAATAGAGAATATCGAGGGCGTAGAACACTTTGACGAAATACTGGAGCACTCGGACGGTATCATGGTGGCAAGAGGAGATATGGGAGTTGAGATTGAGTATGAAAAGCTCCCGGGGCTTCAGAAGAAGTTTATCAAGAAGTGCTATCAGGCGGGAAAAATGGTAATTACCGCAACCCAGATGTTAGAGTCTATGATACACAGCAATACGCCGACCAGGGCGGAGATTACGGATGTGGCAAACGCAGTATTTGACGGTACCTCCGCTATTATGCTTTCCGGGGAAACCGCGGCGGGAGAGCATCCGGCCCTTGTGGTAGAGGTAATGGCTAAAATTGCGGAGCAGGCGGAGCGGGATGCCTTTGAAATGGAGGTGTACCGCGGCGTACAGTACGACAACGATACCAACGATACCACAAACGCGATTTGCGACGCGGCATGCACAACGGCAAGGGACGTCGGCGCAACGGCAATTATAGCCGTAACAATGTCCGGCTATACGGCACGGAGAATGTCTAAATTCCGTCCGCGTCAGGCCATCATTGCGGCAACGCCGAATGAAAAGACCTTTCACCAGCTTGCTTTGTCGTGGGGCGTTTATCCGGTTATGGCACTCTACCAGCCGGACGCAAATGTCCTGTTTGACCATGCGGTTGCCTGCGCGAAGCGTTTCGGACTTGTCGGAGAAAACGACAGGGTCGTAATTGCCGCAGGAGCGGCGGGTGTGACCGATGTATTGAAGGTACAGACGGTGAAAGCGGATCGAATGTAAGGAGAAAGCCTATTGAGGGGCTGCCCCACGGAGTCGTGCGGCGGTCCCTCTTTCTTCTTTCTTATGCCCTTTCTCCCATTGCGGAAAAAGGAGAAATATGATATACTGAATAGGTATACGAAACGGGAGCGGGGGAAAGGACAGGAGGGTATTGTATGGCAGCGGAGAGAAAAAAAAGCGCCTCCCAGGGGAGGAAGCAGACGGCAAGGAAAGGAAGTTCTTCCGAAAAGAAAAGCAGCGGAAGAAGTAATCATAACGAAAGCGGCGGACCGGATATCCTGACCATAGTGATTGTTCTGGTGGCGGTTGTGCTGGTAATTGTTTTGCTGTCAAATTACAGCAAAGAAAAGAACGGCGGTAAAACGCCGACGGACGCACCGACAGGAGCTCCTTCGGCAACGGTAGCGGGTACGCCAAAGGAGGACACACCGACAAAGCAGCCGACCAAGGCACCGGCAGCAACGCCGTCCGCAACGGAGAAGCCGGCGGATACGAAGGCTACGCCGCTGCCGACGGAGAAGCCGGTGTTGTCTGCTGAGGAAGCAGAGAATATTGTGAAAAAGCAGATTAATCCGGCAGAGTATACCGTTGAATTGCTGGACGATCATTTAATGATTGACGGCGCAGAGTATTATAGTTTCTGCATCAATGATAAGAACGGGCATGCAATGGAGCCGCTTTTGATTGTGGAAAAGGAAGAGGGTATGCTGTTCTGCTACGACTTTTCGGGCGTTGTATCCCCGTTTTCCAAGTTTCCGCTTGATAAAACGGAAACCGGAAGTACCGGAGGGGATGTGATATCCAGGGACGAGGCAAAGAACCTGCTTTTCGGGTATTCCGGGGAGGCTCTGGGACTTGCGGGAGAGCTTTCCGGCTATGAGCTTGTGTTTGATGACTGGACAACCGTAGCAAACGGCAAAGAGTGCTACGGAATCAATCTGTTCGAAGTCGCAGACGGAGGACAGAGGTTTTGCGGTACCTATTATGTGGCGTTGGACGGCAGTGCGGTGTATAGCAGGGATGACGCAACAGGAGATTTTACCGAGCGATAAGGAAAAATTCACAGACAGGTGGAAACGGCGTGAAGGATAAAGTAGAACGATTGGCAAAAGGAATTTTTGAATATGAGCAGCCGGAGCTGCTGTTATCCGAGGAAATGCTTTCAATCAGCATTTCTGCGGGGGAGTCTTTTTGCGGCAAATTTTCCGTATACAATCGTGACATGACCGTGATGAAGGGGGTACTTTATTCTTCCTGCGAGTTGCTTGTTTTAAATGAAACACAGTTTATCGGGGCGGAAAATGAGATTACTTATACCGTTCATGCCGAGTACGCAAGGGCGGGCGAGGTGTATAAGGGCGACATTACGGTAGTCAGCGAATGCGGCGAAATCAGGCTTCCGTTTGTAGTGCGGATTACACCGGTGTGCTGTATGTCCTCCGAGGGAGAAATCAGGGATTTGTTTCAGTTTGCCGGTCTTGCGCAAAGCGACTGGTATGAAGCGAGAAAAATATTTTTGTCCGACCGCTTTGAAAGGACAGTATTAGCCGACCGGGAAGGGGAACAGACCCTTTACCGCCAGTTAAGAAAGAGTCCGTCTGCCGACCGTGCGATGGAAGAGTTTCTTGTACACAGCAGGAAGAAAGCTCCGGTGCAGATTCGGGCGGACAGGACGGCGCTGCGATTTGAACCGGGCGAGAAAGCGGTTATGGAGCATATTACCGTATGGAAAGATACCTGGGGTTATGCGGATGTCACGGTGGAAACCGACGGGGAGTTTTTCCTTGTATCCGCAAAGCGGATATGTTCGGAGAATTTTAATGCAAACCGCTATATTCTGGAGGTGGCGGTGGACGGAGCCGCGCTTGCGGAGGGAAATTATTTCGGCAGAATTTATTTAAAAACGCCGCGGCAGTGTATTAAGATTGACGTTACCTGCTCCTGTGAACGTACGGCAAGAGAAGCCGAGCAAAAGCGCCATGCGTTTCGGACGGCGGAAATAAAGCTGTTGGAGCGTTATTTTGATTTTCGGACGGGAAAGTTAAAGGCGGGAAGTTACATTGCAGAGGCGGAAAGTATTGTGGAGCTGCTTTTGGTGCGATTGCAGGAAGAAATTTTCCCGGAACATATCCTGCGGAAAAAAGCACTGCTGTATCAGATGTATCGTGCTTATCTTGCGCTGATCGGCGGGAAAGAAAAGTTTGCGGACAATGAGATAAGTCGGCTGCATTCGGAACTGGAGCAGGAAAATCCGGATGCGGAATTGCTTGGGGCGATTAATTATTTAGAGGCGATGCGTCAGAAAAGCGCGGAGGAAGTGCGGGTATTTGCGGCGCAGATACGGCAGCTTTCGGAACGCTGTAAGGAGAGCGCCCTATTGCTTTGGTTCCGTTTGTATACGGACAGGCGGAGCGAGGGCGGAAGAGCCGCTAATCTGGCCGAGATTGCACAGCGGTATGAAAGAGGATGCCGCAGTCCGATTCTTTATTATGAAGCGGCGGCGATTTGGAATGAAGAACCGGCGCTTTTAAAGGAACCGGGTGCGTTTGAATTACAGGTACTTTTCTTTGCCTTAAAGAGAAAAATGCTGCAAAAAGAGGTTGTTTTACAGCTTTCCATTCTTGCATTGCAGACGAAAAAGCAGGATAAAATGCTGTTTCGCTGTTTGAGTCTTGCCTATCGGCAGTATGGGCAGCGCGATACCCTTCAGGCGCTTTGTACGCTGCTTATCGCAGCCGGAGTGCGGGAGAAAAAGTATCACTGCTATTTCGCAGAGGCGTGTGCGGCCCAGCTTCGGATTCCGAAGTTGCAGGAGTATTATATTTATACCTGTGATTGCGAAGAACAGACGAAGTTAGACCAGTCGGTGCTGTTGTACTTCATTTACGGAAATGAGCTGGAGGAGCCGTACTGCGCGTATTTGTATGCTTATGTGGTTCGGAACAAGGATACGATGAGCTCTTTTTACCGGACGTATCTGAAACGCATTGAGCAGTATGCGGTCAACAGCATGAAAAGCGGCAGACTTGATAAAAATCTGGCGATTATTTATGCCGAAGTTCTGCGCAGTTCGCTTTTGGACGCAGAACTGGCGGCGATGCTTCCGGAGCTTTTATTCAGCTATTGTGTGGAATGTGACAATAAAGAGATGATTGCCGTATCGGTGCTGCATAAAGAGGAAGAAAGGGAACATATTGTTCCGCTTGCGGAGGGGACGGCGTTAGTGCCTATTTACACGGAGGACGCCAAGCTGGTGCTTTTGGACGCGGAAGGAAACCGGTATCTGCCGACAAGCGACTGCCGGATTTTCAGGCTTCTGCACGAGGAAGATTTACTGACGCGCTGTTATGAACTGGCGGGAGAGAACCGGATTCTTTTGCTGAATCTGTTGGAAAAGGTGCGTAATTACCGTACGGTTGATGCCGATTCGGTGGAATTAAGCAAGCGTGCCGCCCGTCTGGACGGGCTTCGGGAGGAGTTCCGGCAAAGGGAGATTCATTCGCTGATACGGTATTGCTACGACAATTTCCAGGGAGAACTGTTGGACGGTTATCTTGCCAAGCTGAATTTAGACTGTTTAAGCAAAGAAGAACGCAATCAGATGATAGAACTGCTCATTGTTCGCGGACGGTATGATTTGGCACTGGATGCGATTTCCAAGTACGGGATGGAAGGAATCGCCGCAAAGCGAATCCTGAAATTGTGCGAGCGGATGCTCCTGCAATGCGGCGGTGAACAGAATGATATGCTGCTGTTATTATGCAGACAGGTATTTTTTGAGGGACGCTATAATGAGAAGGTGGTGCAGTATCTGGTGCGGTATTTTTACGGGACGACCGGAGAAATGTATCAGGTATGGCAGGCGGCGGAGGAGCTTTTGCTTGATGCGGAGGTATTGGAGGAACGGCTGTTAGGCCAGATTTTGTTTGCGGAAAGCTATGTGCCGGAGGCGTACCGGGTGTTTTTAAGTTACAGCCGGAAGAAAGGAAATCCGAAGTTAGTGAGAGCCTATCTTTCCTATACGGCATACCGGTACTTTTTGTGGGATTGTAAGCCTCCGGAGGAAGTATCCGAGCTGTTTTTGAAGGAGGCGGAAGAAGATAATATGATATGCCGTCTGGCGGTATTAAAGGAGTATGCGGGAAAGGATGTCCTGACAGACGCACAGGTACGGTATGCGGAGGAGAGTATGTGTTTGTTAGCCGAGCAGGGAACGGTATTTCCGTTTTTTGCGGAGTTTGAAGGGCGTGTGCCGCTTCCGCCGTGCATGGCAGATAAGATATATGTGGAGTATCGTACCAATCCGAAGAGGCGTGTAACGATTTCCTATTTGTACGATAATGCCGACGAAGAACAGTTTGTCTGCGAGGAAATGAGGCATGTCGGTTATGGTGTGTTCATAAAAGAGTTTACCTTGTTTTACGGAGAGGTGCTGCAATATTACATTACCGAAGAACAGGAAACGGGACAGACAATTACCGAGAGCTTTTATTGTAAGATTGACGCGGAGAAGGTCCATGACGAAACGACAAAGTACGGTCAGATTAATCTGATTCTTACCGCACAGGATATGAAAGATGAAAAGACAACGATTGATATGCTGGAAAACTATTACCGTATGGAGTATACCGTCAATCGTTTGTTTGCACCGATTAAGGAGTAGTAAAAATGCAGGAGATAGGTGAGCTTGTTTTGGGAATAGACCTGTGTGACGATATTACGCAGGTGACGGTAATGCGCCCGCATGCGGCGGAGCCGGACGCGGTTTGTTTTGACGCCCGGACAAGGAGAGAATTTCTGCCGACGGTTTTGTGCGTGGGAGAGGCCGGGAACTGGAGCGTCGGCTGGGCCGTAAACCAGGGAGATAAGATAATCCCTAATTTCTTCCACACGGCGGTAAACGGAGGAGAAATTCGCTGCGGCGATACGGTATATTCCGGACGGAGTCTGTTGGAGCGGTATCTCGGGTTATTACTTGAACTGGTGCGGAAGCGTTTTCTGGAGCAGAAAATCGGGTTTGTTGCAGTAACCTGCGAAGAGGCGAATACCAACGAGGCGGCAGGCAGACTGCTTTATGAGATTTTGGAAGGACAGGAAGAGCTTCGCGGAAACTGTCTTGTATTAAGCCATTTGGAAGCATTTCTGCATTTTGCGATTCGACAGGAAGAAGGGCTGTGGAAAGACGGTTCCGCAGCGTTTGATTATGCTACGGAAGGCCTTTTGTTTTATCACATGGAATGCAGGAGTGCCGGAGGCAGGCGTTTGATTCTGGCGGATTATAAGGATTATTCCGAAATGATACCGGCAGGGTTTACGAAGACGGAAGAAACAGAGCGGATGGCGCTTACCTTTGAGCGGCTGGCAGGGACGGCACTGCAACGGAAAGCGGCGTCTTTATTCGTAACCGGGCGCAGTTTTGAAGGCGAATGGGTTTCGGAGGTGCTGCGGCTGCTTTCGAACGGCCGAAGGGTATTCCGCGGAGAGAATCTTTATACGCAGGGAGCCTGCTATGCGGCGGAGGAGGAGTTTCGAAAGGAAGGAAATGCAGACTTCGCTCTTTTGATGCCGGAGCAGATTACGGCGGATGTTTTTCTGCTTGCGGAAAATGCCGCGCAGGAGGAAGAAGTTTGCCTGGCAAAGGTCGGAGAGCCGTATCGTCAGGTACAGGCGGAGGCGGCTGTGCTGTTAGATACCGCGGACAAGCTGACATTTAAGCTTGTGCCGGCGGGAGGAGGAACCTCTTTTTTCATAAGGGTTGCTCCAAAGAATCTGGAATTAAGACCCGACCGTACCAGCCGGTATCTGGTTCGTTTGTTTTTCGTAAAGAGAGATTGTATGGCAATTCAGATAAAGGACATTGGGTTCGGCGATCTTTATCCGCCGACTCACAGGATTTATGAGGAACTGGTGGATTTGTCGCAGTTCGGAGCCTAGAGCGGAAAGGGGAATACGGTATGGCAAGAGTTATTCTTTGCGCCGGCAGGAGAAGCAGCGTTCCCCTGCGACTGCACAACATAAATAAAAAGCTGTACTCTGCGGAGGAAATCTGCTACTATCTTTATCAGCATGCGGCAACGGCAGAGGATTATTTTACGGACGGGGCATTACCGGAGTATTATGAAAAAGAGCTGGGACTTCCCGAAACGGCAGAGCGTCTGCGCCTGCTTGCAGCATCGGAAGCGCCGTTAAAGGAGTATGCGGTTGCGCTGTTTGGAGCAACTTCGATGTATACACCGGAAGAGATAGGGGAGTATTTGGAAGAACTGGAACGCTTACAGGACTTAAAATACTGGCAGAAGCAGAAAGCAAAGGCGGATGTGTATCTGGAGCACCGGAATTACCGTGATGCGATGATTGTATATGAACGGCTCCTGCGGGAGAGAAAGGAGAGCGGAATGCCGGAAACGGCGGCGGGGAATATCTATCACAATCTGGCGGTCTGCGAGCTGCACACCTCGGGAGCGGGAAGTGCGGGAGTTCATTTTGCAGCAGCGTATGAAAAGAACCGCAACCCGGAGTCGCTGCGTTCCTATCTGCTTGCGTTGCGGCTTGCCCAGAAGGATAACGAGTATCTTTCGGCTTTAGAACGCTATGAAGTGCCGGAAGCAATGCGCACGGAAATTGATTCCCTGTTATTTGAATGTGCGGCGGAAGCGGGAGAAGCGCCGGAGTATCAAAGCCTTTTACGCATAAAAAAGCTGCTTGCGGAGGGTCAGATAGCAGAGTACCGGCATGCGACACAGGAACTGCTGGAAGGATTTAAAGAGCAGTATCGGCAGGATAATATGTAACGGAAAAGATGAGGAATTAGAATGGGACTGTTCTCGTGGTTGAAAAACAGAAAAAAGAAGCAAAAGGTGAATGCGGTACGGCAGGCGGGCGTGAACGGCAATGTGACCGACCCGGCGGTGCGGCAGGCATTCTATCGGGAATGCAGCGAATTGATTGACGACGCGGTTCTGCAAAGCGAACAGGCGAAGAATGAATACGGACTGGTAACGTCCTATCTTTCCGATGTACAGAAACTGGAACTGATTTCGGGAGAAAGTAAGGCAGAGATAGAAGCGGCGGCAAAGAGTCTGATTGCCCTGGAAAGCGAGAAGGAACGCCTTGGAAAGCAGAAACCGTCGATTTCGGAAGCGCAGAAGGCATTTCTCGCCCTGCATGAAGAGGAACTTCCGAAAACGATAAAATGGCTGCGCGGGGAGGAAGAGTATCAGAGAACCATCGAGGGAAAGATGAAGTATCTTGCGGGGGAAAAGGCGGTTTATGTGATGGAGCATGAGGAGTGCATAAACAAAAATGAATTTTTAAAGAAACTGATGATTGGAATCAGTCTGGGTGTTTTTCTGTTTTTGTGCCTGTTTTTCGGAATCAGCAACGCAACCGGAAAGGATTTGCGGATTCCGTTTCTTTTGACGGTAATTGCGGGACTTGTTTTTGCCATGTATGTTCTGGTTGCCACCAGAAAGAATATCTTCAATATGAAAGTCGCCGATATTAAGCGGAACAAGGTGATAGAGGTTGAGAATAAAATAAAATTGAGGTATGTAAACTGTACCTGGGGAATCGAGTATGCCTACGAAAAGTATCATACAACAAGTTCAATGCAGCTAGAGTCTATGTGGAAGGAGTATCTGCGTATTAAGGAGGAGGAGGAAAAACAGCGGAAGAACGAGCATAAGCGGGAGGTTTACCGCAGCACAATTATACGGGAACTGCGCCGGTACGGGGTCACGGATCCGGGAATCTGGGTGCTGCAGCCGCAGGCATTGCTTGATGAGAAAGAGATGGTGGAAGTGCGGCACAGCCTGAATGTGCGCCGTCAGAAGTTACGAGAGCATATTGATTACAACATGAAGCAGAAAGAAGAGAACGAGGCGGCAATCCTGCGTTTTGTAAGCGAACATCCGGAATATGCCGACGAAATGAAGGGGCTGATAGAGCGTTACCGGCTGTTGCAGCGGCTCAAGTAAGGAAGTAAGAGAGGGCAGTGAGAAAGCGGGAGAACGAAAAGGAAAGAAAGCAAAAAATACGAGAAGGAAACGGAGCAAAGAAAGGAGGCAGGGGAAGTGACAGGGCAGGTGATTAAAAGAGTAAGGCAATACTGCATTTCGGTCATGGTACTTTGTCTTGTGCTTTTGGCTGTTTACCGTATCCAGGCCAAAACCGGTGCCGCGCAAAGAGCAAATGCGGGTGTTGAGGAGGAGAAAGGAGCGGACGAAGAAAATCTCGGACAGTTTATACAGATAGGGCTGACCGAACCGCTCCCGGGTGTGCATTCCGGGATTGAAACAAAGGATTCCGCCTGGTCGCAGATATTTGGGTCGGACCTTCCTGCAATCGCGCAGAGGCAGGGGGACTATTGTGTTCTGATACAAAAACAGGGCGGAACGTTTGCGGATATTTCCGAGGAAATGATATACCGGCGGGTGAGTGTGACCTTAGAGGGTGCCGATGTTTCCCCGGAGAATGTTTTGCGTATCTGCAAAACGGAGTTGTACCGGGGCGTACCGGAGATACCTGTCATTGAGATACCGGAAGAGGAAAAGAATGTTCCCCGTTCCAGAGAACCGGAAACCGCGGAAGAAGATACGCTGCTTTCCCTTACGGTAACGGAGAAGGGGGAGAGAAGGGAGCTTGTGTTAGAGTTTAATACGGTTTATGAAGTGACGGTAACGGAGGATGAGGAATTCCTTTATCTGAGCCTGCTGCGGCCGTATGAGCGCTATGAAAAACTGTTGGTGCTGGATGCGGGCCACGGCGGGATAGATCCGGGAACAAGCGGCGGCGGAAGCACGGAGGCCGCGGTAAATTTAGCGGTAATACGCTATGTGAAGGAAATTTTGGACGGGAGAGAGGATTTAAAGGTGTATTATACAAGAACGGATAATACGCTGCCGGATTTGTCAACGCGCGTGGAGTTTGCCAATGCGCTTCATGCGGATATGCTGATCAGCGTCCACTGTAATCATAATCCGGTAAGCTCCGTCAACGGTGTGGAGGTGCTTTACAGCAAACTTCAGGAAAACGGTAGTTTTACTTCAAAGAATCTGGCGGAGCTTTGTCTGGATGAGATAAGCGCAGCCACCGGACTAAAGAAAAATACGCTGGTGGAACGTTCCGCAAACCTGCACTTAATGAAATATTGTACGATGCCGAGCGCTTTGATAGAGTTCGGCTATATGTCAAACCGGAGCGATTTGGATATTATTTTATCGGAAAAAGCGCAGCGCGCCTGTGCGGAGGCAATCTGCCGGGTAATCGACGCAGCGTATGCAAAACTGGAAGAATAGCGTTATAAGGAGAAAGACAATATGCCAAGAATTATTTTTGCAACCGGAAATGCCGGAAAGATGAAAGAAATCAGAGAGATTTTAAGCGATTTGCCCTATGAAGTGGTTTCCATGAAAGAGGCCGGTGTGACGGCGGAGATTGTAGAGGACGGGGCAACCTTTGAGGAAAATGCGCTGATTAAGGCAAGAACCATAGCGGAGCTGACCGGAGAAATTGCGATGGCGGATGATTCCGGCTTAGAGGTGGATTACCTGAATAAAGCGCCGGGAATTTATTCGGCGCGGTTCTTAGGAGAAGATACTTCGTATGAGATAAAAAACAGGTACTTGCTGGAACAGCTTGCGGGGGTAGAAGGCGCAGCGCGTTCCGCCCGGTTTGTCTGCGCAATCGCGTGCGTGTGGCCGGACGGAAAGACGAAGGTGTGCCGTGCTACGATTGAGGGCGAACTTGCAAAGGAACCGGCGGGCGAAAACGGCTTCGGATACGACCCGATTTTTTATGTGCCGGAGTATCAAAAGACAACGGCGGAATTGTCCCTGGCAGAAAAAAACGAAATCAGCCATCGTGCAAAGGCGCTGCGCGAGATGAAGAAGGAGTTTATGGCGTGAAAGCAGTAATTGTGAGCGATTCCCACGGAAGATTCGGCGGGATTCAGGAGATGATAGAGCGGGAGGCTCCTTTTGATTTGTTTTTGCACGCAGGGGACGTGCAGGGAGGAACCGCCTGTATCGAGGACTGGGCGGGGTGCCCGGTATACGCGGTGCGCGGAAATTGCGACTGGAGCGGGGATTTGCCGCAGGAAAGGATGGTTTCCTTCGGCGGAGAGCGCATCTTTCTTGCCCACGGACACCGCTACGGCGTACGGACAGGAATACAGGAGTTGGCGGCGGCAGCAGCGGATGCCGGTGCTACGGCAGCGGTATTCGGGCATACACATATTCCTTTGGCGGAGGAGCGGTACGGGGTACTTTTGTTTAATCCGGGCAGTATCACGGAGCCACGCCAGAAGAACGGAAGACCGACCTATCTTGTTTTGGAGAAGGAGCCGGGGCAGAAGTTACGCTGGGAGTTTAAGTATCTGAGCTAGTGCACTGACCTATTGATAATTAGGCAAATTCACTTGTCTATTTGTCCATCTGACTGCGTTGGTTTCACTCAACGATGCCACCGCATCGCCTCGTTCAGCCGCCTTGCAGATGGACAAATATCCTGCGTGATTTTACCAAATATCAACAGGTCAGCACACGAGCGAATCCTTTGTTTGAGGAATGTTTTTTGTGAACGGGAACTTGACATTTTCGAGTTTTTATGCTAAATTACGAAAGGAAATTAAAT
>CAZSQM010000006.1:0-109383 GCA_964609025.1 uncultured Lachnospiraceae bacterium | reverse complement strand
GGACACAGGATGAAAAGTATTATTGCGAGATTTGGATTCCGGTGAAAAAGAAATAAGATAATCGGTATTTCTTGTTTATGAAGAAGGAATATGTGAAGACGAAGATATTTGACGCGAAGTTTTCAAAGTATTTGCAGGCAGCATTTCAGATTAGAAATCTTTGTGATTATGATGATTTCTTTATTGCTCCAAAACAAGATGCAGAGGTTCGGTTAGAATGTGCAAAAGAGTTTTTAGAGGCGGTGCAACAGTATTTGGAAACAAGAGGATAGAGGGAATATAGTTTGATTTGTAAGCAGCTGTCACGGAAACGTGGTGGCTGTTTTTGCGCGGGTCGGTAATGGTTGGGCTTGCTATTGAAGAATAGCTAACAGAGTGCCCGTTTGTTTCGGTCAATCGGAGAGAAAACAACATGCATGTAAAAAATATTTGTGTCACCCTGGAAATCCAGAATAGGGATTTACTTTATAGACAGAATGCGATAGAATTTGTCTATAAAGAGTAGGAGGTGCAGTATGCCGGCTTTACAGGAAATAATGTGAGTTTACGCGCAATGTTGAAGGAGAAACAGAATGGCTAAATATACTGTAATCAGAACCGATACAGCGGACGCCCATATTCATAAGATTGTCCTTTATAGTGCAGAGGAGTTCGGCCCGGACGTTGCAATGGAGAAATTGGATGAACTGGAAGAGCAGATTATGGGGCTTGAGGATACTCCTTATCCGGGAATGTACCCACGCTACATGGTTCTTCGTAGGCAGGACTATAAGGTTCTTGTTTTGGAAAAGAATCTTGTCTTTTATAAAACCGATGAGAGTGAAAGGGTTGTTACGGTCTATGCAGTCGTTGATCAGAGGCAGGATTATTTGAATATCATAAGTGGATTGTAAAAAAATGAAAAGGATATTGCAGAAACCGAAAGGCTTTTGACAACTTCCAGTTTCCAAGTTGAAAACAGGAAGAAAACTGATTGCTTTTTATGAAAATTATTCTGGAGTGGGGCGTTTACAAATATACACCCCCTAAATTGCGGTAGTAAACACCAAAATTTCTACTACGATTTTACTACTGTACGAGGAAACGTTGTGCTACGATATGCCATGATAGGGTATAAAGTGTGACAGAATAACAAAAACAATGAAGTGCCGGAAACCCCGATAAAACCATGCAAAATGGGGCATATCTTGGCATTTTGGGATAGGAGAAAAATATGATAAAAGTACTTTTTATCTGCCACGGCAATATCTGCCGTTCCACAATGGCGCAGAGCGTCATGACTCACTTAGTGAAGGAGGCTCACCTGGACCATTTATTTGAGATAGAGTCTGCGGCGACCAGCCGCGAGGAGATTGGCAATTCGCCGCATTACGGGACGGTGAATGAGCTTAAGTACAGGGGCATACCGGTGGTGCCGCACCGGGCGGTGCAGATGACCAAGGCGGATTATGCGTATTATGATTATCTGATTGGCATGGATACCGCCAATATCCGCAATATGAACCGCATTGCGGAGGGCGACCCGGAAGGGAAGATTTATAAGCTGCTTTCCTTTGCGGGAGACGGCGGTGATGTGGCAGACCCGTGGTATACCGGAGATTTTGCGACTACGTACCGGGATGTGCTTCGCGGGTGCCAGGCACTTTTAAAGGAGTTAACGGAAAGAGAGCCATAAGGAAGCCTTGAAATATAAGAGACAAGGAAAGAGGAAGGATAAGAGATAAGCAACAAGATAAGAGGCAGGTAAAGAGGTAAGTAATAAAAGTCCGGTTATTAAGAAACAGCTATACTGGGAAAGATACCGGAAGAAGAAATAAGAGCAGAAATAAAAGAAGAGATAGAAGGGAATACTACCATGATTTGTAAAAAGTGCGGAAATCAATTGTTACCGGGAGAGTGTTTCTGCGGGAAGTGCGGAAGCGGCGTTGGTATCAATGCCGCGGTTCACAGCGTGATAAGTGAAGTGAAGAAGGCAGTGACGGGGAAGGATGACTGTATCAGAAAGGCATTTGCCACCATTTTGGCAGGCGGTCATATTTTGATTGAGGATGTGCCGGGGGTAGGTAAAACGACCCTTGTGGTGTCGTTTGCAAAGGTACTTTCCCTTGAAACCCACCGGATGCAGTTTACCCCGGATGTGATGCCGGCGGATATTTTAGGCTTTAATATGTATCAAAAGGAAACGGGGCGGTTTGTGTATTATCCCGGGGCGATTATGTGCAATATGTTTCTGGCGGATGAAATCAACCGGACGTCGCCGAAGACCCAGTCGGCGCTTTTAGAGGTAATGGAAGAGGGAAAGGTGACGGTAGACGGAGAGAGCAGAAAGGTGCCGGACCCGTTTGTTGTCATGGCAACCCAGAACCCGAAGGGAAGCTCCGGCACCCAGCTTTTGCCGGAGTCGCAGTTAGACCGCTTTATGATTTGTATGAGTATGGGGTATCCGGAGCTTAAGGATGAAGTTGAGATTTTAAAAGGAAAGAGCGGTGCTGCCGAGAAAGCAGTGAACCAGGTGCTGAGTAAAGAGCAGCTGGTGCGGATGAAGGAGCAGGTGGATGCGGTGCAGGTAAGCGACGCTTTGTATTCTTATGTGGCGCTTTTGTCAAAAAGTACCAGAGAGCATGCTTATATTGATCTGGGATTGAGTCCGCGCGGTTCCATTGCTACCGTTCGAATGGCAAAGGCGTGGGCGTATCTGGAAGGCAGGGATTATGTACTGCCGGAGGACGTGGTTTGCATTTTTCAGGATGTGGCGAAGCACCGTATCGTGTTAAATACCAAAGCAAGAGTGGCGCACGTCACGGAAGCGGGCGTGTTGGAAGAAATAGTGGCACAGACAAAGCAGCCGGCATCTTACATGAAGAAGGATGAGTATCGTGTGTAGTTTCATCATTTTAGGAGGAAGTATTCTCGCAACCGGATATCTTGCGATGATGTATGAAAATACGGAACTGATGTTACTTTTGTATTTGCAGGTGGCACTTTTTGTGCTGTCCTTCTTTTTTGTGTGGTTTCGGAAGTTTACCATCCGGGGAACAATAGAGATTCCGGTAGGAATTGCCGAGCCGGGGAAGGAGAGCCTGGTAAAAACGGTCATTACAAATAAAGGCTTTTTACCGATGGCGCGGATGAAAGCTTTGCTTGTGACGGAGGATTTGTGTACCGGAAAAAAGAAAAGGCAATGGATGCGTTTTTCGGAAATTCCGCGGGGAGAGGGAGTTTTTCTGCGGATGATTTCCTTTGACGGTATGGGGACGTATCGTTTGTGCCTGAAAAAACTGCGGGTATATGATGTGACCGGACTGTTTTACGGGAACATTCGCGGGAAAAACCAAACGCAGATACAGGTATTGCCAAAGCTCTATGAGATACCGGTGCGTCTTAGCCTTGCGGTACGAAATTTCTACGGAGAGGCGGATGTCTATGACGAGCATGTGCCGGGGCATGATAACAGCGAGATTTTTCAGGTGCGGGAATACCGAAAGGGCGACCGTCTGCAAAATATTCACTGGAAGCTGACGGCAAAGCAGGACGACATTATGGTAAAAGAAAACTCTCTTCCGAAGGCTTGTCCGGTGATTCTTTTTTTGGAGTATTGCCCGAAAAGGCACAAAAAGAAGCAGCAAGAAGTCATTCCTTTTTTAGAAGAGGCAGCAAGTCTTTCCTTCTCCGTTATGGATGCGGGGTGTCCGCATTATGTAGTGTGGTACGATGAAGCGGAGCAGGACATTGTAAGGATTCGTGTGGATAATGAGGAAAGTTTATTTGTTTTCCTTGGGATGCTGATGCGGATTCGTTGGAAAAGGCCGAAAGAAGCGTTGAAGCCTCGCTATCGGGAGAAATACCGGATGGAGCCTTATGTGTGGGCGCTGTCTTTGAATGAAAAGCTTGTGTTAAAGAAGGAAGACGAGATACTTGCGGAGCTTTCGGCAAAGGAAACGGAACAATCGTTGGCACAGATAGAGCTTGTATTATAGAAACGGGTAGAGGAAACAATGAAAAGAAAGCGTAAGGTACGATGGAGGGAATCCGTCGGAGCAGGACAATTTCATACGTCTTTTTTTGGAACGGGGGGTTCTCCGACGGGAGAGTGTTCCTTATTTGTGCTGTGTACCCTTTTGTTTTTCGGGTCGGCAGCCGGAATGCTTCGCAGTGTGTTTCAATGGGATATAGAAATGGCGGGTATGCTGCTTCGATTATTTTTTGTAACGATACTTGTGTGCGCGCTGACGGACGGGACCTCTCTTTTCCTTGGGTGGTTTGAAGGAAAAGTGCGGTCCGGCAAAAGGACAGGGGCAGACAGCGAAAGGCGGCCTGAGAAAGAGACATGGTGGGGGAAAGACGCGCGGGTTCAAACCGGAGTACGTCTTGGTATCGGTGTGGCAGGTAGTCTCGGTTTTGCGCTTTATGTACTGCGGACGGCAAAGGGGGCGCAGATTATTGCCGGGCTGCAGGCAATAGGAACGATTTATCTAAACCGCTGGAACGCTTATTATGGGACGAAATTTCGGTGTCCGGTGGGAGATTTTAATGAAATTGAAACCGCACTAAGTTTTTCGTTTACGGTACTTTGCTTTTTGTTTGTATGGTGGGCGCGGTTTAGAAAGCGTTCCATGACACCGGTGTTAGCTCCTCTTTTTGTACTGACAGCGGAATTGCTGGTCGGAGAAGCTCCTACGGGACTCAGCCTGCTCATAATGGCTGCCGGAGTGCTGCTTACCAAAGGGACAGGCTTTCGAAATCCGGAGTTTAAAGCCGCGTCGTACGGACAGGAAAAAGGCGGATGGAGAGGCAGACTCTCCGGCTGTGTATCCTGGATACCGGCAGGTATCTATGTTTTGGTACTTTGCATGGCAGTAAGGTTTGCGGGAGCGGTTTCCGCGGCCGGGGCAGTGGAGAACGGCAGACAGAAGGTAAAGCAGAGGCAGCGGGAAATCGGGAATGCAATGGCAGACTGGAGCGGCTGGCAGGAGATTAATGTGGCAGAGTCCGTGGAAAAGGCAGTCAATGAGTTCTTAAAGAAGAACAACATTAAGGCAAAAGATGAGCCGGAATCGAATCATGCCCGTCTGGATAACAGTAAGCCGGAGTATGAGGAAGAAACGGTATTAAAAGTGGAACTGGAGAGCAAACCGGACCTTGGGATTTATCTGGTGGGCTTTTATACGGATGAATATCGTAACGGTGTGTGGAGTACGGATGTGGATGCTTTTGAAAAAGCGGCAGAGAACGCAGGATTTGACCCGGAGGAGCTTGCCGGAGAACTGGTTTCTCTTGGGGCAGGACGTATTGCGGAATTTTACGGTAAGTCATCTTTGCCGGAGGTTATGAACCGGAGTATCGGAGGATGGCTGTATTATGTACAGGAAAATATGAGAAAAGCCTATCTGCCGTATTTTTCAAAGCCGGAAAGCGCGGAAATCCGGGCAGAGGGAGATAGTCGGTACATCAAGGAAAAAAGCCTGACGGAGGTAGCATTTTCGGTTTGGAATTATAATGTAAACGAGCTTACGAAGGTATTGTTTGAAAAAACATATGCCGGAAAGACCACGGAAACAAGGAAGGTATGGGAGGATTGGTACGAATCCTATGTCACGGAGCGTTATTTAGAGGTACCGGAGGGGATGGAGCAGGTAAAGAGGGTAGCGGAGGAAATCAGGTCCACGAAAAAGAGTTTTTTTCGTGTAGAGAGCGGAGAATCCGTAAACCTGACCCGTTTAAATCTTGCCTATCTGGTTGCGGACTGGATGCGGGAAAATACATCCTACAATCTGGAACTGCCGGAGCTTC
Source organism: uncultured Lachnospiraceae bacterium (assembly GCA_964609025.1). Lineage (GTDB taxonomy): Bacteria > Bacillota > Clostridia > Lachnospirales > Lachnospiraceae > SIG307. The sequence continues at coordinate 103,593 of CAZSQM010000006.1, read as the reverse complement.
CGGAAGGGAGTGACCCGGTTGAATACTTTCTGGGAACCTGTCGCGAAGGCTACTGTATGCATTATGCCAGTGCGTCGGTGATGATTTTGCGGGAGCTTGGGGTACCGGCAAGGTATGTATCGGGCTATGTGGCAGGAGATTTTGTGCAGGACGAGCTCACAGGGAAGTATGAAGTTTCCGTTCTCGACAGTAACGGTCATGCCTGGGTGGAAATTTATCTGGAGGGATTTGGCTGGATTCCGGTGGAGGTAACAAAAGGGTACAGTGTTGTGCCTGAATCGGAAATGATACTGCATTCGGCGCCGGAGGGTACACCGACGCAAAAGCCCAGCGAAGAGGGGACAACGGTAAAACCTGCGGTAACACCGGAACCTACCGCTACGCCTGATTCGGAGGGAAGCCAGCCGGTACCACCGCCACCTGACGATACCGGGGTGCAAAACAGTGATACGGAACAAAAGGAGGATTCGGGAGGTACGGGGAAAACCGGGACAGACAAAGCGGAAAAAAAGAGGAATTTAGAAGCAAATCCGGTAGTGCTTATTTTTGTTTTCGCCGGACTGAGTCTTTTGTCATGTGTCATTATGCCGATTTTCCGGGCGGGCCGGAGAATGAAGCAGACTGCGGATGAACGCCGGCTTCGCAAAGGGATGAAGCGGAGAGGAAACAGGCAGAAGATTAAGTTTTTAAATCGGAGGCTTTACCGGAAGCTTCGTGCCAAAGGGAAAATAAGAAAGAGGTTTGTCTGGGACGAAGAATATGAGGAAGTATTAAGAAAGCAGTGCAAAGGGCTTACGGAGAATGAAAAGAACCGTTATATGCAGCTCGCCAAGGCAGCGGCATTTTCCCTGAACGAGTTTACGGAGGAAGAAGTGACGTTTTGCCGGCAGATATACCGAAAGGTGCTGTATGAAAAAGAAACGTATCGATGATTGGGAAACGTATGTGTGAAACGGCACAGGAAAAATCTGTGCCGTTTTCCTTTGTTCTACTATGTACCTTTTCGGGAAGCTGTGTTAGGATTACGGTGTAACGGGGGCCCCGTAACCGAGGGGAATGAAGCAACTGGAAGGAAGCAAAGAAAGGAGTAACTTATGATGAAAGGAAGCGTATGTGCAATAGCGGCAGCGTTATTGGTTACAACAGGAGGAGTGCAGGAGGCACAGGGTGCGGTACTGCCGGTATATGTGAGCAGGATTGACTGCGAAACGGCGGAGCAGTGGAAAGGGAAGCTGGAACACGTGAACATAGAATGCGACCGGATTTGGGAGTTGCTTTCTCAGATTGGCTGCGGTGTGGCACCGGAGTTACCGGGGCAGCCGGAGGAAAACATACCGGGACAGCCGGAAGAACCGGGCGAAGAGTTACCGGGACAGCCGGAAGAACCGGACGTGGAACTGCCGGAAGAACCGGGCGAGGAGTTGCCGGAACAGCCGGGAACACCGGATGCAGACGTACCGGTAATACCGGACGTACCGGAAGTACCGGAAGAAGAGCCGGAAGTACAGGATCAGGCCTATGTATACGGACTTCGTATTACGGAGCTGGTGAATCGGCATCGTGCGGAAGCGGGCTTGGCTCCGGTAGAGTATTCTGCGGAATTAAGCAAGGCGGCGCAGACGCGCGCATTTGAGATTGAGAAGTCCTTTTCTCACACTCGCCCGGACGGAAGACATTTTACGACCGCGTTGAAGGACTTCGGCATTTCTTATCGTTATGCCGGCGAGAATATCGCATGGGGACAAAAATCTCCGGAGGAGGTAGTAACGGCGTGGATGAATTCCGCAGGACACCGTGCGAATATTTTAAATGCACAGTTTACGAAGCTGGGTGTAGGCTATCAGCAGAATGCAAGAGGCGTGAACTATTTCACCCAGCTGTTTACGAATTAAGCTCCGGGTGCTAAAAATGCGGACAGGCGGAAACGTTCATAATTGTATGGATGAGGTTTGTCATGCCGGGCGAATGAAGTAATCGAAAATAGGGAAAGGGAAACAAAGTACCGGGACCGTCGGACGGAATACACTGTAACAGAGTGTAGCCAGAGGACGGTCCCTTTTTATGAACAAAAATACTGTTGGGTGTCGGGTATGCGTAAAAAAATCCGAAAACAGGATTTTGCTTGCCTTTCTTTTGAATTTGTTTTTTGCGTTTATTGAAGTATGGGGAAGCATTGTAACGGGCAGTGTAACAATCTTTTCCGACGCCATTCACGATTTCGGCGACTGCATCGCGCTCGGTATGGCGTGGAGAATGGAAAAGCTTTCGAAAAAGCCGCCGAATGAGAGATATCAGTTTGGTTATCGGAGGTTTTCGGTTATCGCGGGACTGCTGAATAATCTTATCTTGTTAGCAGGAGGCGTAATCATTATCGTGACCTGTATACAGCGGTTCTTCTGCCCGAAAGAAATCAACGGTGCCGGGATGTTTGTATTTGCGGTATTCGGGATTTTATTGAACGGTGCGGCAATGCTTCTGACCGCAAAAGGAAGCAATATCAATGAAAAGACAATCAGCGTGCATATGTTGGAAGATGTACTGACCTGGGTGGCGGTGCTTATTGTCGGAATCGTGATGTGCTTTTTTGAATTACCGGTCCTGGATTCGTTGCTGTCCATCGGAATGACTATCGTTATTTTCTGCGGGGTTGCGAAGAACCTGAAACGAATTTTTGCGGTGCTGACCGTGCGCTCGCCGTTACGGGAGGCAGAGTATCGTCTGTTAAAAGAGGAACTGGCGGAATGTGCGCCGTCGGGCACTCTTGAGAATCTGCGGCTGTTTAGTATGGACGGAGAGGACAAAAACGCGGAACTGTTTTTCCTGGTATCCGGCGAGTGTTCTGCCGAAGGGCAGGAGCGTTTGCTGGAAAAAGCGGAGGAGTGCTGCAAAAGGCACGGAATCGAACAAATCGTAGTACAGGTACGTTACGGGAAACTAAATTAGGGTTTCGGCGCTTTTGGAATTGAAATTTTTCCGGTAATAGTGTATAGTAAAAAGAGCGGAAAATTTCTCCATGCGAAGGGTATGGAGGGGCTTTCCGAGGAAAGGAGCGACAGGATGAATACTGGGGGACCAAAAGCGCCAAAAGACCCGACAAAGAAGCGTCCGGGCTTTTTTGTTCTGTATGAAAAGTCGGTGGAAGCAGGCGCAGAACCGACCGGAGGCGGCGTGCAGCCGATTTACTTAAATGACGGAAGATTGCTTAGCAGCGCAAGAGTTGTCGGCAAAATTACGGAGGAAGAGCTGTTAAAGCTGTTGGAAACGGCCGAGGGCTTTAAGAAATTAGTGCATTCTATCGGGGTTTCGGTGACCTGTGAGAATCCGGAACAGCAGGTAGAGTTTGTGCTTCATATGTATGGAAAGAAAGACTTGTACGGAGGCGGTACGCGGTATTGCAGAAAGCTTCCGGCAAACGGTTCGGAGAATGTGATTTTGTTATCCGAGATTGCATGGTCGGAAGATGACGATATTCCGGGACAGTTTGCATTTCGCTTTGAAAAAGCCGGCGAAGTTGCCGTGGTAAGCGTCAGACTGTATTTAAACGACGGGTATACGGCACCGGAGTTTGAGCCGGAGGAGCCGGTGGATTTTGACAGCCCGGCGTACAAGGCCATGATTGAAAAGTCGTTTCTTTCGCTTGGAAATAATGTACGCTTAAAGAGGGCCATTGAAAAAGCAAAGGCCGGAGAAGATGTTACGATTGCCTTTATCGGCGGCTCCATTACACAGGGAGCCGGTGCGATACCGATTCAGAAGACCTGTTATGCGAAGCAGGCGTATGATTTGTTCTGCAAGCGGTTTGCGAAAAACGACAACGTGCATTTTATAAAGGCGGGTGTGGGCGGTACGCCGTCGGAGCTTGGGATGATTCGTTATGAGCGGGACGTGCTCGGAAGCGGAGCCGCACCGGATATCGTTGTAGTGGAGTTTGCGGTAAACGACGAGGGCGATGAAACAAAGGGCGACTGCTACGAAAGCCTTGTGCGCAATATCTTAGCCGCAGAAAACGAACCGGCGGTGGTTCTTTTGTTTGCGGTATTCGAAAACGACTGGAATCTGCAGGACCGTCTGATGCCGGTGGGAGAGCGCTACGGGCTGCCGATGGTAAGCATAAAGAACGCCGTGGTAGAGCAGTTCTATCTTCCGGCAAAGAAGGGCAGGGTAATCTCCAAAAACAGATTTTTCTATGATATGTTCCATCCGACGAACGCAGGACACCGTATTATGGCGGACAGTCTGGATTATCTCTTTGCGGCGGCGGAAAAAAGCGGCACAAAGGAAGAAATCGCGCTGGCCGACATAACGCCGGTTTATCGGCCGGAGTTTCGGCAGGTGCGTCTTTTGGACCGTAAGGACGGCTGTGCAAAAGCACAGATTTCCTGCGGAGCATTCACCGGAACGGATACGGAGATTCAGTATGTGGAAATGAACGTCGACGCGGACAGGACGCCGGAGTTCCCGAATAACTGGATGTGCGGGGCGGATACCGGTGATGAGCCTTTTGTATTAAAGATTAAGAGCCCTTACCTTCTTCTGGTAAGCAAGGATTCCGGCGATAACGCTTTCGGAAAGGCAGATATTTATGTGGACGGAGAGTTTGCCTTTACGGCAGATCCGCATGTAAACGGTTGGAATCATTGTAATGCGCAGGTGGTTTACCGGGGAAAAGAGAATACGGAGCATACCGTGGAGATTCGCCGCCATGCGGATGCAAAGGATAAGAAGTTTACCATTTTAGGCTTCGGCTATCAGGGCGAATAAAGGCTACATAGAAAGGGATGAAAAACGTGAAGAAAAAGATTTTCTTATTTGCGGTAATCGCAGCCCTGGCTGCTGCGGCATGCGGCAAAGAAACACCGGCTACGGGGGATTCCGCGAATACGCCGGAACCGACCGCTACGGAAGCACCGAAAGCAACTGCGACGCCGGAACCGACGGCGACTCCGGTACCGACTGCAACGCCGGAACCGACGGCGACTCCGACACCGGAAGTTGACTGGTATGAGGAAATGTTAAAGGCTTCGGTTGTATCGACCGGAAACAATGCCCGTTTAAAGCGGGTGCTTGAAAAGGCAAGAAGCGGCGAAACCGTAAATATTGCGGCGCTGGGCGGTTCCGTAACCGAGGGCGCGGGAGCGCAGACGGCACTGGGCGGCTATGCCTACCAGTTTGCGGATGCCTTTGGGAAAGTTTACGGGACAGACGGAGGCAGCAATATCAATTTCGTTAATGCGGGGCTTGGCGGAACACCGTCTTCTCTCGGCGTAATCCGTTATCAGCGGGACGTTGTGGAGGAACTTGGCGCAGAGCCGGATTTGTTCATTCTGGAGTTCGCAGTAAACGATTACGGTGAAGTCACCGGCGGACGTGCGTATGAAAGTCTGGTTTATGATGTGCTTTCCCAGGAAAATGACGCCGCTGTGATTTTAGTATTTTCCGTATTTAAGTCAAAGTGGAATATGCAGGCGGATTATATCCCGGTAGGAAATTACTATGAACTGCCGATGGTAAGTATTAAGAGTGCGGTCGCCGTGCCGTATTTGCAGGGCAATTTAAACGATGCGAAGTTTTTCTCGGATGAATATCACCCGACGACATACGGGCATACCATTATGAGCGATTGTATTATGCATCTGATTGCGGAGATTGACAAGGAAGAAGCGGACGAGATGAACGCCGTACCGGAAACGGGACGTAAGGCTTTGGATTTTCGTAAGGTAGAGATGATTACCGAAGAGAGCGAAGGCGTTGCGATTGCAAAAGGAAGCTTTACGCTGACGGACGGTGCGATACAATATGCTGCCGGAAAGCCTTCTTTTCCGGATAACTGGGAGCATGACAAAACTGCGGGAAACGAGAGCTTTACCGTAACACTGAACTGTAAGAATTTGCTGCTTAACTATAAAACGGCTAACAGTGCCGATTTCGGAGATGCAGAGGTATATGTGGACGGAGAAAAGGTAATGACTCTTCAGGGCAGAACCGCGGGCGGCTGGAATAACTCTAACGTAGTACTTGTAATTGACGAGGACACCGCGGCAGAGCATACGGTAGAGGTTCGTATGGCGGAAGGTCAGGAAGATAAGGCATTTACGATACTGGCGCTCGGATATACGAAGGAATAGAATAACAGAAGGAAGAAAAAGGCGGCAGCCGCACCGGGAAATCAACAGTCGGGCGGTTGCCGTTTTTATGTTACGCTTCTTCGATTTTGTGTAAATCCCATACATGAATGTTAATCGGAACGACTTCGGAGCCGCAATACTCACAAAATTTTGCACCGAGGGAGGTCAGCGGACCGCCGCAATGCGGACAGGTGACGCTAAAGCCCGTACCTTCACCGTATTTGTCGGCATCCTGAATATAAATCATGTGGGTGTTGTAGCGGGTCTGCACCTTTTTCGTGCCGGTCAGGTATTCTACACCGGACTGGAATACAATCACGCAGGTGCCGGATTTTTTTATGTAAGACAGAATCTCGGTTTTATGAATGCGGACGCTTATAAAGTTCTGCTTTTTCAGATAGGCTTTTAAATGGTCTTCCGCAATGCCCTTTAACTCAACCCAGTTTAATTCCGGAAAGTCCTTCTGAATCTGCGGGACATAAAGCGAAGTCATTCCGGAAACGGATTTCGGCGTGTTCGCTTCCTCTTCCTCCCTGCTTTTGACAAGTTCACCGATATTGTCCGTTCCGAATAAATCCTTCATGGTATGCTTTGCCTTTTTATAAAAATGCCAGATGGTTCCCGCCAGTATCAGTGCGGCAACCGAAAACAGAATTACGGGGACGGAAATACTCAGAAAAATTCCCATAACAACCTCCTAGTGATGAAAAATGAAGGAATAGCTCAACAGAGGAATCCTTACACAAAGTATAGCAGAAAATGAAAAGAAAGTCTATGTGAATTCTTGACACTGTTTTGAAAATCGTGTAGACTAGACTTTATGTTATGGAGGTTTTTGGCATGGGTATATTAGACTTGTTTTTGATTGCGGTAGGGCTTTCGATGGACGCGTTCGCGGTTTCGATTTGTAAAGGGCTTTCCGTAAAGCGGGTGAAATTAAAGCAGGGCATAATTGCCGGCTTATATTTCGGCGGGTTTCAGGCGGGAATGCCGTTAATCGGGTATCTGCTCGGCAGTAATTTCTCAAAATATATAGAGGAGTTCGACCATTGGATTGCCTTTGCGCTGCTTGGCATAATCGGAATCAATATGATTCGGGAGTCAAGGGAGCAGGGGGAGGAAATGAATGCCTCCTTCGGACCGAAGGCGATGCTTCCGATGGCGGTCGCAACGAGTATCGACGCACTGGCAATCGGCGTTTCCTTTGCGTTTATGAAGGTGCGGATCGGCTGGGCGGTGACCTTTATCGGGCTGATTACTTTTTGCCTGTCGGCAGTCGGCGTTAAAATCGGCAATCATTTCGGTGCAAAGTACAAATCCAAAGCGGAGCTGTTCGGAGGAATTGTGTTAATCGCATTGGGCGTAAAAATTTTGGTGGAGCATTTGTTGTAGAGGATATTCCGGTGGAAGAAAGAAATGAAAAGAGAGGGTTCTTATATGAAAATCGGATTTGACAATGACAAATATTTAAAGATGCAGTCGGAGTATATTATGGAGCGCATCGGAAAGTTCGGTGATAAGCTGTATCTGGAGTTCGGCGGAAAGCTGTTTGACGACTACCACGCGTCAAGAGTGCTGCCGGGCTTTTTGCCGGACAGTAAGTTAAAAATGCTGTTAAAGCTTGCGGACAAGGCAGAGGTTGTAATTGTCATTTGTGCGGATGCCATCGAAAAGAATAAAAAGCGCGAGGATTTGGGCATCACCTATGACGAGGATGTGGTGCGCCTTGTGGAAGAATATAAAAACTGCGGGCTTTATGTCGGCAGCGTTGTTGTGACCAAATATGCCGGACAGGCTGCGGCGGATGTTTTTAAAGAAAAGCTGGAGAAGAAAAATATTAAAGTGTACCGCCATTATGTGATTGAAGGATATCCGACCAATGTTGCACAGATTGTAAGTGATGAGGGCTTTGGAAAGAACGACTATATTGAAACGACCCGACCTCTTGTGGTAATTACCGCACCGGGACCGGGCAGCGGGAAAATGGCGACCTGCCTTTCCCAGCTTTACCACGAAAATAAGCGCGGAATTAAGGCGGGGTATGCGAAGTTTGAAACCTTCCCGATTTGGAACCTGCCGTTAAAGCATCCGGTGAATCTGGCATACGAAGCCGCGACTGCGGATTTGAACGATGTGAATATGATTGACCCGTTCCATCTGGAAGCCTACGGTGTTACCACGGTAAATTACAACCGCGATATTGAAATTTTCCCGGTACTGAACGCGGTATTTGAAGAAATCTACGGAAGCAACCCGTATAAGTCTCCGACGGATATGGGCGTGAACATGGCGGGCAACTGCATAATCGATGATGAGGTTTGCTGCCGGGCCTCCAAGATGGAGATTATCCGCCGCTATTACAAGGCGTTAAATAAACTTGCAAACGGGGAAGATACAGAGAATGAGGTATATAAAATAGAGCTTTTGATGAAGCAGGCGAAGATTACGACGGACGACCGTGCCGTTACGGTGGCGGCGAAGAAGCGTGCGGAGCTGTTAGGAGTGCCGACTGCCGCAATCGAACTTGCAGACGGTACGGTGATTACTTCGAAGACAACGGATTTGCTGGGTGCTTCCGCCGCGCTGTTGTTAAACGCATTAAAATACCTTGCCGGAGTAGAGCATGATACGCATTTGATTTCGCCAAGCGCCATTGAGCCGATTCAGGATTTGAAGGTAGGGTATCTTGGCAGCAGGAACCCGCGTCTGCATACGGACGAAGTTTTGATTGCGCTTGCCATTTCCGCGGTAGACGATGAAAACGCCAGACGTGCCATGCATGAGCTCCCGAATCTGCGAGGCTGCCAGGTGCATACCTCGGTCATGTTGTCGGAAGTGGATTTGGGCGTATTTAAAAAGCTTGGGGTGGATTTAACCTGTGAACCGGTGATAAAGGGAAAAAGATAATACTTTACGGCTGTCCTGCGTGAGCGTTTTTTGCGGGGCAGCCGTTGCACATTCTGTAAGAAGTATCCCTTCCTCCTTTACATTTCCTGCAAAAAGAGGTATAATATAATAGCTACTCTTTTACGGGAAAGAAGATAAATGAGGGTTAAATTATGCTTCAAAAGAAGAAACGATTGTTGATAGTACATATTTTGCTGGCAGCCGCGTTTTTGACGGCGTTTTTGGGACTTCGGTTTTATGTAAAACAAGCGAATAGCAGGATTTATGTAATCAGAAATAATCAGTATTCGCCGGAATGGAGTGAATGCAGCGTATCCATCGAGAGCGTAAAGCAATGGACCGAGGAAATGCACGGATATCCGTATGGGTTACAGTATGACGGTACCATTTTTAATTTTTCCGGCGGAATTATGTCCGACTGGGTAATAGAAGTGACATTGGAGCCGGGGTGCCATGTCGATAGCTATTGGAACGGAGTGCTGACGTTTGAGAACGATGTGATTACGATGACCTCGATTGAGGATACAAACATTGTATTTGACGGTGACACGCGGACGTTTGGTTTTGTTCTTTATACCCAGAGTCTGAACGATGTGAAGGAATGGCGGCTGACCTACCATAAGCCGATAAAAATGACGACGTTACCGGTATTTTCCTTATTGATTGCCGGAATTGTACTGGTTCTTCTGGTGGATGTTGTCAGATTTCTGATTTGGATTAGAGTAAAGCAGTTGAAGGCAAAGAATAAGGAAGCCCTTGCTATCATCAATCAGAGTTTTTTGACGTTTGCTAAAATCATTGATGCGAAAGATTTTTATACGAAAGGACACTCTCTTCGGGTAGCTGTTTACTCGCAGGAGCTGGCACGCAGGATGGGAATGCCGCAAAAGGAGCAGAGAAACATTTTCTATGTTGCCATGCTGCATGATATCGGTAAAATCGGTGTTCCGGATGCCATTTTAAAAAAGCCGGGAAAGCTCACGCCCGAGGAATGGGCTAAAATACAGGAACATGTCAGTATCGGCGGTGATATGCTGAACGAGTTTACGGCAATTTCCGGTGCGGATGAAGGAGCAAGATATCATCATGAACGGTATGACGGCAACGGTTATTCCTGCGGCCTGAAAGGGGAGGAGATTCCTTTGTACGCAAGGATTATCGGTGTGGCGGATGCCTTTGATGCCATGAGCAGTGCACGGTGTTACCGTCCGAGTATGGAGATTGAAAAAATTATCTCGGAAATTAAGAGATGTTCCGGAACACAGTTTGACCCTGTAATTGCGGGGCATATGCTCGACATGATAGAGGAAAAGTGTGCGCCGGTGGATTTGGAAGAGTGTATGAAGATTGCGGAGAAGCTGTTGCGGGAGGAGTCTTGAAGAACAAAGGACGGAAAGGACGGTGAAAGCCGTGAAAAAGAGAAACTACATAGGTGTTCTGTCAGGAATCTGTGCGCTTATTGTGCTTGGCGGATGCTATGAACCGTTGGAGATTACGGATAAAGAGCTGGATATGGTAGCAGAGTATGCTGCCGGAGTATTGGTGGAGCACGGTACGCAGACGACGGAAGCATTGCTGGATCGTGCGGAGCAAAAGATAGCGCAGCAGTTATCGGCGACACCGACGCCGCGGCCGACCAAGGCACCGGAGAAGGAGGAAGAAAAAAATCCGGCAGTAACACAGCCGGCGGATGTGACAAAGAAGCCGGAAGCAACAACGGTTCCGGACAATACCGAGCTTACCATGCAGGATTTAACCCAACTCTTAGCCAAGGAAGATTTCTTTTTCCGGTATACCGGTTATCAGGAAACTTCTCTTTATCAGGGGGCAGGGGAACTGTTTGCGGCTGCCGGAGAAGGGAAAAAGCTGATTGTACTGGAGTTTGAAGTGACGAATCAGTCGTCCGGCACGGCAAAACTTGCGATGAATAAAGGGGCTTCCAAGGAGTTTATTTATACCCTCCGTATGGGTGCGACTTCTGTAAAGCCGAGTCTTACGTTGCTTCAGGAAGATTTGTACACTTCGTATGAGGCAGAGTATTCTGCCGGCGAAACGAAGAAAGGCGTGTTGGTATTTGAGTGTCCGGAGGAGAAAACGGCAGACAATATAACGCTTGCGATTCTAAAGGAAGCAGACGGAAAGGACGATGCTGTCCTCATTAAAATAAAGTAACTGCAAGAATATTATTACAAATCCTATAAAATGTTTGATTTTTCTATGAATTTGAAGTATAATAGAACTATAAAATATGTTTTGAAGCAGCAACCATGAAACGGAGGTAGCACGTATGGAAACAGGGATTTTATTAGAGAGTGGAACCAATGAGTTGGAAATACTGGAATTTCGTATCGGGAAGAATTACTACGGCATTAACGTGGCAAAGATAAGGGAGATTATTCCTTATAAGGAACCGACGCCGATTCCGAATTCTCATCCGTGTATCGAAGGTATCTTCATGCCGCGGGATGAAATTATTACGATTGTAGATCTTGCAAAGCATCTGAATATGCCTGCCTCTGAAAATAAGGCAAGGGATATGTATATCATTACCAATTTTAATAAGCTGAACATAGGCTTCCACGTACATAGTGTTGTCGGAATTACGCGTGTGTCATGGGCAGATATTTCAAAGCCGGATGCTACATTAAACGGAAACGGCGCGGGTATCGCGACCGGTATCATTAAGCTGGACGGCAGACTTGTGGTGATTCTTGATTTTGAGAAGATTGTTTCGGATATCAGCCCGGAAACCGGTTTAAAGGTATCGGATATTGAGCATCTCGGACCGAGAGAGCGAAACACGGCGCCGATTTTGATTGCGGAGGATTCTGCACTGTTAGGCAAGCTGATTTGTGACAGTCTTGCAAAGGCAGGCTATACCAATGTAGTAATGACAATGAACGGTCAGGAAGCATGGGACAAGTTAAATGAGTACAAGGCGGCAGGAACCTTGGATCAGAAGGTTAAGTTAGTGATTACCGATATTGAGATGCCGCAGATGGATGGACATCGATTAACAAGGTTAATTAAGGAGTCGTCGGCATTTTCGCATATTCCGGTTGTGATTTTCTCCTCTCTGGTAAACGAGGAGATGAGGAAGAAAGGGGAAACGCTTGGTGCGGACGCACAGCTTTCCAAGCCGGAAATCGGAAATCTTGTATCGGAAATAGATAAGATATTGTGGAAGTAGGATTGATTTTACCTGAAAGGTGCAGTATATGGCAAAATGCAGAGAATGTAACACGGAGATTCCGGAGGGAGCGGAATACTGTGACAACTGTTTAAGCAAATTGAATACTGCAAAGGATTCCGAGTCATATCTGGACAGTTTGCTGAATGCAGTTATGACAGCGGAGCCGGAACGAAGGGAGATTGCTTTTCAGAAAAGAGAGGCAGACTCTCCTCTTTCTGCGTCCAAAAAAGAAAAGACTGCACCGAAAAAAGCCGAAAACATTCCTTTACCGGAGGAGGAAGAACTCCCTGATTTGAAGGAATACAGTATTTTTCAAGAGATGGATGAAGCGGATGTTGAGCGGATGCTTGACGCGGATTTGCAGGAGGAGTTCGGAAAAGACCTGACGGGGGAAGATTTGTCGGAGGAAGTATTGTCCGGGAACGAAGCGGCAGAGGCGGACGAGGGAGCGTTGGAAGATCTTGCGGATTTGTTTGCGGGCGGTGAGGAAGCCGGACCAAACGAGCCGGACCGTGGAGAAGAAGCTGTGCCGGAGGAGGCATTACCTGAGGACGAGGCAGCAGAGGCGGACGAGGGAGCGTTGGAAGAGTTTGCGGATTTGTTTGCGGGCGGTGAGGAAGCCGGACCAAACGAACCGGATCGTGGAGAAGAAGATTTGCCGGAGCAAACCGTATCGGAAGAGGTCGAAGCGGAACCGGAAGACGGCAGAGAGGAGGCCGAAACCGTGCCGAAAGCCGAAGCAGCGGAAGACGCAGGCTTAGACGCGTTGCTTTCCGGATTGGATGAAATGAAGGAGGAAACGTCGGTGGCAGAGGAAGAAAGCTCCAATAGCATATCTGACGGCAGCGGATTGGACCCGGATTTGGCGGAACTGCTTGCCGGATTTGGCGAAGAGGGAGCAGGGCTGTTTGAGTTCGGAGCGGAACCGACGGAACTGGACGAATCTTTGGAGAGCGGTTCTGCGGACAAGGCGAAGGATATTCCGACGGAGCCGCAGAAAACCAAGGATGACCAGGCAGAGGAGGCCGAACCGGCCGGAAAGAAGAAAAAGGGAAAAGGGCGTATTTCGGCGCTGTATCACAAGCTGTTTGATAATGTCAAGGTAGACCCGTCCAAGGTTAAGCCGCAGCCGACAAAGGAAGAAATTGAGGCGAAAAAGAAAGCCGCGCAGGAGGCAAAGGAGCGTTCCAAGGAAGAAAAGGAAGCACTGCTTGCGGAAAAGAAAGAGCAGGAACGGCAGGCAAAGGCGGAAAAGCAGCGGCGGGCGCGTGAAGCAAAGGCGGAGAAAAAAGCGCGGAAGTTAGAGGAAGCCAAGCTTTTGCTGGAGGAAATGGACAATACCCGTATCAACCGTGCGGGTGCTTCGATTGTATTTATTTTCTTTGCCATGATAGCGGTAGTGATTGTGGTAGGAACCAGTATTTTTTCCTATTCCCTCAGTATCCGGAATGCGGAGTATGAGTTTAACCGCGATGAGTATACGCTTGCCTATAACGAAATCTTCGGTCTGGAAATCAAGGATGAGGATATCGTTTTATATGACCGTATTATGACGGTCATGTATGTGCAGAAGCAGCTAAACTCTTATTATAACTACTATGAAATGAAGGACTATCCGAAAGCTCTGGATTCCCTGTTAAAGGGCTTGCAGCGCTACGAGAAATATATTGAGCTTGCGGTGGAGCTGGACATTGAGAGTGATTTGGATTCGGTTCGCAACGAGATTCTGACGGAGATTGACGCGAGCTTTTCCCTGTCGGAGCAGGAAGCGATGGAAATTATCCAGTCGGATTCACAGTTGGAGTACAGTATCAAGGTATACGATGCGGCGGAGAAAGCAGAATAAGAAATACTGTTGTCGGAGGAAGCCTCCGGCAGCAGTTTTTTTAAGGAGGAACTATGATAGCAATTATTGATTATGATGCCGGAAATTTAAAAAGTGTGGAAAAGGCACTGTTAAGGGTAGGGGCAGATTCGGTAGTGACAAGAGATGCCAAGGTAATTGAGCGTGCGGATAAGGTGATTCTGCCGGGAGTCGGGGCATTCGGCGAGGCAATGGAGAAATTAAAGAGTTTTCATTTGGTTGACCCGATTTACAAGGCAATCGAGCAGGAGAAGCCGTTTCTCGGGATTTGCCTTGGGTTGCAGCTGTTGTTTGAATACAGCGAGGAGAAGGAAGGGTGCGTGGGACTTTCCGTATTGAAGGGCGGAATTAAGCGTATCCCGGAAGCGCCGGGGTTAAAAGTGCCGCATATCGGGTGGAATTCGTTGAAGATAAAGGAAAATGCGGCGTTGTTCCGGGGACTGCCTGCGGAGCCGTATGTGTATTTTGTACATTCCTATTATTTGCAGGCAGAGGAGAAAGATATTGTGGCGGCAACGACGGAATACGGCGTTACCGTGCATGCTTCGGTGGAAAAGGGGAATGTATTTGCTTGCCAGTTCCACCCGGAAAAGAGCGGAGAAACCGGTCTTGCCATTTTGAAAAATTTTGTTGAACTGTAAGGAGAAAGCGTATGTTTACAAAGCGTATTATTCCGTGTCTGGATGTACATAACGGTAGAGTCGTAAAGGGAATTAATTTTGTGAATTTGAGAGATGCCGGCGACCCGGTAGAGGTTGGCGCGGCATATGACGCGGCGGGAGCCGATGAACTGGTATTTTTGGATATTACGGCGTCTTCGGATGCACGCGCCATTAAGCTGGATATGGTACGCCGTGTGGCAGAGCGGGTGTTTATTCCGTTTACGGTGGGCGGCGGTATCCGTACCGTGGAAGATTTTAAGGAAATTTTACGGGAGGGCGCCGATAAAATTGCGGTGAATACGGCGGCGATTTTAAACCCGCGCCTGATTTCCGACGCGGCGGAAAAGTTCGGCAGCCAGTGCGTGGTTGTTGCAATCGACGCAAAGAAAAGAGCCGACGGTTCCGGGTGGAACATTTACAAAAACGGCGGCAGAGTCGATATGGGAATTGACGCGGTGGAATGGGCGGTACAGGCATATAAGCTCGGCGCCGGAGAGTTTCTTGTGACGAGTATGGATAAGGACGGCACAAAGGACGGATACGATTTGGAACTGACAAGACAGATTGCGGAAGCGGTTTCCGTGCCGGTCATTGCCTCCGGCGGCGCAGGCACAAAAGAGCATTTTTACGATGCGCTGACCAAAGGAGGGGCAGACGCGGCTCTGGCAGCGTCGCTGTTCCACTATAAGGAACTGGAAATCAGCGAAGTAAAAGAGTATCTGCGGGGCAGAGGCGTAAGCGTCCGTTTGTAAGAGGGTCTGTCTAGCGAAATTGGTTGGTATCAATGTCGTAATGGTAGTCAATACTTTCTAACGTGCGGACAAGGTCGTCACTGTTTATGTTCAGTACGCGGCAGAACTCGGCAAGGCTCGGATAATTATCCCGGAGCTTTGTGTTGACATAGCTTAAAAGAATCACAGGGTCTTTCGGTAAATTCATGGGAGGCTCCTTTCTAACGTAAGGCTTGACCGGCTGCCGCAGGAAGGGATCCGTATAGGCAGGCAGTCGATTCAGACGGGTGCGGCTAAATTGTAGCACAGGCGGGAGAAAAAGTAAAGAGTCGCGGTTTTGACACCGCACGGAAAGGAAACAGAGATGGAACTTGCGGGAATCCTTGCCAATCAGGTTGTTGTGATGTTTTTACTGTTGGCAGCAGGGATGATTTTATACAAAATAAAGATGATAACGGAAGAGGGGAACCGGCAGTTAACGGGTGTGGTACTGTATGTGGTGGCGCCTCTTTTGATTCTGGATACGTACAGCATGGAATATGACGCGGCAATTACGAAAAACATGCTGCTGGGCTTTTTGTTATCCGCAGTCAGTATCGTACTTGCGATTGCAGTGTCAAATATCCTGCGGATGAAAGGGAAAAAAGGGAGCATTTCCACAGAGCGGTTTACGGTGATTTTTACAAATTGCGGCTTTATGGGAATTCCGCTTGCCGAAGCTGTGTTCGGAAGCATCGGCGTGGTATACTGTACCACCTATCTTACGATGTTTAATCTGTTTGTATGGACTTACGGGCTTGCGCTGATGCGCGGGAAGAGCGCCGAAAAGAAAACGTTTGCCGCACGGCTCAAACCGTTCATTACTCCGACGATGTTTTGTATTGCGCTGGGGCTTTTGATTTATTTCCTGCGGATTCCGTTGCCGTCGCAGTTAAAGTCTGCCATAGGGTATATCGCCTCAATGAATACGCCGCTTGCCATGATTGTATCCGGCGTTTATATCGCAAAAAGTGATATTTTCGGTGCGTTGCGCCGGGGACGGGTTTATGCGGTCAGTGCGGTCAAGTGTATTTTGGTGCCGTTAGTGACGTTGGTTCTTCTGGCTCCGCTTCCCTTTGACGAGGAACTGAAAACAACGATATTGATTTTGTCCGCTTGCCCGAGTGCGGCAAACGGTATGTTGTTTGCAAATCGGTTCGGCGGGGATGAAACAGCGGCCTCCAATGCTTTTACCCTTACCACCCTGGCCAGCGTTGTGTGTATTCCGCTACTTGTTATGCTGTCCCAGTGGGTGACGGGTGTGATTTAAACAGTTCGGAAAGGTAACTGAAAATGTTGTCGGGCACTTGAAATTGTACAAAATATTTAAACTTTTAATTTTTTATTGACAAATCAAAAGAAATGGTGTATAGTAGGAGAGTACCGAGCGGTGAGCAGCACGGTACTCTCATAAGAAACGCACGAGTGGCTCAGTGGTGGAGTATCGCCTTGCCAAGGCGAGGGTCGCGGGTTCGAATCCCGTCTCGTGCTTTGGAAAAAAGAAGGACAGTATCGATGATACTGTTCTTCTTTTTTTCGGAGCACAGCCGTGCTCCGAAGGGTTCGAAGTCTCGCCTGCCGGCTCGGTCGGCGCTAAACCGAGGTCCACCGGACCTCGTGCGGTCTTCGCTTCGCTCCGGTCGGCGCAAAGCCGAGGTCCACCGGACCTCGTGCGCCGTCTCGTGCTTTTTCCGAGTCACGTTTTCTTACAATGCCATGCTCCGGTCCGCGCAAAACTGACGTCCACCGGATGTCTTGGGTCTTCGCTCCGCTTCGCGCGGAATCTGCATAGTAAAGCGGAGAGCGCGACTGCGATGCCGCTATATTCGTCAAAGCCTCCCTACTTTTCTTGACACTGCTTGTGCCTGTGTGCTATCATTATATTATTATAAAAGCAAAGAACTTGCCGCGGGAGAGCGGCAGGGATACAGAACAAAGGAGAGAAAGACATGAGCGTTCGTTTTCATCTTCCGGGGTTACGATATAATTTTCCGCTGAATATGCTGCTGCTTCGGCTTATGGAAAGTTCCCCGCATTTTTTCAGAGAAGGCTTGGAGATTGCGTCAATGTTCGGCGAGTTCCCGACCTCAAAGTGGAACGGCGGCAGGTTTGCCGGCGGAGACCAGTGCAATGCGGAGTTTATCCGCGCGGTGATTAAGACGATTAATGCAGAAGGGATTCCGATTCGTTATACTTACACCAATCCGCTTTTAACGGAAGCGGATTTGGATGACCCGTACTGTAACTTTTGTATGAAAGAGGCAGACAACGGGATGAACGAGGTGATTGTCGTTTCTCCGATTTTGGAGGAGTATATCCGCAAGAACTATCCGAGCTTTAAGATTACCAGTTCCACCTGCAAGGAAATCAAAGATATTGAAGGGGTAAACGCAGAACTGGAAAAAGAGTATAATCTTGTAGTGCTTGACTATAACCTGAATAATCAGTTTGATTTGCTGGAGCAGATTAAGCGCAAGGACAAGTGTGAACTGCTGGTGAATGCGTGCTGTATTCCGAATTGTCCGCGCCGCGGAGAGCACTATCGTTTTCTTGCAAAACAGGAAGAAATCGCCTTAAAGAATCGTAAGCTTCCGGCTGGAATGCAGAGGGAGATTCCAACTTGGTATTGCGAGTATGGCGAGAAGACTTCGCTTTACATTTCGAAGAACTATGTGACCCATATTTCACCGGAGGCAATCTGGGATACTTATGTGCCGATGGGATTTAATAACTTTAAGTTAGAGGGAAGAACGGCGAATCTTTTCCTTCTCATAGATACCTATGCTTATTATTTTGCAAAGCCGGAGTATCGGGATGAGATGCGTTTGTTGCTGACGGCGAATTTGGAAGCAAACAAGGTGATTACGGTAAATAAGCCAAAGCGTGGCGTGTGGCCGTAAGCAGGAGGGCTTATGCGATTGCGTTATTTGATTGCGGCAGCGGGAACTGCAGCATTGGTGTTGCTTTGCGGCTGCGGACGGGCGGGAGAGTATTATGAAAGCGGTCAGGAATGCTTTGCCGCAGGCGATTATGAAACTGCGCTTTTGTATTTTTGTCAGGCTTTGGAGGAAAATCCGGATAAGGCAGAGTATTACATAGAGCAGGGCTTTACCTATGTCGCGCTGGAACGGTACGAAGAGGCCAGGGAGGCGTTTTTGCGTGCGGTTGTGGAGCGGGATATGGAACTGACAAGGCAGAATAATAAACGTGCATGGCGCGGCATCGGAATTACCTATTACGAAGAAGGAAACTACGTGAAAGCGAAGGAGTATTTTGAAAAGGCGCTTGCGGAGGCGCTTTTGCCGGAGCTTAACGCAGATATTCGGATGTATCTTGCCGATGCCTTGGAATGCGAAGGCGACTATACGGCGGCGATAGCGGTGTATGATACGTTATTGGCGGAGCAGTCGGATTATGCGGCGGGGTATCGCGCGCGGGCATATATGAATTATATTCTCGGTGCATATGAAAAGAGCCTTTCGGATTACGATACGGCCATTACACTGGAACCGAAGAATTTTGATTTATATTTCGGAAAGTATAACGTCCTGGGAAAGTTAGAAAAGCATCAGGAGCAAAAGGAACTGCTTGGCGTTATTACCGAGATAGAAAACCCGACGGCAGAGGATTCTTATTTTATTGCGAAAGCACGCTTTTTTAACGGAGATTACGATACTGCGCTTACGGAATTAAGTGTAGCCGCGGAGAACGGCTATGACGACGCGCATTATTATATCGGAGAGATTTACAGACAGCGTTCCGACTACGGCGAGGCAGTGTATCATTACAAGACGTATATCGGCGGCAGCGGGGCAAAGGACGCGGCGGCTTATAATCAGATGGCAATTTGCCTGATGCGGCAGGAGAAGTTTACGGAAGCCTTGGAAACAGTGCTTGCCGGGCAGAAGCTTTCGGACGCACTGCATGAAAAGCAGCTTTTTTTCAATGAAGTAGTAATTCTTGAAAAAATGGGGGAGTATAATACGGCATACGAACGCGCCGCCGCTTACGGAAGAAGGTATCCGGATGACGCGGCAATGCAGGAGGAGCTGAATTTTCTCTCTACGCGGGTGCGGCAGGAATAAAAGAGGTTAGATATGATTGAGAATAAAGAACAACGGGAACGTGTCATCTTAGTCGGCGTGCGTGTTTCCGAAGGAGATGATACGGAAGTTTCCCTTGCGGAGCTGGGGGAACTGGTAAAAACGGCAGGTGCCGAAACGGTAGCGGTGGTGGTACAGAATCGTGAGGCAATCCATCCGGGAACCTATGTGGGAAAAGGAAAAATAGAAGAAATTGCGGAATTGCTTGTACTGCACGGAGCAGACGGGATTATCTGCGATGACGAGCTTTCTCCCGCCCAGATGAAAAATCTGGAGGACGCTTTGGAATGCAAGGTAATGGACCGTACCATGCTGATTCTGGATATTTTTGCGCAGCATGCGAGAACCGGAGAGGGAAAGCTCCAGGTAGAACTGGCGCAGCTGAAATACCGTGCGACCCGCTTAATCGGAAGCCACAGCGCATTGTCGCGTATCGGCGGCGGAGCGGCGGGCGCCTCAGGCGGTATCGGCACGAGGGGGCCGGGCGAAAAGAAGCTTGAGATGGACCGAAGGCTCATCAAGGCGCGGATTGCACAGCTGAACAGGGAACTGGAGCAGGTAAAGAAGAACCGTGAAGTGGCGCGGTCCATGCGGGAAAAGAACAGAATCCCGGTAGTGGCGATTGTCGGCTATACGAACGCGGGCAAGTCTACCCTGTTAAATACGCTGACCGATGCCGGCGTATTGGAAGAAAACAAGCTGTTTGCGACCCTGGATACCACAACCCGCATTTTAAAGCTGGAGAACGGAGAGCAGGTGCTTTTAACGGATACGGTAGGCTTTATCCGAAAGCTTCCGCATCATTTGATTGACGCATTCCGCTCTACTCTGGAGGAAGCGAAGTATGCGGACATGATACTGCATGTGGTAGACGCTTCCAGCCCGGACGCGGACGCGCAGACGCATATTGTATATGAAACGCTTGCACAGCTCGGCGTTAAGGATAAGCCGGTGATTACGGCATTTAATAAGCAGGACCTGGTAACGGAGCCGGAAGCGCGTAAGGATTTGAAAGCGGACCGTACCGTGCGTATCAGCGCAAAGCACGGACAGGGTCTGCCGGAGCTTTTGAATACGATAGCGGAGCTTCTGCGCGAAAGTAAGGTTTACGCGGAGTGCGTGCTTGGTTATGCCGAGGGAAGCAAGCTGGCGCTGATACGAAAGTACGGACAGCTTCTTTCGGAGGACTATGTGGCGGAAGGCGTGGCAATCAAAGCCTATCTTCCGAAGGCGCTCTACGGACAGATATTCGGGGATACGCCTGCACAGTAGGAAAGGCGGCGGCAATCTCTCCCGAAAACTGAATAGGTATTTAGACTCATTTTTAAACAAAGACCACTATATCTTGAATGAAAAAATAAAATTTTTCATAGATATGGTGGTTTTTCCCTTGACTACTACAAGGGATAATGGTAATATTAGGAGTGTAAGGCTATACCATGTTACGAAGGGAGATACAAAAATGATTCATGTAGTAAAAAGGGACGGAGAGATTGCCGAGTTTAATCTTTCCAAAATCAGCGACGCCATAACAAAGGCATTTAAGGCAACAAACAAGTCGTTTAACGACGAAATTATCAATTTACTTGCGCTGCGTGTTACCTCCGATTTTCAGGAGAAGATAAAGGATAATACGGTAACGGTGGAGGATATTCAGGACAGCGTGGAGCATGTTTTGGAGCATACCGGGTATACTGATGTTGCGAAGGCGTATATTTTGTATCGTAAGAACCGCGAAAAGATTCGTAATATGAAGTCCACCATTTTGGACTATAAAGAGATTGTCAACAGCTATGTAAAGGAAGAAGACTGGCGCGTGAAGGAGAATTCTACCGTTACCTATTCCGTCGGCGGTCTGATTCTGCACAACTCCGGCGCAATTACCGCAAATTACTGGTTGTCCGAGATTTACGACGAGGAGGTTGCAAACGCACATCGTCAGGCGGATATCCATATCCATGATTTGTCCATGCTTACGGGTTACTGTGCAGGCTGGTCCTTAAAGCAGCTGATTCAGGAGGGACTTGGCGGGATTCCGGGAAAGATTACGTCCGCTCCGGCAAAGCATCTTTCCACGCTGTGTAATCAGATGGTAAATTTCCTCGGTATTATGCAGAACGAGTGGGCGGGCGCACAGGCATTTTCGTCCTTCGATACCTACCTTGCACCGTTTGTTAAGATTGATAACCTTTCCTACCGGGAGGTAAAGCAGTGTATTTCTTCCTTCGTTTACGGTGTAAATACACCGAGCCGCTGGGGAACGCAGGCGCCGTTTTCCAACATTACCTTAGACTGGACGGTTCCGGCAGACCTTGCAAACCTTCCTTGTATTGTCGGCGGTGTGGAGCAGGATTTCTGCTACCGTGATTGTAAGAAGGAAATGGATATGGTCAACAAGGCGTTTATCGAAATCATGATTGAGGGCGACGCAAACGGGCGCGGCTTCCAGTACCCGATTCCGACCTATTCCATTACCAGTGACTTTGACTGGTCGGATACGGAAAACAACCGCCTGTTGTTTGAAATGACTTCAAAATACGGCACACCGTATTTTTCCAACTATATTAACAGCGATATGCAGCCGAGCGATGTGCGTTCCATGTGCTGCCGTCTGCGTCTGGATTTGCGAGAACTGCGTAAGAAGACCGGCGGTTTCTTCGGCTCGGGTGAGAGTACCGGTTCGGTAGGCGTTGTTACGATTAATATGCCGCGGATTGCGTACCTTGCTTCGGACGAGCAGGATTTCTTCCGTCGCCTTGACCACATGATGGATATTGCGGCGCGGTCCTTAAAGGTAAAGAGAAGCGTGATTACGAAGCTGTTAAATGAGGGCTTATATCCGTATACAAAGCGTTACCTCGGCACCTTTGAAAACCATTTTTCCACCATCGGACTGCTTGGTATGAACGAGGCAGGCCTTAACGCAAAGTGGATCGGAAAAGATATGACATCCACGGAAACGCAGGAGTTTACAAAGCGTGTACTCAATCATATGCGTGAGCGCCTGAGTGATTATCAGGAAGAGTACGGTGATTTATACAATTTGGAGGCAACTCCGGCAGAGTCCACCAGTTACCGGCTGGCAAAGCATGACAAGAAGAGATTCCCTGATATTAAGACCGCAGGAAATCCGGGAGATACGCCGTATTATACGAACAGCTCCCACCTTCCGGTAGATTACACCGCGGATATTTTTGAGGCGCTGGATACGCAGGATGAGTTACAGACCTTGTATACGTCCGGTACGGTATTCCACGGCTTCCTTGGAGAGAAGCTTCCGGACTGGCAGGCAGCGGCAAAGCTTGTACGCACGATTGCAGAGAATTACAAGCTGCCGTATTATACGCTTTCTCCGACCTATTCCATCTGTAAGACCCACGGTTATCTTGCGGGCGAGCAGTTCTTATGTCCGCACTGCGGCGAAAAGGCAGAGGTATATTCGAGAATTACCGGCTACTACCGCCCGGTACAGAACTGGAACGAAGGTAAGGCGCAGGAATACAAGAACCGTAAGCTGTATGATTTGAAAACTTCCAGACCGATGGAGCATACGGAGCCGAGTGATTCCCGGGATTGCATTACGTTGCAGAGCGAGGTGCATACGCAGATGGAGGAGATTTCCGCACCGGAAAAGAGAACAGACGGGATTTTTCTGTTTACCACAAAGACCTGTCCGAATTGTAAGATTGCAAAGGAATTGTTAAAGGACGTGGCCTATGAAACCGTAGATGCGGAGGAAGCCTTGGATTTAGTAGATGAGTACGGCATTATGCAGGCGCCGACCTTAGTCGTTGTAAATAACGGCGAGGTGAGGAAGTATGTCAATGCTTCCAATATCAAGGGCTATGCGGAAAGTCTGCGTCATTAAGTAAAAGAAGAAATAGAATCGGAATAACGGCGTCGCACTAAGAAATTAGTGCGACGCCGAATATGTGAACGCGCCCGCGACCGAGTGCAGAAAGCACGAGGGCGAGGGGGAGCGAGAAGCGGGAGCCTGCACGGAAAAGTAGAAAGGAGTGCGCCATGCGAACGGCTTGGGAACGGACGGCATATCTGCTGGGAGAGGAAGCCTTGGAAACGCTTTCGAAAAAGCATGTAGCGATATTCGGCGTCGGCGGCGTCGGCGGCTATGTAACGGAAGCACTGGGGCGGTGCGGGATCGGACGGTTTACGCTGGTAGATAACGATACGGTAAGTGAAAGCAATATCAACCGCCAGATTATTGCAACCTATGACACAATAGGACGGCAGAAAACAGAAGTTATGGCAGAACGGCTGCGTTCCGTTAACCCGGAGGTAACGGTGGAAGTGCGGAACTGTTTTTTTCTCCCGGAAACGGCGAAGGAATTTGATTTTTCGGCATATGATTATGTGGTGGATGCGGTGGATACCGTAACCGCAAAGTTAGAACTGATTGCGTGTGCCAAGGCTGCGCATGTGCCGGTAATCAGCAGTATGGGAACCGGAAACAAGCTGGACCCGTCCCGGTTTGAGATTGCCGATATCAGCAAAACTTCCGTCTGTCCGTTGGCAAAGGTTATGCGGAAAGAACTGAAGCAAAGAGGAATTACCGGGGTAAAGGTGCTGTATTCGAAGGAAGAGCCGATAAAACCAAGTTATCCGGAAGTCGTCAGCGAAAACGGGAACGGAAACAGAGATAAGGACATCAATGGGAACAACGGTAAAAGCGCAAACCAAGGGGCAAAGAGAGCCAAGGCAGTACCGGGCAGCATTGCGTTTGTACCGTCGGCGGCAGGACTGCGGATTGCGGCAGAGGTGGTAAAGGATTTGTTGGAGGAGAATAGAAATGAAAAAAGTAAGGGAGCTGTTTCGAAGGAATAACAAGGAGAAAGAGCACCAAAACGTACCCTCGGAGGAAGCAAAAGAGGTGCGTGAGGCACAGCATGGGAATACAGACGCAAACGGCGAGGGAAAAAATGACGAGTGCCGCTATACCCTTTTGGTTGAGGATACGTTTGAACTTGCGGAAGAGGAAGGGATTGCGGCAGTCGGGGTACTGCACGGGCAGATGAAAGTCGGGGACGAGGTGTATTTGTGTCATCCGGCAAGGCCGATTCAAAAATTTGCCGTAATGGGAATGGAAATCGGACCGAATCATCCGGTGTTTCGGGCAAAAAATCAGAAGGTTGCTTTGCAACTGGAGGTAAAAGATAAAAATAAAATACCGAAGTATTCGGTACTGTGCAGCAGTATGCCGCAGCAGCAGGTCGATGGAACGACTGCAATCGAGAATCCGCGGCTGGTGGGAATGACGATGGAATATCCGCGGCTGCATCAAAACATGGACTATTTTAATCTTTTGGTTTACGATATATGCCATACCAGTTTTGTGGCACCGGTTTATGTGGACCAGGTTCCGGAAGAAAACGGAGACAAAACCGTGACACTGAACCGGGGAACGCAGCTTAGTTTTCCGCTGGTAAAGAAATGGAATGACGAAACCCAAACCGTATTTCCGGTGTTTACGGACTGGGGCGCGCTTTGGAACTGGAACGGTGTGTTTGAAAACCGACCGCAGAAAACGGTGATTCTCCGTTTCCCGGATGTAGTTTCGATTACCGAAAGCGGTCATGCCGGGATGGTAATCAATCCCTTCGGACCGGTGCCGGTGTATCTGCCGATGGATTTAATCCGTCAGATAACCCAAAACGAGGGCTATCGGGAGGAGTTTGGAACAGAGGCAAAGGACAGCGTTTGATGCGTAAAATTATTCAAAGAAATGTGCGGGAAGTCTATTGCATTTTTCAAGAAAGTGCGTTACAATAAACGAAACGGCAATGACGAAGACTAAGAGTTTTACTGCTTTTCAGAGAGTTTGCGGACGGTGCGAGCAGACAGGCAGGAGATTCCATCCACCTTCCGAGCCGGGGTGAAAGCCCGGGGGAGCGCCCCGTACAGCGTACACGAGAGGTCGGGTAACCGGCAACGTGGGTGGCAACGCGGAATTTTAACTCCGTCCCATGGCAGTAGCTAGGGATGGAGTTTTTTACTTTATAGGAAATACCGTGTTACTGCAACGTGCTGAAGTACATCCCTATCCTATAAAGCAAAAAACGCTCCGCGAGGATGCGCACTCGCGCGATAGGAAGATATCGCAAGCGACCGCGCTCGGCGCGAGAGTCCGCAAGCGGACTCTTTATTTTATGAAGGAGGAACAGTATGTTAGATTTAAAGTTTGTGAGAGAGAATCCGGAAATCGTCAAGCAGAACATCCGCAACAAGTTTCAGGACAGTAAGCTCCCGTTGGTGGACGAGGTCATCGAGCTGGATAAGCAGAGCCGTGCCGCCCAGCAGGAGGCGGACCAGCTTCGTGCGGACAGAAAGCGTATTTCCAAGGAAATCGGCGCATTGATGGCAAAGGGCTTAAAGGAAGAAGCAGAGGCAAAGAAGAAGCAGGTAGAGGAGTCTGCGGTTCGTCTTGCAGAGCTGGAGGCGAAGGAAGCCGAGCTTTCCGAAAAGGTATTAAAGATTATGATGACGATTCCGAACATCATCGATCCGAGCGTGCCGATCGGTAAGGATGACAGCGAAAATGTGGAAGTGAAGCGTTACGGTGAGCCGGTGGTGCCGGACTTTGAAATTCCGTATCATACGGAGATTATGGAGAAGTTAAACGGAATTGACCTTGACAGCGCAAGAAAGGTAGCCGGAAACGGGTTCTACTACCTGATGGGCGATATTGCAAGACTGCATTCCGCAGTGATTTCCTACGCAAGAGATTTCATGATTGACCGCGGTTTTACTTATTGTATCCCGCCGTTTATGATTCGCAGCAATGTTGTAACCGGCGTTATGAGCTTTGCGGAAATGGATGCCATGATGTATAAGATTGAGGGAGAGGATTTATATCTCATCGGTACCAGCGAGCATTCCATGATTGGTAAGTTTATTGATACGATTCTGCCGGAGGAGAGCCTGCCGCAGACCCTGACCAGTTATTCTCCGTGCTTCCGTAAGGAGAAGGGCGCCCACGGCATTGAGGAGCGCGGTGTGTACCGTATCCATCAGTTTGAAAAGCAGGAGATGATTGTTGTCTGCAAGCCGGAGGATTCGCCGATGTGGTTCGATAAGCTGTGGCAGAATACGGTAGATTTGTTCCGCTCCATGGACATTCCGGTAAGAACCTTAGAGTGCTGTTCCGGCGATCTGGCAGACCTGAAGGTGAAGTCCGTCGACGTTGAGGCATGGTCGCCGCGTCAGCAGAAGTATTTCGAGGTAGGAAGTTGCTCGAACCTCGGCGATGCGCAGGCCCGTCGTTTAAAGATTCGCGTCAACGGTGCGGACGGAAAGTATTTCGCACACACCTTGAACAATACGGTAGTAGCTCCGCCGCGTATGTTAATCGCGTTCCTGGAGAACAATTTAAACGCAGACGGCAGCATCAATATCCCGAAGGTATTGCAGCCGTATATGGGCGGAAAGGAAAAGATTGACTGCCCGCGTGCGTAAGACAAAGGAAGATCAAAGACCCTGTGTCCGGCAGACCGGACGCGGGGAGTGAGAGAAAAACAAACAGGCGAAGCGTAAGGATATCCTTGCAGCTTCGCCTGTTTTGATGATGTCGCAAGCGACCGCGCCGGAGGGGAGAGCCTCGCAGGCGGAACGCTTTGCGCGGATTATCGTGCCAAAATCTCCGTAATTTCCCCGACGTACATCGTGTGCATGTCATGGTCCTTATAGAAGGAGGAGGCAATATTCGGGTCGATAAACTGTTCTGCCGTAATCGGAGTGGCGGAAAGCTTTTTGCAGATAAAAACAAGGTTTCCTTCATCGATAAAAGGCGTTTCGCCCGCGTAGTCAAGGTGGAAGCGGGCACCTGCGAGTTTGTCTTCGTTTCTGCCGGAAACCGTACCGAGGTATTTTAACGCCGGATGCTGCCCCTCAAAAAAGGTAAGGGAAAAGGTGTCGTTCGCGTCGATAAACTCCTTGGTATAGCGGCTGTCGCGCACGAAAATGTAAGCGACGTTCTTTCCCCAGATAACGCCCAGGCCGCCCCAGGAGGCAGTCATGGTATTGGCTTTCTCTTTTGTTCCTGCGGTAATCAGCATCCATTCCTTTCCGATTTTCTGAAATGGGTTTAACTCAAGCAGGTCAGCAGGATATGGCTGAAATGTGTGCATTGTAATTCCTTCTTTCTATTAAAGTTTAATTTAGTTTACCACATTTTCGGAAGAATGTGAATGTATAATTTCCCTTCGTTTTTTTCTTCTCACGCGATTGATGTGCCGTTCGAAATCTCCGTTGGAAATCAGTTCCGCAAGGACAAATTGTTCAAAGGTGGGAACGGTACAGGAGTAGAATCCCAGTTTCTTTTGAAAAAGCCTGACAAGGCGTTCCGGAAGTACCATATACCCGACCCGCAGGGAAGGGGAAATGGTTTTGGAAAACGTATTCATGTAGATTACATTTCCCTTGTCTGACAGCGAAAAAAGTGTTTCCTCTGATTTTTTGGAAACTGAGAATTCGGATTCAAAATCATCCTCAACAATAAAACGGGGCTTTTTTTCCGCCCAACGGATATATTCATGACGTTTGGATGCGGTGGCCGTGATTCCGCTGGGGTAACTCCGGTAAGGGGTAATATGCAGAACCGAGGCGCTGGTAGCGGAAAGGGAAGAACTTTCGATTCCGTCGGCACCGATGGAAAGCATTTCGTAGTTTACACCGGCAGCCTGATAGACCTGCTCGATTTTCTCATAGGAGGGCGATTCGATGCCGTAGATTCTGTCCCTGCCAAGCAGTTCGATGACAAGTCCGTACAGATACTCCGCACCGGAGCCGATGATAATCTGCTCCACCGACGCATGGATTCCCCGGCTTCTTAACAGATACTGCGAAATTGCCTCCCGCAGTTCGATACAGCCGCAGTTCGGGGATTTTACCAAAATGGCTTCTCCGTAATCATTCATGACCTTTCTCATGGTTTTCGTTAAAACAGAAAATGGAAAAGCATGCGGCACTTCTGCATTGTGGGGGCGCAGGGCATGCGCCGGGCCGGGATTGGATGCCACCGGGAAATAGTCGGAGTTGCAAAAGAGAATAAAATAACCGCTTCGTTCTTTGGCTTCGATATAGCCCTCCTCGCAGAGCAGGGCATAGGTATGTTCAACGGTTACGATACTTGCTCCGGTTTCATCGGCAACCAGACGCTTTGAGGGAAGCTTACTCCGGTACGGATAAACGCCATCGATAATATCGGCTCTGAACTGCTCGTATAATTGAAGGTAAATGGGTTTGGGGGATTGCGGGTCAATCAAATATTTCATCTGGTCTTATTAAAATCTCCTGTTTTGGTAGTTTTTATATGTTCAGATATATTGTACAATAAGGAAAAAATAAAATCAAGGAGAAAATGTTATGGCAGAGAATCGTTATGAATTAAATAAGAACCTTGCCCAGATGTTAAAAGGCGGGGTAATTATGGACGTTACTACCCCGGAGCAGGCAAAAATCGCAGAAAGCGCAGGAGCCTGTGCGGTTATGGCACTGGAACGGATTCCGGCAGATATCCGCGCCGCCGGAGGCGTTGCAAGAATGAGCGACCCGAAGATGATTAAGGGAATCCAGGCAGCGGTATCCATTCCGGTGATGGCAAAATGCAGAATCGGACATATTGCGGAGGCACAGATTTTGCAGGCGATTGAGATTGACTACATTGACGAAAGCGAGGTTTTATCTCCTGCGGATGATAAGTATCATATCGATAAGACCAAATTCGATGTGCCGTTTGTCTGCGGCGCAAAGGACCTGGGAGAAGCGCTCCGCAGAATCAGCGAGGGTGCTGCCATGATTCGTACAAAGGGTGAGCCGGGAACCGGAGATATCGTACAGGCGGTACGCCACATGAGAATGATGCAGAGTGAAATCCGTCGTCTGTCCTCCATGTCCGAGGACGAGCTGTATCAGGCCGCAAAGGATTTGCAGGTAGATTATGCGCTTGTAAAGTATGTTTCGGAAAACGGAAAGCTTCCGGTTGTTAATTTTGCGGCGGGCGGCGTGGCAACTCCGGCAGACGCGGCGTTGATGATGCAGTTAGGTGCGGAGGGCGTGTTTGTCGGCTCCGGTATTTTTAAATCCGGAAATCCGGAAAAGAGAGCTGCGGCAATCGTTAAGGCGGTTACCAACTATAAGGATTTCAAGATGCTTGCGGAACTGTCCGAGGATCTGGGAGAAGCAATGGTAGGAATTAACGAGCAGGAAATTGCCCTTTTAATGGCAGAAAGAGGTAAATAATGCGGATTGGTGTTCTTGCTCTTCAGGGAGCTTTTGCGGAGCATGAAGCGATGTTAGACTCTCTCGGCGCCGTTTCCTTTGAAATTCGCCAGAAGCAGGATTTGAACCAGGGAATGGACGGACTGATTATTCCCGGCGGGGAGAGCACGGTGATGGGAAAGCTGCTCCATGAACTGGATATGATGCTTCCCATTCGTACGATGATTCGGGAAGGGCTGCCGGTGTTCGGCACCTGTGCCGGACTGATTCTTCTTGCAGAGAAGATTGCGGAGGATACTACCGTGCATATCGGTACGATGAACATTACGGCAAGGCGCAATGCATACGGCAGACAGCTCGGAAGCTTTCATGCAAAGGAAATGTTTGCGGACCTCGGAGAGATTCCGATGACGTTTATTCGCGCTCCTTATATCGAAGCGTGCGGAGAGAAGGCAAAGGCGCTTGCCGTATGTGACGGTAAGATTGTTGCGGCAAGGCAGGACAATCAGCTGGTGACTGCCTTTCACCCGGAGCTTACCCGGGACGCGGCGGTCCATCGGTATTTCCTGGAGGAGCTTTGCAGATAAAAAAGATTCGGGGACAAGAGGGAGCGTTTATTGAAAAATATGACAGAAAAAGAAGGGGGCTGCCGCAAAATCCGGCACGCCCCTTCTTGTATGCGTTTTATTGCTTTACGGCAGTTCTTTTGCGCATCAGCCGCAAAAGCAGCAGGAACAGCAAAATCAGTACCGTACCGATTACCAGACAGAGAATTGCGTTCTGTACAAAGCCGGCAACGATAAAGCAGACGAAGCTGACGGCTGCTACGGTAAGCGCATAAGGCAGCTGCGTAGATACATGAAGCACATGGACGCAGCGCGCACCCGCAGAGGACATGATGGTTGTGTCGCTGATCGGGGAACAGTGGTCGCCGCATACGGCACCGGCAAGACATGCCGACATACCGATGTAGAGCAGTGGGTTTGTCGGTTCAAACATGTTGCAGACAATCGGAATCAGAATACCGAAGGTGCCCCAGGAGGTGCCGGTCGCAAAGGCTAACAGGCAGGCAACAAGGAAAATAACCGGCGGAAGGAACTTCGCAAGACCCGGCGCTGCATTCTGCATCAGGGCCTCCACATAAGAAGCTGAGCCGAGCAAATCATTGGAAATGTTCTTTAAGGAGGTTGCCATTGTCAGGATGGTAATGGCAGGAACCATAGCGATAAAGCCCTGCGGCACGCAGTCCATCGCTTCCTTAAAGGTAATGAGCCTGCGGCAGATTAAGTATGCCACAATAAGAACCAGTGCAAGGATGGCACCCCAAGGCAGACCTACGGTTACATCGGTATTTGAGAAAGCATTGATAAAATGGCCCGCATATTCCGGATCCTGACCGAAAAAGCCGCCGGTATAAATCAGCGCAAATACGGAAAGGACAATCAGTGCAATAATCGGTAAAAGCAAATCCGGTACGCGTCCCTTTGGATTCGCGGAGGTTTCGGTTGCCGATACCCGCTCCTCGGTAGAGAATAAATCACCTTTTTCAATTGCGTTTTTTTCATGCCGTGCCATCGGACCGAAGTCCATCTTGGTAAGCACGATGGCAAGAATAAATATAAAGGTGAGCAGAGAATAGAAGTTATACGGAATCGACTTTACAAACAGTTCGATGCCGGACAGACCGGTACCTTCGGTATAGCTTGCAACGGCAACAGCCCAGGAACTGATTGGGGCAATCATACAAATCGGAGCAGCGGTTGCGTCAATTAAGTAGCTTAACTTTGCGCGGGAAACCCGGTGGCTGTCTGTAACCGGAAGCATTACCGAACCGACCGTCAGACAGTTGAAATAGTCGTCAATGAAAATCAGGATGCCCAGTGCAAAGGTAGCCAACTGTGCACCGATGCGGGTTTTGATGTGAGTGGCTGCCCAGCGGCCGAAGGCTGCGCTTCCGCCCGCCTTGTTAATGAGAGCCACGATAATGCCGAGGATCACAAGGAAGAGGAAGATGCCGGCGGTGTTGGAAATAGCGGCAATCATTCCGTCGCTTACGACGTGGTCAACCGCGGCGGTAAAGGAGCCGTTGCAGGCAAAGATGGCACCGACAACAATACCGATAAAGAGGGAGGAATAGACCTCCTTGGTGATGAGTGCCAGCCCGATGGCCACGATAGGCGGAACCAGCGCCCAAAAGGTGGCGTGGGTTTCTACGCCGGCGGCAGTGACGATAATAGCCATGAGAATCGCAGCGACGGCTGCAAACAGGGCTATTATGGGAATACGATGTTTCTTCATGAGAAAATCTCCTTTCTTTTGTAACAAAATGTGACCATATCGTTTGAATGACCCACAAAATTATTATACGGTAATACTTTTAGAGTTGTCAATATTATTTATCCCATAAAATGACATAAAATGCCATACCGGACATCTGCACCGTATGGTATTCTTTGGAAGATTGTTTTCACCTCGATGTTGAAGAAAAAAAGGAAAATAAACAGTGGTAGTGACCGTAAAACCGCTCTTTATTTTTCTTTTTGTTTGCGTTATACTGATTATAAGAAAAGGAGGCGCTATGAGATATTTTCTTGCAGTTGACATCGGAGCGGAGAGCGGCAGACATATTCTGGGCTGGATGGAGAACGGCCTGCTTCGGACAGAGGAGATTTACCGGTTCTCAAATGGGATAAAGAAAAAAGACGAACACCTTATCTGGGAGATAGACCGACTGTTTTCTGAGGTGCTGGAGGGAATGCGGCGCTGCGGGGAGAGCGGCAGAATACCGGAAAGCGTCGGGATTGATACCTGGGCGGTGGATTTTGTACTGCTGGATAAGGAAGGCAGGCGTATCGGGGACGCGGTAAGCTACCGCGACGGAAGAACACAGGGGGCGGATGAGCTGGTGTACGGGAAGATTTCGGAAGAAGCGCTTTATTACCGTACCGGAATTCAAAAACAGATATTTAATACGATTTATCAGCTTGCGGCGGTGAAGGAGAAGGAGCCGGAGCGTTTGGAAAAGGCGGAACGGCTGTTAATGATTCCGGATTATCTGCATTACCTTCTGACAGGAACGGCATGCCAGGAGTATACGAATGCAACGACAACGCAGCTGATTAACCCGGCGACAAAGGAGTGGGATACGGAGCTGCTTGCGCTGCTCGGATTTCCGGAAAAGCTGTTTGCGACCGTAAAACTTCCGGGGAGCACGGTGGGGACACTGCTTCCAGAAATCGCGGAGCAGGTCGGCTATCAGACGAAGGTGGTGCTTCCGGCAACCCATGATACCGGGGCGGCAGTGATGGCAGTGCCGGAGAGCGGGGAGAATGTGCTCTATATCAGCTCCGGAACATGGTCGTTACTGGGGACGGAGCAGCAAAAAGCGGACTGCTCGGAGGAGAGCAGGCGGCGCAATTTTACAAATGAAGGCGGATACGCATACCGTTACCGGTATTTAAAGAATATTATGGGGCTTTGGATGATACAGAATGTAAAGAAGGAACTGGACGCCGGAAAGCTCGGTGCGGAATTTCGCGGGATTTCTTATGCGGAATTGTGCGGGTTTGCAGAGGAGGCAGAGATTTCTTCCCTGCTTGACTGCAATGCGCCGGAGTTTTTGGCACCGGAGAGCATGACAGATGCAGTGTGTACCGCCTGTAAAAAGAGCGGGCTTCCGGTGCCGAAGACGCCGGGAGAGTTTGCAAGAGTGATTTACCGGAGTCTTGCAAAGTGCTACGGGGAAACCGTGCGCGAGTTAGAACAGCAGACCGGCAAGACGTTTTCCCGTTTACATATCATCGGAGGCGGCTCCAATGCGGAGTATCTAAACCGTCTGACCGCAGAAGCGACCGGAAAGACGGTGCTTGCGGGACCGGCGGAAGCAACCGCTGTCGGGAATCTGCTGGCGCAGCTGCTTGCGGCGGGAGAGTTTGCTTCCCTGAAAGAAGCAAGGAAGTGCGTCGAGAAATCGTTTCCGTTAAAGGAATACCGGGCGGACCGGGAGGAAAGTGATACGGGGGATTATGAAAGAGAATCGAAAAAGCAGGAGGAAGCCTATGACAATTTCAGAACGATATGAAGAAGCAAAAAGACGCTATGAGAAAATCGGTGTGGATACGGACGCGGCGATAGAATCATTAAGAAAGACGCCGATTGCGATTCACTGCTGGCAGGGGGATGATGTAAAGGGGTTTGACCGGGAGGGACCGCTTAGCGGCGGTATTCAGGCAACCGGAAATTATCCGGGCGCGGCAAGGACTCCGAAGGAACTGATGCAGGATATGGACAAAGCGCTGTCGCTGATTCCGGGAAAGCATAAACTGAATTTGCATGCGAGCTATGCAATTTTTGAAGAAGGAGAACGGACAGACCGGGATGCGCTGGAGCCGAAGCATTTTGCGGAATGGGTGCGTTTTGCAAAAAAACGGGGGCTGGGGATTGATTTTAATCCGACGTTGTTTTCCCACGAGAAGGTAAAGGACGGCTTGACACTGAGCAGCCCGGATAAGGAAACAAGAGCCTTTTGGATTCGGCATTGTCAGGCGTGTCTGAGGATTGCGGAGTATTTTGCAAAGGAAACCGGAACGCCCTGTGTGATGAATATTTGGATACCGGACGGGTATAAGGATATTCCGGCAGACCGGCTCGGACCGAGGGAACGTTTTCGGAACGCGTTAGATGAGATTTTGTCGATACCGTATGACAAAAGCAAGGTGTATGTGACGCTGGAATCGAAGGTGTTCGGCATCGGGCTGGAATCCTACACGGTCGGGAATGCGGAATTTTGTTTAAGCTACGCGGCATCCAGAGGAATTACGCCGTTAATGGATAACGGGCATTATCACCCGACGGAAATGGTGTCCGACAAGATTTCCTCCCTTCTGCTCTTTTTTGATAAAATCGCATTACATATTACAAGACCGGTGCGGTGGGACAGCGACCATGTGGTGTTGTTTGATGATGAAACAAGGGAAATCTGTAAGGAAGTCGTGCGAAACGGAGCGTTGGAGCGGGTATTTCTTGCAACGGACTATTTTGACGCCGGGATTAACCGCATCAGCGCGTGGGTGACGGGGGTACGGAATGTGCAGAAATCCCTGCTGTATGCGCTGTTGCAGCCGAACGAAAAGTTAAAGGAGCTGCAGGATACGGAGAACGGAACGGAGCTGATGGTATACCAGGAGGAGTTAAAGCTTTATCCGTTTGGCGATGTGTGGAATTATTTCTGTGAGAAAAACGGCGTGCCGGGAGGCTTAGAGTATTTGGAGGCAATTCAAAGCTATGAAAAAGAAGTGCTGTCCGGACGGGCATCAAGATAAGGAAGGGTCGGGTAAAGCCGAGAGAAAAACGAAGGGAGAATTCAGATGAAGGTCTTAGAGGCGGAAGTAACGAAAGGATTCATACGGATGGCGGAGGACGGCTGGCTGCAGGGCTGGCATGAGCGGAACGGCGGGAATCTGTCCTATCGCATGAAGCCGGAAGAAGCGGAAGAAATGAAAGAAGAATTTGACTTTGGCGGAGAGTGGAAGCCAATCGGAACAACGGTCCCAAAGCTTGCCGGAGAGTATTTTATGGTGACGGGCAGCGGGAAGTATTTTCAAAATGTGTCAAGAAGGCCGGAGGAGTCGTTTTGCATTATTGTGTTGGATGAGGCAGGAGAACGGTATAAGCAGGTCTGGGGTCTGGTAAACGGCGGCCGTCCGACGAGCGAACTTCCGTCCCATCTGATGAACCATGAGGTAAAAAAGGAAGTGAGCGGCGGCAGGCATCGTGTGATTTACCACGCGCATCCGGCAAATACGATTGCGCTGACCTTTGTATTGCCGCTCTCGGACGCAGTGTTTACAAGGGAACTTTGGGAAATGGCAACGGAGTGTCCGGTAGTGTTCCCGGACGGTGTCGGTGTTGTGCCTTGGATGGTGCCGGGCGGCCGCGAGATTGCGGTGGCGACCAGCGAACTGATGAAAAAATATGATGTTGCCATCTGGGCGCATCACGGAATGTTTTGCTCCGGAGAAGATTTTGATGCGACTTTCGGACTGATGCATACGGTGGAAAAGGCAGCGGAAATTCTGGTAAAGGTACGTTCTATGACCGACAAAAAGCGGCAGACGATAACGGCAGAGGAATTTCGTGCGCTGGCAAAAGAGTTTAACGTGACGCTGCCGGAGGAGTTTCTGGCGTAGAGGTCGGTTGCGTGATTGCTTAACATTTTTGACGGAGCAATTAGAAAGACTTATATCCGAAACCGGAGAGAGGACTCTTTCTCTTATGCAAAGTTCCGTAATTGAAGGCAACCTTTTGACACCTGAATCTTATATAGCCAGAAAGAGCGGAAAGCAATGACGCAGAAATAAAATGTGTTGTTGTTTTCCGCTTTTTGTGTTGTAAATGCAAAAAGTAGTTGACAACGAATTCAAATAGGAATATAATTGTATTAAACGCTTAATACAACGATACAATAAAGAAAGGAGATGAGAGGATGCCGTGGGATATTTCATCCGAACGTAGTGTATATTTGCAGTTGATTGATATTATTAAGCAAAAAATTATGTCAGGTGAGTATCAGCCGGGGCAGCGTATGGAAAGTGTCAGGGATTTGGCGGCCGAAGCGGCAGTAAACCCGAATACGATGCAGCGCGCCCTTGCCGAATTAGAGCGGGAGGGCCTCTTGTATACGCAGCGCACAAGCGGAAGATTTGTTTCGGAGGACGCCGGAATGATTGCAGGCCTGCGGATGGAAGGTGCAGAGAGGAAGGCAAGAGAATTTTATCAGGAAATGCTTCAGACAGGATTGTCTGCGGAGGAAGTCCGGCAGTTGTTGGAAAAAGCAATTATGGAAGCGGAAAACGGAACAAAATAATTGGTATCTGGGAATACCGGAGCGGAGGAGTTATGGAAAAAGAAGGATATGTAGTGGAATGCCGCGGATTGTCCAAAACGTTTGGAAATTTTCGTGCATTAAAACAGGTGAATCTGGCACTGGAACGAGGGAAAATCATCGGACTTCTGGGACCGAACGGAAGCGGTAAAACGACTTTGATTAAGTTAATGAACGGACTGCTTGTACCGACGGAAGGGGAGATTCTCATTAACGGGTTAGCGCCTTGTCCCGAAACGAAAGCAAGGGTGTCCTATCTGCCGGATAATAATTATTTAAGCAGTTGGATGAGTGTGAACCAGATGGTGGATTATTACGGCGATTTTTATAAAGACTTTGATAAAAAGAAAGCCTATGAGATGTTAGCAAATCTGGGGTTAGAGCCAAAACAGCGCTTTAAGACGATGTCAAAGGGAATGAAGGAGAAGGTGCAGCTGGTTCTTGTGATGAGCCGGAAGGCGGATTTGTACTGTCTGGATGAACCAATCGGCGGAGTAGACCCGGCCACCAGAGATTACATTTTACGAACCATCATCACCAATTATGCGGAGGACGCAACGGTGCTGATTTCCACTCACCTGATTGCGGATGTGGAAAAAGTGCTGGATGAAGCAATCTTCA
Organism: uncultured Lachnospiraceae bacterium; assembly: GCA_964609025.1. Lineage (GTDB taxonomy): Bacteria > Bacillota > Clostridia > Lachnospirales > Lachnospiraceae > SIG307. The sequence goes on along the minus strand of CAZSQM010000006.1, from coordinate 66,232 downwards.
TTCGGGCAGGAGAAGTATTACGTCACTCGTCGGTAGAAGAAATCCGCAACACCTTTGACCAGTCGGTGGATGCGTTATTCAGGGAGGAATTCAAATGTTAGGAAAACTGATGAAGCATGAATTGATTGCAACCGGCAGAAAGTACGGTATGTTTTATCTGGTTTTGGCAATGGTTACGTTATTTACCGGGCTGATTAGATGTATCCGCATTGAAAGTGTGTTGGTACAGGGATTGCAAAGTCTGGTAATGATACTTTATTTTATGGCGCTAATCGGGGTATTGTTTTGCAGTATCGGGTTTGCGGTAATCCGTTTTTATAAGAATATGGTATCCGAGGAAGGGTATCTGACCTTTACGCTTCCGGCAAAGGTTGAGGAACTGGTAGCGGCAAAACTGGCAGTGGCATTTATCTGGCAGATAGTGACGGCATTGCTGTGTATTGCTTCCGTGTTCGGAATTTTCCGAAAGGGGAGCGGAAGCAAACTGCTGACGGCAGGGACGGAACTGTTTAAGACCCTGTTGCGTGAGAATGGCAGGATAGTTGCTGTGGTACTTGTATTCCTTTTGGTATGCCTGCTGTACCAGATATTATTGTATTATTTATCCATTGCAATCGGGCAGCTCTTTTCGGGAAATAAAGTACTTGGCGCCGTAGTAGGCTATTGTATTCTGAACTTTGCCTTACAGATAGTGCTGGTGGTAATCACCTGCATTTTCGGAGCAATCATCGGCTTTGAGAAGTTAGACGCCTATGCAAACTCGGAAAACGGTATTGTCGTATTTCTCGCTTTGGAGGGCGGGTTTATGCTTTGCGTTGCCGGTGCCTTTTTTGTAACGACCTGTCATTTGTTGAAAAAGAAGTTAAATCTGACTTAAACTTTTGACTTGGTAAATATTTCTTCTCCTTGTTGCAGTGCCATATTTGTGTTAAACTAGAAATGTAGGAAAACGGTGGCAGAAGACGGCTCGGATGCCGCCGTTCGGTACGGCGGCTACGGAAAGGATGAGAGAATGACAAGGTACAGATTAATTTATAAAGGTGTTTTGCGGGGGCTTGGCCTTTTTGCTGTAACGGCGGCGCTTGGTTTGGGAGCACGGCAGGGCGTAAACAGAACGGCGTTCCTGCCGGGAGGCGGTGCCGTAACGGCATATGCGGCGGAGGATATGCTGGGGTATACAAACCCGGAGGGGATTGTGATTGCGGCTCCGAATAAAAATAATTACTCGACGACGGCAGGGAAAATCAGTATTTTAGGCGCTTGCGACTATCGATATCCGCTGACTGTGAACGGGGAAGCAATCGAAACCACCGAACACGGATTTTTTACTACATATGTGACGCTTTCCGTCGGAGAAAATGTCTTTTTGTTTGAAAACGGGGAGCATGAGTATCGTCTGGTTGTAAAGAGAACAGAGTCTTCCGGCGGTTCCGGAAGCGGCGGCAGTACGTCGGTATATAAGGCGGTCAGTAATAAAATGGGAGAACTGATTTATCCCTATACCATGCCGTATTCCGCACCGGGAACGGTAAAAATCGATTACTTGCCCTTGACGCAGAATACGACTTTCCGTATTGTAGGAGAGTGGGGGAATTACTATAAGCTGCCGGACGGGACTTATGTGGCGAAGTCCGCAGTGAAGGTATATCCTTACACCATGCCGAAGAATACGGTAAAAAGTGCGAAAGTGAGTTATGTCGAGGAAACGCATACGGTTTCTACCGTCTTTTCCATGAAAATCGACGCACTGTACGATGTGCAGGTAGACGGGAATACGGTAAAGTTTGTACTTTACGATACGACGGCGGGCGGCAGCGTTTCCGTACCGGACAATCCTCTGGTGAAGTCGGTTGCGGCAAAGACCGATACGAACGGGAGGGCCATCTATACCTACACGCTGTATGACGGCGATAAGCTGTGCGGCTTTGATGTTATGACGAAAAACGGAACGATGACCTTTACCCTGAAATATGTTCCGGTACTGAAGCAGGAGGGTTCCCTGGAGGGCGCGGTCATTCTGTTAGACGCAGGGCACGGCGGCTCGGACGGCGGTACGGTAGGCGCGATGGGCACTGCGGGACCGACAGAGAAAACGGTAAACCTTGACATTACTTTACGCACCAAAAAAGCGTTGGAGAAAATGGGCGCTACGGTAGTCATGGTCAGAAGCACGGACGTGTACTATACGTTAAATGAGCGGGTGGCGCTGATTCGTGATACAAAGCCGGATTTATCCATTTCCATTCACGGCAATGCGATGGGAATTACCTCGGACTATGCAAAGTCTTCCGGTTTTCTGACGTTTTACTCCTACAATAACTTACAGGACGCCGCCGGTATTATCAATGCGTCCGTCAGCGAAAGTATGGGGTATCCGCTTCGAACCATTCGCAAGGCAAATCTTTCTCTGACAAGGCTTACGGCATGTCCGGCGGTATTGCTCGAATCGGCGTTTTTAACGAATCCGGAGGATTATGAGTACCTTTTGAATGCCTCCAACCGGGAGAAACTGGCACAGGCAATCGCGGACGCCGCAAAGGAATATATTGAAAGCGTTGCGGAATACGAACAGGCAAAGACGTATACCGTTAAAAAAGGAGATACACTTACTTCGATTGCCAAAAAATACGGTGTTACGGTAACGGCGCTGGCAAAGGCAAACAATATCGCAAATATCAATGTGATTCATACCGGAAGCGTTTTGGTAATACCAAACCGATAAAAATTGCATATTTTGTCATCAGAACCGACAATTTGCGAAAGCAACCGAAACTTTGTGAAAAGAAACGGTTGCTTTCTTTACGCAAAAAAAGTATAATGTACGCGGAGAAGCTTTGAAAATGTCAGCCGCGTGCGGCCTGGAGCAGAGGAGCTTTTCTTCGGAAGGAAGGAAAAGAAAATGCTAGAATTGATTTTTCAGGGAATGGATGACGGAATCGGCGCATTTCTGGGTGTGATGTTTTCCTATGCGCTGACTTGTATTTTGTTACACTGTTGCGGAGGACTTCTGCCGAGGGACGGGGGACGTGATTTTGCGGTAGACGGGAAACTTTCTCAGGGGAAGCCAAGGGGCGCGGGCTTTGTTTTTATTCTGATTTTTGCCGTCAGTGTGATTTTGTTCCTGCCGTTGGAGCGGGAGCGCTCCATTTATATGATTCTTACCGTTGCGGCAATGCTCACCGGTTTTTTGGACGATTGTTCCAAGTCGCCGTGGGGGGAGTATAAAAAGGGAATTCTGGATTTAATTATTTCGGTGATGGTAGCGGTTACCTATATCAATTTTAACGGAACGACGATTTCCGTTGCTTTTCTGGAAAAGGGAATTACACTGCCGACGGTTTTGTTCGGCATTCTGGCGACCCTGCTTGTCTGGGTGTCCATTAACGTGACAAACTGTGCCGACGGCGTGGACGGATTGTCGGCGACCTTAACCAGTATCACGCTGCTTAGCTTCTACTTTACCGCGGATGCCACGGGACTGCCGGAGGATTACCGCTATATGACCCTTTTAATGGTGGCGTGCCTTTTGGGATATCTGTGGTACAATGCGACGCCGAGCCGTATGATGATGGGGGATGCCGGTTCCCGGGCGATGGGTCTGTTTATTGCCATTACAGCGTTACGAAGCGGTCATGTGCTTTTATACATACCGTTTGCCCTGGTGTTGTTTTTAGACGGCGGACTGGGACTTGTAAAGGTTGCGCTGCTTCGTTTTTTGAAAATCAAAATATTGAAAAATACAAGAACACCGCTACATGACCATGTGCGGAAGAATTTGGGCTGGTCGAATACACAGACGGTATTTAAATTCGCTATTTTGCAGATTGTAGTAGCCTTCGCCGTTGCGTGCCTGATAAGGTAACGGTTTGCGGCAAAAAGCCTTTGTATCCGGGAAAACAGAGCGTCCAAAGAGGAGTTTGAACTACTTATGAAGAAACAGGAAAACAGAAAATGGTTTTGTAAGGGATTGCGTCATGGCGTGCCGATTGGATTAGGGTATTTTGCCGTGGCGTTTACCTTAGGTATTACAGCAAAGAATATCGGACTGACACCGCTTCAGTCGGCGCTTATGTCGTTTACCATGCATGCTTCTGCGGGAGAGTTTGCGGTAATGACGGTAATTGCGGCAGGGTCGGGGTATCTTGAAATGGCAATTACGCAGTTGGTAATCAATTTGCGTTATTTGCTGATGTCCTGCGCCCTGTCCCAGAAGGTTCCGGAGAAGATATGGTTTCCGCACCGGTTCTTTATTTCGTATTTTATTACAGATGAGATTTTCGGTATTTCTTCTACCGTACCGGGCAAGTTAAACCCGTGGTACACTTACGGGGCCGCCTGCGTGGCTTCGCCGGGCTGGGTACTCGGAACGTTCCTCGGGGCGGTTGTGGGTAATATTCTTCCCGCTAATGTGGCAAGCGCCATGAATGTTGCTCTGTACGGAATGTTCCTCGCAATTATTATACCGCCGGCAAGAAAGAATAAAGTAATCGCTGTTATTGTAATTGCGTCAATGCTTGCAAGCAGCGCCCTTACGTTGCTTGCGGATTTTATACCGCTATCCTCCGGTATGCGGATTTTGATATTAACGGTGGTCATTGCCGGAATAGCGGCATATGTACACCCGGTTGAAGAAAGTGGGGAAAATACAAATGAAGGATAATATTTATATTTACCTGTTAGTGGCAGCCGGGGTGACATATCTCATCCGCGCCTTACCGATGACATTGATTCGAAAGAATATAAAAAACAAATACATACGCTCTTTTCTGCATTATGTGCCGTATGTAACCTTAGCGGTTATGACATTTCCTGCAATTCTGACTGCAACCGCAAGCACATGGTCGGCACTTGCGGGCTTTGTGGTAGCTGTACTGATTGCTTACTTTGACGGAAATCTGTTCAAGGTGGCAATGGGAGGGTGTGCCGCGGTGTTTCTCGTAGAACTCTTCTTATAAACGGAAAAGGGACCGTATCAGGAAACGTGCGGTCCCTTTTTTACGATTTGTGTGGTTCTAAAGATTCATTTTCGGAGATTTTGTTCCAGCGTCACTCCCTGCGGGTCACGCTTTACCCGATTCTTTTCCCGGTATTCTCCGGGGGTCATTCCAACAGCCTTTGTAAACTGTGTAATATTGGAACCGGAGGAAGGTACTATCCGGTACGGCGGTGTTTCGTTAAAGGATATTCATAAAGCGAAGTTATATGAGAAGCTTGCCTATCTCAGTCAGGATGCTAAATTGTTTCAGGAATCCATTGCGGAAAATCTTCGTATAGGAAAAGAGGATGCTACCGCGGAAGAAATGGAAGAGGCCTGCAGGCGGGCTTGTATTTATGATTTTATAGGGACGCTGCCGAACGGATTTGAAACAGAAATCGGAGAGAACGGTGCTATGTTATCCGGCGGACAGAGGCAGAGAATATTATTGGCAAGAGCCTTCCTACGGGATGCGGATCTCTATGTTTTGGATGAAGCAACAAGTGCTTTGGACAGTCGGGTGGAGGAAGATATTATAGATACCCTGAACTGTATTCCGAGAGATAAAACCGTTGTGATAGCGGCACATAAGGAAAAACTTTTGGAACTGTGCGATTCTGTAATCACTTTGGCGTAGACAGGGTAGCAGATGTCCGTTAAGGTTACGGGTAAGCCAACGCTTGCAAGAATGGGGCCGCGCACTTCATGCGACAGCCCCGTTTTTGATTCCTCTGGTTTGCGCTTTATACTGTTAGCGGGGCTGCGAAAAGCAGTCGGTAAACAGTTCAAAATAATTCTCGAAGGTCTTTTTACAGCAGGAAGGATTCTTAATGCAAACACCGTCTACCCGCAATCCGACAAGAGAAAATGCCATTGCCATGCGGTGGTCTTCATAGGTTTCGATACATCCGCCGTGAAGAGGGGCAGGCGTAATAAGGATGCCGGTGCCGTCCTCGTCTTCTTCGGCGTTTCCGCCAAGGCGTTTGATTTCAGCGAGCGTGGCCGCCATGCGGTCGCATTCCTGGGCACGGATATGGGCAACACCGCGAATATGCGTAGGAGAGTCTGCAAACAGCGCCAGAACCGCCATCGTCATAGTCTGGTCGGAAAAATCACTCATGGTGATATCAAGCCCCGGATAATGACCGTCCGCAGGTCCGGTGACGCAAACGCCCTCAGGGGTATCGGTAACGGTACAGCCGAGCTGTTCCAGAACAGAGAGAAAACGTAAGTCCCCCTGCATGGAATTTTTATGAACACCGGTAACGGTAACGCCGGTACCGAGAAGCGCTGCCGCAGCGTAAAAATAGCAGGCGCCGGAAAGATCCGGTTCGATGGCATAAGCCCTGTGATGGTACGGAAAACCTCCCGGAATCCGGTAAGTTGTTCCGGCATCCGCGGAAGCGGAGCGTACCGGCGTTACGCCGAACTCCGTCATCATCCGCTCCGTAATATGTACATAGGACATTGCCGTGCGGGACCCCGTTGCGGTAATCGTAAGACCCTGCGGAAGCAATACGCCCGTCATCATCAGGGCGCTTAGAAACTGGCTGCTTTGGTCGATGGAAACGGAAAGTGACGGGGCGGCGGTCAGTTGCTTTTGTCCGCCCTGAATGAGAAGCGGCAGATGCCCTTCCTTTTCCAACGAAGTAACGGAAATTCCGATGGAAGCCAGCGCTTCGATTAGCGGCGCCATCGGACGTTTTTTCATCTGTTCGGAAGCATTGAGCGTATAAGTACCGTCGCAAAATGCAAGCAGCGCCGTTAAAAAGCGTGCCGCCGTTCCTGCGCTTTCGGCGTTTACGACCGCCGAACGGTTAGGCAAAGTGCCGTTGCAGCCGGTTACACGAATCCGTTTCGTTGCTTCATCGGCGGAACACGGAATGCCAAGCTCTTTCAGCGCGGTAATCAGGGCGCGGGAATCGGAAGAAAACAAGGCGTTTTCTAAGACGCACTCGCCGTCCGATAGGGCGGCAAGGAGCAGAGCACGGTTCGTAATGCTCTTGGAGCCGGGTACCGTGACCGTAAGCGGCGGCTGATGGTTCACCGGAGTGACTTTATAACAATCGGAAAACATGAGAAATTCCTCCTTTATATCATGGTTAGATTTTAACACAGAAAAAATAGTTTGAAAAGGTCTGATTAGATTTTGACAGGAAACTGAAAAAGTTGTATAATAAAAAATGCTGAAAAAGGGGCAGACCGTATAAAAACGGAGTAACAGTAAGAACGAAAGAGAGAATTCGTATGAAGATGCAGAGGGTAGCAAAACACGTTCCGATGTTTTTAAGAAAAGGGACGGAGCATTTTATAGTGGCAATATGGCAGTTTTACATTGAACTGGTAGCACATACGTCAAAGATTACCATTGACGGGCTGGAGCTGATTGATTATAACCGTATGTTCGGCTTCTGGCACGAGGACAGCTATTGTATGCAGTTAGTATTAAGAGAACTGCAAAAATGCGGTAGATTTGCCCACGTTATCGTGACGCAGGAACGAAGGGGCGACTACATTGCGGACATGGTACAACACTACGGCTCTAAGGCGATGCGCCTGCCGGACGGGATGCAGATGCGCTCGTTTTTAAAGGATTTAAAAGAAGAAAGTAAAAAGGAAAATATGATTCTGGCGGCGGCAATGGACGGACCGAGCGGTCCGTACCGGAAGCCGAAACGACTGTTGTTTTTGCTGGCACATGAGGCAAACAAAGGAATTGCATTTGCACGTTTTAAGAAAAAAGGCATGCTGACCATGCCGTGGCGCTGGGATAAGTACCGGATTCCGCTTCCGTTTTCCAAAATGGAATGTAAAGTGGATTATTTCGGTGAAATCGAACAGAGTGAATTGCGGAATTTTGACGAATACGCGGAAAGAAGATTAAGCGATGCGGACTGATTACGGACGTTTGGCGGAGCTTATAACGATGCTTGACGAAGACACGCGGTTTGCAATAACGCAATGACACAACAGACAGGAGAAACTATGCGGCTGTTTTTAATACGACACGGAAGACAGTGCAGTCCGCTTTGCAACGTGGATGTGGAACTGTCGGCGGAAGGCGTGCAGCAGGCAAAGCTGCTTGCCGCCCGCCTTTGTACGCTTGTACCGGATAAAGTTTATACCAGCGGCCTGCTTCGCGCAAAGCAGACCGCCGGTATTATTTTTGAAAAAAATACGGAATTTCTGGTACGGGAGGAATTAAACGAAATTTCTTTCGGCGACCTTACCGGAAAGGCGGACGCCGAGAATGCGGTAACGTATGCGGACTATTTTGCGGCGAAAAAAAGAAAAGAGGAAAATCTTAGGATTCCCGGCGGGGAGAACCCTTCGGAGGTGTTTGAACGGGCGGGAAGGGTGGTAGAGGAGGCCCTTGCTTCCGGTGCGGAAACCGTAGTATTTGTAACTCACGGAGGCGTGATTCGTGCGCTTACTGCGGGGCTTTTGGGCCTGGGCCCGGAACAGATGCTCCGCATTGCGGACGGGTTGGAGCATTGCAGTCTTACAGAGCTGCATTACAGTAAGGCAGCGGGCTGTTTTTCCTTAGAACGGTTAAATGATTGCGCTCACTTAGAGGGCAGACCGGAGCTGCTTCGGAATTCCTGGGTAAAGTAAGTGCATTTTGGAACTGTCGCATTAAGCGCGCCCCATTCTTTTTTGTATGAGGCACGGGCGGTGGGAAGCCGGCATACGATAAAGGGAGGAAGTCACGGAAGTGTTGGTATGATTATTTATGTGGTAAAAGAGGGGGATACGGTTTCCGGAATTGCCGCCGCAACAGGCAGCAGCGTAGAACGTATCCTGCAGGATAATGCCCTGACGGAAGCAAGCGTTCTGGTACCGGGGCAGGCGCTTGTTATTTTGCAGCCGAATGTGACCCATACGGTGGCAGGGGGAGAAACCTTTCTTGGGATTGCCGAGCAGTACGGAATCAGTCCGAAACAGCTGCTTGCAAACAATCCGTCCTTAAGCGGGCGTGAGGTTTTGTATCCGGGGGAAACCGTGGTGATTGATTATGTGACGAATATGGAGCGGCGGGAGCTTTCGGTAAACGGGTACGCCTACCCCTATATCGACCGGGAAATTTTACGCAGGACTCTGCCGTATTTGACCTATATCACATTGTTTACTTACGGTTTTACGGAGAACGGGGACTTAATCGGAATTGACGACGAGGAGGTCATCCAGATCGCAAAGCAGTATCAGGTGGCGCCGCTCATGCTCCTATCGACTCTTACCGAGAGCGGTACGTTCAGCAATGAACTGGCGAGCAGTATTTTTGCGGACGCAGAGGCCAGAAACCGGCTGTTTGACCAGATTTTAGAAAACCTGCGGGTAAAGGGCTACTACGGACTGGATGTGGATTTTGAGTTTATACTGCCGGAGGACCGGGAGAATTATGTGCAGTTTTTAACGGAGTTAAAGGCACGGCTGGAACCGGAGGGATATCCGCTGATTACGGCGCTGGCGCCGAAAACCTCCGGGGAGCAAAAAGGACTTTTGTATGAATCCCACGACTACCCGGCAATCGGTGCGGTGGCGGATTATGTGCTTATTATGACGTATGAATGGGGATATACCTACGGGCCGCCGATGGCGGTAGCACCGTTGAATAAGGTACGGGAGGTGTTGGATTACGGCGTTTCGGTGATTCCGAGAGAAAAGATTTTGCAGGGTATGCCGAATTACGGCTATGACTGGACGCTCCCTTTTGTGCGCGGAACTTCAATGGCGCGCTCCATTGGTAATGTGGAGGCGGTGGAGCTTGCAGAGCGTTACCGGGCAACGATTCAGTATGATGAAGTTGCCGCAACTCCGTTCTTTTACTATACGGACGAGGAGGGGCGCGCGCATGTTGTCTGGTTTGAGGACGCAAGAAGTATACAGGCAAAGCTTTTGTTAAATGAGAGCTATCCGCTACAAGGCGTCAGCTATTGGAATATTATGCGTTATTTCCCGCAGAACTGGCTGGTGGTAAACAATATGTTCCAGATAAGGAATGTGTATCTGACCTGAGACCGTTACCTGTTTTGCTTTTTCGCAAGCCACTGCAAAAGGCTTCGTTGACAGGAGCGGAAAATTATCGCTGGGACTATCCCAAAGTTTGTGTAAACCTCCAAACTGATGTAAGATATAATTACTCAGTTTGGAGGTTTTATTATGGTAAGAAAAAATGACAGCTCACAAAAGTACATTGATAACTGAATAGCCGGCGTGCCTCTGATGAAAAGGCAGAGGCATAAATTTATTATTTTAAAGACTTGACAGATTAACGCTGTGGCGTTATAGCATGGGTGAGGGGAAAGCATAGTTTCCTCCAAGACTTTCTGGAAGGATATGATTCCGATTTATTTGGAAGAGTTGTTAAAAAGCAGGGTATTTCCGTAAGGACACTGGCAAAGAGAGCAGATGTGCCATACACGACGATGCTTGAACTGGTTCGAGAAAAGAAAGCAGTGGAAAAGGCAGTGTCCGGAACCGTATACCGAATAGCGCGTGTTCTTGATGTTTCCATGGAGGAATAGCATTTTCCCTGATTGCAGTTGCTTTCGATGAACGATGTATCATTTTTGCCCTATCGTTCAAGAAAAATTTGTAGAGATACTGTTGCAATGATGGATAGTGGAATTGAATGGATCAGTGAAAAGAATCATTTTATTGCGCAAAAAGTGTGTATAAAAGCTATTGACATTACACAATTATTGTGTATAATATAAAGTGTAAGGAGGTACAATAGTGAGTGAAACAGAGAGATTTAATTAAGAAACTTGAAGATAATGGTTTTGTATTTGAAAGACATGGTGGTAATCATGACATATACAGACGTGGAAATGATATAGAAAAAGTGCCACGACACAAAGAAATAAATGAGAACTTAGCGAAAATGATAATAAGAAAATGGAAATTATAAAGGAGTGAAAATATATGAAACAAGTTTATCCAACTTTTATTTTGAATACAAATGATAATTCAGAACATCCTTTTTTGGTATGCGTGCCTGATTTGGAAATATTTACAGAAGGTGATAGCTTTGCTGATGCGATTGAAATGGCACGAGATGCTATTGGTTTAGCCGGAATATCAATGGAAGATAATGGTGAAGAATTACCTATCCCATCGAAACAGGAAGTTGCATTAGAAAAAGTAAAACAAGATACGGAAATAGTTGATTTTTCAGAAGGTATTTTAACATACGTTGATGTTGATTTCTCAGAATATAGAAGAAAAGTTGATACGAAAACAGTTAGAAGAAATGTTGCTTTACCGAGTTGGTTGAATTATGAGGCAGACCAAGCCGGTGTTAATGTATCACGAATTTTGCAAGAAGCATTGATGAGTACACTTAAATTGGAAAGAAGAATGTAGAAATAGTAAATGGGTTGGATAATATCGTACTATAATAAATGCGCATACTCTAAAATAGCGAATATGCTAAATGCAACGGAGATAGTGTTGCATTTAATTTGCAAAATCAACAATTATAAAAATACAGGAGCGGAAAATTATAAAAATATAAGGAGCGGAAAATTATAAAAATAAAGGAGCGGAAAATTATAAAAATATACTTGACATAGAAAAAAGTGTGTGTTAAACTCATCTAAACCGATGAAAAAGAGGAAGTATTTTCGGAACCGGATATCAAAGAGAGCTGCAGACGGTGTGATTGCAGTATAGACGACCGGAAAGAATGGGCTTTTGAGGGCGAACCGAACATGCGCTGCATGTAGGGAAGACGGAGAGGAGGCTTCGTTAACAAATTCGGCATATAACCGTATGCGCTGAGTGAATGCTGATGCAGCATTAAGCAGGGTGGCACCGCAGGAGATTGACAGCTCTTGTCCCGGCAAGAAACATTGCCGTGGCAGGAGCTTTTTTCGTGCAGTATTTGCGACAGCTTCTGCACGAAAAGAGTCACGGCAGAAAAAATAATAGAATACATGCACATAGTGCAAAAAAGGAGGATGCAGTATGAGTAAACAGGAAAACAGGATTCCGTACAAGATTTATCTGGAAGAACATGAGATGCCGAAGAATTGGTACAATCTGCGCGCCGATATGAAGAATAAGCCCGCACCGCTATTGAATCCGGGAACATTACAGCCCATGACTTATGAGGATCTTCGCCCGGTATTTTGCGACGAACTGGTGCGTCAGGAGTTGGATGATACCACGGCGTATATCGAGATTCCGGAAGAAATCCGCAATTTTTACAAGATGTATCGTCCGTCGCCGTTAGTACGCGCTTATTGTCTGGAAGAAAAGTTAAAGACTCCGGCGAAAATTTATTATAAGTTTGAGGGAAATAATACAAGCGGCAGCCATAAGTTAAATTCCGCGATTGCACAGGCATATTACGCAAAGAAGCAGGGACTTCGCGGCGTGACAACGGAAACGGGAGCAGGTCAGTGGGGCACCGCGCTTTCTATGGCATGTGCCTACTTTGATTTGGACTGTCAGGTCTACATGGTAAAGGTTTCTTACGAGCAGAAGCCGTTCCGCCGCGAAGTGATGCGGACCTACGGCGCGAAGGTAACGCCGTCGCCGTCCATGACGACGGAGGTAGGAAGAAAGATTTTGGAAAAGCACCCGGGAACGACAGGTTCTCTCGGCTGTGCCATTTCCGAGGCGGTAGAAGCGGCAACGACGCAGGAGGGATACCGCTATGTACTGGGCAGTGTATTAAATCAGGTATTGCTGCACCAGTCGGTCATCGGTCTGGAATCCAAAATCGCAATGGAGAAGTACGGAATCAAGCCGGATATTATTATCGGCTGTGCCGGCGGTGGTTCCAATCTCGGCGGACTGATTTCGCCGTTTATGGGAGAAAAGCTCCGGGGAGAGGCAGATTATCGGTTTATTGCGGTAGAACCGGCGTCCTGCCCGAGCTTTACCAGAGGAAAATTCCGTTATGATTTCTGCGATACCGGAATGGTTTGTCCTCTTGCGAAGATGTATACTCTCGGCAGTAATTTCATCCCGTCGGCAAACCATGCGGGCGGTCTTCGCTACCACGGCATGAGCAGTACGCTTTCCCAGTTGTATGCAGACGGTCTGATGGAGGCGGTTGCGGTAGAGCAGACCTCGGTATTTGCGGCAGCGGAGCAGTTTGCAAGAACCGAAGGAATTCTTCCGGCGCCGGAAAGCTCTCATGCAATCCGTGTGGCAATCGACGAAGCGTTAAAGTGCAGGGAAACCGGAGAGGAAAAGACGATTCTGTTCGGTCTGACCGGAACCGGCTATTTTGACATGGTGGCATATGAGAAGTTCAATAACGGGGAAATGAGCGACTATATTCCGACGGATGCCGACTTACAGGCAGGCTTTGACGGAATTCCGAAGTTCCCGGGAAATGAGTAGACCATAGGGAAAGAGAGCACAAGGACACTCTGAAGTGTCGGTAATTCAGAAAGGACAGAAACCGGAAAGGTTTTTGTCCTTTCTTGCAATACAGGCTTATCGTGTATATTCTGCAATTCTTGTCACGGCGACGTAGATTTCGGAGATTTTATACCATGTGGAAAAGTCTACAATGCCGTTCGGCGTTAAGTCAAACAATTCCTGAAAGGCGCGGACTGCTTCGGCGGTGCGCGGACCGAAAATGCCGTCGGCGGAAATATTCGGGACAGTGTAATATACGTCTGCAATGGCGTTTAACTGCTCCTGCATCTGACGGACCGCTTCGCCTCTGGAACCCTCGGACAACGCTTCGCCGGGGAAGGAACTCGGCACGCCGGAGATTTCTTCGGTCGTGTTAATATAAATCGTATCACCGTAGTAATTCCGCAGTATTTCAATGGCGCTGTACCCGTCATCCCCCAGTGCTTTACTGCCCCATTGGGACATGAGCCCCGGACAGGTGGTTCGTTTGCCGTCGCAGTATTGGGTCAGAATCGGCTGACGTACATTCGGACGGGACAGGAAGTTATTAAAAATATTATCTACGGCGGTGTTAATCGTATCAAAGATGTTGCGCTCCGGAATCCATTTGTGGTCGTAAGCGGTGGAAGAGGTAATGGTAAAATTATAGCCGCGGTTCCGGTACCATTCCGTATAAACACGGTTTAAGGTAAAGGACTGAATGGCAAGGATATTGGCGTAGATGGTGGATTCCGGCCAGGTTGCGTAAATTTCGCTGGAAGCTACATTTTTAATGTAATCCCGGTAACGGACATAGTAGTTTTGAGCGGAAGTGTTTGTCGGCGCGCCGTCATGAACTACGATAAATTCCGGAATGACGACTTGTGACAGTACGATTTCACCGCTTCCTGCGATTTCTTTTATTTCATCCTCGATAATTTTCGGCGGATAAATGCCGTACAGGGTGTGGTCGGGAATTACGAAGGTTTCTGCTGTCTGCGGTTCTGCCTGTTGCAGCGGCAACATCTGCACCCTCTGCAGCGCAACCACATCGGGAAGCACCTCCGCTCCGACAATCTGCACGGGTTCGAAGCCTTCTGCCCGGACGGTGAAGTTGTATTCGGCGTAGGGCCTGGGGCTGCCGAATTCTTCGCTGTAAGAACGCGGCGGAGCCGGCAGTTCGATGACATCGGTCTGTCCGGTGGCAGTAGTATGAATCTCGTCAATCAGGGTAGTCGTGTTTCCCACCGTTTCGGAAATTTGTATGCTTGCCTCCGGAATCGGAAAATTGTCTGCAATATTGCCTACGGAGATACGCAGACCGCCGAAGGAGGCAACCGATACATCCGCAGGATAGCGGGGAGGTACGGGAGCCGGAATCTCCGGCGTCTGATTCCGGAGGTTAGGATTGAGTTCCGATGGCGGTTCCGGCGAAAGCTCCTGCGGCGCGGACGGCATGCTCCGACCGGGCATGTTCTGGGTTTCCGGCAGGGGCTCACGCTGTTCCGGGATTATGTTCTGGACAGGAGTTGTCCGGGATTCTGAAGGCATAGCTGCCTTTGATGCAGCCAAAGACTGCGAAGAAACAGCAGGCTTCGGCGGTTCGTTTACTTGAAAAGAACGGTAGAAAGGCATGGGTAAGTCCTTTACGAAAATTTAGTATAAGATATGCTGGAAATAGGGAAATGAGAATGAAAAGGAACAATACTTGTGAAAAAAAGTATGTTCTGCTATACTGAAAATAACAGAAAGGAAATCCCTGCTTCCGACAGCTGTTCCGGGAGGGATTGGCGGAAAGAGCGGTAAATTGCTTGAGCTTTGTCGAAAAGAACAGGAGGATTGATTATGGAGAGAACAATAAGAGTTACGGGGAAAGGTAAGATTTCCGTAAAACCGGACAGAATTCAGTTGTTACTCACGTTGGAAGATGTAAGAGAAAACTATGCGGAAACTTTGAAGACGTCCGCAGAGCAGACGGAGGGCTTAAAAGACTGTTTTGAAACGCTCGGCTTTCAGCGGAGTGATTTGAAAACGGTGTCTTTTCAGACAGATGCGGAATATGAAAGCTATCAGGATGAAAAGAATAACTGGAAGCGGCGGTTTGTCGGCTACAAGTTCGTTCACGGCATGAAGATAGAATTTGACGCCGACCATCAGCTTCTCGGAAAAGTGCTGTATGCACTTGCACATGGTACGGTTCGGCCGGAGCTCCACATTAACTATACGATTCGGGACACGGAGGCTGCGAAGAATCTGCTTTTGGGAAAAGCGGTCGAGGACTCAAAAAGAAAGGCGGAGGTGCTTACAAAGGCAGCGGGCGTAACGCTTGGGGAGCTTATGACCATTGATTATTCCTGGGGAGAAATCAATTTTGTAACAAGCCCTATGAGAAAAAAGGCAGAGCCATATATGGCATTGGCGGAGGGAAACAGTACAAGCTACGATATGAATATCGAGCCGGAGGATATTGATGTCAGCGATACGGTAACGGTGGTATGGCACATCGAATAACAGACGGAGGGATGAAATTTTCTGCCGCCGGCAAACGAAATTCGGGATAGGTGGGAAACAGAAGGAAAAGGGGCAGCCGGGAAAGAAAAGAAGGAAAAAACAGGGACAAAACGGAACCGGAACGGGGAAAAAATCGTCTAATCGATAGAAAGAAAAATATCCGCGGCAAAGAAAGGGGATGTAGGTATGAAGTTTCATTGGAAAAAAAGCAGCGCTGCGATTTTGACGGCGGTACTGCTTGGCGGCGTATTCGCAGGGTGCAGCGGCAGGACGGCAATTTCGATTCCGACGCCGACACCGAGAGAAACAAGGGAAAAGGTTACGGAAACGCCGACAGCCGTGCCGACAGCAGCAGGCAGCAGGACGGAGGACTCTCCGGCTTTGTTACAGGCAGCCGGAAGCTATGAAAAGGTGTTTGAGGCGCTAAAAACCGTGCAGGAATCGGATTTGTATTACCAAAACGGCATAAGGAACGATGTGTGGATAGAGGAGAACCTTGTCTTTGATTTTGCCGAAGGCTCGGATTCTTTTTCCGGAATTAAGGAAAGTCCCACGGTTTCCGAGAGCGGACAGAACGGGGGAAGTTCCGAGGCCGGCGGTGAGCTGTCTTATTCCGAAACGAATGTGCAGGTGGAAGGAATCGACGAGGCGGATTGTATTAAGACGGACGGGGAGTACCTTTATATCCTTAATGCAAACCGGAATGAGATTTATCTTGTAAAGGCGGACGGCGGCAATATGAAGCTGACCTCTGTAATTGACGTGGCAGCGGCGGAGAAGGGCGACGGGAGAGAACTGTATCTGCTAGACGACCGTCTGGTACTTGTGACCTGCGGCTGGCGAGAGGAGGAAACGGACCCGCAGCATTCCGACGGAACTTATTACAGCAGCAGAGAGAAAGCGGTCACGGGATTGCTCACGTATGATATTTCCGATAGGGAAACGCCAAAGCTTCTTTCCGCACTGGAGCAGGACGGCTCCCTGATTACTTCCCGCTGTACGGAAGGCAGGGTGTATCTGATTACCTCCTACGGCAGTTCATGGAGATGGTATTCTTACATTGACGAGGAAGCCGACGGGGAGGAACTGTACCGTTATATCCCTTGCGCCGAGGGAGAGCGGATTGGCGCGGATTGCATTTATATCAGCGAGGAGCCGGTTTCGGAGGAATTCTTGGTGCTGACCGCGATGTCGCCGGAGAATCCCCGGAGCTTTTTGGATGTAAAAGCATTTATGGCGGGCGGTGAGCACTGTTATGTCAGCAGCAATTACATTTATGTGGGGAGCAGTCGTTGGCAGAACAGGGAAATCCCGTATGACAGGACGGAGCTGTACCGTTTTTCCTATGCGGACGGCGTAATCGCACCGGCGGGACAGGTGACGGTAAAGGGAACATTGAATAATCAGTTTTCGATGGATGAGTATAACGGGTATCTGCGGATTGTTACCACCGTAAACGAGTACGAGTATGATTATGAGAGGCTTAAGGAAAATCTGAAGGACTACAACGGCGACGGCAGGATTGACGATACGGATATGGACGAGGTGTTCTACTGGGCATGGCCGGTAATTTCCGAAAAAGAAAGCAATGCGCTCTATCTTTATGACGAGAATTTACAGATGACGGGCAGTATTGAAGACCTTGCGCCCGAAGAACATATCAAATCGGCAAGGTTATTGGGCGATGTGGGCTATTTTGTGACCTTCCGCCAGACGGACCCGTTGTTTTCCGTGGATTTGAGTAATCCTGCAAATCCGGTTATCTTAGGCGAGTTAAAGATTCCGGGCTTTTCGGAGTATCTGCATCCTTACGGGGAAGGACTTTTGCTTGGAATCGGGCGCGACGCGGACGAGTCAAGCGGTTTTACCAGAGGGGTGAAGCTGTCCATGTTTGATGTTTCCGATCCGGCGAATGTGAAAGAGGTGCATAAGGCGATACTGAAGGAGTTTTCCTACTCCGGGGTTTCCGATAATCATAAGGCGGCGTTGATTGACGCGGAGAAAGACCTGATCGGTTTCCCTGCGCGGGGTTACAGCGGCAACGGAGAGTACAATGTGTACCTTGTGTTCGGCTATGATGCGGAAAAAGGGTTCTATCAGAAGCTTTCGGAAGGCTATGCGATGGACTGGGGAGAGGAGGAAGATTATAATTCGAATTTTAAGTATCAGCTTTTCTTTGCCGACTGTCGCGGGGTCTATATCGGTGAGGTGCTGTATCTGGTGAATCCGGCATATGAGGTGCGCGCCTATGACATGAGAACCTGGGAGCAAATCGGAAGGGAGGGACTTGTGACGGAAATTGAGGAACGACAGGCGTTGCTTTCCCGCATTCGGGAGGCAAAACCGGAACCGATTGTGATTGAACTGGAAGCCAATCCGAGCACGGGGTATTCCTGGTGCAGCACGACAGAGGGCGGTGCGGTGATGCTTTCCAAAGTAGAAAGTATTGTGCCGGAGGGTGCAGAGCAGTTGCCCGGTTCGCCGATAACACAACGGTATACCTTTGAAGTGAGCGGTATCGGAACGACAACGGTTACCTTTGAGTATGCAAGAGCATGGGAAAGTCAGAAGCCGATTCGGACCGTCGTTTATAAGATAAGCGTCGGAGAGGATTTACAAGCGGTAGTCGAGTCTGTGACGGAATGGTAGGGAATTGGCAAGTTTCGTAGAAAAACGGGTATCTCATAGGTCTGTGACCTTGGGATACCCGTTATGTGTTGCGGTATCATTTTCCGTTTAAGTATGCTTCGTTCCGCGCGATGACTTCCTCCATTACAGCCGGTCCCGGAGCGCCGAGGGTGTTTCTCTTGGTGACGCAGGTTTCCATGCGGATGGCGTCGAAAATATCTGCTTCAAACACCGGGCTGATAGCCTGATATTCCTCTAACGTCATATCGTCAAGGGCGATACCTTTCTGCTCGCAGAAGAGGACAAGCCGTCCGACAATGCCGTGGGCGTCTCGGAACGGAACGCCGTGGTTGACGAGGTAATCTGCCGCGTCGGTAGCGTTGGTAAAGCCGTTTTTCGCGCTGGCCTCCATTGTCTTAGGATGGATGGTCATGGTGGAAATCATGCCGGTAAACAGAGCAAGGCAGCCCTTGACGGTGTCGATAGCGTCGAAGGTGAGCTCTTTATCTTCCTGCATGTCTTTATTGTACGCCAGCGGAAGACCCTTCATGGTGGTTAAAATAGAAACGAGAGCGCCGTATACCCGGCCGGTTTTTCCGCGGACAAGCTCTGCGATGTCCGGATTCTTTTTCTGCGGCATAATGCTGCTGCCGGTGGAATAAGCGTCATCTAAGGTGATAAAGCGGTACTCGTTGGAGTTCCAGAGGATGATTTCCTCGCAGAAGCGGCTGAGGTGCATCATAATCGTGGAAAGTGCGCTAAGCAGCTCGATTAAGTAATCTCTGTCGGATACGGAATCCATGCTGTTTAGCGTTGCGCCGGTAAAGTCCAAAAGGGAAGCGGTATATTCCCGGTCTAACGGATAGGTGGTGCCGGCAAGTGCGCCTGCGCCTAACGGGCAGTAGTTTAAGCGGGCTCTGGTGTCGGAAAGCCGGGAACGGTCGCGCCGAAACATTTCAAAATATGCGCCGACATGGTGTGCAAAGGTAACCGGCTGTGCTTTCTGTAAATGGGTAAAGCCCGGCATATAGGTGGTGACATTTTCCTTCATCAGACGGTGCAGCTCCTTTAATAAGGAGAGGAGAAGCTCGTCTACGGCAGCGATTTCGTCCCGGATGTAGAGCTTCATGTCAAGGGCAACCTGATCGTTGCGGCTGCGTCCGGTGTGGAGCTTTTTGCCCACTTCGCCTACGCGGGCAATAAGATTTGCCTCCACGAAGCTGTGAATATCCTCCTGCGTGCCGTCGATGACAAGGGTACCGTTCGCAATGTCTTCTTCAATGCCGGAAAGCCCGGCAACAATGGTATCCCGTTCCTCGTCGGTTAAAATTCCCTGCTTGGCAAGCATCGTAACATGGGCAATGCTGCCGCGGATGTCCTGATGATAGAATTTCTGGTCAAAGCCAATCGAAGCGTTAAAATTATGTACTAACTGGTTCGTTTCCTTGGTAAAACGACCGCCCCAAAGTTTCATAGTGAAATCTCCTTTCAAACCGATTCTGCTGTGCGTAATCGTAACATAAAACGGGGCGCTTGTCCAGTGATTTTTGTAAGGGAGAGAGGAAATCAAAAAAGGGGGTTGTTTCAAATGTAAAATGGGGGTATAATAAAGGAAAATGTCGGCAAAAGTCGGGCAGAACAGCCTACTCCGACACAATTTACAGGAGGAAACAACATGAAGGTTTTAGTAATTAACTGCGGAAGCTCGTCTTTGAAGTACCAGTTGATTGACATGGAGAATGAAAGCGTTTTGGCAAAGGGACTCTGCGAGCGTATCGGTATCGAAGGTTCCAAGCTGACACATAAGCCGGCAGGGAAGGATGTGCTGGAAACCGAGCAGCCGATGAAGGATCATCAGGTAGCGGTAAAGCTGGTGCTGGACGCATTACAGGACGCAAAGTACGGCGTTATTTCCAACGTAAATGAGATTTCCGCAGTCGGCCATCGTGTGCTTCACGGCGGAAAGTATTACAGCGACTCCATCGTAGTAAACGAAGACGTAAAGCAGGTAATTCGCGACTGCTTCGATTTGGGACCGTTACACAATCCGGCAAATTTAATCGGTATTGAAGCCTGCGAGGCGGCAATGCCGGGCATCCCGAACGTAGCGGTGTTTGATACGGCATTCCACCAGACAATGCCGGAGAAAGCCTACACTTATGCAATTCCGTATGAGTATTATGAAAAGTACAGCATCCGCAGATACGGTTTCCACGGAACCAGCCATCGGTTTGTATCCAGAAGAACGCTGGAATTCGGCGGCTTAGACCCGAACAATTCCAAGGTAATCGTATGCCATCTCGGTAACGGCGGCAGCATTTCCGCAGTCGTAAACGGTAAGTGTGTAGATACCAGCATGGGCCTGACTCCGTTAGAAGGTCTGATTATGGGTACAAGAAGCGGCGACATGGACCCGGCCATCGTGCAGTATATCGCAAACAAGGAAGGCAAGGATGTCAACGAGGTAATCAACATTTTAAATAAGAAGTCCGGTATTTTGGGCATTTCCGGTGTATCCAGCGACTTCCGCGACGTGCAGAAGGCGCAGAAGGAAGGCAATCACAGGGCGGATATCGCAATTGAAGCGTTTGTTTACCGTGTGGCAAAGTACATCGGTTCCTATGTGGCTGCCATGAACGGTGTGGATGCGATTACGTTTACTGCCGGTGTCGGTGAGAATGACGCTGTCATCCGTAACGCAATCTGTTCTTACCTCGGCTATCTCGGTGTAACCGTAGACGCAGAGAAAAATAAGATCCGCGGTGAGGAAGTGGAGATTTCCGGTGCAGACTCCAAGGTAAAGGTATATGTTATTCCGACCAACGAGGAACTGGCAATCGCAAGAGAAACAATCGCGCTTGTTTAATATACAGACAAAAACAAAAAAACAGTTGACAAATGGAATGTCGGATACTATAATATTCTAGTGTGAGTTTTGAAACCATACCAAAGGTATGCCATTTGGCGGGACAGGAGCTTTGTATGACAGTATCGTTATCGGAAGCCATGCAGGTTGCGGGCGGAGTATTCACAAAAGAGATTCCGTACGGACCGGACGAGTTTTTCTACGCAGGAGAAAGGTATCCGTTTCTGAAAAAGAAACCGGTGAGCCTGACTGTAACGAATCTTGGCGGCAAGAAGGTAAAGATTACACTGGAAGGCGAAGTGACGTTATCTTTGCCATGTGACCGCTGTCTTAGGGAGGTGGCTACGGCAATTCCGTTCCGGACGGAGCGGGAGGTTGATTTTTCCAAGACAAACGAGGAAAGAGCTGCCGAATTGGACGAAACCAGTTTTATAAACGGATACGATTTAGACGTGGACGCATTTGTCTGCGAGGAAATCTTGCTTGGGTTCCCCATGAAGGTTCTGTGTCAGGAAGACTGCAAAGGAATCTGCAAGGTTTGCGGAGCAAATCTGAACGAGGGCGAGTGTGGTTGCGACCGCACGGAACCGGATCCGAGAATGTCTGTTATCCGAGATATTTTTAACAACTTTAAGGAGGTGTAATCATGGGAGCTATTTGTCCGAAGAATAAGCATTCCAAGGCAAGACGTGACAGTCGCAGAGCAAACTGGAAGATGACTGCTCCGAACCTTGTAAAGTGCAGCAAGTGTGGCGCGCTTATGATGCCGCACAGAGTATGCAAGGCTTGCGGTTCTTACAACAAGAAGGAAATCATCGCAGCCGAGTAATCCGCTAAATAGTACCGTTTCAGGGTTTTGGGGCTTGAAAGCGATGCTTTGTCCCGTTGATACCCCCGGTTTCATTTACAGAAAAGCCAAATAGCAGGATTGCAGATAGACCATTGCACATGGGTGTGATGGTCTTTTTTATTTGAAAGGATTCAGGTGGCAGAAGGTTGCTTTCCATTACGGAACTTTGCATAGGAGAAAGAGTCCTCTCGTATCAGAATGTGTTTTGCCACCTGAATCTTGAAAGTTTCAAATAAAAACGATCCGCGAGGATGCTCACTCGCTCGCTAGGAAGATGTTGCAAACGAAACTCGGTGTTCTTGTATAGAACTTCTTGCATTTTGCGGTGTGATATGCTACTATGGAAGAAAAGAAACGCTATAAGGAACTTTTTTCGATACGGTTCTGTAAATTTTCCCAATATATGTATGATAAGATTGTGAAGGATTCAATGTAAAAAGTGAGCTATATTTAAATAAGGGATGAAATATAGGTTGAGATAGAAGAAAGAAGAGTTCTGTACTTTAAGGAGGTTTTATGGAAAAATATCTTAGTATGACAATTGCACAACTGAAAGAGGAAGCAAAGACACGAGGGTTAAAGGGAGTTTCTACGATGAAAAAGCAGGAGTTAGCGGAACTTCTTTCTGCAGCGGACCGTATGCAGACGCAGAAGCAGCAGACAAAGCCGGAGGAGGGCACTGTGAAGAAGGCTGCAGAAGAGAAGAAAGTTGCTGCGGACAAGTCCGGCAGAGCGGTTTCGGAGCGTGGCCGGCAGCAGGGAAGAAGAACGATACCGCAGAATGCAGGAGCGCAGGAGCGCCCGACGGCAGGCAGACCGGCGCAGCCGCAGAATACAGGAGCGCAGGAGCGTCCGGTGGGAAGACCGACGCAGCCGCAAAATGCAGGAGCGCAGGAGCGCCCGGTGGGAAGAACGGCACAGCCGCAGAATGCAGGAGCGCAGGAGCGCCCGACGGCAAGCAGACCGGCGCAGCCGCAGAATACGGGGGCCTATGAGCGGCCGGCAGGCAGACCGGCACAGCCGCAGAATACGGGGACCTATGAGCGGCCGGCAGGCAGACCGGCGCAGCCGCAGAATACAGGAGCGCAGGAGCGTCCGACTGTGAGCAGACCGGCACAGTCGCAGAATGTGGGAGCCTATGAGCGCCCGATGGCGGGAAGACCGGCACAGCCGCAGAATGCGGGAGCAGGCGCGCCGGAAACCGCGTATACGGTCACGCAGCAGCGGTTTGATCCGGACAAGGCTACTCCGGCAGATTTGCAGAGTCTTGACAGCGGAGAAACGAGAGTCGGTATTTTGGAAGTAATGTCGGAAAATTTCGGCTTTATCCGTTGTGATAATTATCTTCCGGGCGAAAACGATGTCTATGTTTCACCGGCACAGATTCGGCGGTTCGGCTTAAAGACCGGTGATATTATTTGCGGTAATACGAAGATTCGTGCTCAAAACGAGAAATTCAGTGCCTTACTTTATATTAAAAACGTAAACGGCATTTCCCTGGAGGAGATTGCAAAGCGGAAGCGTTTCGAGGATCTGACCCCGATTTTCCCGAACGAGCGCATTCATCTGGAAACGCCGGGTTGCAGTTTGTCCATGCGTATGGTGGATTTGATTTCCCCAATCGGCAAGGGACAGCGCGGTATGATTGTTTCCCAGCCGAAGGCAGGTAAAACCACGCTGTTAAAGCAGATTGCAAAGGCGATTACCACGAATCACCCGGATATGAATATGATTATTCTGCTGATTGACGAGCGCCCGGAGGAAGTGACGGATATTAAGGAGTCCATCGAGGGACAGAAGGTAGAGGTGATTTATTCTACATTTGACGAACTGCCGGAGAATCATAAGCGGGTTTCCGAAATGGTAATCGAGCGCGCAAAGCGTTTGGTAGAGCAGAAACAGGATGTTGTGATTTTGTTAGACAGTATTACGCGTCTGGCACGCGCTTATAACCTCACCATTCCGGCAAGCGGCAGAACTTTATCCGGAGGTCTTGATCCGGCGGCCCTTCATATGCCGAAGAAGTTTTTCGGTGCAGCCAGAAATATGCGGGAGGGCGGCAGCCTGACGATTCTTGCAACGGCGTTAGTAGAAACCGGAAGCCGTATGGACGACGTGGTATTCGAGGAATTTAAGGGCACCGGCAATATGGAACTGCAGTTAGACCGTAACCTTTCCGAACGCAGAGTTTTTCCGGCAATTGATCTGTTGCGTTCCAGTACCAGACGGGATGATTTACTTTTAACGAAGGAGGAGCAGGAGGCAACTGCGCTGATGCGCCGTATGTTCAACAGCTCCAAGGCGGAGGAGTCCTTAGAGAATATTATCCGTACCTTCCAGACAACAAAGAACAACAAAGAGTTTGTGGAAATGATAAAGAAGTACCGGTAAGGAGGAAGCGTGATGGCTGCGATTGACAATGACTGGCTTCCGGCAATCAGCACGGAGTTTAAGAAGCCCTATTATGCGAATTTGTACCGCTTTGTGAAGGAGGAGTATTCCAAAACGCTGGTATTTCCTCCGGCAGATGAGATTTTTTCCGCGTTGCATCTGACGCCCTTGTCAAAGGTAAAGGTAGTCATTCTCGGACAGGACCCGTACCATAACGTAGGACAGGCTCACGGGCTTTGTTTTTCGGTCAGACCGGACGTGGAGATTCCGCCGTCCTTAGTCAATATATACAAAGAATTGCAGACCGACTGCGGCTGCCGTATTCCGAACAACGGCTATCTGGTGAAATGGGCGGAGCAGGGTGTGCTCTTATTAAATACCGTACTTACCGTCCGCGCCCATCAGGCAAACTCTCATCAGGGCAAGGGCTGGGAGCAGTTTACGGACGCGATTATACAGGCGGTGAACGCCGAGGACCGGCCGATTGTATATCTGCTTTGGGGACGTCCGGCGCAGAGCAAGATGTCAATGCTAAACAATCCGAAGCACAAGGTGCTTACCGCACCTCATCCGAGTCCGCTTTCCGCCCATCGGGGGTTCTTTGGCTGCCGGCATTTTTCGCAGGCGAATGCGTTCTTAGTGGAAAACGGACTGGAGCCCATTGACTGGCAGATTGAGGATGTGTAAAGAGGATGGGCTGTCGCAAGAACTTGCCACGTAAAAGTAGTTAGGCGGCAAGGTCAAGGGAGACGAGGGCAAGGGTAGCACCTTCCGGTACGATGATATCAGACGGAAGGGAAGGCTTTGGCAAGTCGTTTGAGGTGTATTCAGAGATACAAAGCCCTAAGGCATTTACAGTCATGGCGTAGGTTTCTTCCAAGGTTTCCCCTTGGGAGAAGCACTCAGGGAAATCCGGAAAGGATACCCAGAAGCCAGATTTATGGGAGAATGCAAGACGGAAGAAATAAAAAACGCTTAGTGGTGTTTTGCCTCCCGAAAAAATGCCTCCCGGTTTTGTGACGGAACATCATTTGAAGGTTCCATCCGAAATCGGGAGGCAAACTTATCTTTTGCTTCTGTTGTTTGAATGCATCAAGAGTTGCATTTACGGTTCTGTTTGATTTGCAACCGTCTACTTCATCTGCTTTACCGCAGTCGCAAGCATCAGCTTGATACGGTTCAGCTGGTTTACTTCCGAAGCGCCCGGGTCATAGTCTACGGCCACGATGTTGCTTTCCGGGTGGCGGCGGCGCAGTTCTTTGATTACGCCCTTACCTACGACGTGGTTCGGCAGGCAGGCAAACGGCTGGGTGCAGACGATGTTCGGGACGCCGGAGTGAATGAGTTCAATCATTTCGGCGGTCAAAAACCATCCTTCTCCGGTCTGGTTGCCGCAGGAAACGATATCCTCCGCATAGCCTGCGAGAGTAGAGATTCTTGCAGGCGCGTCGAAATGTCTGCTTGCTGCAAGTTCCTTTCTTGCCGTTCCGCGGTAATGCTCTAAGAAGGAGTAAATCAGGTTGTTTATGTTTTTGCTCTTTTTTGACTTTCCGAGGTAATCCGCCTTAAAGTTCGCGTTGTACATCGTGTAGTGGAAGAAGTCCAGCAAATCCGGAACAACCGCTTCCGCACCTTCTGCTTCCAGTAATTCCACCAGATAATTGTTGGCTGCCGGAAGGAATTTTACCAAAATCTCGCCGACAACGCCCACCCGCGGCTTCTTTAAGGTTTCGTCAATCGGAAGCGCATCAAATTCCCGAATCATAGAGCGGAGGTTTTTCTTGAACACGGAGAACTTCGGGTCGGTTACCGCCTGTTCGCAAATCCCGGTCCATTTTTCATAGAGGCGGTTCGCAGAGCCTTTTTCTAACTCGTACGGGCGCATCCGGTAAAGCACGCGCATCAAAACGTCGCCGTAAATAATCGCCTGTAAGACGCCCTGAAGCATCTTCACGGTGTAGGTCAGTCCCGGGTTCTTCTCAATGCCCGAGGTGCTGACGGAAACCACCGGAATGTGCCCCATTCCCGCTTTTTGCAGGGCGCGGCGGATAAAACCGATGTAGTTGGTAGCACGGCAGCCGCCGCCGGTCTGAGTAATCATAACCGCAACCTTGTTTAAGTCGTATTTGCCGGAAAGCAGCGCCTCCATAATCTGCCCGACAACCATCAGCGAAGGGTAGCAGGCGTCGTTATTGACATATTTCAGACCGACATCCACCGCTTTTCTGCCGTCATTGTCGAGGACAACAACGTTGTAGCCGTTGGCACGGAGCGCAGGCTCCAGAATGCGGAAGTGAATCGGCGACATCTGCGGGGCGAGAAGCGTATAATTCTCGCGCATCTCCTCGGTAAAGATAACGCGGTGGTGCGCCGCGTCTGCCGGGTGCGGCAAAATTCCTTTGCGTTTCCGATCCGCAACCGCAGAGAGCAGGGAGCGGATACGGATGCGCGCCGCTCCGAGATTATTCACCTCGTCAATTTTCAATACGGTGTAAATCTTGCCGGAAGCGGTTAAAATATCGCTGACCTGATCGGTGGTTACCGCGTCCAGTCCGCAGCCGAAGGAGTTGAGCTGAATCAGTTCCAGATTGGTCTGAGTGCGGACAAAGGAAGCGGCGGCATACAGTCTGGAGTGGTACATCCACTGGTCTACCACGAGGGTAGGACGGTCTACTGTGCCTAAGTGGGAAACGGAATCCTCCGTCAATACCGCAACATCGTAGGAGGTAATCAGTTCCGGAATGCCGTGGTTGATTTCCGGGTCGATGTGGTACGGTCTGCCGGCAAGGACAATGCCGAGCTTTCCGGTGTTCTTTAAGTATTCTAATGCCTGTTCGCCGGCACGCTGCATATCGTTTCGTGCGGCAGACAGTTCATCCCATGCCTTTTCGGCGGCGGAGCGCACTTCGTTTTCCGGAATCTGGCGCTCCTTCATAATCTGTATCAGGCGCTTTGTTGCAATTTCCTTGCTTTCCAGAGAAAGGAACGGGTTAGCAAAGTCAATCTGCTCACTGCGAAGCTCCTCTACGTTATTCTTGATATTCTCGCCGTAGGAGGTAACAATCGGGCAGTTGTAGTGGTTTCCTGCGTCGGCAAACTCCTTGCGCTCGTAAGGAATGCACGGATAGAAAATGAATTTTACCCCTTGCTTAATCAGCCATGAAATATGACCGTGGGCTAACTTTGCCGGGTAGCACTCGGATTCGCTCGGAATAGACTCGATGCCCATTTCGTAAATCTTTCTGGTGGAACTCGGAGAAAGAACGACCCGGTAGCCGAGCTCCGTGAAGAACGTATGCCAGAACGGATAATTTTCGTAAATATTCAGTACGCGCGGAATACCGACACTGCCGCGTTTTGCCTGCGTTTCGGTAAGCGGCGCATAGTCAAAATAACGCTTCAATTTATAAGCGAACAGATTCGGGATGTCCTTGTTGCTCTTTTCCTTGCCCAGCCCTTTTTCACAGCGGTTGCCGGAGATAAAGCGGCGGTCGCCGGAGAAACGGTTAATGGTCAGAAGACAACTGTTTGTACAGCCCTTACAGCGGGTCATGGTCGTTTCAAACTTTAACTCGTTTAATGCTTCCGGGGAAAGCAGGGTGGTTTCCTGTCCGGTATAGTGTTCCCTCGCCAGAAGCGCGGCGCCGAAGGCTCCCATAATACCCGCAATGTCCGGACGGACCGCTTCGCAGCCGGAGATTTTTTCAAAGCTGCGTAAAACGGCGTTATTGTAAAAAGTACCGCCCTGTACGACTACTTTTTTTCCTAAGTCCTTCGGGTCGGAAATTTTGATTACCTTGTAAAGCGCATTCTTAATAACGGAGTAGGCAAGACCGGCGGAAATATCCGCAACGGTAGCCCCCTCCTTCTGCGCCTGTTTTACTTTGGAGTTCATAAATACGGTACAGCGCGTACCGAGGTCAATTGGATTTTCGGCAAACAGTGCGATTTTAGCAAAGTCGGCAACCTCATAGTTTAAGGACTTGGCGAAGGTTTCGATAAAGGAACCGCAGCCGGAGGAGCAGGCTTCGTTGAGCTGTACGCTGTCAACGGAGGCGTTCTTGATTTTGATGCACTTCATATCCTGACCGCCGATGTCGAGAATACAATCCACATCCGGTGCAAAAAACGCAGCGGCATGGTAGTGGGCAACGGTTTCTACTTCGCCCTCGTCTAACATGAGCGCAGCCTTAATCAAAGCTTCGCCGTAACCGGTGGAGCAGGAGCGGACAATCTGAGCGCCTTCCGGGAGCAGGGAATAAATCTCCTTGACCGCCTTAATCGTGGTCTTTAACGGGCTGCCGTTGTTGTTGCTGTAAAAGGAATGCAGGAGCGTTCCGTCCTCGCCGACTAACGCCGCCTTGGTGGTGGTGGAACCTGCGTCGATACCGAGGAAACACTTTCCGCGGTAGGAGGCAAGGTCGGCCTTTCGGACCGTGTGTGCGTCGTGACGCTTTAAGAATGCCTGATAGCTTTCCTCATCGGAGAAAAGAGGCTCCATACGGTTTACCTCGAACTCCATTTTAATGCCGGTGCGAAGCCGATCGGTCATATCGGTTAAGGAAACGGAAGCTTCCTCTTTTGCGTTCATGGCGGAACCGATTGCCGCAAACAGATGGGAATGCTCCGGGGCAATGACCTGCGACGGAGTTAAATTCAGAGTACGGATAAAAGCTGCTTTTAACTCTGTCAGAAAGTGGAGCGGACCGCCGAGAAACGCAACATTGCCGCGAATCGGCTTGCCGCAGGCAAGACCGCTGATGGTCTGGTTGACAACCGCCTGAAAGATGGAGGCGGCAAGGTCCTGCTTGGTAGCACCTTCGTTAATGAGAGGCTGGATATCGGATTTTGCGAAAACGCCGCAACGCGCCGCAATCGGATAAAGCGCCTGATAATCTTTTGCGTACTCGTTCAGGCCGGAGGCGTCTGTTTTGAGCAGGGAAGCCATCTGGTCGATAAAGGACCCCGTACCGCCCGCACAGATGCCGTTCATACGCTGTTCCACGCCGCCGGTAAAGTAAATAATCTTAGCGTCTTCGCCGCCGAGCTCGATGGCAACATCGGTCTGGGGCGCATAATCTCCGAGGGAGGTGGCAACCGCAACAACCTCCTGTACAAAAGGAACATCAAGGTGCTTGGCGATTGTAAGTCCGCCGGAGCCGGTAATCACCGGATGCAGCGTAAGCTCACCAAGTTCTGCCTTTGCTTTTTCCAAAAGCGTTGCAAGGGTGCCCTGAATATCCGCAAAGTGTCTTGTGTAGTCGGAGAAAACAACCAGACCGGAAGGGTCTAAAATTGCAATCTTTACGGTGGTGGAACCGATATCGATACCAAGGGAATAAAAGCTCTTCTTCTCAGCCATAATAAAATCCTTTCTGAATCGGGTAATATTTTAAAACGGAACTCTCGTTATGTACTCTGCAAATAAAGCATACTTATTTATTATACGACACCATTCGGCAGGTTGCAAGAAATTTTCGCAGATAGAATTCTAAAAAAAGTATAATCAACCGAACCGGACGCGCCGAAACGGCATAGTTTGTAGGTGAAAAGGCGTACAGGAGAGCGTTATGGCAATGTTTGATACTTGTAACGGCATTATTTATACGATAAAGCGGGGAGATACCCTGTATTCCCTGAGCGGACGGTTCCGCGTTCCGCTTGCCAGAATACTTCGCGCAAACCCGTATATTGATATTTACAATCTGCAGATCGGCGAACAGATTTGTATTCCAAAGTGTCCGGACTGCAATCCTTTTTATCTTATGTCCTATCTGGTAAAAGATGAAGAAACCCTGCTTGACATTCTGAACCGTTTCGGCATCGAGATGGAGGACCTGTTAAAATACAATAACTTAAACGGAATTGTATTGCATGCGGGTTCCAAACTGCAGATACCGGTGAAACGGGAACGGGACGACGAGGCAGGAGAAGACTAAAAACAGCGAAAAAACAAAAAGCGGGATTGAAGCCGGGAACAGAATATGGTACACTAAAGCAGGAGAAAAGGGAGCACCGAAAGAAAGCAGAGGAGAACGATGCGTGAAAGAAATAGAATGGTGCATATTGCCGCAAAAGCGGGATTCTTTTTCTTTGCAGTGTTGTTTTTTGTGCTTTTTGCGAACCATCTTACGGCCCGGAGCGCGGAAAATAATACCGGAGAAGAGATTCGAGTGGGCTTGAAAAGCCAATATGCGCAGAAGGCAAGTATCACCCTGTACAATACCCGTCTGGGGCTCGGCTTTTGTACGGACAGGGAATATGATATCGAAGTGACGATAGAATGTGAGGAGGGGCTTATTGTAAGTGCGGAGCGGGGAGCCTTTTATGCGGTAGGAGATTACCGTGGGACTGCGGAACATGCGGAGGCACTTGCAAGGCAGCTGCGGGAAGCAGGAGCGGCAGCATATCCGGTCTTGTTTTCCGCAGGAAATGCGGGAGTGTATCTTCCGGTAAAGGAAAACGGCGGGTCGGAAGAGGAGGCACGGCTGCGCTGCGAGCGGGCGGCCGCGGAGTGCGGGGTTCGGTTAGAGGGGGACAAAAAAGAAAGCGACTATCTCATCCGTCTTTCCGCGGGAGAGCGTATCCTCTTTGCGGACGGCACCGAAGGCTGTTACCCGCAGTTTACGCCTTTGGAGGAGAATGAAACGGGAGTTTTGGCGGTAAAGCTCGGTGCAAGGAGTTATCGGGGACGGATGGAAATCGGGAGATACGGCGGTGGGACAACCGTAACGGCGGTGAATGTCGTACCGTTAGAAGAGTATTTATACGGCGTCGTACCCTGTGAGATGCCGGCGTCATGGCCCGAGGAAGCCCTGAAAGCACAGGCAGTCTGTGCAAGAAGCTATGCACTCATTAAGGCAGGCTATCATGCGGCAACCGACACAAAACGGGGTTATCGGATAGAGGATACCGAACAAAGTCAGGTATACGGCGGAGTGATGTTTGAGAAAGAAAGAAGTACGGCGGCTGTAAAGGCAACCCGCGGGCAAACGCTTTGCTACGGAAACCGTACCGTGGCGGGCTACTATTTCGCGGCAAGCGGCGGACATACCGAGGATTCCGAAGATGTCTGGGGATTTGCCCTGCCGTATCTGCGCGGCGTTCCGGATATTTACGAAACAAATCCGTCGAAAAAACCCTGGAGCGTTACGTTAAGCGCGGAGGAACTTGCAGCCCTGCTGCGCTCCGGCGGGAAGTCTGTCGGGACGGTACGGAAGGTGACTCAGGAGATTACAACGGCGTCCGGCAGGGTATCTTCGCTGAAAGTAACGGGAAGTCTTGCAACGATGAGTTTAAATACCGCCGCTTTGCGGAATGTTCTTCGGCTGGCGGCAACGAAGTTTAAGGTGGTCGGTCCAGAGGAGGTACCGGATCTTGTAACGATACGGGGAGAAAATTCTTCGGTACAGAGTCCGATTCACGACTGCTATATTGCGGACGGGACCGGAACGGTGCGAAGCGCGGACGGGCTGACGGAGCAGTATGTGGTGCTGAGCGCGGATAATCTGACGAATTTTCCCGCGGCGGCACCGGAAGAAGGAACGTATTTGTTTGCCGGCATGGGGTCCGGACACGGCGTCGGGATGAGTCAGTCCGGCGCAAGAGGAATGGCGGAACACGGCTTTACTTATATGGAAATTTTAGAGTATTATTTTACCGGAATTTCGGTGCGATAGAAAGCAGCAGGAACGCTGCGCGCCCGTGTTTCGGTGCGGCGTTGCCCGGTGGCGGGCGAGGGAAGGATGAAACAATGGAAGCGTTAAAAAAGAGTGATTATTATTTTGATTTACCGGAGGAACTGATTGCACAGGACCCGCTTGAGGATCGTTCCTCGTCAAGACTTCTGGTGGCGGACAAGCATACGGGGAGTTTTTGTCACCGGCATTTTCGGGATATTACGGAATATCTGCATCCCGGGGACTGCCTTGTGTTAAATAATACAAGAGTCATTCCGGCGCGGTTAATCGGAGAACGGCTGATTGACTATTCTGCGATAAAGCCGGGCTTTGCGCCTGGCGCGGAGGGCGCCCGGATTGAAATTCTGCTGTTAAAACGGCGGGAAAACGATGTCTGGGAGGCGCTTGCAAAGCCGGGGAAAAAGGCAAAAGAGGGAACAAGGATTTCCTTCGGCGGCGGGAAGTTAGTGGGAACCGTAGTTGGCGTGCTGCCGGACGGCAACCGTCTGGTGCAGTTTTCCTATCAGGGTATTTTTGAGGAGATTCTGGATGAACTGGGGCAGATGCCGCTGCCGCCGTATATCACGCACAAATTACAGGATAAGAACCGTTATCAGACGGTTTATGCCAAGTATGACGGTTCGGCTGCCGCACCGACGGCAGGACTGCATTTTACGCCGGAGCTGCTGAAAGAGATTGAAGCTATGGGAGTGACGATTGCCAATGTTACGCTGCATGTCGGTCTCGGAACTTTTCGTCCGGTGAAGGAGGAAAATATACTGGAACACCATATGCACACGGAGGCCTATCAGGTACTTCCGGAGGAGGCGGAAAAGATTAACCGCACCAAGCGGGCGGGCGGCAGAGTAATCTGTGTCGGAACCACGAGCTGCCGTACCGTGGAAGCTGCGTCGGATGAAAACGGCGTTGTGCATGCGGGCGAGGGAGATACGGATATTTTCATTTATCCGGGGTATCGTTTTAAGGTATTAGACGGTCTGATTACGAACTTTCACCTGCCGGAGTCCACACTTTTGATGTTGGTGTCGGCCCTTGCGGGAAGGGAAAATGTACTGCGGATTTATAAGGAAGCGGTGAAGGAGCGCTATCGGTTCTTCTCCTTTGGGGACGCCTGCTTTTTTACTTCGTTGGATCAGGAGGAGAAATAGCATGAACAAAGAGCAATGGACGGAAATGACGGAGTTTATGAAGGAAGAGCCGTCGGTCGTGACGGATTATCTGGAAACGATGTATGACGAGCTGTCGGAGAGCGATATCTGCGGCTTTTCTGCGGCAGTGTTCGGGAAACAGCCGGAGGCTTCGGACCGGGAAACGGTGTTTGAGGCGCTGCTTTCAGAGCTGTATGAGCTGACCGAGGAGCGCCCGAAGGAGTTTTTTGCGGTGATGCAGCGGGTAAAGAAAGCGATTGTAAAGAACTAGGAACGGAGGAAGAGAAAATGAAATGGATGGTAGCATCGGATATTCACGGCTCGGCCTATTATTGTGAAAAGCTGTTGGAAGCATATCGCAGGGAAGGAGCGGAAAAGCTGGTCCTTTTGGGGGATTTGCTGTATCACGGACCGCGCAATGACCTGCCGCGGGATTACGCGCCGAAAAAGGTAATCGCAATGTTAAACGAGGTGGCGGACGAGCTTTTGTGCGTGCGGGGAAACTGCGAGGCGGAGGTAGACCAGATGGTGTTAAATTTTCCGGTGATGGCGGAGTACGCCGTATTCTATATCGGAACTACAATGTACTTTGCAACTCACGGTCACAGGTTCAATAAGGAAAATCCGCCTTGCTTGAAGGAGGGGGATGTGCTGCTGCACGGTCACACCCACGTTACGGCAGATGAAAATTGTACCGCAAAGGGACAAAAAGGTGAATATTCTTATAAATATTTGAATCCGGGGTCGGTTTCCATTCCAAAAGAGAATAGTCCGCGGGGCTATTTGATTTTAACGGAAAACGGGGCAGAATTCCGGGAGCTTGCATAGAAATTCTGCCCGGAGGATGCTCTTCGTGAAATATTAAATTTCTTATAGGAAATAAGTACTATTTTTATGTGATTCAGTGGAAAATCTTAAAAAGATGTGTTACAATTATAATGTAATTGTAGAAGAAACGGTTGCAGAATACGGAAAACCAGAGGAGGAGGATGAAGTATGGCAGGCGCAGTAAGCACAGGTAAGTACCGCAATTTGTTTGCGGAGTGCGGAATTTCGCAGGAGGAAATCGACCGGAAGCTGGAGGAGGTGTTTCAGACCCTGTTTTATGGCAGCGATGAGGAACGGATTTATCATCCGTGCGGCGACGATATGGGGTATATGGAGGATACCGGCAACCACGATGTCAGAACCGAGGGTATGTCCTACGCGATGATGATGTGTGTTCAGCTGAACAAAAAAGAGGAGTTTGACCGCCTCTGGAAATGGGCAAAGACCAATATGTATCTGGAGTCCGGCTGGAATAAAGGATATTTTGCATGGTCATGTCATACGGACGGCTCAAAGAATTCCGACGGTCCGGCACCGGACGGCGAGGAGTTTTTTGCAATGTCACTGTTTTTCGCTTCCAAACGCTGGGGCGACGGGGAAGGAATCTTCAATTATTCGGAGCAGGCAAGAACCCTGCTGCACGATTGTGTACATAAAGGAGAGAACGGCATACCGGGCGGTCCGATGTGGAATCCGAAGAACAAGCTGATTGAGTTCGTAGTCGGCATCGGCTTTTCGGACCCGTCTTACCATTGTCCGCATTTCTATGAATTGTTTGCGGAGTATGCCAATGAGGAAGACCGGGAGTTTTGGAGAGAAGCAGCGAAGGCTTCCAGAGAGTATCTGTTAAAGGCATGCCACCCGGTAACGGGGCTTTCCGCAGAGTATGCGGAGTATGACGGTACGCCGAAGTTTTTGGATGAGAAGGGAATTCAGCAGTTTGGCACCAGACATGACTGGTTTTACAGTGATGCATACCGGACGGTTGCGAATATTGCACTGGATTACGAGTGGTACGGCAAAAGTGAGGAACTGCGCGCCGTAGCGGACAAAGTGCAGAAGTTTTTCGCGGAAACCGTAAAGGAGTGTCCGGAGCAGACCTATCTGGTGGACGGTACGGTATTGGAACAGCCGGCATTACATCCGGTGGGACTTCTGGCAACCAATGCACAGGCTTCTTTGGCGGCAAAGGGACCGTATGCGAAGGAGTTTGTCCTGAAGTTTTGGAACACGCCGCTTCGTACCGGCGACAGACGTTATTATGATAACTGTCTGTATCTCTTTGCTTTGTTGGCTTTGTCGGGCAATTACAGAGCATGGTAAATCAGAGCACCGCTTTTTTTCGAAAGGCACCGGGCGTCATCCCGGTGCTTTTTTTAAACTGCCGGATAAAGTGATAGACCTCGTTGTAACCGGTTTCCGCAGCAACGGCGCTGACCGGAAGCTCCGTAGAGGTAAGCAGCAGCTTTGCCTGTTCTATCTTGGCATTGATTACTTCGGTCATGCAGGTAATGCCGAACGCTTTTTTATAGATGACCTGAAAATAGGAAGGGGAGAGGTGCGCTAAGTCTGCCAGTTCTTCTATTTTCCACGGACGTTCCGGAGAGGCAAGAATCGTATCGCGGACGCGGAGAAGTTCATAGTAGTGCGGCACGGAAGTATTGAGCTGCTGGCTCTGCATCCATTCCTCGGCCACCTTGACAAACAGGCAGCGGATGAGCAGGTCGATGGACTTTGCTGCCAGCCGGTTTTTGGACTGATGCTCTGCCAGAATCAGTTCCAATAGATTTGTAATTGCATTATTGTTTGAAATTCTAATCGGAGTATTCAAAGGAAAAGTCAATTCACTCAGAAACTGCATGCGGTTATCTGCCGCGAAATGCAGGTAATCATCCCGATAATCTTTGCTGTTTGAAAAATACTTGTAGGGCGTGCTGGAGTCGATAAGAAATGCACACGGCTTTGTTATGGTGTAGGTCTTATCGCCCAAAATCAATGTGGTTTTGGAATGAAAGCGCAAAAAAAGAAAGTCTGCCAAACCGTGTCTTCGTTCTTCGACAAACCCGGGCTTCTGTTCACAGTTCAGGGCAATGTAATGAATGTACATGGCAACACCTCGCAAGAGAATTATAAATCAATTTATTGCAATTATACAACATTGCGGAAGAAAAGACAAGATGCTAAACTGAATCTAAAAAGTAAAACTTTTGCCGAACAGGAAAATAAAGCTGAAGCCAGAAATACGGTAACTGACGTAAAATTTTATAGAACGAGGAGGAATCCGATGAAACAGATTACAGGAAAAAATCCTATCATTTACTCCGATTATCCCGATACCGACGTAATCCGGGTAGAGGATACCTATTACATGGTCAGCACTACGATGCACTTTATGCCGGGCGGGGTTATTTTGCGTTCGTATGACCTGCTTCACTGGGAAATTGCGTCTTATGTGTATGATACCCTGGATAATACGCCGGGACAGCGTCTTGCGGACGGAAAGGGTATTTACGGAAAGGGAATGTGGGCAGCATCCCTCCGGTATCATAACGGACTGTTCTATGTCTGCTTTGTGGCAAACGATACCGGAAAGACTTATCTCTATACGGCAAAGGAAATCGGGGGACCGTGGAAAAAGAGCTGCATTGAGGGCTTTTACCATGACAGTTCGCTTTTGTTTGATGATGACGGCAGAGTTTACATTGCATACGGAAACCGGGAAATTTACATAACGGAGCTGAGGGAAGACTTGACCGCTCCAAAGGAGGGCGGCCTTCACCGGATGGCGGTAAAGGATACCGGAAACGTCTGGCTCGGCTATGAAGGAACCCATTTTTACAAAATCAACGGAAAGTATTATCTGTTCTTTATTCATTGGCCGAAAAACGGTCTGCGGACGGAAGCGTGCTTTTGTGCGGATTCACTGCTTGGTGAGTTTACCGGCGGAGATGTTTTATCCTCCGATTTGGACGGAAGAAACAGCGGTGTGGCACAGGGCGGCATTGTAGATACGCCGGAGGGCGACTGGTATGCAATGCTGTTTCAGGACCACGGAGCAGTCGGACGGATTCCGGTGCTTATTCCGGTGACATGGCAGAATGATTTTCCGGTGTTTGGGGAAATGGGCAGAGCGCCGAAGGAGGTTACCGTGAATGCGGCAAAGAAGGCGTATTCCTATGAGCCGCTTTGGTGCAGCGATGATTTTTGCTATACGCCGGGAGAGGGCGGCAGGGTACGGCTGAAAAGTCCGTGGCAGTGGAATCACACGCCGGAGAATACGCTCTGGTCGGTAACGGAACAGCCGGGCAACCTTCTCCTTCGCTCCGGGAAGCTGAGCGTAAATGTGTGTCAGGCGGTCAACACTCTGACGCAGCGGACAAGCGGGGAGCATTGTGCGGCAGAGGTAACGCTTGACGGCAGCGGACTGCGGGACGGCGATTACGCCGGAATCTGCGCCTTGCAGGGAGATTACGGATTTATCGCGCTGACAAAGGAAGCGGGAGAGTACCGGCTTGTTATGATGCAAAAGAAAGCAACAGAGAAGCCTGCCGGTATGGGAAGTTATGACGCGGAGCCGGGCGAAATCGCAGAGAGCATTCCGTTTGACGGAAGCAGGGTTACACTGCGGGTAGAGTGCGATTTTTCTATCGGCAGGGATACGGCGGAGTTCTTCTTTAAGACCGGAAACGGGTTTCAAAAGCTTGGCATTACAAAGCAGCTGTACTTTAATCTGGACCACTTTGTGGGCTGCCGCTTCGGTCTGTTTCTGTTCTCGACAAAGGAAACAGGCGGCACCGCAGCATTTTCCGAATTTGAGTTCCGGGCAGAGGAATAGCCGGTTCTTTCAGATAAAACAAATCATATAAGGAGGTTTACATGAAAAAAAGAAAGTTATTGGTTTGCGCGGGAGCAATACTTGCGGCGTGTGCATTCGGAGCGTGCAAAAAAACGGAGGGCACCAAAGAAACGACTCCGACGCCTACGGCAGCGGTGGTAACAGACGTGCCGCAGACAGGCGGAGAAACCGTAACGAACGCTCCGCAGGAACAACCGGGTGAGGAGAAAAACGAGGAAGGAAAAACAGAAACCAAAACGGAGGACAAGAAATTGACAGCACAGGAATTGGAAGCAAAATGGAAGGAAAGCTTTGATAAGCTGACCCTGGCGGAAACCTTAAAAAACATCGGATATGATACGCCGGTTATGACGCAGCGTCTGGGAGCCGACCCGTATGCGATTGTGTACGAGGGCAGAGTGTATCTGTATATGACCGGCGACGTGGTAGAGTATGAGGCGGACGGCGTAACGGCAAAAAACAACAGTTACAGTAAAATCAATACGTTAAATGTTGTGTCCTCCGATGACCTTGTGAACTGGACCGACCACGGAACGATTTATGCGGCCGGACGGGACGGTGCGGCAACGTGGGGCAATAATTCCTGGGCTCCGGCAGTCGCATACAAGGAAGTTGACGGAGAAATGAAGTTTTTCATTTACTTTGCAAACGGTGGAAACGGAATCGGTGTACTGGAATCCGACAGCCCGACCGGACCGTTTATCGACCCGATTAAAAAGGCGCTGATTTCCCGTTCTACGCCGAACTGCGCCAATGTCAACTGGCTGTTTGACCCGGCTGTTTTAGTGGACGACGACGGCA
Source organism: uncultured Lachnospiraceae bacterium (assembly GCA_964609025.1). Classification (GTDB taxonomy): domain Bacteria; phylum Bacillota; class Clostridia; order Lachnospirales; family Lachnospiraceae; genus SIG307. The sequence goes on along the minus strand of CAZSQM010000006.1, from coordinate 27,320 downwards.
GCGCTTATATTTATTTCGGCGGCGGCGTACCGGAAGGAAAACAGGCAAATCCGGGAACCGGACGTGTGGCAAAGTTAGGCGCGGATATGATTAGCCTGGACGGAGATCCGGTGGCACTGGATATTCCGTATCTGTTTGAGGATTCCGGTATCAATAAAATCAACGGAAGATACTATTATTCTTACTGTTCCAACTGGAATGTAACGCAGGAGGCAACGGCGGAATTAGGTTTTTCCAGCGCACAGATTGTTTATATGACCTCGGATAACCCGATGGGACCGTTTACCCTAGGAGGAGCGATATTAAAGAATCCGGGCAACTATTACGGCTGCTACGGGAACAATCACCACTGTATGTTTGAGTTTAACGGAGAGTGGTATATCGCTTATCATACGCAGATTCTGGAGAAGCCGATGGGAATTTCCGGCGGATACCGCTGTACCAGCATTACCAAGATAACGGTAAACGAGGACGGAACCATTCCGACCGTTCCGAGTGTTGACCGTCTTTCGCTTAAGCAGACGAAGTATTTGAATCCGTATGAAAAGGTAGAAGCGGAAACAATGGCAACCATGGGCGGACTGAATACTACGCAGGAGGGCATGAAGAGTAAGTATTACGGTTCGGGCAATATGACCCTGTCGGAAATCAATTCCGGCGACTGGCTGGCATTGTACGGTGTGGATTTCGGAGAAACCGGCACAAAGAGCTTTACCGCAGCGGTAAAGGCAGAGGAGGGACAGACCGGCGCAATTCAGATTCGTTTGGACAGTCTGAACGGAGAGGTAGTCGGCTATCTTGAAATCGGAGAGCATACGGACGGAGAATACCATGAAATTACCGCAGAGCTGTTAAAGACCGTAACCGGTGTACATAAGTTGATTTTTGTATTCTGCGGCGAGGGCTATAATGTGGATTACTGGCAGTTTCAGCAGTAATGGGAAAATAAAATTTACGGAGGGAAATTATGGCAAAATTATTTATCAATCCTGCAATGAAGCTCGGCAAAATTAACAAGGAGTTGTACGGAAACTTCTCCGAGCATTTGGGACGGTGTATTTACGAAGGACTTTATGTAGGGGAGGACTCTCCGATTCCGAATACGAAGGGAATGCGGAACGATGTGGTGAATGCCCTGCGGGAAATGAAGCTTCCGGTGTTACGCTGGCCGGGCGGCTGCTTTGCGGACGAATACCACTGGGAAGACGGTATCGGTCCGAAGGAGAGCCGGAAAAAGATGATTAACACGCACTGGGGCGGCGTTCTGGAGGACAACAGCTTCGGTACGCATGAGTTTATGGAGCTTTGCCGCCAGATCGGCTGTGAAACCTATGTGAACGCCAATGTGGGCAGCGGAACCGTCCGGGAAATGTCGGAATGGGTAGAATATATGACCTTTGACGGCGTATCTCCGATGGCGGACTTACGGAGACAGAACGGGGACGAGGAGCCGTTTACGGTAAACTACCTCGGCGTCGGCAATGAGAACTGGGGCTGCGGCGGCAATATGACACCGGAGCATTACGCAAACGAGTACCGCCGTTACCAGACCTATGTGCGGGATTATCCGAGCGCAAAGAATCCGAATAAGAAGAAAATCTATAAAATTGCCTGCGGTCCGAATGCGGACGATTATAACTGGACGGAGCAGGTCATGAAGATTGCGGGACGTTACATGGACGGACTTTCCCTGCATTACTACACGGTTCCGGACAGCTGGGAAAACAAGGGCTTTGCGACGGAATTTGATGTGCCGAAGTATTACCGTACCCTCAGCCGTGCGGCATATATCGAAACTTTGATTAACCGCCATTCTGCGATTATGAATCAGTATGACGCGGAAAAGAGAGTCGGGCTGATCGTAGACGAGTGGGGCACATGGTATAACTGTGAGCCGGGCACTAATCCGGGCTTTTTGTACCAGCAGAATACGATGCGGGACGCAATGGTAGCAGCCCTTACCTTAAATGTGTTCAATAAGCACTGTGACCGTGTGAAAATGGCAAATATCGCACAGCTTGTCAATGTATTGCAGGCGGTGATTCTGACCGAGGGTGAGAAAATGCTTCTTACGCCGACGTATCATGTGTTTAAGATGTATGCGCCGCATCAGGACGCACAGCTTTTGGACAGCCGCATGGAAGAACAGTGGATCGGAAGCGGGGATGAAAAAGTACGGAAGGTGTACGAATCTGCTTCGGTAAAGGAAAACGGAGAACTGACGGTGACTCTCGCAAATCTTTCCGTGGAAGAAGCGGAGGCAATGGAGGTTGTATTTGCAGAGGGCAGCGCGGCTGGTGTAACGGGAGAAATCCTGACCGGAGCGATGGCGGCACATAATACGTTTGAGGAGCCGGAGCAGGTGAAAACCGCGCCGTTTACCGACGTAAAGCTGACCAAGCAGGGCTTTTCCCTGGAGCTTCCGCCATGCAGTGTAGTAAGCCTGACAATAACGATGAAATAATTCGGAAGAAGGAGATTTATGAAAAAATTACGTTCTTATTTTGCATTTTTGATACTGGGAGCGCTTCTTTTGGCGGCCTGTGGTACAACGCCGGCAGACACAAAGCCGACGGAACTGCCGGATAAAACGGTAACGATGACGCCGGAAGCAACCGTAACGCCGGAGGCAACGGTAACCGGGAAGCCGGAAGTGGCAGCTACGCCGGAGCCGGTGGCAACCGAAGAACCGGAAGCAACCGCCGCACCGGAGGCGACGGTAACCGAGAAGCCGGAGGAAACAGCTACGCCGGAGCCGACGAAAACCGAGGAACCGGAGGCAGCAGCTACGCCGGAACCGACCGCAGAACCGACGGCAACAGCGACACCGGAACCGACCGCGAAACCGACGGCAACAGCGACACCGGAACCGACGGCAACAGCTACGCCGGAGCCGACCGCGGAACCGACGGCTGCTCCGACGGGCATGATGCTTACCTATGATTTCCATGACCTTGCCTACCTCGGTTCTTATGGTACCGTATACGAGGTACAGTCCGACGGTTCCATTAAACTGCGGTATGAGGGGCAGTATCAGGAAATCAAGCTGACCCTTCCGGAACGTATTGATATGTCCCATTGCCACAAGGTAACGGTAAAGGCGTTAAGCGCGTATGCGCCGCTTTCCGTGAAGCTTTATGATGAAGGGGTAAATCAGGTTTTTGTAGAGTATTACTGTAAAGGGGATACCGTAACCGAGTTCGAGCTCGCGCCGAATATCAGCGATACGGTTACCGGAATCGGGTTAATGGCACTGGATCAGGTAGAGAATTTCAGCCGTTACGAGGTTACGGTTTATAACATTACGTTCCATATGGACGCCGATTATGTACCGGCGCCGACACCGACGCCGTTCGTCCCGGAATCCACGGAGGGCGCAACACTGCTTAACACTTACGGAAGCGCATTCGGGCATATCGGCACCTGCGCGAGCTATTCCCAGTTGCAGAATTCTGCCACGCTTGCGCAGATAAAGACGCAGTACAACAGTATTACACTGGAAAATGAGATGAAGCCGGACTTCATTTTAGGCTGGGGACCGTCGTTGATTTCCGTGGAGGAAGCAAAGGCACTTGGATATGTGATTCCGGATAACTACAAGGAAAACACTGTCCCGAAGCTTAACTTTACTACCATTGATAATGTACTCCGCATCTGTGCAAAGAACGGTCTGGGCCTGCGCGGTCATACTCTTGTATGGCACAGCCAGACGCCGTCATGGTTTTTTAAAGAGGGATACAACGCTTCCGGCGCTTATGTCAGCAAAGCGACAATGAATGCACGACTGGAGTTTTACATCCGCACCGTAATGACGCATGTTTATGATAACGAGTACGGCTCGGTATTGTATTCCTGGGACGTTGTGAATGAATATGTTCACGCAACAAATTCCGGCTGGGAAGCCGTATACGGCAACGAGGGCCTGACGCCGTCGTTTGTAAAGCTGGCGTATAAAATTGCGGACGAGGTTTTGCGGGAGTACGGCATCCGGGATGAGGTTTCCCTGATTTTTAACGATTTTAATACCTATATTGATACCGCAAAAATCAAGTCCGTGATGAAGTTTATCAACGCCGAGGGAAGGATTTGCGACGGCGTCGGTATGCAGGCGCATCTGTCGACGGATTATCCGTCCACCATTCAGTTTAAGGCTACGCTTCAGGCATTTCTGGATGAAGGTTACGAAGTACAGATTACGGAGTTAGATGTCGGTAACAGCGGAGAAGCCGCACAGGCGCTGTATCTTTATGAATTGATGAGCTATATTCTGGACATCAAAAAGGCGGGAGGAAAGATTACCGGTATTACTTACTGGGGACTTTCCGACAGCGTTTCATGGAGAAAGGATAATTCACCGCTTTTGTTCTCTACATTAACGCAGCCGAAGAAAGCGTATTATCAAGTATTGCAGGCTTATGTAGATGCAGGCTTTTCGGTGAAGAAGTAAAAACAGGAAAGGTAAGGGGGCTGTCGCATCATTAGAGGCGCGGCGGCTCGGGCGTGGCGAATTCTTGCAAGCGGATGAGAATGCCCGCCCTAACTGCAAGGGAGCATCCGCCACTTATTTTTGCATTTGTCCGAAGGACCGCGTTTTTAGCGCAGTCAAAATCGCCTCTTAGAACCACTTAAGCGCGAGGCCGTATCCGAGCGTTTTAGTGGTTCTTTGAGGAAGTTTGACAAAGCGTTGCGCTTGCAAAAAAAGTGGCGGATGCTCCCTTGCAGTGACAGACAATTCCCTGCTTGCAAGAATGGGGCCGCGCACCTCTGATGTGCAGCCCCTTATTTTTTTTGACAAAAACAGAGGAAAAGAGTATACTGTTAGCGAATGTTCGTAAAGGAGTGCGCGGTGAGAGAAATCAGAGGAGGACGAAGAATGAGTGAGGAGTTTGAAAGGACGTCTTCGACAGAGGCGTCGGAACCGTTACAAAACCGGGAGAATGTAAATAATACGCAAAAGAAAAAGAAAAGGTTCGTGCCGGTTGTGGTAATTGCCGCGGCCTTTCTGGTCATTGCCGGTTTGCTGTTTGCCATGCCGGTGCTTGCAAATGCGGCAAGAGCCGCTTTTTCTTCTCCGGATGAGTATTACCGGTATGTAGAGAAAAAAGCGGCAGAGGAGTTTACCGCCAAATTTTCCGCAGTATACGAGGAAGAAATCAGGGAAGTTCTTTCGCCGTCCGGCAGGAAGGAGGAGAACACTCTGACGGTAATTTTGGGCGAGGAGCTTCTTGCCCTGATGGAAACGGAAACGGGGATGGAGTTGGAAGCGTTTCGGGAATTGTCCGCAACCGCGGCCGGAATGACGGTTCCCGGGGCATTAAAGAGTGAATTGGCTTTGGGGGTAAGCGGAAATACGTTGCTTAGCGGAAGTGTTCTTTATCATCTTGAGGAAGGGACGATTTATGCACGGATACCGGAGCTTTCCGAACGGTATCTTTGCTTTGAACTTAAGGATGTCTTAGGGGCAGAGGCGGAAGAAGCGGAAACGATGTCTGCGATGCTTGGACTTTTGTATGAAAAGCTTCCGGAAGGAAAGGAACTGGAAGCTCTCCTGAATCGTTATATTGCATTGGCGCTTTCTTATGTGAAGGATGTGGAAAAGGGCAGGGGCACCTTGTCTGCGGGAGAGGTATCCAAAGAATATACGGAGCTGCTTGTGACGATAGACGGCGATACGATGTATGCAATGGCGGAAGCTGTGCTGGAAGCGATGAGAACGGATCAGGAACTGGAAGCGATGGTAAAGAAAATCGTTTCCGTGCAGGAAAAAGCGGATGCGGAGGAGGTCTATGACGATTTTCTGGATGCGTTGGAGGAGCTTTTAGAGCAGGCACAAGCCTTAAAAGAGGCTGAGGAAGAAATCGAGATGACTCTCTGGGTGGACAGCAAAGGGAACATTGTCGGAAGAAAACTCAAAATCGAGGATGTAATTGAGTTTACCGCGGCACTGCCGGTCAAGGGAAACGAATTCGGCTGCGAGGTATCCGTCAAAGCGGACGGTGCAAAGGTTTCCTTTGAGGGGACAGGAAAGGCAGACAGCAGAACAATGTCCGGCGAATTCAAGTTAAAGGTAGTTGGCTTCCGTCTGGCGGAGATTACCGTGGAGGAGGTTGATGTCAAGAAGTATAAGGACGGATATTTTAACGGAACGGTAACAATTGTACCGGCAGGTATGGCGAAGGAATTGTTGGAAGAACTGGGAGCGGAAACCGGAGTTTCTTTCGGAGATGCGGCACTGATTGTTTCTTCCGTATCGGAGAAAAACAAAAAGGAAACAAAGTTTACGCTGCAAAAGGACGGAGAACTGTTTGCGGCAATGACGGTCGGGGTCACGAAGGACAAAGGAGAGCGGATTACGTTCCCGGCGGATAACGAGGTGACGAAAATCAAGGATGAAGCAGGCCTTTCCCAATGGGCGGAGGAGCTTGCATGGGAGGAGTTTTTTGAAATGCTTAAGCAGGCAGGGCTTCCTTCGGAATGGGTGGAGAGTTTAGAAGAAGCGCTCCCTGCGGAGTAATGTGCGGGGTTAGATGCGGCAGCATTTTGCCGGACAAAGGAAAAGAAAAGAGGAAATGAAATGGAACAGACAAAGGGAAAAAAGAAAGTGCTTGTGCTGTTGGCTGCCGCATTAGGGGGGCTGCTGTTTGCGGCGGCAGGTTCGTTTGGAGTGATGATGTGTACGCTAGCCTTGTTTCTGCCGGGAATTGCGCTGGATGTGTTGTTAATCGTGGCATGGGTGGCAGTGTTATTGTTTGCGCAGCATAAGCTTTCCGCAAAGTTCGGAATCGGAAAGGCGGCATTGGTTGTGTGTACTGCGGTGGTTCCTGTGGCGGCGGCCGGAATCGGTCTTGGTATCATCTGGAAGCTGGAGGATAGCGGCTACTGGGCAGGAGAATGGTTTGGCGGATTGTTTGAAACGCTGTGGAACTTTTCCGCCATCATATGCTCCGGGATTGTGCTGGCGGCGCTTTTAGTATGGTATCTGGCAGCCTATTTAAGAAAAAAGAAATAAAAATCTTTCCGCGGAAAATAATAGGATGATAAAATGCTTTACAAAGCATTTTAAGTGTGCTAGAATAAGTGAGTCAAAAATCAAAAGAGAAGCAGAGTAGGAATTTGCGCGTTAAGTGTCTGTCGGACGGGGAGTTGTCGATGGAACGAAAAGAGAAATCTTGCGGTGCAGATTTCGCATCCCGCTGCTACAAATAGGTTTCCCCTATTGTTGTAGCTAGTTGCAAGGGACGGTCGTGTTGCAAAGCAGTTGTTTTGCGCACGGTGTTCTTTTCTGCGATTGCGACAAAATACAACGAAAGGGGATTTTTTATGCGGTTCAAAGAATCGGCAAAGGAATTCGGCAGCTTAAAATCATTGGTTGCCATGGCAATGCTTCTGGCGCTGCGGCTGGCGCTCGGCTTTGCAACAACCGTTCAGGTAACGGAAAATTTAAAAATCGGTTTTACTATTTTCCCGACGACGGTGGCTTGTATGCTGTTTGGCCCGGTACCGGGTGCAGTTATGGGAGGAGCAGCGGATTTGCTGGGCTTTTTTTTAAAGCCGACGGGTGCGTTTTTCCCGGGCTATACGTTAGATTGTATCGTGGCCGGTCTGATTTACGGATACAGCTTTTATAAGAGAGAAAAACTGAGCTTGCTGCGGGTGGCGCTGACCCTTGCGGCGGTGACGGTTATAGTGAATCTGTGCATGACCACGAGCTGGATTTGTATTCAGTACGGCGTAAAGGATTTCAGCCTGTTTTTCAGTGACAGCGCGGCGGCATGGCAGAGCTTCTTTAAAAAGCTTCGGGCGATTTTCGAGGGAAGAGCGATTAAAAACGCCTGTCTGTATCCGGTGAACGTAGCGGGCGTGTATCTGCTGCTTACGGCAGTGCGGCGCGTGCCTGTGCTGCGGGAGTATGTCAGATGGCAGAGCCGGTAGCGGGACGTCAAAGCGGAACCAAAAAAGCAGGCACGGAAGAGCAGAACGGAAGGAAACAGGTAAGGCAGGTTAGCAGCTATGAATTACGAGGAAGCGTTGGACTATATTCATGGACTTTATTGGCGGGGAAAGAAGAGCGGGCTGGAAAAGACAAAAGAGCTTTTAGAGCTTTGCGGACACCCGGAAAGCGGTCTGCGGGTTGTACATATTGCGGGGACGAACGGGAAGGGGAGTTCCGCGGCAATGCTGGCTTCCGTCTGCCAAAGCGCAGGCTTAAAAACAGGACTGTATACCTCTCCGTATATTGTCCGCTATAACGAGCGGATTCAGGTAGACAACGAAGAAATACCGGATGAGCGTCTGGCGGAATTGACAGGGTATCTGGCGGAACGGACCGAGAAAATGGAAGTACCGCCCAGCGAATTTGAATTCGGAACCGTCTTGGCATTTCTTTACTTTTTGGAAGAACGGTGCGACATCGTGATTCTGGAAACAGGGCTTGGCGGAATGTTTGATTCTACAAATGTAGTGCAAAATCCATTGCTTTGCATCATAACCGCACTGGGCTTTGACCATACGGCACAGCTCGGAAGTACCATGACAGAGATTGCACAGGCGAAAGCGGGGATTATAAAAAGTGGTGCACCGGTTGTGTTTTACGGGGAAAACAAAGAAGGGGAAGAGGTTATCCGAAAACGCTGCGAGGAGTTAGCCGTACCGCTTGTTATTCCGGAGTTTGAAAAAATAATAAGCGAACGCATAGGAATGTTAGGAGCATTTTCCGGTGAAGAAAAGGAAGAAGACTTTCAGCGGTTTTCCTACAAACAGTGGAAGCATATTACGTTAGCACTGCCCGGGCTGTATCAGCAGAAAAACGCGGCGCTTGTATTGGAGGCGACAGAGCAGCTTAAAAATCTGGGGCTTCCTTTGGGGGAGGAGGCTGTGCGGAACGGCCTGCGGACAGTGCGCTGGCAGGCAAGGCTGGAGGTATTAAAAAAAGAGCCGCTGCTTTTGGCGGACGGCTCCCACAATCCCCAGGGGATGCAGGCAACGGTGGAAAGCCTGCGGCAGTATTTTCCGGGAAGAAAACTGCAGTTTATTTTCGGCGCAATGGCGGATAAGGAAGTCGAAACGATGGCGGCGCTTTTTCTGCCCCTTGCAAAGAAGGTCTATGTAACCGCTCCGGCAGTGCCGCGTGCCATGAAGGCAGAAGCGCTGCTGGCGCTTTGCGAGCGCCTTGTGCCGGAAAGGGAGCGGACGGAGTTTCTACTTTGCTCGACGGTGGAAACAGCATTGGCTGCCGCCGCAGCGGAAGACGCGGGGGAAGTCATTGTGGCGGTCGGTTCGCTCTATTTGGCAGGTGAAATAAAAAAGGCTGTTCCGCGGTAGCGGCAGCCTTTTTTGTTCTTTTAGTCTGCCGCATCCGGCGCAAATACGGATAGGATGTCTGCGTCGATATCATAGCAGTAGCAGATGTTTTCTGCAAAATCCGTAAAAAACAGATAGCCGAATACCGTATTTAAGTTTTTGTAATCACCCGTAATGAGGGTGGTTTCTTTTTTGGAAGCAATATCATAACGGCAGAGGCGGTTGTTTTTGCCGTCATCAACCTGATAAAACAAGGTCTGTTTATCGGTGGAAAGGTTATAGGAGGAGAGTCGGCTGTCGGTAATCAGCGTTGCCGTGTCGCTTGCGACCGGCAGATGAAACAGCGAATAATTGTGTTTCTGGGAAAGAAAGTAGACTCCCGTGTCTGTCGCAATCGGCTGGTAGCAGTCAAGGTCGGCAAAGAGAGAGGTGGTTTTACTGTCCGGGCGGTAGGTGTACAGGCAATGATCTTTTGAGGTGCCGGCATAGTACAGAAGCCCGCCGTAATAGCAGGCAGGAGTAATATGGTCGGTGGTGACAAGCTCGGCGGAGGAATTTTCCTTATTCACCTGCAGCTCGTATAAATCGAAGGAACCATCCTCGCCGTGCGCCTGATAGAACAGCCGGTTTCCGGCAAGCAGCACTGTTCCGCAGGCGTTAGGGTACAGCCGGGTAAGTCCTTCGGTTTTCAGGTTGTGGCGGTAAATTCCGGTATTCAGAATATCGAACACGGTGTTGCCGTAGGTGCTCTGGCGGTAATTGATTCTGGAATAATATAAAAAGCAGGAGGAAGCGTCCGGATTCAGGTATTCTACGGAATCTGCGCTGAGGCGTTTTACGTTTTCCAGGGAACTGTCCATGCGGTACAGACGGAACCGGTCCGACAGGTTGGCAAAATAGATATAGGTATCATCCTGAGCGAAAAGACCGCGGTTATAGAGATTCCCGGCAGTATTCCCGGCGTAATCCTGGGGATTTTCCGGAAGACGGGAATTGATTTTACATAACAAAACAATAATTGCAATAACAGAAAGCACAATAATGAAAATCAGGATGGATTTTACTTTTTTATTCATAAAAAACTCCTTTGTTCTGTGATAATTTCATTTTAGCATGCTGTGGAAGAATGTCAAGAAATACATTGCATTTTCCGGGGTAACAAAGTATAATCAGTGTGGAACGCGAAAGGAGAAGCAGGATGAAGGATTTGACAGAGTGCAGAAAAGAAATTGATGAAATCGACCGTAAGATAACCGCGCTGTTTGAAGAAAGAATGCAGGTGGCGGCAGAGGTGGCGGAATATAAAAAGGCTTCGGGCAAAAAGGTCTTTGATAAGGAGAGAGAGGAAGAAAAACTTGCCGCAATCGAAGGAATGGCCTCCAATGTGTATTTTGCCCGCGGGCTGCGGGAGCTGTTTACCCAGATTATGTCGTTAAGCCGGAAGTACCAGTATACCATGCTGGCGGAGAAGGAACAAAGCGGTTTTTCCGTGATTGAAGCTTTGAGCTGCGGGGCGGGAGAAGCGGCGGCCTATTTCGGCGAGCCGGGCTCCTATACCGAACAGGCGCTGTTAAAGTCCTTAGGGGAGGAATGCGAAAGAATTTCCTGCCCGAGTTTTACGGCGGTAGTGGAAGCGGTAGAACGGGGAAAGGCAAAATTCGGTGCGGTGCCGATTGAAAATACCACGACCGGCGATATTTCGGATTTATACGATTTGCTGGCGGAGCATGCGGTGTATCCGGTGGCGGAGCAGGTAGTGAAAATCGAGCATGTGCTGGCGGCACCGGCCGGCGCGACGGAAGAGGGAATTCGGGAGGTGTATTCCCATCCGCAGGCGTTGTTACAGTGCAGCGGCTATTTCGCAAAGCGGCCGGAGCTTTTGCAGAGAGCCTGCTCCAGTACGTCGGGTTGTGCAATGGCGGTTGCAAAGGAAGGAGATCCCGCAAAGGCAGCCATCGCTTCCGAAGCGGCGGCAAAGCGTTACGGGCTTACGGTACTGCGCCGGGGCTTAAATAATGAGAATGTAAATTCGACAAGATTTCTTGTGCTTTCGAAGGACGCGGTTTTTACGCAGACGGCGGATAAGGTAAGCATCTGCTTTGAAATCAGGCACGAGGCGGGTTCTTTGTACCGGATTCTCAGTCATCTGATTTATAACAATTTAAATATGACAAAAATCGAGTCAAGACCGATTCCGGGCAGACAGTTTGAATACCGCTTTTTCGTGGATTTTGACGGCAGACTTTCGGAACCGGCGGTGCAGAATGCCCTGACGGGAATCAGAGAAGAGGCCTCCCGCTTAAAGGTGCTCGGCTCTTACAAAGCTTTCGTATAAGACAACATTTCTTAAAGGAATCATCACAAATTAGACAAACTTTGCGGATAGAATGAAGCTGTAAACAGGAAAATATCTGTTGATGTTGATTGACAGGAGGTTTGTCATGGAAAAGAAAAAAGAAAAAAAGTTTTGGAAAAAGATGTTACTTGCGTCGGTCTGCGGTCTGCTTTGCGGCGGCGCGGCAGCAGGTACCTTAGCGGCATATTCCTATACGCAGCATCATAAAGAAAAGGAAGCGGAGGAAACTGCAAAGAAGCAGGAGGGAGAGCTCCTTTCCGATAAACAGGGGGAAGCTGCTCCGGAATATACCGCAGGAGGAGATACGGAGGCAAAGGTTTCTTCCGTTTATGATGTTTCCGCTGTATGGGATAATGTAATACCGTCCATTGTGGAAATAAAGACAAAGAGCGTGACCTCGTATCGGTTCTTCGGGCGCAATTACGAGCAGGAGAGTGAGGGACGGGGGTCCGGCGTGATTATTGCCCAGGCGGAGGAGCTGCTTGTTGTGACCAATAACCATGTGGTAGACGGAGCGACTGCGATTGAGGTTTCCTTTGCGGACGGAAGTACGGCAGCGGCCGAGGTGAAAGGGTGCGACGCCGAGGAGGATATTGCGGTTCTGGCAATCGATTTTTCCGATTTGTCCGAGAAAACAATGAAAAGCATCAAGGTTGCAACCATCGGTGATTCGGAAAAACTTACCGGCGGAGAAATGGTAATTGCAATCGGAAATGCGGCAGGAAGCGGTCAGTCGCTTACGGTAGGTTATGTGAGCGCAGTGGATCGTGAGGTAGAGATTGAGGGAGTTAAAATGAATCTCATTCAGACCGACGCCGCAATCAATCCGGGCAACAGCGGCGGTGCGCTGCTTAACGCCAGAGGAGAGCTGATCGGAATCAACAACGCAAAGCTGGTTGCCAGCAGCATAGAGGGTATCGGCTACGCGATACCGATAGATGAGGTGGTTTCGGTAATCAATCGGCTGTTAAACCGCGAGGAAATCGATTATGAAGATTCGGCGCTGCTCGGGATTGTAGGACAGGATGTTACGGAAACTCTTTCGGAGGTGTTAGACATTCCGGTGGGTATCTACATTTCGGAGATAGAGAAAGACTCGCCGGCAGATAAGGCAGGGCTTCCGTTGTACGCAGTTATTACGGAAGTAAACGGTATCACGGTAAAGACCGAGGAACAGCTCAGAGAGGTGTTAAGCTATATCCGCGGCGGCACGGCGGGTACGGTGACGGTTCAGGAACGCGTGCAGGGAGAGTATGTTCCGAGAGAGTATGAGGTGGTCTTCGGAGTGCGGGGAAAGTAAGAAAAAGGAAGAAACGTAAGGATTGAAAAAGCACTGGATTTTTTGGTGCGGCAGGTGTATAATGAGAGAAACATAATATATGATTACGGAGGATAGTAATATGGCTGAAATTTTGGTGGAAACATCTGCCCGTCATATCCATGTAACAAAGGAGCATTTGGAAATTTTATTCGGTGCGGGTGCAACCTTAACGAAGAAGAAGGATCTTTCCCAGCCGGGTCAGTATGCCTGTGAGGAAAGAGTGACGATTGTAGGACCGAAGAAGTCCCTTGCAAACGTTTCCATTCTCGGACCGGAGAGAAGCGCAACGCAGGTAGAGCTTTCTGCAACGGACGCACGCTCCATCGGTGTGCCGGTTGTGGTAAGAGAGAGCGGCGACATTGCGGGAACACCGGGTTGTAAGGTTGTAGGACCTTGCGGCGAAATAGAGATTTCCGAAGGTGTCATTGTGGCAAAGCGTCACATCCATATGATTCCGGAAACCGCAGAAAAGCTCGGTTTGAAGAATAAGGACGTGGTATGGGTAAAGATGGAAACCGATGGCAGAAAGGCAGTGCTCGGAGATGTTGTAGTTCGCGTCAGCGAAAAGTTTGCCGATGCAATGCACATTGATACGGACGAGTCCAATGCAGTCGGTGCGACTCCGAATATGATGGGCGAGATTGTAAAGACGCTTTAATTTTACAAGCCCGGAACAATCATGTGATTTTAAAATGAGGTCTTTTGTCGGAAAAAATGGCAAAAGACCTCGTTTTTGCATAATATCTTCTTGCAAGAACGGCAATTTTGTTATATAATCATAATAGAAAGAAATCAATGATATGTTCTGATAGTCGGAAGTAAAAGGACAGAAGGAGGTTTTCCCATGGATTACAAGAAGGTGTATGAAGATTGGTGCAATAATCCGTATTTTGACGAGGCAACGAAAGAGGAATTAAGGTCAATCCGGGAAAATGACGCGGAAATTAAAGACCGTTTCTATCGTGAGCTGGAGTTCGGTACGGCAGGGCTCCGCGGCGTAATCGGAGCAGGTACGAACCGTATGAATTACTACACGGTGCGGAAAGCGACACAGGGACTGGCAAATTTCATTATTGACGAGGACGGAGCCAATAGGGGCGTTGCCATCGCATACGATTCCAGACATATGTCGCCGGAGTTTTCGGAGGCAGCGGCGCTTTGCTTGTGTGCAAACGGAATCAGAACCTATCTGTTTGAGTCGCTCAGACCGACGCCGGAGCTTTCCTTTGCGGTGCGGGAGCTTGGCTGTATTGCAGGTATTGTAGTAACGGCAAGCCACAACCCGGCAGAGTACAACGGGTATAAGGTATACTGGGAAGACGGTGCCCAGATTACCTCGCCGAAGGATAAAGAGATTATTGCAGAGGTAAACGCGGTTACGGATTACCGTACCGTAAAGACGATGTCCCGTTCCGAAGCAGAGGCAAAGGGTCTGTTAAAGATAATCGGAAAGGAAATCGACGATAAGTATGTTGCAGCGTTAAAGCGGCAGATTATTCACCCGGATATCATCAGGGAGCAGGGCAAGGAATTAAAGATTGTTTATACGCCGTTACACGGCACCGGAAATGTTCCGGTACAGCGCGTGCTGGCCGAGCTCGGTTTCGAGCATGTGTATGTGGTTCCGGAGCAGGAGCTTCCGGACGGCAGTTTCCCTACGGTCAGCTATCCGAACCCGGAGGATGAAAAGGCGTTTGCACTGGCACTTGCTCTGGCAAAAAAGGTAGATGCGGATGTGATTATGGCAACCGACCCGGATGCAGACCGCCTCGGTGTGTATGCGAAGGATTCCAGAACCGGAGAGTATATGTCCTTTACCGGTAATATGTCCGGTATTCTGATTTGCGAGTACCTGATGAGCCAGAGAAAGGAGCTTGGCAGAATTGCAGAGGACGGCGCAATTATCAAAACCATCGTTACGACCAATATGACCGATAAGGTTGCGGAGGAATACGGGGTAAAGCTGATTGAGGTATTGACCGGCTTTAAGTACATCGGCGAGCAGATTAAGCTGTTCGAACAGAGCGGAAAGGGTCATTATGAGTTCGGCTTTGAAGAAAGCTACGGCTGCCTTGTCGGGACCCATGCAAGAGATAAGGACGCAATCGTAGCGGTTATGATGCTCTGCGAGGCAGCGGCTTATTACAGAAAGCACGGTTTGACGCTTTGGGACCAGATGCAGAACATTTACCGGAAGTACGGATATTTCAAGGAAGGTTTGCAGACCATGACCCTGAAGGGTGCGGACGGAGTAGCGCAGATTCAGGCAATGATGGACAGCTTCCGCGCTAATCCGCCGAAGAGCCTCGGAAGCTACAAGGTACTTTCGTTCCGGGATTACGAGAAGGATACGATATTGAATCTTGCAAGCGGAGCGGTTACTCCGACGGGACTTCCGAAGTCGAATGTGCTGTATTTTGATTTGAACGATGACGCATGGGTATGCGTTCGTCCGTCCGGTACGGAACCGAAGATTAAGTTCTATATCGGCGTAAAGGGCAGTGACGCGGCTGACGCCGACGCAAAGTTAAAAGAAGTAACGGACGCGTTAATGGCACTGGCATAGGAAGATTACTTTTAGAATGTAGAAGGCGGGCTGTTGCGCTAAGTAATTAGTGTGAGCAGCCCGCTTTTTACTTTATACGATTCAGGTGTCAAAAGATTGCTGATTCTAATTCGGGAACTATGCATAAAAAGAAAGAGTCCTTTCGTATTCAAATGTGTTTTGACACCTGAGTATAGTTTTGTAATGCAGAAGGCGCCCGGCGCCTGAATCGGTATGAGAAAGGAAGAGAAAATGAAGGTTGTAATTATTACGGGAGCATCTTCGGGCATCGGCGCGGAGTTTGCAAGACAGTTGGACCGGGAGCTTCCCGGGGTGGAGGAATTCTGGCTGGCGGCCAGACGGAGAGAGCGCATGGAGGAACTGGCAGCAGGGCTACGGCACCGGGTACGGATTTTTGCGGAGGATATCAGAAATCAGTCCTTTTATGAGAAACTGGAGGAAGCGTTGCAAACAAGCCGGGCAGATGTCAAGCTTTTGGTAAACTGCGCCGGTTATGGGATTGTCGGCGCCTTTGAGGAACGCGCCAAGGAAGAAATGCTTGGCATGCTCGACGTAAACTGCAAGGCGCTGACCGCAGTAACCGAGCTTTGTCTTCCTTACATGGGAAAAAACGCAAGAATTCTCCAAATGGCAAGCAGCGCGGCATATCTGCCGCAGCCGGGCTTTGCCGTGTATGCGGCAGGCAAGTCCTATGTGCTTTCGTTTTCCAGAGCGCTTTCCGAGGAGTTAAGAAAACGCCGGATTTATGTGACTGCCGTCTGCCCGGGACCGGTGGATACGGAGTTTTTTAAACGTGCCGAGCAGTACGGAGTCTCCTATGGGTTAAAAAAGTATTTTATGACGGACGCGGAGAGCGTCGTAACGGAGGCAATCCGTGCGTCAAAGCGAAAACAGAGCGTTGTAACGCCGGGGCTTGCCATGAAAGCCTTTCGTTTCTTGACAAAGCTTGTCCCGCATACGGTAATACTGCGCGTACTGCGCTTCTTGAAATAAATTCCCCCTGTTCTTCTTGACACAGAATATTATTTGTATTATAATGAATAATACAAATAATGCAAAGTATCCGGTGCGACGGAAAAAATGAAAGTAATCGGTGGATTTGCAGGAAATTCGGAGGTACAGGCCATGATTATTCGATTGGATATGTCGAGCGAGGTGCCGATTTATGTGCAGCTGCGGAATGCGATTGTGCTCGGAATCGGGACCGGGGAGCTGCAGCCGGGCGAAGGGCTGCCGACGGTGCGCCAGATGGCGGAGGATTTAGGGGTAAATTCCATGACCGTCAACAAGGCATATACGATTTTAAAGAACGAAGGCTTTATTGAGATTGACCGCAGACACGGGGCACAGGTGAATCCGCAGAAGGACAGGTTTGGCGTGTTCCGGGAAAAGGCCGAGGAGGAGCTTTTGCTTCTGATTGCGGAGGCAACGGTGCGCGGCGTGGAAAAGCAGGAATTTATGGAGCTTTGCGAAGGAGTGTACCGAAAAATGTGTATCAGGGCGTCGGAGAACGGGAAGGGAGGCGAGCCGGAATGCTGTTAGCGGTTTCCTATATGAGCTGTATTTGGTTTGTCGGTGCCTGCATCCTATGGGCGGACTGGCTGCTTATCCGGAAAAAGTCGGATTATGTTCTCTATATGACGATACGGGGGGAACGCAGGGAGGATGAAGATGTAAAGCGGATTGTAAAAGAATATAAGGCTGCGGTATGGAAGTTTATGGCGTTCATTTTTGTACTTTCTCTCGGCTGCTTTTTGTGGGGAACTCTTTCCTCCCTGCAGGTTTGGTATCTGACTGCCTGTCTGACCGTTGTGATTTTAGGCGATTACCGGGTGATAAAAAAGTATGTCGGAAAAATGTACGAGCTGAAAAAAGAGAAGGGGTGGTGTAACCCGCAGAAACAGGCGAACTGCGAGGTGGATACGGTAGTGAGCCGGATGAAGAAAACACTCCCGGTTTCGGAAACCTGGATGTTTGTACCTATCTGGATTTGCGTGGCGTCCTTTCTTTGGTGGGCGCTGTGTGCGCCGGAGTATAAGGTGCTGTTAATCTTTCCGGGGATGAATGTGGCCGTGATGCTTTTCTTTTTCTATCTGTTTCACCGTGCGGCACACGGAAAGCTCAGGGTATACAGTGAGAATTCGGACATCAATTACGCCTTAAACCGCACGGCAAAACGTGCATGGACGGGCTGTGTCGTATTAGAAGCGACGTTATTGTGCGGTTATCAGCTTTTACTGATGGTGTGGCTGCATGCCTATATGAGCAAAATCGCAGTCGACGGAGCGCTTCGGAGCGATCGGGCCTTCTGGGGTGTTTTCCTCGGTCTTAGTCTGCTGGTTACGATTCTGTTTGTGTTGATTTTTTTCCGGGCGTCGGCACGGGTGAAGAAGGCAAAGAAGGAGCTTTCCACCGGATGTGAGGAGTTTTGGAAAGAGGATGAGGACGCCTGTTGGAAAAACGGCTATTATTATAATCCGCAGGATACGAATGCATTTGTGGAAAACCGTTCCTACGGCATGACTACTAATATGGCGACTGCGTGGGGGAAAATTACGACATGGGTGCTGCTCGGTACGCTGATACTTTGTTTCGGTCTGGGCTTAGGCCTGCTTCCGCTTGACTTTGGCACGGTAACTGTGGTAAAACAAGAGGACGGACTTGTGTTAAAGGGCTGCTGGTATTATAAGGAGACCATTCCCTTTGACGAGGTAAAGGAGGTAACTCTTTTCGAAGAATGTCCGGGGCTTTCGCGAATCTGGGGCTCCGGTATGGAGCATGTGGCGTTAGGCGATTATCATTTCAAAGGCTACGGTTCCGGTAAGGCTATGGTGTACCGGGAGGCAGAGTATTTTATTCTCGTAGAGAAAAGGGACGGGGATCTTGTCATGTTTTCGGTGGAGGATTCTCCGGAAATGTTAGAGTGTTATGAGGTATTGAAAGGGTATGAGAGAGCGGCAAAAGCGGAATAAGAGGGAAAACCGCAAAGCGGAAACGGGGAATACAGCGGGAGAAGCCGGGAAAGAAAGGACGATATTTTATGAAAAAGGCGGTTATTTTTGACCTTGACGGGACTTTGTTAAATACGTTGGAGGACTTGCGGACGGCGGTGAATCTGGCGCTTCGCGCAAAGGAATATCCGGAGCGGACGTTAGAGCAAATCCGGCTGGCGGTAGGAAACGGTATCCGCAAGCTGATTTCACGCTCGGTTCCGGCAGGAACCGGCCCGGAAGAAGAGGAACAGATTTTTCAGAGGTTCCGGGAGGAGTATCAACTGCATTGCAGTGATACGACAGCACCTTATGACGGCGTCACAAAGCTGCTGCACCGCCTGCGAACCGAAGGCTGTCTTCTGGCGGTGGTGTCCAACAAGGCGGATTTTGCCGTACAGGAGCTTGTGCAACAGTATTTTCCGGGCTGCTTTGACGCGGCGTTAGGCGAAACGGAGGGGTTTGCGAGAAAGCCTGCACCGGATATGGTAGAAGAAGTGTTGCGGCGGTTAGGCGTAGAGAAGAAAAATGCCGTTTATGTGGGGGATTCCGAAGTGGATATTGTAACGGCACGGAATACAGGGCTTTTTTGCATTTCCGTAACCTGGGGCTTCCGCGACAGAAACGTGCTTACGGAGTACGGGGCGGAGTGTTTCGCAAAGGATACGGAGGAACTGTATGCGGCAGTGGCGGAAAGGCTTGGAAACGCTGTCTGTCCGGCGGAAGATTGAAGAAAAGAATAACGTGGGAAAATGGGATTCTATCACAGTAGAAAACGTTGAACTTTATATCAGAAAGGGGACGCCGCGGAATTTTGCGGTGCCCTTTTTTTCTTTATGGGATTAGGTTGTCAATTGACAGTGAGGCAAAAAGGTGCTATATTAAAACAGACCACCCGGTTTGTTTTAAAAAAGGAAGGGTGAGGGGCGTGTTTGCACCCGTATCGATAAAACAGGAAACGTAGAAAAGAGGAAAAAGGATGAAAAAGAGAGAACTTTTTGGATTACTTATGGGAATGCTTTTAGTTGCGCCGGCGGCGTGCGCAAAAAATCAGGGGGCTGTGTCGGACGGGACGGTCACTGTTTCGGAAAAACCGCAGGAAGTAACGGAGGTGCCTGTTACACCTGCCGGAGAAACGCCGGGCGACATAATACTTGCGGAGCTTGCCGCAGATTTGGAACACCTGACCAAACAGCCTCGTCCGATCGGTTCGGAAGGGGAGAAGGAAGCGGTACGGTATTTACAGGAGCGGTTTACCCGGATGGGCTATACCGTTTCTTTGCAGACCTATGAAACGGCAGAGGGAAAGACGGGCTCCAATGTCATTGCAAAAAAGGAGGCGTCCGAAGAAGCGGCAGACATTCTGGTGATTTCCGCGCATCACGACAGTGTACCGACGGCTTACGGAGCAAACGACAATGCCTCCGGAGTCGCTGCACTGCTTGCGGTAGCCGATGCGGTGAAGAATTTACCGACGGATACGGAGTTACGGTTTATCAGCTTTACCGATGAGGAGAACGGAAAAAACGGTTCCCGCCAGTATACGGAATCGCTTTCCGAAGAGGAACGGCAGCGTATCATCGGCGACCTTCAGTTAGATATGCTGGGAGGCCTTGGCTCGGAGGGAATGGCACTCTCTACGACGGACGGAGAGAGCAACTGGCTCTGTGATCTGCTGAGGGAACAGGACAGTACCTTAGAGGTGCTGACAGAAACCGCAAGCGACCATGCCTCCTTTCAGTTGGCAGGGATACCGGCAGTGCTGTTGATGCAGAAGGGACGCGGTTATCTGTACCATTCGGTTGCGGATACCGCCTCGCAGATTGATCAGGAAGCGGTAGCACAGGCGGCAAAGCTTGCGGCGGAAGCCGTAAGTCGGGTAATGTCAAAGGAAAGCGCCTCTTACCAAAGCCTTGCAAGAGAGCAGGGAAACGGCTATACTTACCGTCAAAGACGGCAGAATGTGATTTATTTCGACAGTTCTTTAAAGGACAGCGAGGCATATATCGGCGCAGCAGGCGAGCTTGTTGAACACAAGGAGGAAACCTGGGGACAGTGGACGGATGTTTATGATACCTACCGTTATTCCATGCGCTGGTTTGACGGGGAAGTGCCGATGCAGACGGATTACTGCTACCGTAACGGCTTTTTGCAGAATATCAAAATTTATCCGACGGAAACCGGCTATACGACCGAGGAGGTACGGCAGCTGTTGTATGCGATGTACGGCGAACCGGATACGGCAAACAGCGATGCGGACGGCAACAGAAAGGAAAACTGGACGGACACGATATACAGCAAGTATATTACTTTAGAAGACGGGAAAGAATCCTGTACGGTAACGGTAAGCAAATATTCCGTGGGAATTACAAATGTATTGGCAGCCTATGCCGTGGAGGACGGGGAAATTCAAACGGACGATTTGCGGCATGAAAGGGTATGGGACTATGTTTGCTCTGTTTTGCCGAAGCAGGCGTTAGAAAAGATTACACAGTTTAATCTGTTTACCGACGGCTTCAGCAATGTGCTGGCGTATACTTCTCCGGTACGTCTGGAGGACAGAAGCGATAACACGCAGTTTTCCGTCAATATCGATTATTATGATGTTTATGACGAAAACGGTTCGGTAAGGGATTTAAGCAAGCTTACCTATACAATCCTGCATGAATACGGACATGTGCTGCTGGAGGATGAAACACAGGTGGATTTGTCCGTCGGTACGGGGACTCACGACCCGGCAGGCTATATAGAGGGGTCTTTCCGAAGAAAGTTTTACGATCGCTTTTGGAAGGAGATAGGGGACTCCGGCGTGAATGATTACGAGGAACATCCGACGAATTATGTCAGCCGGTACGGTGCCAATTATTTTCATGAGGATATCGCGGATACGTTTGCCGTATTTGTACTGGGCGGAAAGCCGGAGGGAA
This sequence comes from uncultured Lachnospiraceae bacterium, assembly GCA_964609025.1. Taxonomy (GTDB): domain Bacteria; phylum Bacillota; class Clostridia; order Lachnospirales; family Lachnospiraceae; genus SIG307. The sequence goes on along the minus strand of CAZSQM010000006.1, from coordinate 5,860 downwards.
GCAGCGTTGCGGAGGAAAAGCTGATGTTTTTCTGGGACGATGCGGATATGGTGTCGTTACGGGAGGCAATTCGCACACTGTTGGAGCTTACGGATTTTTGATAGGAAGATAATGTAAAAATACCATTACGAGGATTAACCCTTGACAAATGCCAAAAATTTGATATAGTAAAATGTATATGGAAATGGCTAGGAAAAGGAGTAGTACACGGAGTCAGGCTTTCAGAGAGTCGCCGGTCGGTGCGAGGCGGCAGATGATTTCTTGGAACTCACCTTGGAGCTTTGTCGCAGAAGGAGCAAGCGTTTGCTTTGAGTAAGCGGCGGCGGTTCATCTCCGTTACAGGATGGCAAAGTGCAGGGCAGCTGCTTTAACAGCAGAGGTTCTGAATGAGAGTGGTACCGCGGAAGATCAGGCTTTCGTCTCTTTGTGGGACGAGAGCCTTTTTTATCGAATAGGAAATTGTGTCCTATTCGACAAAAAAGCGCTCCGCTGAGGATGCGCACTCGCGCGCTTGGAAGATGTCGCAAGCGACCGCGCCAGACGCCGAGAGCCCGCAAGCGGACTCTTTGTTCCTTTATAGGATTAAGGGGTCAAAACACGTTCTGTAATCGGAAGCCGCCTTTTGAAACCCGAAATTTTATAGGAAACAGAAAATGTGCCCGAAAGGGCGTTGTAATATGAAAGGAGCAGTTATGGAAAAGACGTACAATCCCAGTGTCATAGAAAAGAAGTGGCAGAAATACTGGGAAGAAAATCAGACCTTTAAAACCGATGTGTGGGATTTTTCAAAGCCGAAATATTATGCGCTGGATATGTTCCCGTATCCGTCCGGTGTAGGCCTTCATGCAGGGCATCCGGAGGGGTATACCGCGACGGATATTATGTCGAGAATGAAGCGTATGCAGGGATATAACGTGCTGCATCCGATGGGGTACGACTCTTTCGGATTACCGGCGGAGCAGTATGCGGTAAGCACCGGAAACCATCCGAACGGCTTTACCGAGAAAAATATTGCAACCTTTTCCAAACAGTTAAAGGAGCTGGGCTTTGACTATGATTGGAGCAAGATGGTGGCAACCAGCGACCCGAAGTTTTATAAGTGGACCCAGTGGATTTTTAAGCAGTTATATCTGGATGGCTATGCAAAGTATATCGATATGCCGGTAAACTGGTGCGAGGAGCTCGGCACCGTGCTTTCCAATGACGAGGTAATCGACGGAAAGTCCGAGCGCGGCGGGTATCCGGTCGTTCGTAAGAACATGAAGCAGTGGGTCATCGACCAGGTTGCTTTTGCGGATAAGCTACTGGAGGGCCTTGATGAAATCGACTGGCCGGAGTCCACGAAGGAGATGCAGCGTCACTGGATCGGACGTTCCGAAGGTGTTGAGGTGGATTTCCGGATTGTAGGCGGCGGAAGCTTTTCCATTTATACGACCTGTATTGAAACAATTTACGGTATTACCTTTATGGTGCTTGCCCCGGACGGACAGATTGTAAAGGATTTGATGCCGCGTATTGAAAATAAGGACGAGGTAGAAGCGTATATTGCGGAAACCTTAAAGAAAAACGATATGGACCGTACCGAGTTAAATAAGACGAAGTCCGGTTGCTGTTTAAAGGGAATTTATGCGATTAATCCGGTAAACGGCAAAGAAGTACCGCTCTTTATCGGTGACTTTGTACTGGCAAATTACGGTACGGGTGCGGTGATGGCGGTTCCGTCCCATGACCAGCGTGACTTTGAGTATGCGGTTGTGCATAATATCCCGATGATTCAGGTAATTGACGGCGGAGATGTTTCTGAGAAGGCATTTGAGAAGGGTGAGTATCTGGGCAAGGGCTGCAAGCTTATGAACTCCGAGGAGTTTACAGGCTATGTGGTCGAGGATGCGAAGGAAGCCATTACAAAGAAGTTAGAGGCAATGGGTGTTGCCCGCAGAAAGGTAAATTACCATTTCCGCGAGTGGATTTTCGCAAGACAGCGTTACTGGGGCGAGCCGGTTCCGGTGGTTTATCTTGAGGACGGCAGTATTCATGTGTTGGACGATGAGGAGCTTCCGTTAATTTTGCCGGAGCTTTCGGACTATAAGGGCAAGAACGGCAAGGCGCCTCTTGAGAATGCCACCGAGTGGAAGCAGTATGAACGAAACGGCATCAAGGGTACGCGGGAAACCTCTACCATGCCGGGCAGCGCAGGTTCCAGCTGGTATTTCCTGCGTTACATTGATCCGGATAACGATAAGGAATTGGCAAATTACGAATTGTTGAAGCACTGGATGCCGGTTGACTTATACATCGGCGGACCGGAGCATACGGTAGGACATCTTATGTATTCCCGTATCTGGAACCGTTATCTGTATGACAAGGGGCTTTCCCCGGTAAAGGAGCCGTTTAAGAAGCTGGTTCACCAGGGTATGATTTTAGGCTCCAACGGGATTAAGATGGGCAAGAGATATCCGGAATATGTTGTGAATCCGAGTGACATCGTAAGAGATTACGGTGCGGATACGCTCCGTCTGTATGAGATGTTCATGGGACCGCTTGAGGTTTCCAAGCCGTGGAGCCAGCAGGGCGTTGAGGGAGCAAGACGTTTCATTGTCCGTGTATGGAATTTCTTCACCGATGAGGCAAATCTCACAGAGGAGAACGACGGCACCTTAACTAAGGTATATCACCAGACGGTGAAAAAGGTAACCTCCGACTTTGAGGTACTTGGTTTCAATACCGCAATCAGCCAGATGATGATATTCATGAATGCGGCATATAAGGCAGGCAAGTGTCCGAGAGAATATGCGGAAGGCTTTATTAAGATGTTCTCCTGTATCTGCCCGCACGTCGGCGAGGAGCTCTGGAGTATCCTCGGTCATGAGAATACCATTGCGTATGAAAGCTGGCCGACCTATGACGAAGCAGCGATTAAGGAAGACGAGATTGAAATCGCTGTACAGTTAAACGGCAAAGTAAAGGCAAAGCTGATGGTAGCGGCTGAGGCGGACGAAGCGGCCGTAAAAGAACAGGTACATGCCGACGAAGCGATTGCAGCATTACTTGAAGGAAAGAATATTGTAAAAGAGCTCTATGTAAAAGGAAGATTATATAATATCGTAGTGAAGTAAAGAATGGCAGAGAACGAATAGAGATTCCGCCTTGGAGACAGTCCTGCGGCGGAGATTTGGAAATTCCTTAAGGAAACCATAAGACGACGTCAGCACTTAGCGAGGTTTTATCGAGCTTAGTGTCTGCTACGTCGGCGCATGAGCGAGAGCGGGTTTCCGTAGGAATTTTCAAAACTCCGACGCACAGGGACCCTGAAAGGGCGGAATCGAAAAAGAAGAAAGGTGAGTTTATGGGCGAAAAAGGAAACGAATTCAGAAAGCCGGAAGGACGTCCGGTCTTTCCGAAAAAGGCAGTCATTACCTCCGGCATGCCGTACGGTAATAAGGAACTGCATTTCGGTCATGTAGGCGGTTTGTTCGTACACGCAGATACTTTTGCGCGCTTTATGAGGGATCGTATCGGAGCGGAAAATGTTATCTTTGTATCCGGAACCGACTGTTACGGTTCCCCGATTTTGGAGGGCTTCCGCAAGCAGCAGGAGAGCGGAGTGATACCTTCCGATATGACGATTCATGATTATGTGGAAAAAAATCATAAGGCGCAGAAGAAAACTCTGGAAGCGTATGAAATCAAACCGGATTACTACGGAGCCTCTGCCCTTTACCGTGGCAGTGAATTTCATGTAGAGTCTTCCAGGGAGATTTTTGAAGCTCTGTATGAACGCGGTCAGTTAAAGATGATGTCCACGCCGCAGTTCTACGATCCGGAGTTTAAGGTACTCTTAAACGGCAGACAGGTCGTAGGAAAGTGTCCGATTGAAGGGTGCTGTTCCGAGAAGGGTTATGCGGATGAGTGTGACCTCGGACATCAGTACATGCCGTCCGAGTTAATCGATCCGAAGAGTATGTTATCCGGAAAGAAGCCGGAGATTATCGAGGTAAAGAACTGGTATTTCTCCCTTGAGAACTTTACCGATGAAATGCAGGAGTATATTAACGAGGTGCGAAAAAATACCAACACCCGTAAGTATATTTTAAATACGATTGAAGAGTTTTTGAAGAAGCCGGTTATTTATGTACAGAAGAAGCTGATTGCGGCAAATCCGAAGACCTATACCGGCGAGGGTATACCGGAAAAGGATGCGTTTGATGCGGCTTATGCGGCAGGTCTTGCCGAACTTACCGCAGCGTTCCCGGCACACGAAGTAATCGACGAGGAGAAAAAGCCGTCCGTAACCTTCGTATTTGCTTCCTTGGAGGACCGGGATAAAGCAAGAGCAGCACTGGCAGAGCGTAATATTAACTGCCGTACCGGTAAGACTCTGGTGCCGTTCCGTTTGTCCGGTAACATCGAATGGGGCGTTCCGGTGCCGGAGTGCGAGGGCAACAAGGACCTGACCTTCTGGGTATGGCCGGAATCCTTATGGGCGCCGATTTCCTTTACGAAGGCGTGTCTGGAGGAACGGGGAAAGGACCCTGCGGAATGGAAGGACTGGTGGATGGGAGGCGACTCCAAGGTGTACCAGTTTATCGGCGAGGATAATATTTATTTCTACGGCATTGCGGAGATGGCAATGTTTGCGGCAGCGGATACGCCGGCGGGAGAGCCTGTAAAGATTGATTATAAAAAACTCCCGCAGATTATAGCAAATCGCCACATTCTGTTTATGGATAAAAAGGCAAGCTCCAGTTCGGAAATTAAGCCGCCGATGGCACAGGATTTGCTGGAGTTTTATACGCCGGAGCAGCTTAGAATGCATTTCTTAAGCCTCGGTCTTTCTACCAAGAGCTCGAGCTTCAAGCCGCAGACCTATCTGCCGGAAGCGGAGCGCGATGGCGTAGATCCGGTATTAAAGGAAGGAAATCTTTTAACCAACGTATTCAACCGTATTGTGCGTTCCTGCCTGTATACGGTGCAGAAGTACAACGATTCCGTGATTCCGTTATGTGTTGTGGATGAGAAGATTAAGAAGGCTTCCGAGGACGCTGTCCTTGAGTACGAGCGCCACATGTATAACCATGACTTCCACCGCATTACCTATGTGCTGGATGACTATATCCGTTTGCTAAATAAGCATTACGCAAACAATATCAAGAAGGCGGAGGAGGAAGGCGGCGAAGAACTTCGCACGCAGCTTTTAACCGACTGTTTCTACGGAATTAAGACTGCTCTTTTACTCCTTCACCCGATTGCGCCGACCGGCTGTGAAACGGTACGGGAGTATGTGGGACTTTCCGAAAAGGTATACGACTGGAACTATGCCTTTGCCGATATGAAGGAAGTGCTGGAAACTCCGGGAGCGGCAACCAAGTTTTTACCGCCGCGGTTTGACTTCTTTGTGCGTCATGAGAGCCAACTTGCACAGATGCAGGAGAAATAAGCCTGCGGGAAGCGTTTTGAAAACAGAAGAAAGAAATTTGCAGGACCGCTTTTGAGGAAAGTCAAAGGCGGTCTTGTACGCATATTCAAAATTCTTCTCAATGACGGTTTCGATAAAGAAATCTCGACATTGTATCAGAGGAATCGGTTTATTAATCGGACAGAAGGATACAAAGCTGCCGGCGTTTGACACAACGCGGATTCATGCTTAGAATATTTTGGGATATGGTGTTAGGAGGTATTAAGATGGAGAATAAGACCAAATTAGAGATTTCATCAATGGCGCTACACATACTTGCAATGGTGTTCATGTTATGTGACCATCTTTGGGCGACAGTGATACCGGGAAATGACTGGATGACATGCATCGGGCGAATTGCATTTCCGATATTTGCATTTATGATAGTGGAAGGGTATTTTCATA
>CAZSQM010000005.1:0-118621 GCA_964609025.1 uncultured Lachnospiraceae bacterium | reverse complement strand
AGAGCATCTGCCTTACAAGCAGAGGGTCATAGGTTCGAGCCCTATAGGCCCCACTGAATCCATTGAGGATTCTTATCTGAAAAGATAAAAGACTTACGTTATCGTAAGGCTGTGCCGCAGTGGCGGAACTGGCAGACGCACAGGACTTAAAATCCTGCGGGACTAATCTCCCGTACCGGTTCGATTCCGGTCTGCGGCATTTGCAGGAAACTGCATTACAACTTCATGTTGTGTGTGCGTGTAGCTCAGCTGGATAGAGCACTTGGCTACGGACCAAGGTGTCGGGAGTTCGAATCTTCTCACGCACGTGGATGAAAAAAACGAGATAGGATTTATCCTATCTCGTTTTTTTCGTTCGAGTCCGGTTCGGACTCGAACGAGTTCGAGGTCTACGCTCCGCTCCGGTCGGTGCAAAACCGAGGTCCACCGGACCTCGTGCACCTTCTCACGCACGTTTGTGAAAAGGTCTACGCTCCGCTCCGGTCGGTGCAGAACCGAGGGTCTACGCTACGCTCCGGTCCGTCCAGAACCAACGTTCACCGGACGTTGTGGACCCCCGGACATTCAGGGCCTTCTCACGCATCATTTCCTTGACTTTATAAAAAACGTAGTGTATAGTTTCATTAAATGAAATACGAAATAATTAAGATACGGAAAGAGAGAGAATAGATGAACTTTATCGAGTTGCTTGAATCGCAAGATGATAGCGGAATACTTCAGGTCCCTAAGAGTGACATTCACTCTCATGCGGGGAGGGTGGTAACATTGCCTTTTTGTCGGAACGTACAGGAAAGAGGATAACTGCTCCGCCGGCAAAATATAGTTCTTTGGAACATATGCAGAGTTGGTTTCTGGAAAATATTAAGCCGATGTGTGATGGCCCGGAAGGACAACTTCTCAGATGGGAAGCTTGCTTTGCGGAAGCAAAGAGAAATAACATAGTTCGGATGGCATTAAGTTTTTCAAGGTTTGATGTTATGCTGGCAGGCGGAATGAGCTCTTTTATGGAGATTCTGGAAAAGTATCACAGAAGCTACTGCCCGGATACGAAATTTGAACCGGAGCTTACCTATGGAAGAGGATGTAATATTGATGAGGAAGTTGAATTTATTGATGAAATATTGTCATATGATTATTTTAAGTCGATAGATATTTGCAACGGAGAGTTTCAGCAACCGATAGAAAATTTTGTGCCTCTTTACAGAATAGCGGAACAGCATAAGCTTGTGAAGAAGGCGCATGTCGGAGAGTTTGGAAGCGCAGACGATATAGAAAGAGCTGTTGGAGTTTTGGGACTCAATGAGGTACACCACGGGATTGCAGCAGTAAATTCGGAGCATACGATGAGATTTTTAGAAAGAGAAAAAATACAGTTAAATGTCTGCCCTTCCAGCAACGTAATGTTGAATGTTGTAGAAAGCTATGAAAAGCATCCGATTGGGACATTGGTTTATCACGGTATTCCTGTAACAATAAATACGGATGATTTACTCATATTTAATCAGCCGATTGATAGGGAATATATGAATTTGTTCAGGGCAGGGACGTTGACTGCAGATGAGCTTGAAGAAATCCGGCTTTGCGGTTTGGGAAAGTAGGAAAGAGACAGATACTCTTGACAACTCAGAGAATATTCGTTATTCTTTTATAAGAGGTTTTTTCAGAGTAGTGCATTAAAGTAAAATAAGCGAAGAAAAGAGGATGAAAGAAGTAAAATGAATATAGTTCAAAAAGTATATTGCAGAGTGTTTCAGACTTGTTTTCGAATTGCGATTCCGATTCTTCCGTATCGGAATCCGGAGGTATTGTCTTCGGAAAAAGAGATTGCAGAGGTATTAAAAAATAAGAAGATTACTTCGGTTTTAGTTGTAACGGACGAGAGCTTGCATAAGTTGGGTTTGTTGGAAAAGTTGAAGCAGGAACTGAAAGGTGCCGAGGTTTCTTATACGGTATATGATAAAACCGTAGCAAATCCTACCGTTGCCAATGTGGAAGAGGCAAGAGTACAATACATAGAAAATGAATGTAATGCAATTATCGGATTTGGTGGCGGCTCGTCGATGGATTGTGCGAAGGCGGTAGGCGCGAGGATTGCAAAACCGAAACAGCCGATTTCAAAAATGAAAGGGATTTTAAAGATAAGAAAGCGGCTGCCGTTGTTTATAGCGGTGCCTACGACAGCCGGTACCGGAAGTGAAACAACGCTTGCGGCGGTCATTACGGATGGCGAAACCAGACACAAGTTCCCAATCAATGATTTTCCGCTGATTCCTCATTATGCAGTGTTGATACCGGAAGTAACAAGGGGACTGCCGCCGTTTATTACGGCAACTACCGGAATGGATGCCCTGACTCATGCCGTAGAGGCGTTTATCGGTCGTTCCACAACAAAAGAAACCAGAGGCTGTGCCTTAGAAGCAACAAAGCTTATTTTTGAAAACATTGAAAAGGTATATAAAGACGGGAATGACATGGAAGCACGAAAGAATATGCTTTATGCATCTTTTCTGGCAGGGAAGGCGTTTTCTAAGTCCTATGTAGGGTATTGTCATGCGGTAGCCCACTCTCTCGGCGGAAAGTATAATACACCTCACGGGTTGGCAAATGCGGTACTGTTGCCGTATGTATTGGAAGCGTATGGTGATACAGTCTATGATAAGTTAAAAAAGCTGGCCGTAGCAGGCGGTCTGGTGACGGCGGAAACAGAAGCCGCAGAGGCAGCAAAGCGGTTTATCCGGAAAATTCGCGAGTTGAATGCGTCAATGGGAATTCCGGAAAAGCTGTCCGGAATTCGGAAAGAGGATATCCCGGCGTTGGCGGTGCATGCCGCAAAAGAGGGAAATCCGTTGTATCCGGTGCCGAAATTAATGACAGCAAAGGAGTTGGAGTCATTCTATTTTGCGGTCGGCGAAACTGGGGAAGAAACTCAGTACACTAACATTGATTCAGCATTTCACTAAATAAAGAATGCTAAAATGGAGGAATAACATGGAACAGGAGCAGATACAGTCGATTGTAGAGAAGCAGAGAGCATATTTTTTATCGGGTGATACACTTTCGGTAGCGAATCGCAAAAAGGCGTTAGCCGAATTAAAGAATGCGATTCGGGAAAACGAAGAGAAAATTGCGGCAGCCATTAAAAAAGATTTGGGAAAGAGCCGTGAGGAAGCCTATATGTGTGAAATCGGGCTGACGATAAGTGAGATTTCCTATATGCAAAAGCATATGAAGCGGTTTGCAAGAGAAAAGAGGGTGGCAACTCCGCTTGCACAGTTTGCATCCAGAAGCTTCGTAAAACCGATGCCGTACGGTGTGACCCTGATTATGAGTCCGTGGAATTATCCGTTTTTATTGACAATGGAGCCTTTGGTGGATGCCATTGCAGCAGGAAATACCGTGGTAGTAAAACCGAGTGCCTATTCACCGGCAACAAGCGCAGTGATGAAGGAGGTGCTGGAAGGGGTATTTCCTCCGGAATATGTGGCGGTTGTGACCGGCGGAAGAGCAGAGAATACCTGCCTGTTGCAGCAGAAGTTTGATTACATTTTCTTTACCGGAAGCCAGTCGGTAGGGAAGGAAGTGATGACACAGGCGGCAAAGCATTTGACACCGGTAACGCTGGAGCTTGGCGGAAAGAGTCCGTGTATTGTAGATGGCAGTGCAGATATTAAGCTTGCGGCACGTCGGATTGTATTCGGCAAGTATCTCAACTGCGGTCAGACCTGTGTGGCACCGGACTATATTTTATGCGAAAAGGGCGTGCAGGAAGAGCTGATTGCAGCTTTGAAGGCAGAGATTGTACGTCAGTTCGGAGAAACCCCGCTTACCAATGAAGCCTACGGAAAGATGGTCAACGAAAAGCATTTTACGCGCGTCTGCGGATTGATAGCAAAGGAAAAAGTGGTACATGGCGGCAATGCGGATAAGGAGGCTTTAAAAATCGAGCCGACGGTAATGCGGGATGTCAGCTTTTCGGATGCCGTGATGCAGGAGGAAATTTTCGGACCGGTGCTGCCGATTGTCACAATCAACAGTATAGACGAGGCGATTTCTATTGTGAATGAAAGACAGCGTCCGCTTGCATTGTACGTATTTGCTAAGGATAAGAGAATCATTCGCAAAGTCACCACCCGCTGCACATTCGGCGGCGGGTGCGTCAACGATACCATTATTCATCTGGCAACGAGCAATATGGGCTTCGGCGGTGTCGGAGAGAGCGGTATGGGTGCTTACCACGGCAAGGTCGGGTTTGATACATTTTCTCATAAAAAGAGTATTGTGGATAAAAAAACATGGATGGATTTACCGATGCGTTATCAGCCGTATCGGGGGCTTTACATGAAACTGATACGAATGTTTTTGCGCTAACATATGCTGTTTCATTACATACTCTCCCGAAGAATTTGTAAGATTTCTTGTCCGGTCGGCACCTTATAGCCGCCTGGCATAACGAAAACATTGTGGGCAATGCCGTCAAGCATTTCATAGGTAACACCAAGGTCGGAAAGATTCATTGCAACGCCGAGCTCTTTCATCCAATGCTCCATTGCGGCAAGCCCTTCTTGGGCAATTTCCTTAGCGCTCTTTCCTGCCGTGCCGATACCCCATACATTAACTGCGAAACGCCTAAACTTTTCAAGTCCGTAGGGCATAACAAAGCGGTAATACGGCAGAGATACGGCAGACAGGGTACAGCCGTGTATCGCATTTGTGAATCCGCCGACTGCCTGTCCCAGCATGTGTACCATCCAGTCTGTGGATTTCCCTTTTGCTACAAGCGTATTCAGCGCCCAGGTTGCCGTCCACATAATATTGCTTCTAGCCTCGTAATCCTTTGGATTTTTTATGGCTGCCCGGCTGGAATGAATGAGAGAACGCAGGAGTCCCTCACTGATATAATCACTTGTATTGTCATCCTCGCCTGAGAAATACTGCTCGCAAATATGGTTGAAAATGTCATAAATGCCTGCTGTCATTTGCTCATAGGGCAGGGTAAGCGTGAAGTTCGGATTCAGTATGGAGAATTTCGGCATAACAGACTCATCGGCAAAAACATGTCCGATTTTTTGCTTTGTGTCCTGATTGGTAATTACAGCGCCTGCATTCATTTCCGAGCCGGTTCCGGCCATAGTCAGAATGCATCCGACAGGAATCGTTTTACAATCCGGTTCTTCAAAACGCAGGTAGTATTTTTTCCACGGATCCTCCGGGCAGTTTACGGATACGGAAAGAGCCTTCGCATAATCGCAAACCGAGCCGCCGCCTACGGCAAGAATGAAATCTACGGGCTGTTTTCGCGCGACTTTAATACCTTCATACAGTTTGGCAAGGGTAGGGTTCGGCATAACCCCCGGCAGCTCCGTAACGTTCTTTTTTTGCTTTCTTAGAATCTCGATTACCGCATCATAGATTCCGTTCCTTTTGATTGAGCCGCCGCCATAAATAAGAATAACATTGTTTCCGTACTTTGGAAGCTCAATATTCAAAGCGTCCAGAGAATCCTCTCCGAAATAAAGTTTGGTAGGATTACAATAAGTAAAATTTCCTAACATAGTTTTTCCTCCTCTTAAATGGATTGTTCCGTGTCAGCTTTCCTTTTCAGGACAATAGCTTCCGAAAGCATCGGAAGTAATTTGACAGGCCCTTTTCTTTCTGTTAAACTAAGTATAGTACCTAAACCTGACTTTAGGTCAATACCTTAATTATAAAATTTACCGAGGAGATTGTTATATGGATACGATTGGTCAAGTGTCAGAAATGTTCGGGCTGCCGATTTCCACTTTGCGCTATTATGATAAAGAGGGACTTTTCCCTGATATGCAAAGAGAATCCGGTATCAGAAAGTTTAGTGAAAAAGAAATTGAAGCATTGAGGGTAATCGAATGTCTGAAAAAATCCGGATTAGAGATTAAGGCAATTAAGCAGTTTATGCAGTGGTGCGTTTTGGGAAGCGAAACCTATCCTCAGCGCAGAGAGCTTTTTCTGAAACAGCGGGAAATCGTGGAAGCGGAGATAGAGCGTATGAACCGGGTGTTGGATATGCTGAAATTCAAGTGCTGGTATTATGAGGAGGCAATGAAGGATGGGAATGAAGAACGATTAAGCGCTATGAAACCGGAGGATATGCCGGAAGATATCCAAAAAATATATGAAAGCTCACATAAGTAGAAACGGAACTGTATCGGTCGGGAAATGCCGCCGGTACGGTTCCGTTTTTTCGCTTTGTAGGGCGTCAAAGCTTTGTTCTCACACCTTCGTCGACCACAAACCGCAATCTAAAACTCTCGTTGCAAAGTCTTCATAGAACTCCGGCTCGTGACAAATCAGAAGAATACTTCCCTTATAGGCGGTTAAGGCACGTTTCAACTCGTCCTTTGCATCTACATCAAGGTGATTTGTCGGCTCGTCCAAAAGAAGGACATTGGTTTCCTTATTGATGAGCTTACACAGGCGTACCTTTGCCTGTTCGCCGCCGGAAAGAACGCGGACCTGACTTTCAATGTGCTTGGTGGTAAGGCCGCATTTTGCAAGGGCGGAGCGGATTTCGTACTGGGTATAGGAAGGAAATTCCTGCCACAGTTCCTCGATGCAGGTGTTGTTTTTTGCACCGGTCATTTCCTGTTCAAAATAGCCCGGGTATAAGTAGTCGCCAAGCACCACCTTGCCGGAGAGGGGAGGGATAATGCCGAGAATACTTTTTAACAGGGTCGTCTTGCCGATGCCGTTGGCACCCTTTAATACCAGCTTTTCACCACGCTCCATGGAAATGGTAATGGAGCGGGAGAGCGGTTCGTCATAGCCGATGACAAGCCCCTCCGTCTGGAAAATATAGCGGCTTGCGGCTCTGGCTTCTTTAAAGTGAAACTCCGGCTTCGGACGTTCGGCGGCAAGCTCGATGACCTCCATTTTGTCCAGCTTCTTCTGGCGGGACATTGCCATGTTGCGGGTGGCGACCCTTGCCTTGTTGCGTGCAACAAAGTCCTTTAATTCGCTGATTTCCTGCTGCTGACGTTTATAGGCCGCCTCTAACTGCGCCTTCTTTACGGCGTAAACCTCCTCAAACTTTGTGTAGTCGCCGACATAGCGGGTCAGTTCGCCGTTTTCCATATGATACACTAAATTGATGACGCTGTTTAAAAACGGAATGTCATGGGAAATCAAAATAAAAGCATTTTCGTAATCCGTCAGATAACGCTTTAACCATTCGATATGTTCCGCATCCAGATAGTTGGTCGGCTCATCCAAAAGGAGAATATCCGGCTTTTCGAGCAAAAGCTTTGCCAGCAGAACTTTGGTGCGCTGTCCGCCGGAGAGAGCGGTAACGTCCGTATCCAGCCCCATAGCGTCCAGCCCGAACGCATGGGCAATTTCTTCAACCTTGGAATCAATAATATAAAAATCGTGAACATCCAGCAAATCCTGAATGTTTCCGAACTCCTCCATCATACCCGGAAGCTCCTCGTCGGAGGCCTCGCCCATTGCGGCGCAGAGTTCCGTCATGCGTGCCTCCACATCGTAGAGGAACTCAAAGGCGGACTTTAGAACATCGCGGATGGTCATGCCCGGGGTAAGAACCGAGTGCTGGTCGAGATACCCTACACGGACGTCCTTTGCCCACTCGACCTTCCCTTCATCCGGCATCAGCTTTCCGGTAATAATATTAAAGAACGTGGATTTCCCCTCGCCGTTAGCGCCGACAAGTCCTACATGCTCTCCTTTTAATAAGCGGAAAGAAACATTTTTCAGCAGGGTGCGGTCGCCGAAGCCGTGGGTTAAATCAGTAACACATAAAATACTCATGAGATAAAAATCCTTTCCGGTGCGGAACTGTAAAAACGGCACCATTGTTATAGTGCGACTGCACTAAAACAGTCCTATTATACCCAAAAATGGGAGGATTTGCAAGCGGAAAAGAAGGAGGGAACACAAAATACAGCAGAACCATTTCCCGGAAAACGAAAAGACTGCCGGGGAAGGCAGTCTTTTCCATGAGGGGAGTATAAATATTAATAAGGGGTTATATAGTGTGCTAAAGACTTAGGGGAATCTTTAACACAATCTTATTCTATTTCATATGCCCCCAAAATGCAATTAAAAAAGTATAAACAAATGGAAAAACAAAATAAAATAATTTATGTCAGAGGAGAGTGAGAGAAGCATATAGTAGAAGGAGAAGAAAACATGAACTTCCGGGGCGAGCGCTTATGTGGATTGGAATTGCGTTATTCATTGATTTTCTGCTGTTTTTGACGATGGGCCAGAAAATTGCGCTGGATTTTCTGGGCGGCTATTTAATCGAGCTTAGTCTGAGCGTGGATAATCTGTTTGTGTTTATGTCGATTTTTACGGCTTTTTCGGTGCCGGAGCATTTGCGGCATCGCGTACTAAGGTATGGCATTATCGGAGCGGCATTGCTTCGCATGGTATTTATTCTGTCGGGAGCTGCGGTTGTTTCCGGATTCGGCTGGATTTTATATTTCTTTGGCGTAATCTTAATCGGAAACGGGGTAAAAATGATAGGAGAGCAAAAAAACGGAGGAGAAGAGGTAAGGACTGACTGGGGGATGAAAGCGGTGCGGAGGTTCGTACCGGTGACCGAGGGCTTCTGCGATTCACATTTTTTTGTTTTAAAGGAGGCGGCACGCAAAGGCGGGAAAAAGCGCTGGTGTGCAACGCCGCTGTTTGTGGTGTTGGTTGTAGTAGAGGTTTCCGATATTATTTTTGCTATTGATTCCGTGCCGGCGGTTTTTTCCGTAACGACAAATACGCTTATTGTATATACGTCGAACCTTTTGGCGGTGTTGGGGCTGCGGCAGTTGTATTTCGGTCTGGAAAAATTGGCAAAGCGGTTTATTTATGTAAAATACGGCATTGGGGTAATCCTCATTTTTACCGGCATCAAAATGCTTGCGGAACTGTTTTATTTGTCGGTTTCCACAGCCTTGGCCATTGGTTTTATCCTGTTGGTACTGTTAATCAGTATCGCGGTTTCTATGCTTGCAACAAAAAAAGAAAGTGAATAAATCGCAGCCTTCTGCGGATACTATGTCCTGTAACCGAAAACTTAATGTTTATCAGGAGGTAATGTTATGTCCTATAATAACGAGCACAACCTTGAAGGAAATTCTACTTCGAACAACAACAAGAATTCTTCTCAGAACAGCAACACCAGAAATTCTTCCCAGAATAACAGCCAGAACGGTATGACGAAGGACAACAGTCAGAACAATTCCCAGAATCGTTCCCAGACGAACTGCCGGAACTGCGCTCAGAATGCGAACAGAAACGAGAACAATCGTTAGTAAAGCGGAACTTGTAAGAGCTGCTGTCTGCCGTAGCGCAGGCAGCAGCTTTTGCGTGTGAACGCACTCACGACTTTCTTTTACATATACTGAAGCAGGGAGAAATTGTTTCCCGATGCAGACAGGGAGGAGGCGTGAGAAATGTACCGTTATATGATAACTATGGACGAACTAAGGAAGCTGCAAAGCAAAGGAAACGTGATTCTTGTTGATATCAGAGAGGAAGAGGATTACAAAAAGGGGCATATTCCCGGTGCAATTTCCGTACCCTATGAAGAGGAACAAAGTTTTTTCGACTGCTTTCAGAAGACAGGGGTTATTGTATTATATTGTGACAGAGGGAATTTAAGTACCGGCGTCACGGCGAGTATGAGGCACGCCGGATATCAGGTATACAGCCTTTGCGGTGGGTATGCGGCATATGTACGTTTTCAAAAATAGAGTTTCCATTTTGCGGAAGATATGGTAAGATGAGAAAGGATAGTACCGAAGTGAATTAAGAGAGGACAAAGGAATGGCAGAATTGTTTGAGTTTACGACTCCGTGTCATTTTGGCACGGAGTCTGTGTTGAAGAAAGAGATTACGGACTTAGGTTATGAGATAACGTCCACGGAGGACGGTAAGGTAAGCTTTTTGGGGGATGCGGCGGCAGTCAGCCGGGCGAATCTTTTTTTGCGGACAACCGAGAGGGTGTTGCTTGTGGTAGGACGTTTTCGCGCCACCACGTTTGAGGAACTGTTTGAAAAGACAAAAGCACTTCCGTGGGAACGCTATATTCCGGAGAACGGGAAGTTCTGGGTGACAAAGGCAAATTCCGTAAAGAGCAAATTGTTCAGCCCTTCGGACATCCAGCGCATTATGAAAAAGGCAATGGTAGAACGCTTAAAGCAGAGCTATAAAAAGGAGTGGTTTCCGGAGGACGGTGCAGCTTTTCCGGTGCGTGTGTCGATTATGAAGGATGAAGTGACGGTAGGTCTGGATACCTCCGGGGAATCGCTGCATAAGCGCGGGTACCGGAAGCTCAGTTCCAAGGCACCGATTACGGAAACGCTGGCAGCGGCATTGATTTTACTGACTCCATGGCGCGAAGACCGCATTCTGGTAGACCCGTTCTGCGGCAGCGGCACGATACCGATTGAGGCGGCAATGATCGGAGCAAGGATTGCACCGGGGATGAACAGAGAGTTTCTTGCGGAAAGCTGGACGCATCTCGTTCCGAAAAAAGCATGGTATGACGCGGTGAATGAGGCGGAGGATTTGATTCGCCGGGATGTCGTTATGCAGATCCAGGGCTATGATATCGACGGGGATATGATAAAAGCGGCAAGGCAGAACGCAACGGATGCCGGTGTTTCGGACTACATTCATTTCCAGCAGCGCCCGGTCAGCCAGTTAAGTCATGCAAAAAAGTACGGCTTTGTGATTACCAACCCGCCGTACGGAGAGCGTCTGGAGGAGAAGAAGGCGTTGCCGGCGCTGTATAAGGAGTTCGGAGCGGCGTTTGCTTCTCTGGACAGCTGGTCCTGCTATATGATTACCTCCTATGAAGACGCACAGAAGTATTTTGGCAGACAGGCGGACAAGAACCGCAAGATTTATAACGGTATGCTGAAAACCTATTTCTATCAGTTTATGGGCCCGAAGCCGCCGAAGAAAAGGCAGGAGAATAAGGACTGACGGTAAAAAGAGGGCGGGAGCGCATTGACAAAACGGGAGAAATGAATTAAAATCAAGTCCAAGTGAATAGAGCGTTTCAGGTGTCGGATGAGCTTAGGCTCGATTCGGTGAAAAGGGAAGCAGGTGGAAGTCCTGCACGAACTCGTCGCTGTAATGCAGGAGTTTTATTTCCGCAGTCATGGATTGCGTAATGTCATTGGCGGGTATCCGTTCGAGAAGACGAAATAAAGCGTTGATCGCAGAGTCAGAAGACCTGCCTGGGATGATATTGTGGAGCCACGAGTAACTGGTTGAAACATAGGGACTATTTATGCTTGGGATAGCTATGCCTTCAACGACCTGTTTGTGAGCAAAAGGGTCGTTTTTTCTTTCTTCGCATGTGTCTACTCCTGTGATAAAGGTTTTGCCACAATTTTCTACACTGCACAACTGTGGATGGAGTTGTGGAAATCAAATAAAAGGAGAGTTTGGATGAAGACGAAAACAAAAAAGATACTTGGCGTCGCACTCGCAGTCGTACTGGTTGCCGTACTGGCAGTCGTATATGTGCTGTTTGGCGAAAAGCCGGTAGAGGGCAGCAAGGCAATTACAATTAAGGTTGTAAGCCAATCCGAAGAAGTAACAGACTACGAAGTAAAGACGGACGCAGAGTTCTTGCGACAGGCAATGGAGGAAGCGGACGGCTTGGAATTTTCGGGAACAGAGAGCGAATATGGTCTGATGGTAACGACAATCAACGGGGAAACCGCCGATTACAATACGAACGGGGCATATTGGAGCTTCTATGTGAACGGAGAATACTGCAATTACGGAATCGACACACAGCCGGTAGAAGACGGGGATGTCTTCCGGATTGTTTACACGGGGCAGTAATTTTCCATGAGTAAACCATCGTTAAAGCTCACCGTGAAAAATATAGCCCTGATCGGCGTGATGATAGCAGTGATAGAAGTGTGCAAGGCCGCCCTTGCGTGGGCGCCGAATGTGGAGCTTACTACCTTCTGGATTATCATTTTTTCGCTCTGGTTCGGGAAAAACATCTATTTTGCCATTCCCGTGTTTATCCTGATCGAAGGAAGCATATACGGCTTCGGATTGTGGTGGCTGATGTATTTGTATGTGTGGCCGCTGTTAGCCGTGGTGACAAGGATTCTGCGGAAAATGAAGTCTGCGCTTTCCTGGGCTGTTTTTTCGGGCATTTTTGGTCTGCTGTTCGGTCTGCTGTGCTCCGTTCCGTATGTGTTTATCGGTGCAATGGGAGGAAGTATAGCGAGCGGTCTGGGAACGGCATTCGCATGGTGGGTGGCCGGAATTCCCTGGGATTTGCTACACGGGGTCAGTAATTTTTTCCTTATGCTTGTGTTATACCATCCAATCACAAGCGTAATGAAAAATACAAACCGATTATTTGAAAAGGGGCTGTCGCACTGATTGGTGCGGCACCCCTTTCTTACTTTATAGGATTCAGGTGTCAAAAGGTTGCTTTCAATTACGGAACTTTGTATAAAAAAAGAGTCCTCTCTCTGGTTTCGGATATAAGTCTTTCTAATTGCTCCGCCAAAATTGTTTGTTAAGCAATCACGCAACCGACCTCTACGCATCTTCCATGGCGCGTGTCGGTCTTGCCCGGACATCCTGTCCGGGCACTGCTGATACCAAACGGAGCAATAAGAAAGTCTAATATCCTGTACAAAGCTCAAGGACTCTTTCTTCTATGCAAAGTTCCTTTTGTAGCAGAATGTGTTTTGACACCTGAATCTTTATAGAAAATCAATTATTTTTTTCTATGCAGCAAAGGTAGTGCCCGTTTCCGTCTGGCAGATCCAGCCGGAAAAAGTAGGCAAGGGCCGGAACGAATCCGTTTTCGGAAGGAAGGTGATACCGAATGCAAAGCCGCTGTTTCTTCGCCTGTTTCAATGCCGCGTCCAAGGACTCTTTCGTTTTTATAAGCTGTATGGTTTCGACTTCTTCCGGATTACAAATAGCGGCGAAGTGGTTCAAAAAGTCTTCGAAAGGGTACAGACGGTTTTGCTGCATAAAATCCTCGCCGGTACTGTACAGCAGTTCTGCCGTACGGGCGGAATAATCCAGATGGTATACCCGGTCAAATATCTTTAAAAGCGCCGTGCTGTAATTGGCAATATATTGTTTCTGTTCTTCCTTTTTCTGATCGTCGATATTATCCACGGAGAAAAGATAGAGCGCCTGCCGCGGACTGCCCCCTATGTAACGCAGCTTTATGGCGAGCCAGACGTAGACGCCGTCCCGGCGTTTGTGGTGCAGTTGGAACTGCTGTATTTTATTTTCTTCCTTTGCGATACGGCACTGCTCCAGAAGGATACTCCGATCCGGATCTTCAATCGGCAGATTGAGAATCTTTTTTTCTTCCGTCAGAGAGCGGTAGACTGCTTCGTAATAGCCTTTGTTGACCCGAAGCAGTTCGACGGTATCTCCGTGCGCCTCCAACAGTCCCATTCCGCCGAGCATACTGTAAAACAGGATGCTTTCTTGCGTATTGGACTGTTGGAACACGTCCAAAATGGTATTATCGATTTCAGGAAGGCTGTGGAACAGTAAGTCTGCACTGTCTGCCGCTGTTTGATCTAACAGCGCCATAAAGTCGTCCTGCGGCATCGGTTTGTAAAAATAATACCCCTGCACCAAATCGCATTCTACGCTCCGCAGATATTCCCACTCGGTCTGGGTTTCCACACCCTCCGACACCACGCTTAGTTTCATCCACTTAGCCAGACGGATAATGGACTCTAAAACAATTGCGGCCTTCTGGCTTTTGCCGAAATTGTCAAGAAAACGCATATCAATCTTTAAGACATCAATCGGAAGGTCTTTTAGCATATTTAAAGAGGAATACCCGCTTCCGAAGTCATCCATTAAAACCGAAAAACCGTAGGTATGCAGTTTTTTTACCGCCTCCAGTACCTGCATCGGGTTGTCGGCATAAGCGCTTTCCGTGATTTCGATTTTGAGCAATTCGGGAGAAATACAATGTGCCTTTACAATATCCCGGATATCTTCGCAAAGGTTCGGATTGTAAAATTCAACACGGGATACATTCACGGAAACCGATACGGTTTCCAAACCCTGATCCAGACGGGACTGCTGCATGGCGCACACTTCGTTCCAGACATAACGGTCCAGGATACTGATAAATCCGTTTTTTTCAAACAGCGGAATAAACGTGCCCGGGGAAATCATTCCCTTTGTCGGGTGAAGCCAGCGGACTAACGCTTCCGCACCCGTGATAAGTCCGTCACTGGCGCGGCAAATCGGCTGATAATACACTTGAAACTGCTTTTCGGCAATCGCAGTTTTAAATTCACTGTTCATGCGCTGTTCTTCCAAAAGCGTGTTCCAGATTGCATCATCGTACCATGCGTAAAGGGTCATATAGTTGTTCTTGATTGTTTCCATGGCAGCACGGGCTTTGTCAATCATGGCGGAGATCGGAAGGGTGCGGTCCGTGATTTTATATAGTCCGCAGCAGGAATAGAAGTGATATTCCGTTTCGTCGGTAGCATAACTGATTTCGCCGAGTTTGGTCCACTCGTCGTTTTCGAGGAAGCTTTCCTGTACGCAGCAAACAAAGTTATCATGCTCCAGACGACCGTAAACAGCAAGTTTGCCGTGCAGCAGTTCGGTGAGATTATTTGCCCAGTGAATCAAAATTTTGTCACCGGATTCCCAACCGAATAAATCATTGGTAATTCTGAACTTGCGGATATTCCAGTAAATCAGACAAAATTGCAAATCCGGATGAGCTTTCAAAAGCTGTTCGGTAGCGGTAAGAAACCCCTGACGGTTATAAATCCCGGTTAGCTCGTCTAACAGTTCAGTCTGCTCCAACGAAACCCCTTGTGTGTATTTCATCGAATTCCTCTCTCCTTTTGACAATATAATAAACAAAAAAGACATAGTTGCCTTAAATTAAACGCGTCCCAAAGAAATTATACCGCAAATTCACGAAAAAGACAAACATTTTTTGGCTTTTTTGATAAAAATATTTTCTGCCTCTTGACTTTTTTTACAGCTTCCTTTATGATAAGGGCATATCGTTCAAATGCGCGGAAAAAGAGGAGTACATAAGTCATCCTGAAAGAGAGCGAAACTCACCGGCTGAAAGGTTTCGTAAGGGCTTGCTTATGGAAGGTAGCTTTGGAGCAGCATTTCTGAATCAATGCCCGAGAGTTTTTACAGGTTTTCGGGAGAAAGTAGGAAATGCCGGGTAGTTCCGTTAAAGACAAAGAGGCAGCGTCGTGCGGACGCTGTAAATTAAGGTGGTACCACGGTCGATTCGTCCTTAGCGGGCGAATCGGCCTTTTTTGCTTTATAGGAAATACCGTGTTGAAGTACGTTTCTATAAAGCAAAAAATGTTACGGAACATTCAATGTAAGGAGGAAATGTATGCAGAAAGAATTGGCAAAGACCTATGACCCGAAGGACATAGAAGACAGATTGTATGCGAAGTGGCTGGAGAAGAAGTATTTCCATGCCGAGCCGGACGCGAAGAAGAAACCGTTTACGATTGTGATTCCGCCGCCGAACATTACCGGACAGCTTCACATGGGACACGCATTGGATAATACCATGCAGGATATTTTAATCCGCTATAAGAGGATGCAGGGCTATAATGCGCTGTGGCAGCCGGGAACGGACCATGCCAGCATTGCGACCGAGGTAAAGATTATCGAGCAGATGAAGAAGGAAGGAATCGATAAGCATGACCTTGGGCGGGAAGGGTTTTTGAAACGCGCGTGGGAATGGAAAAAGGAGTACGGCGGACGTATTATCAGCCAGCTAAAGAAGCTCGGTTCCTCCTGCGACTGGGACAGAGAGCGCTTTACTATGGACGAGGGTTGCAATAAGGCAGTCGAGGAAGTATTTGTAAAGCTCTATGAAAAGAAAATGATTTATAAGGGTTCCCGCATCGTCAACTGGTGTCCGGTTTGTAAGACCTCCATTTCGGACGCCGAGGTAGAGTACGAGGAGCAGGCGGGGCATTTCTGGCATATTAAGTATCCGGTAGTCGGAACCGATGAGTTTTTGGAGTTTGCAACGACCCGTCCGGAAACGATGTTAGGAGATACGGCGGTAGCGGTACATCCGGGCGACGAGCGGTATGCACATCTGGTAGGAAAGACCGTAAAGGTGCCGTTTGTAGACCGTGAGATTCCGATTATTGCGGACGAATATGTAGAAAAGGATTTCGGTACGGGTGTTGTTAAAATTACGCCGGCGCACGACCCGAACGATTTCGAGGTAGGAAAGCGTCATAATCTGCCGGAAATTAATATTATGAACGACGACGCGACCATCAACGAAGCCGGCGGAAAGTTTGCGGGAATGGACCGGTATGAGGCAAGAAAGCAGATTGTCAAAGAGCTTGACGAAATGGGGCTGTTGGTTCGCATCGAGGATTATACCCATAATGTAGGCACCCACGACCGCTGTAAGACAACGGTAGAGCCGTTAATCAAGCAGCAGTGGTTTGTACGCATGGAGGAATTAATCAAGCCTGCGGTAGAAGCGGTAAAGAATAAGGAAATTACGTTAGTGCCGGAGCGCATGGAGAAAACTTATTTTAACTGGACCGACAACATCCGCGACTGGTGTATTTCCAGACAGCTCTGGTGGGGCCACCGGATTCCGGCGTATTACTGTGCAAAGTGCGGCGAGATTACCGTAGCGAAGACGGCGGACGCACCGAAGGTTTGTCCGAAATGCGGCTGCGAGCATTTGGAGCAGGACCCGGATACGCTTGACACATGGTTCTCGTCCGCATTGTGGCCGTTCTCGACCCTCGGCTGGCCGGAAATGACG
Source organism: uncultured Lachnospiraceae bacterium (assembly GCA_964609025.1). Taxonomy (GTDB): domain Bacteria; phylum Bacillota; class Clostridia; order Lachnospirales; family Lachnospiraceae; genus SIG307. The sequence goes on along the minus strand of CAZSQM010000005.1, from coordinate 101,802 downwards.
GAGGATTTGAAGTATTTTTATCCGACGGATGTGCTGGTAACGGGTTACGATATTATTTTCTTCTGGGTAATCCGTATGATTTTCTCGGGCTACGAGCATATGCAGGAGAAGCCGTTTAAGACGGTGCTGTTCCACGGTCTGGTACGCGACTCCCAGGGAAGAAAGATGAGTAAGTCCTTAGGAAACGGAATCGACCCGCTGGAAATTATCGATAAGTACGGTGCGGATGCGCTCCGCTTCACGCTGATTACCGGAAACGCGCCGGGCAATGACATGCGTTTTTACATGGAACGCGTTGAGGCGAGCCGTAACTTTGCAAACAAAGTATGGAATGCAAGCCGCTTTATTATGATGAATATGCAGCAGATGCTTGCGGAGGACGCAAGCGACGCCATGAAGGCAGCGGCGGTAGCGGATACGGTAGACACCGCGGCGCTTACCGACGCGGATAAGTGGATTCTCTCCAAAGCCAATACCCTTGTAAGGGAGGTAACCGAGAATCTTGATAAGTTTGAGCTTGGAATCGCCGCCCAGAAGATTTATGATTTTATCTGGGAGGAATTCTGCGACTGGTATATCGAGATGGTAAAGCCGCGTCTGTACGGAACCGACGAGAAGAGCAAGGCAGCGGCAATCTGGACGTTACGCCATGTCCTGACCGATGCGTTAAAGCTCCTGCATCCGTATATGCCGTTTGTTACCGAGGAAATTTTCTGTACGTTAAAGGAGCTGGAAGGCAATCAGGCGGAGGAGTCCATTATGATTTCCGCATGGCCGGAGTACAGCGAAAGCAGTTCCTTTGCGGCAGAGGAGGAAGCGGTTGAGTTAATCAAGGATGCCGTAAAGGGCATCCGTAATGTCCGCACGGAAATGAATGTGCCGCCGAGCCGGAAGGCGAAGGTTTTTGTTGTTTCCGAATCGGAGAAGGTGCGGAGCATTTTTGAGAACAGCAGGGTATTCTTTGCAACGCTGGGCGGGGCAAGTGAGGTAGCGATTCAGGCGACGAAGGAAGGCATTGACGCGGACGCGGTATCCGCAGTAATTCCGAATGCCACAATTTCTATTCCGTTTGCGGATCTGGTTGATATTGAAAAAGAGATAGAACGTCTGCAAAAGGAAAAGACGAGGCTTACAGGTGAGTTAAAGCGCGTCAACGGCATGCTTGCCAATCCGAACTTTGTCAATAAAGCACCGGAAGCAAAGCTTGCCGAGGAGCGCGCAAAGCTTGAAAAGTATACTTCCATGATGGCGCAGGTAGAAGAACGTCTGGCGCATTTCGCAGGTACGCGGTAAAACGCGGCGGCGTATGCGGAAGGTTCCCAAACGCGGAAAAATGGCGGGAAAGGGCGATATTGTTCAAAAAAGGAGCAATATTGCCTTTTTTTGTGAAGGAGAATAAAAAAAGTGGGGAGAAGCTATTGATTTTTACGGCGTTTCTCTATATGATAGTGATAGAGAGGCTGTTTTGGAGTTTGTACAAGGCAGGAGGAAAAGGCATGTTGAATTACGAAGAGGAACTTGCGAAGTTTCAGCCGAGTCTGGAGATTGACCAGGCAGAAGAGGCGATTTTGAACAACGATTTGACGGATTTGTCGGATTTACTGGAACAGGTAGTTACGGGAAAAAAGGAGAAAAGGTAGGGATTGCGATGGATTGTCCGAAATGCGGATATGAGATAGGGCGAAACCGCCGGTATTGTGAACGCTGCGGGACCGATATCGCTGTCGCACAACATTTATGCCGGCTGTCGAACCGATACTATAACGAGGGTCTGACCAGAGCGCAGGTGAGGGATTTGTCCGGCGCTGTAATCATGTTGAAACGAAGTTTGGAATGTAACAAACGGAATATACAGGCGCGCAATCTGCTCGGACTGGTTTATTTTGAACTGGGAGAGGCGGTCGCCGCATTAAGCGAGTGGATTATCAGTAAACATTTTGTACCGGAACATAACCTTGCGGATTATTTTATAAACAAGGTGCAGTCCAATCCGGCGAAGTTAGACGCAATCAACCAGACCGTTAAAAAATTTAATCAGGCGCTTGCTTACGCAAAGCAGGGAAGCGACGACCTTGCAATGCTCCAGCTGAGAAAGGTTGTCAGCGTTCGTCCGGGCTATGTGAGAGCCTTGCAGCTTCTTGCGCTGCTTTATATCAAGAACGGCGAGCATGAAAAAGCAAAGCGGTGTCTGTTGCGGGCGCAGAAAACCGATGTGGCAAATACGACAACGCTGTCTTACCTTATGGAAGTGGAGCAGGTGTTAAATACGGAGGAAGGTGCGGTACATACCGAAAAGAAGATAGAGAGTTCTTCGTACCATATTGCGCCGCCGACGGTTTCCTTTCAGGAGGACAAGCCCAATTATATTGCATTTATTACCTTTTTTGCGGGCATTCTCATCGGAATTGCGGTACTCTACTGGCTGGTAGTCCCGACGGTGCGCTCGAATGTGAAGGCGGAGTACGCAGGCGAAGAACGGGATTACGGCGCGGAAATTGCTTCCTATACGGCATCGATTTCCGTTTTGCAGAATGAGAAAAGGGATTTGGAGGACAAGCTTGCGAAAGCGGAGAGCAGCCTTGCGGCGCTGAAGCAGGAGAACGAATCGGCAACTGCGTTTGATGCGGCGGCGTATGAAGAGGTGCTTCTTCTGATTGCGGAGTATCCAAAAATACAGGAGAAGATAGCAAAGGCCGAGGAAGAGGAAGCTCCCGCGTCGGTACTGGATGACTTGATTTCTTATGCGGACCGGCTGCTAGAGCGGAAAGAAACGGCGTCTGCCCGTTGGAAAACTGCGGCGCTGTATCAGGAGATTCTGAAGGAGGTATCCGATAAGATAAAAGTGTACGGGTATGAGTACGGGCATGAGTTATATAATGCCGGAAAGTATGAAGATGCGATATCATATTTGGAGGCAGTTTACCGCGTGGGCGGTACGGACGCGGATACGTTGTACTTTCTCGGGCGTTCCTATCAGCGCAGCGGGGATGAGAGCAAGGCAAGAATTTATTTACAGATGGTAGTTAATCAATATCCGGGCAGCGAGCGCGCGGAAATGGCGCATCAGTGTATGGACGGGTTGAATTAACATAGAAAATCGCAGAGGCTGTTACGAAGGAAGACATGGTAAGAACATGTCTTCCTTTTTTTCTGCGGGAAAGGAGGAAAAATGCAGGCGGCTGAGTATGAAGTACGGAACAACATTTTAATCATTCATTTGAAGGCAGATTTGGACCATCATACCGCGTTGGCGGTACGGGAAACAGCGGATAGTTTATTGGCGCGAAGCCATGCAAAGCATATCCTGTTTGATTTTACCGGTGTGGATTTTATGGACAGTTCGGGAATCGGAGTGATTATGGGACGTTATCGGCAGGTTATTTTTCAGGGAGGACGCGTCGGAGTCATGGGCGTCGGGAAAAATGTGGAACGGATTCTTACGTTTTCGGGGCTTTATAAAATTGTAGAGCAATACGAAACGGCAGAGGAGGCGTTTCTGCGCCCGGCAAAAGAGAGCTTCGGCGGCAGATGACAGAAAAGCGAGAAGAAAAAAGGAGGCAGGAGAGTGGAGAAATATGATAACGAGATGTGTCTGACCTTTCAGGCAAAATCCTGTAATGAGGCATTGGCGCGAATGACGGTGGCGGCATTTCTGACCCCGTTAAACCCGACGTTAACCGAGCTTGCGGATACGAAAACGGCGGTTTCGGAAGCCGTAACCAATGCAATTATTCATGGGTACGGACAAGAAGAAGGAATTGTGGAGCTCTGGTGTGCGAGAAAGGGGCGGGAGGTATTCTTTCGGATTAAGGATACCGGAAGCGGAATCGCGGATATTGCGGCGGCAATGGAACCGATGTATACCACAAAACCGGAGTTGGAGCGTTCCGGCATGGGCTTTTCCTTTATGGAGGCGTTTACGGACGAGCTGGTAGTGGAATCGGCAGTGGGGGAAGGAACTGTAATCAGGATGCGTAAAGTAATCGGGTAAACGGAGGGAGGAAAACTTGGATACAATCGGACTGATACGTCTTTCGCAGGCGGGGGACAGACAGGCTAGGGAGCAGCTGATTACCGAAAATGTCGGACTGGTTTGGAGTATGGTGCGGCGTTTTACCGGACGCGGCTGCGAAGCGGAGGATTTGTTTCAGATAGGGACCATCGGGCTGATGAAAGCAATCGATAAGTTTGATGTGACCTTTGATGTGAAATTCTCTACCTATGCGGTACCGATGATAAGCGGCGAAATCAAACGTTTTCTCAGGGACGACGGAATGATAAAGGTAAGCAGGACCTTAAAGGAAAACAATATCCGCCTCAAAGCCTCCGGCGAGCGGCTGCTGGCCCGGCTCGGCAGGGACGCTACGTTAGAGGAAATCGCAGAGGACACGGGGCTTGACATGGAAGATATTGTACTTGCCATGGAAGCGTGTACGGAAGTGGAATCCCTGTCAAAGCCGATCAGCCGTGCGGACGGAACCGAAAGTACACTGGCGGAGCGGCTGGCGGGAGAAGAGGACGCTACGGAACGGATTGTTAATCAGCTTGTGACAAAGCAGCTTTTAGACGCGCTTGGGGAAGAAGAACGTCGGCTGATCCGACTGCGTTATTTTGAGAACAAGACGCAGACGGAGATTGCGGGGATGCTTGGCGTCAGTCAGGTTCAGGTAAGCCGGATGGAAAAGAAAATATTGCAGCATATGAGAAGTTTACTTGCATAGTTTGTACAAAAACGGCACATACTTCCGTCAGTATTACGAAAGGCGGTGAAAGGATGACAGTAAAACAAAGAGTTGCGCTGGCGGTTGCGGCAGTTGTTCTTTTGGCAGTCATTCTCTTTTTTATCTGGTATCTGCGAAAACCGGAGGATATTCCGGAAGGAACTCTGGTGTATCGTGAGGCGTATATGCGGATTGCAGAGCAGCCTTGGCAAGGAGAGCGTTTATGTCACAGCAGGTAACCGTATTTTTATATGTTGGACAGTGCAGCCTTGTCAATAAGCGCAGAGTCGTTCTTTCCGACGTGGCTTCGATTTATGCAAACGACCCGGTAATAAAGCAGAAAGTCGGGGCAATCGAACTGCATGTGTTTCCGGAAAAGAAGAAAAAGAAACAGGCTTTTTGCGTAATGAAGGTAATCGAACTGATCGGGGCGGCATACCCGGAGGTTTTCGTTACCCCGCTTGGGGAGCCGGACTTTATTGTGGAATACAAACCGGCGGAAAAGAACAAGTATAAAAAGGCACTGGACTGGGGAAAAGCAGCCTTTGTCTGTCTGACGGTATTTTTCGGTGCCGCGTTTACGATTATTACCTTTAATAAGGATGCCAGTGTAGAGGAAATTTTTGCGCTGATTTATAAACTGACGGAAGGGGCGGAACGGGGCGCACCGGGCGAACTGGAGGTTGCGTACAGCATCGGTATTCCGATTGGGATTATTCTGTTTTTCAATCATTTTCTGCGGAAGAAAATCGACAGCGACCCTACTCCGCTTCAGGTGCAGATGCGACAGTATGAGAAAGATGTGAATACCACGATTATCGAGAATGCGTCCAGGGAGGGAAAGAAGGAAGATGTCTGAGATTTTGCGAGCGGCAGTGTATTGCCCCATAGGGATTTTTTTCGGCATAGCCGTGGCGGCCGGCCTGTTTGCATTTATTACGACGGTCGGCGTGGTGACAAGACTTGCGGCAGGAACGAAAACGGCAAAATATACGATGCTGTACGAAAGCGTCGCCGTGTTCGGCATAACGCTAGCCAATCTCTTTGACCTGTTTCAAATAGAGCTTTTCTGCGGAACGCTGTGCCGGACGGCATTCGGCTGGTTTTCCGGCATCTTTGTCGGGTGTCTTGCGGCGGCACTGGCCGAGGTGGTAAGAGTGCTTCCGGTCTTTGCAAAAAGAATCAAGCTGCAGGTGGGAATGCCGCTCGTGGTAGTGGCGTTTGCAGTCGGGAAAGGGTTTGGCGCGTGGTATCAGCTTGTGCTCGGCGCAGGGAAATAAAGCGTAAAAGCCGCAGGAGAAAAGGCTTTACGCGGCAGGAGCTACAATCACCGTTTTTGCGAGAAGGGAGCGGCATCGAATGGATGAAAAAGAAAGAAAGCGTATGATACACGAGGTGGTAAAGGAAACCGACAGTGTGAAACGGGACGAAAAGTATAACAGGTATGTGGAACAGGTCACGCCGAAGCATAATCCGTGGATTAATATTTGCTGGGCGTTTGCGGCAGGCGGAGCGATTTGTACGTTAGGGCAGGCGCTCACTAATTTGTATCTGAGTTGGGGTGCAAAGAAAGAGGATGCCGCCCTGTATGTCATCATTACGCTGATTTTTTTGTCTGCCTTAACTACCGGTCTCAATCTTTATCAGAAGCTGACAAAGTATGCCGGTGCGGGCAGTGTTGTACCGATTACCGGCTTTGCGAACTCCGTGGCGGCCTCCGCAATCGAATACAGCAAGGAAGGACAGGTATTCGGTATCGGCTGCAAAATCTTTACGATTGCGGGGCCGGTGATTTTGTACGGGATTTTTACCAGCTGGGTGTTAGGGCTGGTGTATTGGATATTGAAAGTGCTGGGAATCGTTTCCTAAACCGAAAAAAGAAGGGGCTGCCGCGGAATTTTGCGGCGGCCCCTTCCTTCTGCGGTTATTCCGCAGTGAGAAGTTCAAAGGATTTTAAGCTGGCGTTTCCGTCGCCACGGTAGGTCAGGTAAATCGCATGGACACCGTCCGGAATCCGGACCGGGGTCACATAGCGCTCCCATACGTTTGTATACTGAAGTGTGATACGGCCTAAAACTTCGCCGTCCCAGGCGGTTTTTATCTCAAAGGTGCCGTTTGCGTAGCCGCGGGTAGTAACGGCGAAGCCGGTCACATTTTTACAGTCGAAATATTTAAAGCCTGCCGTTGCGGAGTTCTGTATGTTGGCAATGTAGCCCTCCTCCTCGTCGCCGTCGCGGCCGTCCTGCGTTATCTTCGGAAATGCGTCCCCGCCTACATACGGATGCGGCGTGTCGGTAAAAAGATTGCAGGCAAGATATGCCGGATATTCGCCGCAACCCGGAAGCGGCCCGCCGTTTAAGCCGCAGGAGGTGAGTTCCGCCTGGGGAATGCTTCCGTCCGCAAGTACGGAAATCTTTTCCGCACAGCCCTGTCTGCTGTACCAGGTGCCGTTGGTGTGGCGGTGATAGAAAATGTACCATTGCTCTAAAATCCGAACGATACTGCCGTGGTTGTTGGCACCGTACGCCGCCGGCATATCCGCAGGCTTGTAGGTGTCGATATGCAGGTCGCAGTTGCTTATAATTACGCCGCCGTAGGTAAACTTTTCCGTCGGGTTCTTTGCGGTTGCATAGCACAATTCATGCATGACCTCGGAGGAATAAATGAAATAATAAGTGTCGCCGATTTTGCGGATGGAAGGAGCTTCAAAAAAGGCGTGACCTTCAAAGCCCGTGCCTGCGCTGTACTCGCTGCCCGGAACTACAAATACCGGTTCCTCCAAAATAGTGAGCATATCGGAAGCAAGTACGGTTGCCATAGCTCCCGTTCTGCTTTTATCGCCTCTGCCGCAAAAACCGGTGTAGAGATACGTTTTGTTTCCCTCGGTCAGAACGCCCGGGTCAAACTGCGGTTCATCCCCCGGCCGTTCGCCCAAACGCGTCCCGTCCGCATAGTGGACATAGCCGTAAAATTCATAGTTTCCTGCCGGTGTGTCGCAGACTGCCACGGAAACAACCGATACATGATCCAGGACATAGTAAAGGTAATACCGCCCGTCCGGGCCCACGGTGACATCCGGGGCATACAGACACATTTTTCCGTCGCGGTTTAGCGGGTCTGCGGTCTTTGGATAGATGACGCCTTCGTATCTCCAGTCGCCGAGCCGGTCCACAGGTGCGGACCAGCATACATAATCGCCAAGACAGAATACATGACCGTTAAATAAGTCGTGGGAACCGTAAATATAAACCCGGTCGCCAAAGACATAGGGTTCACCGTCCGGAATATATTCCCAGGACGGAAGATAGGGATTGAGTGCGTTTCTGGCTTGCTTTGCTGCCATAATAGACGATGCCTCCGTTCTTAATAAAATAAAATACTTTTGCGCTATGAGATAGAATTCAATTCTCTTTCAATCTACTATATAGTAGATTTCTCCGGGTGTCAATAAGAAAACTAATTAAAAGGCTATTCCACAACTAAAATGTTAATATAATTATAAACATGATGATAAGCGAAACATTGCCGCACCGTGCGGCGGAAGCGTTTCGCTTACTTTGTTTTCCACAGGCGCAATCGTCTGCCGCTTCCAGATATCGTAACAGGTATAAGTGCCGCCGAACGGAAGAGCTGCGGTAACCGTGGTTTCTGTTTCTCCGAGATTAAACAGGGCAATACAAAAGTTTCCGTTTTCGTAAGTGCTCATCCAGGCGCAGGTTTCCGTATCTCCGCTTTTTTTGCGGTAAAGCGGATGAGCGGAATGAGTATGCGTCAGTACCTGAATCAATTCCGCGTTGTTGAGCAGGCTCATGGTAAATTCATCAAAGCCGGTCATATCGCCGCCAATCATAAGCGGGGAACGCAGAATACTCCAAAGGGTCAGCATGGTGCGCTGTTCGTCCTTTGTAAAGTTGGTGCGGTTTGCCTTGTCGTAGACCTGATTAATCGGACCGATCGGCAGCATGTCCGCATCCGGCCAGTGTCCGTGACCGTCGGTAATGCCGGAGTGAATGCACCACTTTTCCGCCCGCTCAAACATATTGTAGAGAAGCTCCCATTTATCCCAGAAGTCGTCGGTAATCCGCCACATATTCGTGTACTGCTTCATATGCTCCGCCATATCAAGGTGTGCCGGCCCCGGAGAAAGAGAAAGTACGATATCGCGGCCGCAGTGCCGGATGGCAGCGGCGATGGCTTCTACCTCGGCAACCGGGTAGCCGCGGCAGATATCATCTACCTTGACGAAATCAACGCCCCAGGAGGCATAGAGTTCAAACAGACTGTCGTAGTAAGCCTGTGCGCCCTCCTTGGAGCAGTCGACGCCGTACATATCGGTGTTCCAGTCACAGATGCTGCTCTGTGCGGCAATCTGTCTGGCAGTCCGGGTCGTGTTCTTTACCGGCGTATTCCGGTGAACTGCCTGCCTCGGGATACCGCGCATCATATGGATGCCGAATTTTAATCCGAGAGAGTGGACATAGTCCGCAAGAGGCGCAAAGCCCCTGCCGTCTGCGGCTGACGGAAAACGGTTTACCGCAGGGAGAAGCCGGGAATATTCATCCATGCACAATTCCGTAAAGTTATGGTAATAGTGACTTTCTGCGGTCGGCTCGTACCACTGGATGTCAACGACGATGTATTCCCAACCGTATTGTTTTAGGTTTGCTGCCATAAAGTCAGCGTTGGCTTTCACGATGTCTTCGGTAACCGCAGCCCCGTAGCAGTCCCAGCTGTTCCAGCCCATAGGCGGTGTTTTTGCGACCATAAGAAAAACTCCTTTCATAGGTATAACGGAGGTCGATGCGCGAAAACTTCGCGGACGAACCTGTTTCTGTTCCGGTTTCAGTGTAAGACTTTAGGACGGACTTTGAAATAGTAAAATGTTGACACAACATGGGAAAATGTGATATATCAGAAGGGAAAGGAGGCATGGCGATGGGATTGTTTCACGTTTGGTATGCGGACACCGTGCTGGTGCCGCGGGATGTTTATCCGTTACAGTACGGGGAGCAGGAATGTGACAGCGGTTATGGTTACGGACCGTGTATCCGTAATTTTTATTTTGTGCATTATGTATACAGCGGCAGGGGGTATCTGCTTGCCGAGGGAAAGCGTTACGAGATAGAAGCGGGGCAGTATTTCCTGATTTATCCGGGACAGCTTGCTTATTATGAGGCGGATAAGGAGGAACCGTGGGTTTACCGGTGGGTGGAATTTGCGGGAGCTCTGTGCGGGGAAATGCTTTCGGCAGCGGGCTTTTCCAAAGAAACTCCGGTGCTTACGGATAAAAACGGAACGGTCGGAAGGGCGGTGAGAGAACTGACGGAGGCGGGAGGAGCCGAGTTTACCTTTGTGATGGAAAGACTCTGGGGGATTCTTTGTGCAATGACCGCCGGCAGGCTGCGCGGCACAGAGGAAGAAAAAGGAAGCAGCTATGTGCGGAAATGCGAGGCATATATGCGGATGAATCTGCACAGAAAACTCCGGGTGGCGGAGCTGGCAGACTATGTTGGACTTGACCGCAGCTATTTCAGCCGTATTTTCCGGGAGCAGAAGGGGCAGAGTCCGCAGCAGTATCTTTTGAAGATGAAGTTTGCGGCAGCGGCGCAGCATCTGAAAAACAAGGAGCTTTCGATTAAGGAGGTGGCGTTGTGCGTCGGGTATGACGACCCCCTTGAGTTTTCGAAGCAGTTCCGAAAACAGTTTCAGGTATCGCCGAGCCAATGGCGCAGACAGCAGTTTTACGAGCAGTCGATTCATGAATATCGCGGCTGAAGGGGGGCTGAATACTTTTTACGGCCCGGTGGAATACTGGAAGGGGAAAGGAGGGTATTCCATGGAAAAAGAGCAAAAGGAAAGTATCCGGGACGATATGCCGATCGGTTTCGGACTGTCATTAGCGGCAAATACAAAGGCGATGAACTGCTTTGCGGGAATGAGCGACGAGGAAAAGCGTGCGGTGATAGAAGCGAGCAGAAACCAGCATTCCAAAGAGGAGATGGAGCGTTTTATCAGCCGCCTGGAAAATAATTTCGAATAACCGGCATCCCGAAGGAAGAAAACGGCAGCGGCGGATATGGACGGATGAAAAATGATATAAAAATATGAACAAATATAAGAAAAGAACAAAGTGGCAAAAAAATGCTAAAACAAGCGAAAAGATTGGCTATATAATAAAATGAACAAAAGAAGAAAATATAAATATTTGCAGATTTCCGCTTGCAAACCTGACGAAATTGAGATATAGTAGGGAAAACGGAGTTATCGTGGAGTGAGGAGGAAAAGGTTTGGAGGAAATTTACCGATGAAACAGGGAAATACGGAAATTAACGAAAAGACGTCCATGCTTTTTCTGGCGGGACCGATTTTCGCGGAGATGCTGTTAAATATTTTATTGAATAATGTAGATACCATTATGATCAGCCGGTATTCCGAGAATGCGGTGGGCGCCGTGGGCAATGCAAACCAGATGATGAGTCTGTTCATCATCATGTTCGGTGTGATTGCGGGCGCTACCGGCGTGGTAGTGGCGCAATACCTCGGTGCAAAGAAGACAGAGAACATGAATCAGATTTATACGCTGTCCCTGTCCTTTAATCTGGTTTTCGGGCTGTTCATCAGTCTGATTGTGTTTTTCTTCGGCGGCAGCTTTATGAGGTTTTTAAAGGTGGATGCGAGCCAGATGAAAGACGCCGTAACGTATATGAAGATTGTAGGCGGCCTTTTGTTCTTACAGGCGGGCTATAACGTTATGGTCCAGATACTGCGCTGCCACGGTTACACGAGGGTGGGAATGTACATTTCGCTGGCGGTCAATCTTGTGAATATTGTCGGAAACTATATATTCCTGTACGGACCGTTAAAGCATCTTCAGCTCGGCGTTGCCGGTGTGGCGATTTCCACGGTTGCGTCACGAACGATTGCCCTGGTGGTTTCCGTTCTTATATTTTATCGTTACCGGGTGGGGAAAATAGCGCTTAATCTGTTGAGGCCGTTTCCGAAAAAAATGTTGTTCCGTATGTTAAAAATCGGCATTCCCTCCGCAGGAGAAAATATGGCGTATTCCTTTTACCAGCTGGTGCTGCTGTCCTTTATCAATCCGATGGGAGCGATGGCGGTAAACGCAAAGGTGTACTGTAATACGCTGATGTCGTTTTCGGTTGTGTTCTCCAACTCTCTTGCACAGGCAACGCAGATTGTCACGGGACATTTGGTCGGTGCCGGACGTGAGGACGCGGCGGATAAACGGGTCATGAAAACCTTATATACTTCCCTGCCTGTGGCAATCGGAATTGCGGCGTTAAATTGCCTGCTCTGTCCGCTCACTTTAAAGCTGTTTACGGAGAATACCGAGGTGGTGCCGTTGGTACAGCAGACGCTTGCCGTTGTGATTATTATGGAAATCGGCAGAACGATTAATCTGGTGGTTCTCGGCAGTATGAAAGCGGCAGGCGATGTGCTGTTTCCGGTAGTAGTCGGAATGCTGTCCATGTGGGGAATCGGAATCGGCGTGGGGTACGGCTGCGGCATAGGGCTTTCTCTGGGAATGACAGGCGTTTTTATTGGAACCGCGGCAGACGAATGCGCCCGCGGAGTGCTTGCCCTGATTCGCTGGCGGCGCGGCAAGTGGAAAGGAAAGGCGGTCGTGAAAGGGGAAACTGCTTAAAAGAGGTACTTGCTTTTTTGGAAACATTAGTATATAATGCTCGTGTAATTGTTGTATGGAATTTTTTTCAACAAACAGGAGGAAAAAGAAATGAAAAAGTTAGTTAGCTTGCTCCTTGTCTGTACGATGGTACTGGCACTCGGTGCGTGCGGCAAAACGGAAAAGGGCGGGGATTTTAAGGTTGGTGTTATTTTAGTCGGTGATGATACCGAGGGCTACACCAAGGCACATATGGACGGTATCAAGGCAGCAGCCAAGGCACTTGATATTGCGGACAGCAATATTATCTGGAAGTACAAGGTAACAGAGGATTCCAAGTGCTACGATGCGGCAGCCGATTTGGTGGCTTCCGGCTGTGATGTGATTTTCTCTAACAGCTACGGACATCAGACCTTCATGGTACAGGCAGCAGAGGAGTTTTCCGATGTAACCTTCGTTTCCATGACCGGTGATTTCGCAGCAATCTGCGGAAGCGATAACTTAAAGAACGCATTTACAAAGGTATATGAGTCCCGTTATGTTTCCGGTGTCGTTGCAGGTCTTAAGTTAAAGGAACTGGTGGAGAACGGCACGCTTACCGCTGCAACGCAGGCGGACAGCTTTGACGCGGACGGTAACATTAAGATCGGTTATGTCGGCGCCTATAACTACGCAGAAGTAGTTTCCGGTTACACCGCATTCTATCTCGGTATTAAGAGCGTGATGCCGAATGTTGTTATGGAAGTAAAGTATACCAATTCCTGGTTTGATATTGATAAAGAAGCAGCTGCGGCAGAAGCTCTTGTGGCAAACGGCTGTGTTATTATCGGTCAGCATGCAGACTCCACCGGTGCTCCGGCAGCAGTAGAGAAGCTGTTAAACAACGGAAGAATCTGCTACTCCATCGGTTATAACGTGGATATGCTTGAAACTGCTCCGAACGCAGCACTTACTTCCGCAACCAACACCTGGTCCGTATATTATACGGAAGCAATCAAGAACGCAATGGACGGTAAGGAAATTGCGGTAGACTGGGCAGAAGGTTATGCAAAGGATGCGGTTGCCATTACAGAGTTAGGTAAGTCCTGTGCAGCAGGTACCGCCGAGTATGTGGCAGGGGTTGAAGCACAGTTAAAGACCGGTGCATTAAAGGTATTCGATACCAATACGTTTACCGTAAGCGCACCGCAGAATACCTGTACGGTAGAAACCGACGCAAACGGCAAGGTTACGAGCTGTAAGGTAGACCTTTCCTTCATGGATTTCTCTACGATGACCCCGATTTACGAGGGCGAAACCGTTGAGTGCATTAAGGACGGCGCTTTTGAGGAGTCTTCTTTCCGCAGCGCACCGTACTTCTCTATCCGTATCGACGGTATTGTAGAGAATGCAACTCCGGTAGAATAATTGATTTGAAAGTTTTATTGTTCAGCGATGCTTGGACTTCCAAGGGGAGTTTTAAAAACTCCCCTTATATTTCTTTTTAAGACAATAACAGGAAACGGATTTATTTGAGAAAAGGGGGATATGTCCTCAGTGGAATGTGCAATTCAGTTTAAGAATATAACAAAGACATTCGGACAGGTAGTGGCAAATAAGGATGTATCAATGGAGGTTTACCGCGGAGAAATTTTATCCGTACTGGGAGAAAACGGAAGCGGAAAAACAACCTTGATGAATATGCTCGCCGGGATTTATTATCAGGACGGCGGTCAGATTTTTGTAAACGGAAAATTAGCGGAAATCCATTCGCCGAAGGACGCGTTTGCGCTCGGAATCGGCATGGTTCACCAGCATTTTAAGCTGGTGGATGTATTTACGGCAACGGAAAATATTGCACTCGGACTGGATAAGTCGGAGCGCTTTGATTTAAAGAAAGTAAAAGAGCGGGCAAAGGAAATCTGCGACCGGTATCATTTCGAACTGGACTTAGACCAGAAGGTATATACCATGAGCGTTTCCCAAAAACAGACGCTGGAAATTGTTAAGGTGCTGTACCGTAACGTAGATATTTTGATTTTGGACGAGCCTACCGCAGTGCTGACGCCGCAGGAAACCGAAAAGCTGTTTGAAGTGATTCGGAACATGCAAAAGGACGGAAAGGCAATTATCATCATAACCCACAAGTTGCAGGAGGTGCTTTCCATATCCGACCGTGTGGCAATTCTTCGGAAAGGAGAGTATGTGGGAGCGGTAGCGACGGCAGAAGCAAGCGTGGAGTCCTTAACGGAAATGATGGTAGGGAAAAAGGTATCCTTAAATATTGAGCGTCCGGAACCGAAGGACAGAGTGAAACGTCTGGATATTAAGAATCTTACGGTAGTGAATGCGGACGGAATCAAGGTGCTGGATTCGGTTTCCTTTGACGCTTACGGCGGAGAAATTTTAGGAATCGCAGGTGTTTCGGGCAACGGACAGAAGGAGCTTTTGGAAGCAATCGCAGGCTTGCAGCAGACGGAAAGAGAAAGCAGCGTGCAGTTTTTTGCTCCGTTTAAAATGGACGGCGTGGAGCTGCTCGGAAAGACGCCGAAGGCAATCCGGGAGGCGGGCGTACACCTTTCCTTTGTACCGGAGGACCGTTTGGGCATGGGACTGGTCGGCTCGATGGGTATGACCGGTAATATGATGTTAAAGAGTTATGAAAACGGAAAGTTTTTCCTGTTAGACAGAAAAAGCCCGAAGCAGCTGGCAGAGCGGGTAAAGGATGAACTGGAGGTAGTAACGCCGGGCGTTTCCACTCCGGTATCCCGGCTTTCCGGCGGTAACGTGCAGAAAGTATTGGTGGGCCGTGAAATCGCGGAGTCGCCGATTGTACTGATGACGGCTTATGCGGTGCGGGGGTTGGATATCAATACCTCCTATACCATTTATCATCTCTTAAACGAGCAGAAGGAAAAGGGAGTCGCCGTGATTTATGTCGGCGAGGATTTGGATGTATTGCTGGAGCTTTGCGACAGGATTCTGGTGCTTTGCGGCGGACGTGTAACCGGTCTGGTAGACGGACGTACCGTAACCAAGGAAGAAGTCGGCAGACTGATGACAATGACGGCTGTTTCGGGAGGTAACGGAAATGAGTAAACAAATGACGGCACAGGAACCGTTTCTGCGTATTGTAAAGCGGGATAATGTAAAAAAGAGAACGAGAGTGCTGACGGTTGTGCTGGCAATTCTTGCGGCACTGGTGGTAGATGCGGTATTTATCTTTTTGGTAACCGGGCTGAATCCGTTTTCCGTATACGGTGTGATGTTTCAAGGCACCTTCGGCAATAAAATGAGATTTTCCTGGGCGCTGCGTGACCTTGCGAGTCTGTTACTTGTCGGGATTGCACTGGCGCCGGCGTTTAAAATGAAATTCTGGAATATCGGCGCGGAAGGTCAGATATTAATGGGAGGCTTGTCAACCGCGCTTGTGATGGTGTTTGTGGGAAGCAAGGTGCCGACCCCGGTACTGTTTCTTACAATGTTCCTTGCCAGTGTGATTTCCGGTGCCCTGTGGGCGTTTCTGCCGGCTTTCTTTAAGGCACATTGGAAAACGAACGAAACGCTGTTTACCCTGATGATGAACTATGTCGCAACGAGTATTGTTGCCTGTGCGACCAATATTATGCGCGGACGCGCCTCAAGCCTCGGAAAGCTGAATATGAAGACAAAAATCGGCTGGTTTCCGGAGTTTTTCGGGGAGCGCTACAACATTAACATTCTGATTGTACTCATCCTTACCTTTGCCATGTATTTTTACTTAAAGTATACAAAGCAGGGCTATGAAATCAGCGTGGTGGGAGAATCGGAAAACACGGCGCGCTATGCGGGCATTAACGTAAAGAAGGTAATGATCCGGACGATGTTGATTTCCGGTGCGATCTGCGGACTCTGTGGGTTTCTGCTGGTTGCGGGACGTGACCAGACGATTTCGGTGTCTACTGCGGGCGGACGCGGCTTTACCGCAATTATTGTGGCCTGGCTTGCCAAGTTCAATACCTTTACCATGGCATTAATTTCTTTCCTGCTTATCTTTTTGGAAATGGGTGCGGGAGAAATTTCCTCTGCCTTCGGTCTGAACGATTATGTGGCGGATATCATCTCCGGCGTGATTTTGTTCTTTATTCTGGGCAGTGAGTTTTTTGCAAACTATAAACTGATTTTCCGCAGTAAAAAAGCAAAGGAGGCACAGGAACGATGAACGTATTTGTTTCTTGGATTCTCCGTGCCATCGCATTCGGCACGATTATCATGTATGGTGCAATGGGAGAAACGGTAACGGAAAAGTCGGGCAACCTGAATCTCGGCGTGCCGGGAATTATGTATCTCGGCGGTTTTGCCGGTTTTGCCAGTGCCTATTATTATGAGAAAAACGCGGCAAATCCGAACGGCGTGGTCTGCGTGATTCTCGCTTTGGTCTGCTGTATCCTTGCTTCGATGGCGGGCGGCCTGATTTTCAGCTTTTTAACGATTACGCTCCGTGCCAACCAGAACGTAACGGGTCTTGCGCTCACTACCTTCGGTATGGGCGTGGCAAACTTTTTCGGCGTGTTCATTTTAAACGGTGCGAGCTACACGGCGGCGCCGCTTGCAAACAAGGCATTTTCCGCAAAGCTGCCGTTCCTTTCGGAACATCTCGGCCCAATCGGAAAGATGCTGTTTAGCTACGGTTTTCTTGCTTATGCGGCAATTATCCTTGCGATTGTTCTGCATATCGTGCTGAATAAAACGAAAGTCGGCTTGAATCTCCGTGCGGTGGGCGAGAATCCGGCGACGGCAGACGCGGCAGGAATCAGCGTAACGAAGTATAAGTATCTGGCAACCTGTATCGGCGCGGGAATTTCCGGTATCGGCGGTCTGTATTATGTTCTGGATTATAACCAGGGTATCTGGGCAACCACCGGGCAGATTGAAGCGCTGGGATGGCTTGCGCTTGCTCTTGTTATTTTCACGACCTGGCGGCCGTTAAACGGCATCTGGGGCGCGTATCTGTTCGGAACCCTGTACTGGCTGTATCAGTTCCTGCCGACGATGCTGGGACTGAAGGTGCCGGGCTACATGACGGATTTGATTCAGATGATACCGTATGTAGTAACGATTATCGTGCTCATTGCGGTGAGCCTGCGTAAAAAGCGGGAGAGCCAGCCTCCGGCGAGCCTCGGAGTGGCGTATTTCAGAGAGGAACGGTAAGCGGATTCCGAAACCGGAGAAAGGACGCTTTCTCCGATGCAAAGTTCCGTAATGGAAAGCAACTTTTTATACCGTCAGTTACTGATTGATAATTATATCGCCATTTTCCGCATTGATGAACCATACAAGACAGTTTATGCGGTAACAATGCAATATCAAGGACGGAATCTATAATATAAGCACCAAATGACAATGTGAATCATTTGGTGCTTTCTTTCATCTAAGAATTATTTACCATACTTCAAGTAAAAATTGGAAGTTGTAAGTAAGATAAATCAGGAGTTCCCGTCGAGCGTAGCGCCCCTTATTTTGTTACCTGTCCCTTTCGGTATCTGCCAAATAAAATGCCGTCATCGACATACTTATCAGCCTGAGATACCCACATAGGGAATTTTCCGGTTGCAAGCGCCGTCTGACCGTTGAGCATTCCGGTATGGAATGAGATGTGGCGGAACTGGCGCAGTACGAGTTCCATTCGTGTATGACCGCAATTTTCGGGACATTCGTAGAGCATTTCGTCCGTGAGGGAGTCGATGTAGGCGTAGGTTTTTTGTTCAACTTGATCGAGATAAGCGAGAAGCTGTTCGTCCGAAAGGACAACAGAAGTCGGCTTATCGGGGTTATCCATGCCTTCTTCATGAAATGGTGGCTCATCGTAAACACAGGGGTTTATGAACCATTTATCAGCCGAATGTAGTGCGTGGTAGACCCATCTCCAGCAAGGAGCGCCACAGCATAGAGCATCTCTGTCGTAAGTTTGAATAGAAGTCCTGATATTGAGAAAATTGGGCTTCACCATGTCCTTGATTATCATGCATAGTTCATTCATTGTGTTTCCCTCCTGATTCTGTTTGGGTTTGAACGGAAAATATCTCTGCTTTTTCCTACATTCTCAAGACTAGTGGATAAATTGTTATAGGCTTACTGTTCCTTTTTTGCAATCCCGGACTTTACCAGTACCGGATAAAGAAGCAGTCCTGCAACAATGCCGACCAGTGCCTGAAAGAGATTGCCCGGAATACTGGTAGCGGCGGCCAGTCCTTTGCCGAGCAAAAGAGCTGCGTAGCCAAAATAGCCGAGAACCATAATTGCCTCTCCGGCGATACCGCCGAGAAGAAGCCACGGGAACTGCCGGCGGAAGCGGTGTTGCGTTTCTTCCGAGTGCTTGCGGCTTGCAATCGTACGGCCTGCGGAAAAAATCAGGGCAGCGGCAACGGCAATCAGTCCTTTAATGACAAGCGTGCCCGGCGCATAGTGGGAATAGCCGGTCAGTAAGTCGGCAAGCGCGGAGCCGACGCCGCCTGCAAAGAAGCCGTAGAGCGGACCGAGGAGCCATGCCGACAGCAGGATAATACAGTCACCCAGATTGACATAGCCCTGCATCGGGGAAGGAATCTGGATGATGATGGTGGCAACGCAGACCAGTGCGGTAAATAATGCGGTAAGAACCATTTTATGTAGCTTTGAATTCATAACAATCTTCCTTTCTGTTCTTTTGCAAAAAGCAAACCCTCGAAAACTTTAAAACCACGGATTCGTTTTGCTTTTTGCGAATATGATACCATAGTTTTTTCAAAATGCAAGAGAGAATCGGATAAATTTCCGGAAAACTGTACACACTGAGAGTACAAAGAAAAGAGGATAACATAGAGGAGAGCAGTTGGAAGAAAGGCGGAAAGACAATGAGTGCAAAAAAGTGTGTCGGAGCGCAGAGCATTTGTTTTACGGAAAACATTTATGTTCTGGGACGTGCCTCGGTAGTCGGAAAGAAAGAGGGAAACGGACCGCTGCGCTCGTTTTTTGATGAGATTGACGAAACGGATTTGTTCGGCGGAGAAAACTGGAATGATGCGGAAAGTCGTATGATGCAGAAGGCGGCTGCGCTTGCGATACGAAAGGCGGGACTTACCCCGAAGCAGATTCGGCTGTTGTTTGCGGGAGATTTGTTAGGACAGCTTTTGGCCAGTTCCTTCGGCGCGGGAGAACTGCCGATTCCCTTTCTGGGGGTGTACGGAGCATGCTCGACGATGGGGGAAGGGCTTTTGTTAGCTTCGATGGCGGTCGGCGGCGGGTTTGCCGATTGCGCGGAAGCAGTCACTTCCAGTCATTTTGCCAGCGCGGAGAAGGAATTTCGTTTTCCGCTCGGTTACGGAAATCAAAGACCTCTTGCGGCGACCTGGACGGTAACGGGCAGCGGCGCGCTGGTTGTCGGGAACCGGACGGCATTAGAACGCAGTATGGCACAGACGGAAGGAAGCGAAACAAGGCATAGGAATGTAAGGGAAAGCGGAGCCGAGGTAGTAGTTTCCGGCGGTACCATCGGTCGTGTTACGGATTACGGCGTAAAGGATAAAGCAAATATGGGAGCCTGCATGGCGCCGGCGGCCGCGGCGGTAGTGGAGGCGCACCTGCGGGATTTTCACAGAACCCCGGAGGATTACGATAAAATTGTGACAGGCGACCTGGGGAAAATAGGAGCGGAGATTTTTGCAGACCTGCTCGGGCAGAAGGGCTACCGGGTAGAGCCCGTACAGGAGGACTGCGGACTGCTGATTTACGACAATGAATTGCAGGATACCCATTCCGGCGGTTCGGGCTGCGGATGCAGCGCGGTGACTCTGGCGGGCTATCTGCTGGACAAACTTTACGAGGGCGAATATGAGCGGATTCTGTTTGTGCCGACGGGAGCGCTGCTGTCGCCGGTCAGTGCAAATGAGGGAAGCAGTATTCCGGGAATTGCGCATGCCGTTGTCTTGGAACGAAAAAAGGAGGGAAGGTAATATGGATTACATCCGTGCGTTTCTGGTAGGAGGAGTAATCTGCGCACTGGTACAGATTCTGATGGACCGGACGAAGCTGCAGCCGGGACGGATTATGGTACTTCTGGTATGCGGCGGTGCGGTATTAAGCGCGGTCGGCATTTATGCGCCGTTTAAGGAATGGGCGGGAGCGGGAGCTTCGGTGCCGTTGACCGGATTCGGGCATACGCTGTTTGAGGGAGTCAAAAAAGCGGTGGATGAAGAGGGATTTCTCGGTATTTTTAAAGGCGGGTTTACCGCGTCGGCGGTCGGAATCAGCGCGGCGCTGGTGTTCGGCTACCTTGCCTCTCTTGTCTTTCGGTCGAAGATGAAGGATTGAGGACGTAAGGAATTTTGACCGGGCTGAACGGTTTTCCGACCCGGTTTTACTTGCCTTTTTGGGCATATCATGTTATACTATAAAGCGTGTTTCCTGCGATAACGGGTGCCGTAAGGCGGTGCGCCGTATCGCCGGAAAATGTCACTGCGTGACCGCGCGGATAAAAAGAGTTCCGGTTGCGGGACTCTTTGTTTGTTGAAAAAGGAAGTTAATCGGTATGAAAAAGAAAAGAGGAGATGGCATGAGAAAAAAGATTTTAGCAACGCTGGTGTGTGCGGCAATGGGATTGGCAATGTGCGCCTGCGGCAGAACAACGCCGACGGATACGGAGATCCCGACGCCTCAGGGGACAGAACAGGGGGTTACGCCAGACGCAACGGCAACGCCGACGGAGACCGGAGGGGATACTGAGGCAGAGGTCCCGATTACCAATTATGAAGACTGTGTCGCTGCAACAAAGCTGGCAAAGGACTATATCGGAATTCCGGTGGAAAAGGTAACGGACGCAGAGCTTGAGGCATATATCCTGGAAGTATTGGAGGAAAATATGCTGTTGGAGGAAAAGGACGGTACGGTAGAAAACGGCGATGTTGCCAATATTGATTTTACCGGCTATTTAGATAACGAGCCGTTTGAGGGCGGTTCGGACGTCGGCTTTGATTTGGAAATCGGTTCCGGCCAGTTTATCGAGGGCTTTGAGGAAGGTCTGGTCGGTGCGAAAAAGGGAGAAACAAGGTCGTTGGAATTAACATTCCCGGAAGACTATCGCAACAACCCGGATATGGCGGGAAAGGCCGTTGTATTCGAGGTGAAGGTAAACGCGATTTGCCGGTATGTGCTGCCGGAGCTGACGGATGAGTTCATAAAGGAACTGACGTCGGAGGAATATACTACGGTGCAGGCGTTTAAGGAGTATTCCCTGGGACTTTTGACCGAGGAAAAAGAATATTTGGCGGTAATGGATTATCTGGTGGAGAACACGGAGTTTGCGGAGCTCAACGAAGCATACATTCAGGCAAGTCTGGATTCCATGAAGTCCTACTATGAGCTGTATGCGCAGATGTTCGGCGTGGATTTGGAAACCTTTTTCCTTTACAGCGGAATTCCGGACAGCAAGGCGTTCTGGGCGGAGATGGAGTCCCAGATGCGCCGTGCGGAGCAGGAGCGTATCGTGCTCTATTGTGTTGCCAAGGCAGAGGGGATTACTCTAACCGAGGATGAGTTTACGCAGTATGCAACGGAACTTGCGGCAAGCTATCAGATGACGATGGACGAGTTTTTGGAGCAGCAGGACAGAACCTATGTGGAGCAGAGTATTCTGATGGAACGCGCACTGGAGTTCCTGCTGGAAAATATTGTTGAAAAATAGAAAATAGTATTGAATATTATACGGATACGATGTATAATTACTTAAAAATCCCAAAAGGGGGAATCGGAATGAATTTAAAGGGACGTTCATTTTTAACATTGAAGGATTATTCGCCGGAGGAGATTTTGTATCTGTTGGACCTGGCGGCGGATTTAAAGGCGAAGAAGAAGCGGGGAATTACCGGAAACAGCCTAAAAGGGAAAAACATTGCGTTGATTTTTGAGAAACCGTCTACGAGAACGCGCTGCTCCTTTACCATCGGCTGTATTGACGAGGGCGGACACCCGGAGTATCTCGGCAAGGATGATATCCAGCTCGGACACAAAGAGAGCGTTGAAGATACGGCGCGCGTCCTCGGAAGAATGTTTGACGGTATCGAGTTCCGCGGATTTTCTCAGGAAACCGTGGAGAAGCTTGCGAAATACAGTGGTGTTCCGGTATGGAACGGTTTGACGGACACCTACCATCCGACCCAGATTCTTGCGGACTTTTTAACCATGCGCGAGCATTTGGGCGAGTTAAAGGGAAAGAAGCTGGTGTTTGTGGGCGACGGGCGCAATAATATGGCAAACAGTCTTATGATCGGTTCCGCAAAGGTCGGCATTCATTTTACGATTCTGGCGCCGAAGGAGCTGTGGCCGGGCGAAGAGCTTGTCGCAACCTGTAAGGAATACGCCAAGGAATCCGGCAGTGTGCTTACGGTAACGGAGGATTTGAACGCAGTCGAGGGCGCCGACGCGGTTTATACCGATGTCTGGTGTTCTATGGGCGAAGAGGATAAGGCAGCAGAGCGTGTGGCATTGTTGCGTCCGTATCAGGTGAATGCGGAGCTGATGGCACGCACCGGTAAGGAGAGTACGATTTTCCTTCATTGCCTGCCGGCGGTAAAGGGGAACGAAGTAACCGCAGATGTATTTGAAAAGTACGCCGAGGTTGTGTTTGACGAAGCGGAGAACCGTATGCACACCATCAAGGCGGTTATGGTAGCAACCCTCGGGAACACGGAAGCGTAAGGAAAAGCTGCTTCGTGGCACAAATTCGGTGGGGAAACGTTTCAATTAACGTTCCCCTAAGAAATCTAATCGAATTCTAATTTGCTTTTTCGCAAAACCTTTTGTATCATAAAGACAGAAAGACAAAATTGTTTTGTGAGAGAGGTAGAGCTTATGAAGAAAAATAATTATGTCGGCATTGTTTTAGGACTGCTGTTTCTGGTAATCGGTGCCGGTTATTTAGCGGAAGCGGTAGGAATTATCGAGGAGTTTACGATTTTCTTTGACGGATGGTGGACGCTGTTTATTATTGTCCCGTGCTTTTGCGGTCTGCTTAGCAAAGGCGGCGAGAAGGTCGGCTATTTAATCGGAATTGCAGTCGGGCTGTTTTTGCTTTTGTCGGCACAGGATATTCTGGATTCCGACAAGCTGTGGGCGCTGATTCTGGCTGCAGTCTGTGTGCTGATCGGCGTCAGCCTGATTCTTCCGAAGAAGGCAAGGAAAGAGAAAAGAGAGGATGTACAGGCGGATCGTTTTGACCGTCGGGAAAACGTAACGGCGGGCGCAGCGTATACCGCATCGGAAGACGGCGTGGTATATGAGGAGGTGCAGGACGTTACGGTGGAATCCTCCGAAAGCTCCTATCGGGAGCAGGATACCGGTGAGAAGCTGGTATGCTCCGCCGTGTTTTCCGGCAGGGATATTCATGTGGACAATTCCGGTTTTTACGGCGCGGATTTGTCGGCACTGTTCGGCGGTATTGATATCAATTTAAAGAACGCGCTGATAAAGAAGAATGTCACGATTGAAGTAAAAGCGATTTTCGGCGGAATTGACCTTATCATGCCGTCCAATGTACGGGTTGTAGTGGATGTTACCCCGATTTTAGGCGGTGTGGAGAACGGTACGCGGACGCCGCTCGGCGCGGATGAAAATACGCCGACCGTTTATATCAAGGGGACCTGTCTGTTCGGCGGTATTGAAGTGAAATAAGAAAAGCGGAGGCTTTTATGTACGAGGAACGAGTGGTACTGTGCGTCAGTAATGCTTACGAAAAAAAGTATTATCTGAACGAGGATTTTGAAGCGCTTCCCCAGACGATTAAGGATGAGTTAAAGATTATGTGCGTGCTTTATACGGAGGATGTGGGCGGAGTCCTCTCTATGGTGTACGAAGAAGACGGAACGCTGGTGTTTGAGGTAAATGCGGACGAAGGCGATTTGCTGTTTGATGAAATCGGAAGCGTGCTTTTGATTAAGCGTCTGCAAGAGGAAAAGAGGGAACTGCTGGAGTCGCTGGAGCTTTATTTTAAGGTCTTCTTTTTAGGTGAGGACGCAACGGAGCTTCTGACTTCGGATTCCTAAACGGTAAAAGCCCTTGTAGGAGGACAGAATATGTTACTGGCAATTGATGTAGGCAATACGAATATTACCTGCGGTATGTTCGAGGGAGAAACTCTGGTGACGACCTTCCGGCTGACAACGAAGGAAAAGCGTACTTCGGACGAGTACGGACTTTGTTTCTGCGGAATGGTAGAAAGCCGCGGTAGGAAGAAAGAAGAAATCAGCGATGTTATTATTGCTTCGGTAGTGCCGGATGTGATGCACTCACTGGTTAATTCCATGCTGAAATATTTCGGTTGCAAGCCGCTGATTGTGGGCACCGGAACGAGAACCGGCTTAAAAATCGCAACCGCAAATCCGAAGGAAATCGGTGCGGACCGCGTGGTAGATGCGGTGGCGGCATATGAATTATACGGCGGACCGGTGCTTGTCATCGATTTTGGTACGGCAACTACCTACGATTTGGTGAGTGCGGACGGAGAGTTTATTGCCGGAGTTACCAGTCCGGGTATCGGAATTTCCGCAAATGCGCTCTGGAATGAGGCGGCGAAGCTGCCGAAAATCGAAATCAGAAAGCCGGAGTCGATTCTTGCCAAGGAAACGATATCCAGCATGCAGGCGGGGCTTGTGTACGGGACGATAGGGCAGACAGAGTATATTGTAAAGAAAATGATAGAGGAATCCGGCTTTTCGGAAGTAAAAGTAGTAGCAACCGGCGGCCTGGGGCGTATTATTGCAGAAGAAACCGATTGCATTGCCGAGTATGACCCGATGCTTACCATGAAAGGCTTATATCTGATTTACCGCCGCCACAAAGGGCAGGGCAGAGAACGATGAGTGCAAAGGGCTTACAAATCGGAACGGTAAAAACAGACGGAATCTTAGCATTAGGACCGATGGCAGGGGTAACCGACCTGCCTTTTCGTTGTCTTTGCAAGGAGCAGGGAGCAGATCTGATTTATACCGAAATGGTGAGTGCAAAAGGGATTTATTACAATAACCGGAACACGAAAAGCCTTTTGGAAACCGCAGAGAGCGAGCGCCCGGTTGCCTTGCAGCTGTTTGGAGAAAACGCAGCGATTATGAGCGAGGTGGCAAAAAGGATTGAGGAGCTTCCTTTTGATATCCTGGATATTAACATGGGGTGTCCGGTGCCGAAGGTTGTAAATAACGGCGAGGGTTCGGCGCTGATGAAGGAGCCGAAAAAGGCCGGGGAGATTATCGAAGCGGTTGCGCGTGCCATACAAAAGCCGGTGACGGTAAAAATCCGCAAGGGGTTCGGAAAAGAGGATGCGAATGCGCCGGAGCTTGCGAAAATCGCCGAAGAGTGCGGCGCGGCGGCGGTTGCCGTTCACGGGCGGACCAGAGAGCAGTATTACAGCGGAAAGGCGGACCTAGAGATTATCCGCCGGGTCAAGGAGACGGTAAAAATACCGGTAATCGGAAACGGCGATATTTTTACTCCGCAGGACGCAAAGCGGATGTTAGATGAAACAGGCTGTGACGGTCTGATGTTAGCCCGGGGCGTGCAGGGTGACCCGTGGCTGTTTTCACGGACGAAGCATTATCTGGAAACCGGGGAGCTTTTGGAAAGACCGGCGTTATCCGAACTGTCGGAAACGATTCTCCGCCATGCAAGAATGCAGCTTGACTTTAAGGGTGAGTATCTGGGAATGCGTGAAATGCGAAAGCACGTTGCCTGGTATACGACCGGATATCCGCATTCCGCCGGACTGCGGGTGAAAATCAATGCGGTGGAAACCCTGGAGGAACTGGAAGAACTGCTGTCGGAGTACGCGAAGAAAACGGAAAGGGCGGAGTAAGCTTGTGCGTGCGGCACGGGAGAGGGGAAAGAACGCAAAAGCGAAACGTACGGAATGAGGCGGCAGGCGGCAAAGAAACCTCGGCAGAATAGGCAAAAGGGAGCACGAAACCTGCCAAAAACTAAGCAATAGTGACAAAAAGTGCGTGGAATGAAAAATAAAGGTTGATTTTTTCCTGAAAACAGTGTATGATAGCAAAAGACAAATGTACGCGACAGAAAAACAAACACCGCGGAGCAGTGAGCCTTGCGGAAAAACGCGGAGAAGACGGAGGTAAAGTAGAATGGCTAAGTTAAGAGTCGGTATTTTAGGTGCAACGGGTATGGTAGGACAGAGATTTATCGCTTTGCTGGAGAACCATCCGTGGTTTGAGGTAGTGACGGTGGCAGCAAGCCCGAGAAGCGCCGGAAAGACCTATGAAGAAGCAGTCGGCGACCGTTGGAAGATGACTACTCCTATGCCGGAAGCGGTAAAGAAGCTGATTGTAAAGAACGTCAACGAGGTTGAGGCGGTTGCGGCAACGGTTGATTTTGTATTCAGCGCAGTAGATATGACAAAGGACGAAATTAAGGCAATCGAGGAAGCGTATGCAAAGACCGAAACCCCGGTTGTTTCCAATAACAGCGCGCACCGCTGGACTCCGGATGTTCCTATGGTAGTGCCGGAAATTAACCCGGAGCATATGAAGGTGATTGATTTCCAAAAGAAGCGTCTCGGTACGACAAGAGGCTTTGTGGCAGTAAAGCCGAACTGCTCTATCCAGAGCTATGCGCCGGTATTGACCGCATGGAAGGAGTTTGAGCCGTATGAGGTAGTGGCTACCACGTATCAGGCAATCTCCGGTGCGGGCAAGACCTTTAAGGATTGGCCGGAAATGGTAGAGAACATTATCCCGTACATCGGCGGCGAGGAAGAGAAGAGCGAGAAAGAGCCGCTTCGTATCTGGGGCGAGATTAAGGACGGCGTTATCGTTCCGGCGACCTCTCCGGTCATTACCTGCCAGTGTATCCGTGTTCCGGTGTTAAACGGTCATACCGCTGCGGTATTCGTAAAGTTCAGAAAGAAGCCGACGAAGGAACAGCTGATTGAGAAGCTGGTTAATTTCAAGGGTGTTCCGCAGGAGCTTGCGCTTCCGAGTGCACCGAAGCAGTTTATCCAGTACCTTGAGGAAGACAATCGTCCGCAGGTAAAGCTGGATGTGGATTATGAGAACGGTATGGGCGTAAGCGTTGGCAGAATCCGTGAGGATTCCGTATACGACTGGAAGTTCGTGGGCCTTTCCCACAACACGGTTCGCGGTGCGGCGGGCGGCGCGGTGCTTTGCGCAGAGCTGTTAAAGGCACAGGGATATATTACGGCGAAGTAAGGCCGGTTCGGAAAAATAAAAAGGGGCTGTCATTAAGCGCAGCCCCTTTTATTTTTTTGTTCTAATGTGCAATGTGACCGGCAATAGCGCTTCCTGCGGAAAGCGCAGCAGACAGGGAGGAGTAGGTTACCGATTTGAAGCTGTACATAGCGGCAGCTAAAATCATCAGAATACAAAGTAAAATCGGAACGACAATCAGGAAAAATAAAAGTCTGCCGAGGCCCTTGTCTTTTTTTGTACCGGAAGCCAGCTGCTCCTGCTGCTCGGCAGGAATCGGCATGCCGCAGTGAGGGCAGTTAATCCAGCCTGCCTCTAGCGGGGAGTTACAGTTTGTGCAGTGTGCCTTTAAGGAAGCGCCGCAGTGCGGACAGACGGCAAAGCTTTCGCGTACCGCGCCGCCGCAGGTCGGGCAATAGGAATCGGAGTACCCGGAGCGGACAAGCAGATAAATGATCAGTCCGATAAAGCCGGGCGCAAACACGGCAAGCAGCGTCCAGAGCGCGGCGTTCATGTTGCGCCGGGAAGCGTCGCGGTAGACATAGATGCCGATGGCGACAGGGATACCTATGATAAGCAGGAGAACAGGAAATAAAATAATAATACCGCTGATATTCATAATAAATTCCTTTCTGAAATGAGTTATTTTAATATAATAGTCCGGTTTTAAAAAATACAAGGCCGATAATGCTGCTGCCTGCCAGCCAAAGTACAACAAACAGACTGCCTGCCAGTGACAGGAACGGTGAATACGGAAAAATCATGGCAGAAAATAACAGCAGGCACAGACTGACAAGGAGCGCCGCAAGACGGAGTAACTTCGTCTGACGGTGAAGCGCCCGGCGGTTTAATTCTGCCTGTAACATTTGTTCCGTGAGTTTCGGAGGTGTGTGTTCTTCAAAATTGTAAATCGAATTCATCTCTAAGCTCCTTTCGTAATTTTTTCTTTGCCTGATGCAGTCTGGACTTTACGGTTCCGACGGGAATACCGAGGGCCTCGGCGGTTCGCGCCTCGTCAAGACCGTGAAAATAGTGCAGGATGACTGTGGTTCGCATTTTTTGCGGTAAACGGTCGATGGCGGTGTGCAGATAGGAGTAGTCTTCTTTTTCCGGCAACGCAACAGCGCCCATGATAAGGTCTTTTTCTTCGGTAGTAGAAAAGCCGTCAAATACGGGAGAACGCCGCCGTTTGCGCAACAGGTCGCGGTAGGCGTTGACACAGATACCGGTAATCCATGCCTCGAACGGACGGGCAGGGTCGTACTGTGAGAACTTCTGACACGCTTTCAGCCATGTTTCCTGATACAAATCGTCCGCCTCGGCGGGGCTCTTGCAAAGCTTCATACAAAGTCCGTAAAGCCGTCTGCCGTATTGCTCGATATATTGGTTCAGCAAATTCTGCCCCTCCTTTCCTTAACAGATACGAATCGGGACGAAAAAAGGTTCAAAAAAATTTTATGCATGGATACAGTATACTATGGTGATACGGGAAATGTCCATTTATTTCCTGCGTCTGAAATTTCCTAAAGAAATTATTAAATTAGCGGTAGCTTATTGACGAAAAAATGACAATCTGCTATTTTATAAGAAGTTCTTTTTGTAGTTTTTATATGGTACATAGAAATCGAAGCCGTGTTGCGAAGAGTTTGTTTTTGGAAAGGTGTAACAATAAAACAGGAGGCCAGTATGCTTACATTACGCAATATTGTAAAAGACTACCGCGTGGGCGATATGACGATTCCGGCATTGAAGGGCGTCAGCATTCAGTTCCGAAAGAGTGAGTTTGTTTCCGTTTTGGGACAGTCCGGCTGCGGAAAAACGACGTTATTAAACATTATAGGCGGTTTGGATCACTACACCGAGGGAGATTTGATTATTAACGGAACTTCCACGAAGCGTTTTAAGGACGCGGATTGGGACAGCTACCGGAACCACTCCATCGGTTTTGTGTTCCAAAGCTACAATCTGATTCCGCACCAGACGGTACTTTCCAATGTAGAGCTTGCTTTGACGCTGTCCGGAGTTTCCAAATCGGAACGCCGCAGAAGGGCGAAGGAGGCGCTTGTAAAGGTGGGCCTCGGCGACCAGCTGAATAAGAAGCCGAACCAGATGTCCGGCGGTCAGATGCAGCGTGTGGCGATTGCACGAGCTTTGGTAAATGATCCGGACATTTTGCTTGCGGATGAACCGACCGGCGCGCTTGACAGCGAAACCAGCGTTCAGATTATGGAGATTTTGAAGGAAATTTCCAAGGATAAGCTGATTATTATGGTAACGCATAACCCGGAGCTGGCAGAGCAGTATTCCAGCCGTATCGTAAGACTTTTGGACGGTAAGATTATCAGCGATTCCGACCCTTATGAGGCAGAGGAGGAGCCGGTTGCGGAAAAGAAGAAGACAAAAAAGACCTCCATGTCCTTTTTTACCGCGCTTTCCCTTTCCTTTAACAACCTTCTGACGAAGAAGGGACGTACTTTTATGACCGCCTTTGCGGGTTCGATCGGTATTATCGGCATTGCGCTGATTCTGGCGGTTTCTACCGGTGTGCAGGCGTATATTGATTCGGTGCAGCGGGATACGTTGTCCAGTTACCCGATTACCATAGAAGCGGAAACCGTGGATTCCTCTGTGCTGCTTGCAACGATGATGGGCGTCAATCAGGAGGGAGAGTCGCTAAATCCGCACGAGTTGGATAAGGTTTATGCGAATTCCACAATGTACGATATGCTGAATTCCTTAAATAACATGGAAACCAGAACGAATAACCTGAAGGCGTTTAAAACCTATCTGGAAGAAAATGAAGAATTGCGGAGTTATATTTCTTCGGTACAGTATTCTTATGACATGGATATGAGCGTGTATACGAAGGACGCGGACGGCAAGGTAATGAAGTCGGATGTGATGGAATTGATGAGGATGATGATGAATTCGTACGGCGTTTCCAGTAATATGATGGAGAGCATGAGCTCCATGTCCGCAGGAATGGATGTGTGGGACGAGATGTTAGCCGGTGAGAACGGTGAGCTTGTCAGCGATATGGTAAAGGAGCAGTACGATGTCATTTACGGTACATGGCCGACTGCTTACGATGAAGTTGTTTTATTGGTAAACAGTAAAAATGAAATCAGCGATATGGTATTGTATGCGCTTGGTCTTACGACGATGGATACGTTAATGGAATCTATGGAGGCTTCCATGAGCGGAGAGCAGATTGCGCAAAACATTGGTCCTTGGACCTATGAGGAAATCTGTAATATGAAGTTCCGCGTGATTCCGGGAGCGGAGAAGTACCAGAAGCAGGGTGACGGAAGCTATGTTGACCTGACTGCGAGCGAGGCAGGGCTGTCCTATCTTTACGACAGTGCCGGTTTTGATTTGAAGGTGGTGGGCATTTTACGGCCGAACGAGGACGCAGTGGCAACCTCCATGAACGGTGCCATTGCCTATACCGGTGCTTTGACGGAGTATGTGATGCGCATAAACAGCGAGTCTGAGATTTTGCAGGCTCAGCTTGCGGATAAGACAACGGATATCATTACGGGCTTACCGTTTGAAACCGGTGAGGAAGAAGAACTTTCTCCGGAGGAGAAGGCGGAGGCGGTACGGACGTATTTTTCCGCCCTTACAAGTAGCGAGAAAGCGGTTTTGTACGGCGAGATTATGTCGATGCCGTCGGAGCTTTATTTGCAGCAGGTAGTTACCGCCCAGTTGTCGGCGATGAGCGAGGCTGAAATCCGCGGAATGCTGGTGCAGGCGTTCGCACAGCAGATGGGAGTTGACGCGGCACAGGTAGAAACCTATGTTGCCGGGATGGATGAGGCAACCTTACAGAACTATGCGGCACAGGTGATTTCCGCGATGGCTGCGGCAGAGTATGCAAAGGGCGTACAGGCGAATTTGAGCACGATGACGGCGGAGCAGCTTGCGGCGCTGTTTGACACGGCGGAGTTTACGACCGAGGAGTATGCGGCTTTTTATGAAAGCTATCTTCCGAAGAAGTATTCGGCTTCTACTTATGAAGAGAACTTAAAACTTCTCGGTTATGCCGACCCGGAGAACCCGTCTGTAATTAACATTTATGCGGAGACCTTTGAAAATAAAGACAGGATTGCGGACCTGATTGCCGAATACAATGAAACCGTGGCGGAGGAAGACGTGATTGAGTATACGGACTATGTAGCGCTCCTGATGTCCTCCATTACCACCGTAATCAATGCAATTTCCTATGTGCTGATTGCGTTTGTGGCAATCTCTCTTGTGGTATCCTCGATTATGATTGGTATTATTACCTATATCTCTGTGCTGGAACGTACGAAGGAGATTGGTATTCTGCGTGCGATCGGCGCGTCAAAGAGGGATATTTCCCGCGTGTTTAACGCAGAAACGATTATTGTCGGTTTTACCTCGGGGGCAATCGGTATCCTGGTGACATTGCTGTTGATTGTATTGATTAACATTATTCTGCATTCCGTAACGGGAATCGGAAACCTGAATGCAATTCTTCCGGTGGGAGCAGGCGTGATTCTTGTGCTGATTAGCATGCTGTTAACCTTTATCGCGGGTCTGTTCCCGTCGAAGGTGGCGGCAAAGAAGGACCCGGTGATTGCATTACGGAGCGAGTAAAGGATTGTTCTTTGCCAGCTTTGCGGCAATATCCGACAACAATAGGAGCGCTTCCGTTTTTAACCCGGCGGAAGCGTACAGACCTTTAGAGGCAGATTGTTCTGCCTCTTTTGCCATTTCTAACGCAGCTTCAAAGTCGGAAGAAGCGCAAGAAGCGGCTGCAAGGCGCAGAGTGACTCTTGTGAGAAGGGCAGCGGCTTCATCCGCTAACGGGGAATCCTCCGGAATGCTTTTCAGCAGGGAATAGGCGTTGGCATCCTCTCCTGCCAGATAGGCTTCTTTTGCATGAAGAAAGGTAAGCGGCTCGGACGAAACCTCAAAAGAGTCGGCGGAAAGGGCGCCGGAGAGCATCGGGGCGTCATGAGATGCCTCCGCTGTTTTTTCGGAGTCCGCACACTCCTCCTGCAACAGTAACGCAGGAGGCAGTTCCAACACCTTTGCAAGATAGGTCAGGGTTTTCATGGACGGAACCGCGTTGCCGCTTTCAATCTGGCTGAGCATATTTCTTGTAATAAAGGAACCCACGACTTCACTCTGGGTCATTTTTTTTGCGAGCCGCGCCTCTTTAATTCGTTGTCCGAGTAGTTTGGAATCCATACAGGCAGCCTCCCTTCACATTTATTTTGACAAAAGGATTCACTATTGGTAAATGAAATTTACTTTATTATAGCATAAAAAACAGAAAAAGCAAGTGGAGAAAAAAAGAAAAATGTCGGGAAGAGGCATTGACAATGGAAGAATAAAATGGTATTATAAAGTAAATTATATTTACCCCATAACTTTTCGAGGGGAGAAGGAGGGAAGGAATATGAATGCTTGGTGGGAAGCTCTAAGCGTCCTGCAAAAGGTACTTTATTGTATTGCAATCCCGGCGACACTGATTCTGATTATACAGACGGTATTGGTGATCATGGGATTCGGAGACGGGGCAGGCGGCGGTGACTTTAATCCCAGCGATACATCCGGACTTGACCTGGATATGCCGGAGGATGTTTCCGCGGGAGATTTGGCAGATGTGGATGTAGGTGAACTCAGTCCGTCGGATGTCGGCACACTGAAGCTGTTTACCATGCAAGGCGTAGTTGCATTTTTAACGACCTTTTCGTGGGTGGCGTTAGTCTGTGTGAAGACCGAAATGCCGGATGCGGCAGCGCTGCTGATTGGTTTTGTCTGTGGCGTGATTATGATGTATGTGCTTGCAAAGCTGTTACAGCTGATGGCACGGCTTGCGGAGAACGGTACTTTCCGGCTGAAGTCTGTAATCGGTGAAACGGCACAGGTATATTTGACTGTTTTACCGTCCGGGGAGAGCGGCGGAAAGGTAACCTTAAGCAGTGCTTCACATTTTGCGGAAGTGGATGCGATTACCGAAGGAAATCAGGCAATTCCGAGCGGAAGCAGAGTCCGGATTGTGGATGTGCGGGGGGATGTGGTAGTGGTAGAGCAGGATTTATAATTGTAGCAGAATCATGTAGCAGGAAAATGAGTATGATGATTAAAGGAGGATTTAATAATGGAACCGATGATTTTGGCTGTTGTAATCGCACTTTTGGTATTTGCGGCATTTGCCGGTGTGTTATCCCGGTATCGTAAGTGCCCGTCGGATAAGGTTATGGTTATCTACGGTAAAGTCGGTACGGATAAGAACGGACAGCCGAGAAGCGCAAAGTGTATTCACGGCGGAGCAGCTTTCGTAGTACCGGTGATTCAGTCCTATCAGTATTTGGATTTAACACCGATTTCATTAAATGTAGATTTAAGAAATGCACTTTCCAAACAGAACATCCGTGTAGACGTACCGTCCCGGTTTACCGTCGGTATTTCCACGGAGGACGGTATCATG
This sequence comes from uncultured Lachnospiraceae bacterium, assembly GCA_964609025.1. Taxonomy (GTDB): domain Bacteria; phylum Bacillota; class Clostridia; order Lachnospirales; family Lachnospiraceae; genus SIG307. The sequence continues at coordinate 67,773 of CAZSQM010000005.1, read as the reverse complement.
CAGAATGCGGCAGAGCGCCTGCTTGGGTTAAAGTTAAATGAGATTCAGGAACTGGCAAAGGATATTATTTTCGGTCAGCTGCGTCTTGTTATCGCTACTATGGAAATCGAGGAAATCAATACGGATCGTGATAAATTCTTATTAGCGGTTTCCAAAAACGTGGAAATCGAGTTAAAGAAGATTGGTCTTAGACTCATCAACGTAAACGTAACGGATATTACCGATGAGTCCGGGTACATTGAGGCGCTCGGTAAGGAGGCAGCAGCAAAGGCAATCAACGACGCAAAGAAGAATGTTGCCGAGAAGGACAGGGACGGTGAAATCGGTCAAGCACTGGCAAGAAAGGATCAGCGTATCCAGGTGGCTGCTGCGGACGCAAGCGCGATTCAGGGTGAAAACGATGCGAAGATTGAAGTGGCACAGTCCGAGGCAAACCGTCGTGAAAAAGAGGCAGAGGCACTTCGTATCGCAACCGCAGCCGAGGCGGTACAGGCGGCAAAGGCAAAGCAGGAAGCCTACATCGCACAGCAGGAAGCAGAGCAGACCCGTGCACAGCTTGAGATGGCAACCCAGCAGGCAGATGTCATCGTAAAGGCACAGATTGCAAAAGAGCAGGCACAGATTGAGGCAGATGCGGAGGCAGAAGTTGCAAGACGTAAGGCACAGGGTGAAGCGGACGCTATCTTTGCAAAGATGTCCGCAGAGGCTCGCGGTACACAGGAGTTGTTAGAGAAGCAGGCAGAAGGTATGCGTAAGCTCGTGGAGGCTGCCGGCGGAGAGGCAGACAATGCCGTGAAGCTCATCCTTGCGGATAAGATGGAACAGCTTCTCCAGATTCAGGTTGATGCAATTAAGAACATTAAGATTGATAAGGTTACGGTTTGGGATGGCGGAAAGAATGCCGACGGTAAGACCGCTACCTCCGGCTTCCTCTCCGGTATGATGCAGGCAGTGCCGCCGTTAAATGAGGTATTTAAGCAGGTTGGCATGGAACTTCCGAATTTCTTAGGGAAAGAGAAAGAGGAGGCGACCGCAGAAGGAAAGGCGGAAGCCCCGGAACAGGCAGAGGCGTAATGGGTACATCAATCGGTCGGGAGTGACTTGAGTAAGGTTTCAAAAGGGGCTGTCACCCGAACTGCTACGCAGTTCGGGTGACAGCCTTTCGTTTTTTATGAATTTAAGTATTGACTCTCTCACAGCGTAGTGGTTTTGCCTTAAGAGGAAAGGAGGATGACATTAAGAAAAATTACGGCATGTAAAAGTTTTGTCTGTACGCCCAGCGGTTTGCTTTCTTTCTGCTAATGTGATAAAATGATTTGGGTGCCAAAAAACATGTTCTGATACCAAAGTTCCGTAATCGGAAGCTACCGTTTGACACCCGAATCAATACTCGAAAATGAGCAGTGCGTCGGGGGAAAAGGGCATGGCGGAAAAGAAGGCAACCGGACTTTTAGCGGAAGATACGAAACAAGCGTCGGCAACAGATACCGTAAAGGTATCCGTGCGGACGCTTGTTGAGTTTATTATGCGCTCCGGCGATATTGACAGCGGAACGGGGCGCATGGACGCGGACGTGATGCAGGCGGGAAGCAGACTGCACCGTAAACTGCAAAAAGGAATGGGAAGCAATTATACTGCGGAAGTTCCGCTTTCCGTTTCCGTGCCGTTACTGGATGAGGAGGAGCGGTTTTGGCTTGTAATCGAGGGCAGAGCCGACGGCGTAATCCGGCGGGAGGACGGCGGATTTATAATTGACGAAATCAAATGCACCTACCGGGACGTTAATCAGTTTGAGGCTGCGGAGCAGGTGCATTTGGCGCAGGCAAGGTGTTACGCCTATATGCTTGCGGTAAAGGAAGGGGGCATTGTCCGGCCGGAGCCGGATACAAAAGCTGTGCGGAGCCGGTCGGAGGAAGCTCCGGAAAACGGCGATGCGCTGACAGCCGGAGTACAGCTTACCTATTGTAATCTTGAAACGGAGCAGATGAAACGTTTTTCGGAGGAGCTTACGCTTTCCGAGCTGTCGGCATGGTTTGCCGCGCTGATAAAGGAGTATGCGAAATGGGCGGCATGGGAGCGCCGCTGGAAAAAGCAGCGGAACGCCTCCGTAAAGGAATTACAGTTTCCGTTCCCTTACCGGGAGGGCCAGCGGGACTTTGCGGCGGGGGTTTACCGCTCGATTCTGCGGGAAAAGAAGCTGTTTGCCATGGCACCTACCGGCGTCGGTAAAACGATTTCCACCGTATTTCCGGCGGTAAAGGCGGTCGGAGAGTCGGTGGCGGAGAAACTGTTTTATTTAACGGCAAAGACCGTGGTGCGGACGGTGGCGGAGGAAACCTTTTCCCTGCTTGCGGAGCATGGCTTACGCTTTAAAACCGTAACGATTACGGCGAAGGAAAAAATCTGTGTTTTGGAAAAGCCGGAGTGCAACCCCTTTTCCTGCCCGCGGGCGAAGGGACACTTTGACCGGGTAAACGATGTGATTTTTGAGATTCTTACGAAAGAAAGAACGATAACGAGAGAAATTGTGGAACGGTATGCCGAACAGTATTCGGTCTGTCCGTTTGAACTGTGTCTTGATTTAACGCTTTGGGCGGACGCGGTCATCTGCGACTATAATTATGTGTTTGACCCGAACGTGGCGTTAAAGCGCTTTTTTGCGGGAGAGCAGAAAAACAACTATGTGTTTTTGATAGATGAAGCGCATAATCTTCCCGAACGGGCAAGGGAAATGTACAGCGCGACGCTTTGGAAGGAAGAATTTCTGACGGTAAAACGTCTGCTCGGGAAACAGGCGCCGAAGCTGACAAAACAGCTGGAGGCCTGTAACAAGGAACTGCTGCGGCTGAAACGAGAGTGCGATTCTTTTACGGAGCAGAAGGAATTTGGCACTCTGGCGCTGACGCTGCTGCGCTTTATGACGGAGTGCGAGGAGTATTTAAAAGAGGAAAAGCGCCCCGGCACGGAGCGGGAAGCGGTCTTAAATCTCTATTTTGCGGCAAGGCATTTTCTGGCGATGTACGATTTTTCCGGTGAGGACTACCGGTATTATGCTTCGTACGGAGAGGACGGTTCCTTTTATGTGCGGGTACAGTGCATGCAGCCGGCCCGCGCCCTTGCGGAGCAGTTAAAGAAAGGAAAATGCGCGGTGTTTTTCTCTGCCACGCTTCTTCCGGTGCGCTACTATATGGAGGAGCTTGGGGGTACCGAGGAGGACTATGCGATTTACATACCGTCCCCGTTTTTGAAGGAACGGCGCGGGCTGTTTGTCGGTACGGATGTCAGCTACCGCTATACGAACCGCGGGCGGGAAATGTACGAAAAGACGGTGGAGTATCTTTTGGAATTTATAGCGGCAAAGCAGGGAAATTATCTTGTGTTTTTTTCTTCCTACCGGATGTTGGCGGAGGTCGGAGCACTTCTGGAACAGCGGCTGAATTTGCTGTCTGATGACACGGATCAAACGGGAAACGAGGCTTTGGATGTTCCGATCATGTTACACCGGCAGAGAACCGGGATGACCGAACAGGAGCGGGAGGAGTTTTTGGCGGCATTTTCCGCAGACGCAAGGGAAACACATCTCGGCCTTTGCGTGCTGGGCGGCGTATTCGGCGAAGGAATCGACTTAAAAGGGGAACGGCTGATCGGCGCGGCGATTGTCGGAACGGGACTTCCGCTTGTGTGCGATGAGCGGGAGCTGTTTCGCCGGTATTACGACGAAAAGAACGGAAGCGGCTTTGAACGGGCGTATCTTTATCCGGGCATGAATAAGGTGCAGCAGGCGGCGGGACGTGTCATTCGTACGATGGAGGATAAGGGGGCGGTGCTTTTATTGGACGAACGGTTTGCCGGAGGACAGTATACGGCGCTGTTTCCGAAAGAATGGTATCCGTATAAAACCGTAACGCTGTCTTCCTTGCCGGAGGCACTGCGGGATTTTTGGGAGAAGGCACTGTAATGTCAAGAAATGGAGGGACTTATGTATTCCGGTGTATTGGAACGGGTTTATGAAGCGGAAAGGGAAGAAGCGGGGAAGCCGGCGTTTTTTTCCGACTTGAATTTGGACCGGATTTTAGAGGAGCTGCAGGAGAAAGGGAAAGAATATCCTATTCGCAGCCTGTATTTCCGTTATCCGAAGGACTATGAAACGGTCTGCTACCGGCGCGGAATTTATCGGGAAATCCGGCAAAAAGGGCTGGCGGGAGGACTGAAAGATTTCTCCGGCATGATGCGCAAGGCGCGGGCGTACCGGGAGCTTTGCCGTAAGGCGGAGAATGTGCAGCAGCGGCAGATGTACTTTTTTTATGCGGTGAGCGGGTATTCGGACGGCGTATGCCTTTTGCGGAAAACGCTTGCGGAAAACGGAGCGGAGTCAGAGGGACTTTCCGGGCTTTTGGCGTATGTGGACGGGCTTTCGGAAAACTCTCTGTGGCAGGAGTGCCGGAAGAAAATTTCCGAAATCAGGGAGATGCTTTCGGGACTTCGCTTCCGGCTTGAAATTGCGGGAGAGAATTTAAGGGTTACGGCAGATGGGAAGGAGCAGTATTATTTTGAATACTTAAAAAAACTGTTTCCGGAGCGTTTTACGGACAAAAAAGGGATTTACGGGATACCGGAGGAGTATCTTTTGCCGGCACCCTTTGCGTCACAGGAAAGATTAAGCTATCTGGAATGTGAAATTGTGAAAATGTACCGGAAGGCGCGGCCGGATTTTTTCGATGCCCTTGCAGGCTTTTGCGAAAAATTCGAGAACATCATAGAGGAAGAAGTATACCGCATTGAGGAGGAACTGCAGTTTTACCTGACCTTTGCGGAGTTTCAGGAGGAGATGGAAAGACACGGCTGCCGTTTTTGTACGCCCCGGGTGGAAAGGGACGCATTGTTTTCCGCAGAGCAGGTGTATGACCTGGCTCTGGCGCGGAAGAACCGGTGGGCTGAAAAGGAGGTAGTATGTAATTCCGTACAGTACAACGAGGGGGAACGTTTCTTTCTTGTAACCGGGCCGAATCAGGGCGGAAAAACAACTTTTGCCCGGAGCCTCGGACAGCTGGTGTATTTTGCCATGATGGGGCTGGACGTTCCAGCGGAGGCTGCGGTTCTGCCGTATTTTGAAGGAATCCTGACCCACTTTTCCGTGGAAGAAAGTCCGGAAAGCGGGCGGGGCAAATTAAAAGAAGAACTGGTGCGCTTAAAGCCGATGCTGCGGAAAGAATGCGGGAACTGCTTTGTGATTCTGAACGAGCTGTTTACCACGGCGGCGACCTACGACGCTTTTGTGATGGGGCAGCGGGTGCTGCGGCATTTTACGGAGCAGGGCTGTACCGGAGTCTATGTAACGCATATCCCGGAACTGACAAAGGCGTGCGAGGGCGTGGTAAGCCTTGTCGCGCTTGCGGATGAAAAGGACCACAGGAAGCGCACCTTCCGGGTTGTACGACGGGAGCCGGAGGGAACCGGCTATGCCGGGGATATCGTGGAAAAGCATCATCTGGGCTATCGGGAGCTTTGCGAGCGTTTGAAGAAGGGAGGAGTTGCATGAAGGTAACACTGCTTTATAAGGACAGGGAATGGGGAAAGGAAGAAAGCTATTTCGATAAAGAGGAAATATGCCGGGACCTGAATCTGGATATTGTGTTTAAAACGGCAGGAAATCTTTATGACGGCGAAGACGGGGGGAAGGCGGTCAAGGTCCGCAGGGAAAGGGACGAGTATGTGGTGGAGGTGATGAAACGGGTCATGCTGGTGCCGTTGCGGACGCCGGAGGAGGTATCTTACAGACAGCAGATGGTCCGGGAAGCCGTGTCGGATTATGACTGGACAGAGGAATTGTATCTGGCGGCAAAGGCGGCAGGAGAGGAAGTGTCACGCTTTGCCGCGGAAAAGAAAAAGCGCGGCTACGGAAGCGGTACGGAGCAGGGAAGACAGCATACGGCCAATATTACCTATCTGGAACGAATCGTATATCATCTGGACCGGATAGAGGAGGTCTTCCGAAGCCGGAAAAAAGAGTTTGCAACGGAGGAAATGAAGAAATTTGCAGGGGACTTTCTGACAGAATACCGTCCGGACTATAAGGAATGCTTAAAAAAGGTAGTGAAGGACATCCGTTCGTCTACCGTAGACGGAATTGTGGAGGTTTCGGCGGCGCTCGGGCCGGGGCTGTCCATGACGGCGCTTACCCTGTGTGATATCAGAGAGCCGGAGAAGGTAAAAACAGGCTTTTTGAAACATGCGGCAGGAAAGGTCACAGGCTTTTGCCGCAGCCTGTTTGCGGAGGAAGCGCCGGCACTGGAGGGAGAACTCCAGAATCTTATGCAGGATGTCGGTGAAATCAAAAATGTGATTCTTGGCGTGATGATGCGGTACTTTGAACCGTTTTTGGAGGAAAAAGAATTCTTTTTCAAACAGCTGTATTTACAGACGGCTTTTTTGATGGGAGTTGCGAATCTTTACCGCAGGGTACACCGGATCGGTGTAGATTTGTGCTTCCCCGAGGTGTCGGAGCGGAAAGATTTCTGCTTTGACGGACTGGCGGAAATGAGCCTTGCGCTTTACAGTCTGCGTTGTCCGGTGGTGAATACGTTAGCGGCGAAGGAGAAGCATCTTGTGGTGGTGACCGGGGCAAATCAGGGTGGCAAGTCTACGTTTCTCCGTAGCATCGGTATCGCACAAATTATGCTGCAATGCGGAATGTATGTACCGGCAAAGAGCTTTGCAAGCGGTCTGTACCGGAATGTGTTTACCCATTTTACAAGGCGCGAGGACAGTGCCATGAACAGCGGCCGTCTGGATGAGGAGCTGGGCAGAATGGAGCGTATTATCGACCATCTGTCGAAGGATTCCATTCTGCTTTTAAACGAGTCCTTTGCCACCACAACGGAGAAGGAAGGCTCGCTGATTGCGGAGGATATTACGCGGGCGCTGTATGAATGCGGCGTGCGGGTAATGATGGTAACGCATCTGTTGGCATTTGCCCGGAGCTGCTACGAGAAAAGGCCGGAGCATGCGCTCTTTTTGTCCGCGGAGCGGCAGGCGGACGGAGTGCGTACCTTCCGGATGATAGAGCAGGCACCGGAGCTTACCAGCTACGGGCTGGATTTATATGACAGTATGATACAGGAAGTATTTTCTGCGAAAAAAGATTGACAGTGCCGCACTTCATTGTTATCATTAAACTAAGGTGCTTTGTGTTTGTTTCCGAAAATAATCAAGTGCGTGAAACGTGGAAAACGCAAGTGCAGGAAAGGAGATATGATGTATTATTTAGGTGTAGATTTAGGTACTTCCTCCGTAAAGCTTGTGCTGATGGAGAGCAACGGTACGATTGTAAAGACAGCAAGCCGCGAGTATGGCTTATCTTTCCCGAAGCCGGGCTGGTCCGAGCAGAATCCGGAAGACTGGTTCGCAGGGTTTGAGAGCGGACTTGCCGAGATTTTTGAGGGCCTTGACAGAACGAAGTTAGCCGGTATCAGCTTCGGCGGACAGATGCACGGTCTTGTAATGCTGGACGAGAACGATAAGGTAATCCGCCCGGCCATTCTTTGGAACGACGGAAGAACCCAGGAGGAGTGCGATTACTTAAATAAAACCATCGGTCGTGAGAAGATTTCTTCTTACACCGCTAATATGGCGCTGACCGGCTTTACCGCGCCGAAGATTCTCTGGGTAAAGAAGCACGAGCCGGAAAACTTTGCAAAGATTAAGAAGATTATGCTGCCGAAGGACTATCTTGCCTACCTTCTTTCCGGCGTACACTGCACGGATGCTTCCGATGCGGCAGGTATGCTTTTAATGGATGTGGAGCATAAGTGCTGGTCCAAGGAAATGCTTGAAATCTGCGGCATTAAGGAAGAACAGCTTGCAAAGATTTTCGACAGCTACGAAGTGGTCGGCACGCTGACAAAGGCAATGGCAGAGCGCCTTGGACTTCCGGAGAGCGTAAAGATTATTGCAGGTGCAGGCGACAACGCAGCGGGCGCAATCGGAACCGGTACGACGAAGGACGGCATGTGTATCGTATCCCTCGGTACTTCCGGTACGGTATTTGTAGCATGCGATAAGTTTGCGGTGGACGATCAGAATGCATTACATATGTTTGCACACGCAAACGGTAAGTACCACTTAATGGGCTGCATGCTTTCTGCTGCATCCTCCAACAAGTGGTGGATGGACGAAATCATCGGAACGAAGGATTACGCAGGCGAGCAGAAGGCGATTACGACCCTTGGTGAGAATCACGTTTACTATCTGCCGTACTTAATGGGCGAGAGAACCCCGCATAACAACCCGAATGCAAGAGGCTGCTTTATCGGTCTGACAATGGATACCACCAGAGCCGATATGACCCAGGCGGTTTTGGAGGGCGTTACCTATGCGCTTCGCGATTCTCTTGAAATCGCAAGAAGCCTCGGCGTAAAGATTGACCGTATCCGTGCAACGGGCGGCGGTGCAAAGAGCCCGCTTTGGAGAAAGATGCTTGCCAATATTATGAATGTCAAGGTAGACATCATCAACAGCGAGGAAGGCCCGGGCTACGGCGCAGCAATCCTTGCGGCTGTGGGCTGTGGCGAGTATGCATCCGTAGAGGAAGCAGCAGATAAGTTTATCAAGGTAGTGGATACCACGGAGCCGGAGGCTGAGCTGGTTGCAAAGTACGAGGCAAAGTATCAGGTATTCAGAAAGCTCTATCCGGCATTAAAGGAGAGCTTTGATGCGGTGGCAACCGTATAGGTCCGGAAAGGTAATTCCCTTAAAAGTTTTCTGCGGATTGCAGAAAGCGTACTGGACAACAGCAAAAACAAGAGTTAAAATAAGATTTAATATTAGCAAAAGAGCGCTGAAAAAGCGCTCTTTTGCTTTATAGGATTCAGGTGTCAAACGGTTGATTCCAATCACGGGACTTTGCATAGAAGGAAGAGTCCTTTCTCCTATGCAAAGTTCCTTTTGTATTCGAATGTGGTTTATAAATGGCATTTTCATACATTTTTCACATTTTTTGTATATTATGGTAGCGTAGCGAAACGTATTTTGAACCCGGCGTCGCGTGATGAGAGTGCAAGACCGGGAGGGCGGATGGCAAAGCGAGAAGGCAGGAAAGGGGCAGCAAAATGAGAAAGAAAAGGATTCTTTCGGTAGTGGTACTGGTGAGCGCATTGGGGCTTTTGATCGGAGGCGTCGCGGTAGCAAACCGGAAATCAAAGGTTACGGAAGAAGGGAAGGTGGTCGGCGCGGAAAGCGGAAACGCAGGGGCGGTGGCAAAAACACCGCAGGCCGGAGAAAAAGGCGGTCAGCCGCCGGAACAGCAGGAAGAAACAGTACGGGAAGCAAACGGTGGAGCTACCGAGGCCGGAACGGAGGAAAATAAAGGAGAAGTACCGTTAATCTTTATAGAAACGGAAAATAAAGCCGGAGTTACCGATGATAAAAGCTATACGAACTGCACGGTATCCGTGACAAATTGCGAGGCGGCCTATGAACTGGAACAGGCGGCGGCGGGTATCCGTCTGCGCGGGAACAGCACGCAGATGTATGAAAAGAAGCCCTACCGGCTTCGTTTTGAAGAAAAACAGCAGTTACTTGGGCTTTCGGAGGGTGCAGACAGAAGCTGGGTGCTTTTAGCGGAGTTTAACGATGCTTCGCTCCTGCGCAATCTGATTACCTACCGGTTTGCAAAGGAGTTAGAGGGCATTTCTTATACAACGGATTGCCGGCTGGTGGAGGTTTACCTGGACGGCGAATATATCGGTCTGTATCTTTTGGCGGAGCAGACGAAGGTGGGAAAAGAACGTATCAATCTGGACGAGAGCGGGGTTGCGGACGCAACGGTTACGGACACTGGATATCTTTTGGAGCTGGAGGCGGATCGTACGCGCCGCAGTGAAGAAGGCGCCGAAGGGGAAGCGTGGTTTGCCGTTACCGGCTATGCAAACGAGAAGGATAACAGCATGCAGATGCCGATGGAGCGGACCTTTGACGAAACGTCTGCATTTTATGTGATTAAGAGCGACGCACGTTCAAAGGAGCAGGTGGCGTATATTCAGAACTACATGATACAGGTGTACGATGCAATCTATCGGGAAAAGTCAAAGGAAGCGGTAGGGGCGCTCGTGGACCTGGCTTCGGCGGTGGATATGTATCTGGTGCAGCTGATTGCAAATGATTTTGACAACAATTACAGTAGCGTTTATGTATACAAGGACGCGGGAGGAAAGCTGATGTTCGGTGCCCCGTGGGATTTTGACCTTGCTTACGGCAATTTTACCGGTTATACGGAAGCGGAGGATACGGTATACATCTATCATCTGCTTCGGCAACTGGGAGAATACGACTGGTTCCGGGAAATGCTTGCGGAGCGTTATCTGGAGATTTCTACCGGGGAGGACAGTCCGGTGGAAAGGATGAAGGCTTCGATAACGGAACTTACGGAGGCTTACGCGGGCGCGTTTGAACGGGAATATGCACGTTGGAGGGACGGCCTTGTCAGTATGGGCGGCTTTGGCGGAAACGAAGGCTTTGGCAACTGGGGGGCATGGGGCAACTGGGGAGAATGGCAGCTTCCGGAGGGAACGGAGGGTGCAGAGGGCTTTGAAGGCTGGGAAAATTGGGGCACATGGCAGCCGCCGGAAAACGGCGAAGGAGAAGTTGGAGTACCGGAGAACGGAGGCTTTGGAGCTTTCGGGGCATGGGGCGACCGGGGAGAGTGGCAGCTTCCGGAGGGAACGGAAGGCTTTGAAAATTGGGGCGATTGGGGGAATATGGAAGGCTTCGGGAACTGGGGCGATTGGGGGAATATGGAAGACTTCGGCAACCGAGGCGGCTTCGGCGGCTGGAACAATTTCAGTTACGGAGCTACCTACGATACGCATAGAGAAGCGGCGGAGGCGCTGCTTACATGGCTGAATGAGCGTCTTTTGTGGATTGAGGAATTCCTTTGCGGCGACACGGAATAAAATCGGCAGCTGACATGACTTTGCCACAGGTAACTGCTACACTGAACTTACTTTGAACGGAGCGGACTTACCGAAAGAGGAAAGGAGTTAGCCATGCTGATTCGTAACTTTGCACTAAATACAGTAGAAATCACAGAGCCGGTTTTGGAGAATGCCTTCTGCAAGGAGCAGGAGTATCTGCGAAGCCTTGATTCCGACAGGCTTCTTGCCGGGTTTCGTGAAACGGCGGGCCTTGACAAAAAGGCAGAGCGTTATCCGGGCGGCTGGGAAGACGCGGAGATTGCGGGACATACCTTAGGACACTATATGACAGCTCTGGCGCAGTTAAAAGCGGCGACCGGCGCACAGGATATTTACGACCGGCTGGATTATATTGTGCAGCAGCTGGCGGAGTGCCAGAAGGAGAACGGGTATCTCTTTGCCTCCGGCGAGGAGCTGTTTGACCGCGTAGAACGCGGAGAGCCGGCATGGGTGCCGTGGTATACGATGCATAAGGTACTGGCGGGGCTTCTTTCCGCATACCAGCTGGGTGGGCTGCCGCAGGCGTTAGAGGTTGCGGTAAAGCTCGGTATGTGGGTCTGGCACCGTGTGTCCGCGTGGACGGACGAGGTGAGGGAGCGGGTACTTCTGGTGGAATACGGCGGTATGAACGACTGCCTGTACGAGCTTTACAAAGAAACCGGGAAGAAAGAGTTTTTGGAGGCGGCGGAAAAGTTTGATGAAACGGAGCTGTTTCGGCAGCTTGCGGACGGAAAGGATATTCTTTCCGGAAAGCACGCGAATACCACGATTCCTAAGTTTCTGGGCGCGTTAAACCGCTATTTTGCGCTGGGAGAGTCCGAAGCCTTTTATTTCAAGGCGGCACAGTCTTTCTTTGATATCGTGACGAAGAACCATACCTATGTCACCGGCGGCAACAGCGAATGGGAGCATTTCCGTGCGCCGGGGTCCCTCGGGAAAGAGCGGACGCAGTGCAACTGTGAAACCTGTAATACGCACAATATGTTAAAGCTTGCGGAAGGCTTATATTTTGTCACCGGCGAGAAGAAGTATATGGATTTTTACGAGCGGACATTTTTGAATGCCATCCTCGGTTCGCAGAATCCGGAAACCGGTATGACAACGTATTTTCAGCCGATGGCGGCGGGGTACTTTAAGACATACAGCACGCCTTATGAGAATTTCTGGTGCTGTACCGGTACCGGCATGGAGAACTTTACAAAGCTGAACGGCGCCATCTATCATGCCGGAGAAGACAGGCTGTATGTCAACCTGTATCTGGCTTCTGTTCTACATGATAAAAAATTAAATTTGGTTTTAACTCAAAAAACAGACCTGAATCACTTTGATTCCGTTACATTTACGCTCATCTTGGAGGAGCCGAAGCGTTTTACTCTCTGCCTGCGGATTCCGGAATGGACGAACGGCCGGTTCGAACTGAAAATCGGCGGCGAACCGGCAGATTATACGGTAAAGCAGGGCTATCTTCTTTTAGACCGCAGCTGGGAAACAAAGGAGCAGATTTCGCTGCGGTTTTTCCCGGAAATCACGTTGCATCCTTTGCCGGACGCCCCGTACAGCGCAGCCGTAACCTACGGTCCGTTTGTGCTGGCGGCCGGGCTGGAACAGAGCGCGATGACCACCGAGCTGACCGGCGTAAATGTTACGATACCGACGAAGAACGTGCCGGTACGGGAGAAAATTCTGATAAAAAATATCAGTGTGCGTGAGTGGTTTGCAAACTGTAAGAAAAACTTTGTAAAGCTGGAAGGAGAAACGGCATTTTTCCTGTTCGGTACCGACGCCGACGGGGAACTGCTGTTTACGCCGTATTATAAGCATTACAACGACCGTTATGCGATTTATTTTGATTACTGCGCCGAGGCCGGGCTGTCGGACGGGGAGCTGCGGGAGCTTACAAAGAAGCAGGAGAAAATCGCGGAGCTTGCGGCAGCGGAAGCGGAGAATGCGCAGAGTCAGGCAAAGCCACGCAGAAAGCAGGATAAGAAGACCGCAAAGAAGAAGGGCAGACGGGCAGTCGGCATTTTTGCGGGCCATCTGATAGGCGTACTCTTTCTGTCAGCGCTTTGCTATCTGTTTGCGGAGCCGGTAGGGAAAGGCTTCCTGCGGGCGAAGACTTCGGTGGACGCATTTTTTGTAAACAAGCTGCCGAAGGCGGCAAAGGTGTTCGGAATTTCGGCAAAGGAACCGGATACTCCGGCGTTTGCGGAGCAGCCGGGAGCAGAGGACGAAGTGCGGCGTTACATAGAAAACCCGGAGGCATATGCCGCCTCCTGCGGATTGCCGGAGGGGTACCGGGCGTTTGTAACGGAGATAGACGAAAAAGAGTATATCTGCATCGAGGGAGAGGGCCTTCGCGTCTGCTATCCGAATGAGGTTTCAGAGGACGGCGGGAAGTATGTTTATCTGGAAAATGCCGACGAAAAAGCGGTATATTTCTGGGATTACAGCTTTGACGAGCCGGAAACGCTTTGCCCTGCGCGCGGCGTTTATAATGCCTCGGGAGCGGAGCAGTATGCCTTTTTTGCGGCAGATGCGGACAAGCTTCGCATTGTGGACGCAAAGACGTTACAGGAGTACCGGATCCTTTCGTATGACAAGGAACTGGCACTGCTGGCGGATGTGGGCGCTTATGCGGAAGACGGAAACGAGCTGCAGATTGATACGGTCATCGGCGGCGTGTCCTATCTGTTCTCCGTACCGAAGACGGCCGGGGATTTTGATATTGCGGACTATGCAATCCGGTCGGACGAGGGGCTGGTTTATACGCTGGAAGAGGACGGGCTGCGCTTTGACGCCTATGTGGTATCTTCCGGTGCCTATCTGGGGAAGGTGGTCGGGAAACTTACGCTTTCCGATCATGCCTATGTACTGAACCGGCTGGACTTCTACGCCTATGCCGAGGAGGACTACGGAGATGTGGGCGGCGATTCCGTCATTCACGGCGTGACTCGGGAAGAAGCCGGAAAGGAGCGGATTACGGTGGTCGGCGATTTGGGCGAAAAGCTGTTAATTCCAATCCGGGAGGAGTTGAAAGAAAACGCCTATGACCCGGCGGGCTTTGTAAAGGACGAAAGCGGGGAATACCGTTATGTGGAGGATGGGAAAACAGTATCCGTAAAAGGAGTCGACGTTTCCAAATATCAGGAAAAAATCGAATGGGATAAGGTGGCGGCTTCCGGCGTGGAGTTTGCGATGCTCCGCCTCGGTTTCCGCGGCATGGGAACCAACGGCACCTGCGAACTGGACCCGTATTTTAAACAGAATGTAGAGGGCGCGCTTGCGGCAGGAATTCAGGTGGGCGTTTATTTCTTTACCCAGGCGACTAACGTGGAGGAAGCAAAGGAAGAAGCGGCATTTGTGATAGAAAATCTGAGAGGCTATGACATTACATGGCCGGTTGCCTACGACACGGAGGAGATTACAAGCTACAAGGCCGCGCGGGCAAATTCCCTGTCCAGAGAAGTGCGGACCGCCTGTGCCAAGGCATTTATGGACGAGATTGCGGCGGCAGGCTATACGCCGGTGCTGTATGCCAATACGCGCTGGTCGATTTTAAAGCTTGATTTGGGACAGTTGTCGGCATATGATTTCTGGTATGCGTACTACGGTGACTCCATATACTACCCGTATGATTTCACAATGTGGCAGTATACGCATACGGGCAAGGTGGACGGAATCAAAGGAAATGCCGATATGAATATCAGCTTTGTGGATTACGGGGCGGAAAAATGATTCTGTAAGAAAGAATAGGAGCGGTGGTTTTGGAAAGACAGGAACAGAGGAAAATTTATGCCGAAACGGTACCGTATCTTTTGCAGTGGTACGATTATAACAGGCGGATATTGCCGTGGCGGGAGGAGCCGACCCCGTATCATGTCTGGGTGTCGGAAATTATGCTTCAGCAGACGAGAGTCGAGGCGGTCAGGGGATACTATGACCGCTTTTTGACGCATTTACCGGACATCACGGCGTTAGCGGCCGCGGAGGAAGAAGAATTGCTGAAGCTGTGGGAGGGCTTAGGTTATTATAACCGCGTCCGCAATATGCAGAAGGCGGCGCGTATCATCACGGAGCAGTACGGCGGAGAAATGCCTGCGGATTATGAAAAGCTGCGCGCGCTGCCCGGCATCGGAGATTATACGGCGGGGGCAATCGCCTCTATTGCGTTCGGACTGCCTTATCCTGCGGTGGACGGAAATGTTCTGCGGGTCATGAGCCGGATTGCCTGCAAGGAAGAAGATATTGCAAAAGAGCAGACAAAACAGAAATTAAAAGAAGATTTAACAATGATATTACCGGCGCGGTCAGGGGATTTCAACCAGTCTTTGATGGAACTTGGAGCAACCGTCTGCCTGCCGAACGGGAAGCCTTTATGCGACCGGTGTCCGGTGATGCATTTGTGCAGGGCGTTTCATGCGGGACGGGAAACGGAACTGCCGGTAAAGTCTGCAAAGAAGGAACGGCGCATTGAGAAACGCATGGTTTGTTTGATTTCCTGCGGCGGAAAGTTTTTACTGCACCGCAGAGAAAAGAAAGGTCTGCTTGCGGGCATGTGGGAGTTTCCGAACTTCTTAACCGAAAGCGGGACGCCTGCGGGGGAGGAACGACCGGCTTCTCCGCTTATGACTGCTCTGCCGGAGTTGGAAAAGACCGCGGAGGTAAAGAAGCGTAAAAAAGCAAAGCATATTTTCTCTCATGTGGAGTGGCACATGGAGGGAATTTGGATAGAAGCGGAAGATGCCGGCGAAAAAGCGCAGGAACGGTTCATTCAAATGATGCGCAGGCTGACCGGGGAAAAAGAGTTGGTGCAAACGGACGAATGGCTCTTTGCAAGCCCGGAAGAAATGCAGAAAAAGTACCCGATGCCGTCGGCATTCGAGGCATACTATAAGGAGGTTTATGATGAGAATCGGAACAGGTTATGATGTACATCGTTTGACGGAAAACCGCACACTTATTCTCGGAGGAGTTGCGATTCCTTACGAAAAGGGGCTGCTAGGACATTCCGACGCGGACGTCCTGCTGCATGCGATTATGGACGCACTGCTCGGGGCGGCGGCGCTTGGCGACATCGGCAGGCATTTCCCGGACAGCGCCCCGGAGTACGACGGGATATCCAGTATGGTGCTCTTGAAAAGAGTGGCGGACTTGCTTGCGGAGGAGCATTACCTGATCGGCAATATTGACGCTACGATTATCGCGCAGCGTCCGAAGCTTGCTCCGTACATTGCCGAAATGCGTACCAACATAGCGGAAGCACTCGGAATTGCGCAAAATCAGGTGAATGTCAAGGCAACAACGGAAGAAGGTCTTGGCTTTACCGGAAGGGGCGAAGGCATTGCGGCACAGGCGGTATGCCTGTTAACTACGGTAGGCGACTACCTGGAAGACGGTGGGAATATGGCAGTCTATGCCTTTGACGCAGCGGGAAATCAGGTAGCGCAGGGGTGCGGCGGCTGCGGGGCCTGCGGAAGCTGCGGTACGCATTCCGGTCTGACAGAGTAAATTTTTCCCGCTTGTCTTTTTTAATATAAGGTGCTATGATGAAAATAATTTGATTTTTCGGTATGAAAAGAGAAAAGTAAGAAAGCAAAAGAGGGAAATGGATGATGGGAAAGCGAATGATGGGTAACCGGGTTCCTGATAAGGAGTTGGTGCTGCGGCAGATTTTTCTGCTGATTTTAGATGCGGCTGCGGTTGTTGCGGCTTCCGTATTGGGACTTATGCTGCGTTTTGACCTTTCGTTTGAAAAAATTCAGGAACCGTATCTGGAAAATGTATGGCAGACCTTATTGCCGAATATTCTGACGGTACTTGTGGCGTTTTGGTTTTTCCGACTTTATCACAGCGTCTGGCGCTATGCGGGGCTGTATGAATTACAGCAGATTGTGATGGCGGTGCTTGTTGTCACGTTGCTCCAGCTCATCGGAATGAGTCTTGCGGGGCTTCGGATGCCGCGCAGCTACTGGTTTTTATATGCGGGAGTGCTGGCATGCATTACGGTTATGACGCGTTTTGCCTACCGTCTTGTCAGACGTATGAAAAAGAAGCTGTTGGACAGACAAAGAGGGGCGGAGGTTTCCCGTGTGATGGTAGTGGGCGCCGGCGCTGCGGCGGATGTGCTGATTCGTGAGTTGAAAACCAGCGACCACCTTCACAAGCATGTGGAATGCGTCATTGACGATGACGCGGAATTAAAGGGCAGAATGATACAGGGCTGCCGCATTATCGGCGGAAGAGAATGTATTCTGTCTGCGGCAAAGCAGTATCAGATTGATGAAATCATCATTGCGATGCCGTCCGTATCAAGAAAAAAGATTGCGGAGATTGCGAAGCTTTGCAACGAAACCGGCTGTGAATTAAAAACGCTTCCCGGCGTGTACCAGCTTGTCAATAAAGAAGTCCGGGTCAGCAGCCTGCGTCATGTGGAAATCGAGGATTTGCTCGGCAGGGAACCGGTTACGGTAGATTTATCCGCCATTACCGGCTATCTCGGAGATCAGGTCGTGCTGGTGACGGGCGGCGGCGGCTCGATCGGCAGCGAGCTTTGCAGACAGATTGCGGCGGCAAAGCCGAAGCAGCTTGTCATTGTGGATATCTATGAGAATAATGCCTATGAGATACAGCAGGAATTAAAGAGAAAGTACCCGAAGCTGAACCTTGTGGTGCTGATTGCTTCCGTCCGGAATACAAACCGGATGAATGCTATTTTCGAGCAGTACCTTCCGAACATTGTGTTCCACGCGGCGGCGCATAAGCATGTACCGCTTATGGAGGACAGTCCTAACGAGGCAATCAAAAACAATGTATTCGGTACGTTAAAGACCGTACAGGCGGCAGACCGTTACGGCGTGGAGCGTTTTGTGCTGATTTCCACCGACAAGGCGGTCAACCCGACGAATATTATGGGTGCCAGCAAGCGTATCTGCGAAATGATTGTACAGGCGTATAACCGCCGCTCGGAAACGGAGTATGTAGCGGTGCGTTTCGGCAACGTTCTCGGCAGCAACGGCAGCGTAATTCCGCTCTTTAAGCAGCAGATTAAGGAGGGCGGACCGGTCACGGTGACGCACCCTGACATTATCCGCTACTTTATGACGATACCGGAGGCGGTTTCCCTTGTGCTGGAGGCAGGCGCCTTTGCAAAGGGCGGCGAAATCTTTGTGCTTGACATGGGAGAGCCGGTAAAGATTGTGGACCTGGCAAAGAACCTGATTCGCCTTTCCGGTTATACGCCCAACGAGGATATTATGATTGAGTTCACCGGGCTTCGTCCGGGCGAAAAGCTCTACGAAGAGCGCCTGATGGCGGAGGAAGGCCTGGAAAAGACGGCCAATGACCGTATTTCGGTGGCAAAGCCGATTGAAATGGAGGACGAGGAGTTCTTTGAAAGCCTTGCCGTCTTAAAGGACGCCGTTTACGAGGAAACCGGCGAAGTAAGGAGTATGGTACAAAAAATTGTGCCGACATACAAGGTGCCGAAGGGGAAATAAAGGGAAAGGGTTGCAAAGGATGAATGAGTTATGTTGCACAGTTTGCGAAGGAGAATTTTCTTGCTTTTTTTTCGGAAACATGTTATTTTAAAAGCAAAGCATATTTTCTTTTTTTCTGATGCAGAGATTTCAACTTATGCGTTCTGAATTCTATATCGGCAGTGGTCGTGTCAGTGAGGCGACGGACTGTTTCTTTGGAAAATTCATGCTTTTGATTCACTTAGTTAAGCAGGAGTTTTCTAAAAAATGTAAGCTCCTGATAATTACAGAAGGAGGTTACATGGAAGAAGAAAAAGAAAAGATGTTACAGTGGCATCCTGCATTTTATGCAGGGCTTCAAATTGAACTGTCAGAGGAGGCAGAGTATTTGGAGTTTGAAAGCGAGCATATGTTAAGCTCAAAACCGATGCAGCTTGATGTGCTTATCATCAAGAAGAATAAAGAACGACAGATAAGGAAGAATATCGGGCGTATTTTTCGTACCTATAATATTATAGAGTACAAGAGTCCGGAGGATTATCTGAGTATTGACGATTTTTACAAAGTATATGGGTATACTTGCTTTTACAAGTCCGATACCGGTGAGATTGATAAAATTAAAGCAGAAGAACTTACCATATCCTTTGTGTGTAGTCATTATCCTCGGGAACTGATTCGGTATTTGAAACAGAAGCAGTATCGCGTAATTGAAGAGAAGGAAAAAGGAATATACTATATTTCGGATACGCTGTTCAAAATCCAACTGATTGTAACGAAAAAGCTGTCGAATGAAGTAAATTTATGGTTGAGAAATCTGACGAACGATTTAAAGGAGAAGGAAGCGGCGGAGCGGTTACTTTGGGATTACGGAAAGCATCAGACAAATAAGTTGTATCGTGCGGTGATGAACATCATTGTTCGTGCCAACGAGGAAAGGTTTAAGGTGAGCGATATGTGTGAAGCATTAGAAGAATTGATGAAGGAACGGATAGAGGAACGGGAAAAATTTGCGGAATCCAGAGGCGAACAGCAAAAGCTTCTTTCCATGATTGAGAAGAAGCTGGCAAAAGGAAAGTCCGTTGCGCAGATAGCGGATGAACTGGAGGAAACGGAAGAAGCGATTCTTCCGCTATACAACAGTTTGAAGGAGAACTTTAAGCCGCAGCAGGACAGTTAAATAGGTATGTTTGCGTGTGTTCGTTAAAGTATGAACAAGAGCACTGTTTTTTAAATAAAGGGCTGCCGCATTTATGGTTGAAAATCATAGGTGCGCAGCCCTTTCTTGTCGTACGGTTATGCATCATAAGTAGCTTCCCTCCCTAAAAAATCCATTGCTTTCTATTGTAAAATGTGCTATGATAGCAAGTGGGTTTTTATGCCTTTTTACAGGAAAGCAATGGAGGAAGTTATGAACGAGCAGGAAAAGGAAATCAACTTAAAGCGTTTACTATATAAAGCATTAAAAAATTGGCGTGTTGCGGTGGCGGCAGGTATCATAGGTGCCGTAGTGGTCGGCGGAACAAGGTGCACTGTGGAACTTGTAAAGCTTTCCGACCCGGAGGTTATCGCGGCACGTCAGACCGAGTATTTGGGCGAGCTTGCCGTGTATCAGCAAAAGGGAACTGCCATTGAGAAGGAAATCGACACGATTCATACTTCAATCCGTCAGCAGGAGGAGTACAATCAGAACTCCGTTCTGATGGAGATTGACCCGTACAATGAATGGAAGGGTTCCGTTGATTTCTATATTGAAACGGACTGGCAGATTATGCCGGACATGTCTTACCAGAATCAAAATATTGCGAATCAGATTGTACGGGTATATAGCACATACATCACTAACGGCGAGTTGTATCAGTATGTGATTGAGAGGCTTGGCACGGAGTTGGAAATACGCTATCTGCAGGAGGTGCTTTCGGCTTATGCGGATGCGGAAAACTATCTGCTCCATTTTACCGTGCGCGGTGCGTCCGAGGAGGCGTGCAGAGAGCTTTTAACGCTTATCGAAGAAGGAATGCGGGCGAAGCAGGCAGAGATTCTGGAGAGCGTCGGTGAGTACAAGCTGCTAGTGACAAACAATTCGGTATATTCCCAGATTAACTATGAGTTAGAGCAGCTGCAGAAGGACAACCTCCAGACCGTCGAGGAGTTAAATACCTCTCTTGCGGAAAAGCAGTTTGCGCGTCTGGAATGGGAACGGGATGGCTTAAAAATCACGCTGCCGCTCATCAAAAAGTCGGACGCGGTGAAGGAAGGAATCAAAACGGCGGTTTTGACCGGAGCGATAATCGTTTTTCTGATTGTGTTGTTTTACGGTTTGGGGTATCTTCTGTCCAAGAAGGTACAGGGCAGGGATGAATTTACCGGCTGGGGTCTGTTTGTGGGCGAACTGCCGCGTTCTTATAGAAAGCGGAGATTTTGTTGGGTTGACCGTTTGCTTTCCCGGTGGTTCTTAGGCGATGTAAAGGCGGGAGAATATGAGGCAAGGCTTTGTGCGGCGGCGAAACAAATCGGAGAGGCGGCAAAGCTCTCTTGTGATACGGCGGAGCCGACGCTTACATTGGTGGGGGATTTGCCGAAAGAGGAGCTGGAGGCGCTGGCGTCGTCCATGCAGAACGTAAAGAACATGACCGGTGTACGCTTCCTTGCAGCCGGGAATCCGCTGCTTGCGGCAGAAGCCATTGAAGCGGTTTTACAGGCAGACGCGGTGGTGTTGGCGGTAAAGCAGGAGTATACGAAGAAAGAAACCGTATATCAGATGAAAGAGCAGTTAAAAAGCTTAAAGAAGCCGCTGACAGCAGTAGTGCTGACAGAAACGGATGCGGTGCTGTAAAAAAAGTAGCCTTGAGAAAACAGAAAAAGAGAGGTTTCGCAGGAGGAATGAAGATAAAAGTCGTAGTTTCTCCTGGCATCATGTTTGAAAAACGGAAATGATAGGGTCCAAAGGACGAAGTACCGGAACTTTGAAAGATAGGGTCTGGGAGAATCTCTGGTAGGACCGGTGACATGGTTTGAAAGAAAGAGCATGCAGGAGGGATGGCATGGAGAAAAAAGAAAAGAATAAAATCGAAAAAAGGCGTACCCTGATGCGTTTGGCGGTTTGCGTGCTATTGTTGGCTACCATATGGGGCGGCTATGCTTTTTTGATAAAGCAGCACGAGGAAGATTTTAAGATGATTGAGGATGATTTTTCCTGCATTTATCAGATAGAGCAGATTGAGGAGCAGGATAATCGGATTGAATTGACCGGCTGGGCATTTGCAATAGAGGGAGATGCGGAAGCCGAAAAGTATGAGCTTGTACTCTATGACGCAGCAAAAGAAAAAAGTTATTTTGCAAAGATGAAATATTATGTCAGAGAAGATGTGAATCAGTATTTTTCCGATCATTATGACTATTCCGAATCCGGCTTTACGGCAAGCTTTCCGAAGAAAGATTTTCAGGGAGCCTGCTATGAGATTTTGTTGAAATGCAGGAAAACGCGGCAGGCGTACCGAACCGGCATCTATTTTAACGGAGAGGAACTGTTCTATGCAAATCCGGAAAAATTTTGTGAGCCGGATGTTACGGGAACCGACCTTGAGCCGATTGTAAAAGACGGATATCTGCGCGTTTACAGACCGGATGTGGGAATGTATGTTTACCAGTACGGGAATAAGCTGTATTGGATTGCGGAGCAGGAATATAAGTTTTACCCGAATAACGAAACGATGTTACAGTATCATTCCGAAACTACGCAGCCGATGAGACTGCCTGCGGAACGAATAGAAAATAATTGGATGTGGGATAATATGAGCTTTTATTTTGAGAGGAAAGAATGGAATAATAAAGAAACTGGGAAGTATCGTGTGGCAGAAGCGGAATTGCCGAAAACCTATGCGATTAGTAAGATGTTTACAGGCGAGTTGATCGATGGTGAAGGCTGGACTTGGCGAAGTGATTTTCGACCGTATTATTTCTTCGACTGAAAAGATTAACTACTATAAAAACAGCAGAGGTAGCATTGTGAGTGAAATATTACCGTTGGTTTCCGTAATAACCCCTGCCTACAATGCGGCGGCTTATATTGCAGAAACCATAGAAAGTGTGCTTGCACAAACGTATTCCAATTGGGAAATGATTATTGTAAACGACTGCTCCACCGATAATACGGCAGCTGTTGCGGCTTCCTACGTCCAAAGAGATGCGCGGATTTCTTTTTATACTCTGGAGAAGAACTCGGGGGCGTCGGCGGCGCGGAATTATGCGATAAGCAAGGCAAAAGGACGTTACATTGCTTTTTTGGATGCAGACGATTTATGGAAGCGGGATAAATTGCAGCGGCAGACAGAGTTCATGCTGCGGCACAATTATGCGTTTACGTTTACGTCCTATGAAATTTTTCATGAGGGAAGCAGTAAGAGGAAAGTGTTCCGTGCGGTTCCGCGGATTACCTATAAGCAATACTTAAAGAATACGATTATAGGGAATCTAACGGTAATGATGGATTGCAGTCAGATAAAAAATATTACGGTACAGGAGGGCTTTTTAGAGGATGTGCTTACCTGGATGTATTACTTAAAACAAGGGTACACCGCATATGGCCTAAAAGAAAATCTGGCGGAATACAGGGTTTACCATACCTCTGTTTCCGGCAATAAAGTTCGGAATGCGAAGCGCTATTTTACATGCCTTCGGGAGAAGCAGGGGCTGTCCCTGCCCTATGCGCTGTATTGTGAAGCAGGCTATTTGCTCAATGCAATTATAAAACGGATTTTTTAAACGCAGAAGGAGAAAACATAGATGAAGAAAAAGGTATTATTTTTAAATCCGCCGTTTTTGGACAAATATTCCAAGAGTTCCAGAAGCCCGGCAGTAACAAAAAGCGGAACAATATACTTCCCGCTGTGGCTTTCTTATGCGGCAGGAGTTATGGATAAAGCAGGTTATGAAGTTAAAATCATAGACGCACCGGCGAAGTGTCTTCAGAAAGAGCAGGCCTTGCAGCAGGTGTTGGAGTTTTGCCCGGATTTGACGGTGATTGATACCTCTACTCCAAGTATCAATAAGGATTTGGAGTTTACAAAGCTGGTAAAGGAAAAACTTCGGAATACCGTTACCTGTCTGGTAGGAACTCACGCGACGGCATGCGCCGAAGAGATACTGAATCAAAATGCCTATGTGGATTTTGTGGCACGCCATGAATATGACTATACAATACCGGAAGTTATGCGGTATCTCAACGGCGAAACGGAAATAGAAGCGGTTAAGGGAATCAGTTATAAAAAAGAGAAGGTGGTTCATAATCCGGATCGTGAGTATATACACAATTTGGATGAATTGCCGTTTGTGAGCGAGGTATATAAAAAGTATCTTGATATTAAAGACTATTTTTACGCCCATGTTTCTTATCCTACGATAAGCATATTTTCAAGCAGAGGCTGTCCGTCCAAGTGTTTTTACTGTATGTACTCTCAGGTTATGTTCGGGAAGGGCTATCGTAAGAGAAGCGCAAAAAATTTATTTGACGAGTGTAAATTTATTGTTCAGAACTTCCCTGAGGTAAAGACAATCCTGATTGACGATGATAATTTCGCCGTGGACCAGGAAAACGTCAAGGAGTTCTGCGAATTGATGATAAAGGAAAAGGTCCCGTTAAAGTGGGTTGTTCAGGTAAGAGTCAGCCTTCAGTATGAAACAATGGTGCTGATGAAAAAGGCAGGCTGTAAGCTTTTGGTTGTCGGCTATGAAAGCGGTTGCCAGAAGATACTGGATAATATGCATAAGGGAATTACCTTAGAGCAGTCCAGAAAGTTTAATGCAGCGGCGAAAAAGGCAAAGCTTCGTGTGCATGGGTGCTTTATGGTGGGAAATCCGGGAGAAACCAAGCAGACGATGTTGGAAACACTTGCATTTGCAAAAACGCTACGTATGGATACCGTGCAGTTCTTCCCTCTGATGGTATATCCGGGGACGGAAGCCTATGAATGGGCAGAACAAAACCATTACATCAGTGCAAAGAGTTATGACGAATGGCTGTTGCCGGACGGCTGCCACAACTGCGTTCTGGAAACGGAGGAGTTAAGCAGCAAGGAGCTGGTTGATTTTTGCAATTATGCCCGTAAAAAGCTTTATTTAAGACCGAGTTATATTTTGATGAAGCTTGGGCAGGTTTTGACCAGCGCAGAAGACTTTAAGAAAACGATGAAATCCTTTTTGACATTCAGAAAGTATTTGTTCCGTAAGACAACGATATAAAAGCGGCGTTGTAAGGAAGAGAGAGGTAGCGATGAAAACATTGGTTTTGTCGGGCATTAACCTGAAAAGCGGCGGCACTCTGAATATCTATTATGATATTTTGGAGGCGTTAATCCGTCAAAAGGTAGACGAAAAATATCATATTATTGCGTTCGTGTCTGACAAAACGCTTTTTTCAGACTATGCGGAGCATGTGACCTTAGAGGAAATTTCGGTACAAAATCATATACAGCGACTGTATTATGAATGTGTGTACTTTAAAAAATATTCCAAAAAGAGAAAAATTGATATCTGGCTGTCGGTACACGACATTACGCCGAATGTTAAGGCGGAGAAGATTTATACTTACTGTCAGACTGCGTTTCCGTTCCTTGAAAATAAAGAGCGCTACAAAGAATTCGGAAATGTAAGGTTTATGAAGCTGTATAAATATGTGTATTCCATAAATAAACGGAAAGCGGCTGCTTATATTGTCCAGCAGGAGTGGATGCGGAAACAGATGAAAGAGTTGCTGACCGTAAAGAATGTGATTGTTTCCAATCCTTCCGTCCCTCGGAATAGATTAGAGGAAAGTGCGGAAAGCAAACGGATTGCCAATGAAGTGTATACCTTTCTTTATCCTTCCTTGGCAAGATTCTATAAAAATTTCGAGGCGGTAGGGGAAGCCGTGAAGCTGTTGAATGAAGAAGGCTGCCGGAATTTTAAGGTGCAGTTTACGTTGGACGGCACAGAGAATTCTTATGCGGAAATGCTTCGGGAGAGGTACGGAAGCCTGCCGCAGATTGAATGGATAGGAGCAATGCCTCGGGAAGAACTGTTTCGGGTTATGCGCGCTTCGGACTGTCTTGTATATACGTCTGCATTAGAAACATGGGGACTGCCGGTGATGGAGTATAAGAGTACAGGCAACCCGATGATTGTCGCAAAACGTCCGTACAGCTATGAAACGGTGGGGAGCTATGATAAAGTGAAATTTGTGGATGCGGATAATTATGCGGAAATGGCAGAGGCGATGAAACGTGCGATTTTAGGAGAAGAAGTTTTTGAAGCGGCTGTGTTAAAGGAACCGGAACCGCCGTTTGCAAGGAACTGGGCAGAACTGATAAGGATGATTATTGATTAAGGAGCATTTATGACGAAAAGAGAATTTTTGGGCTTTTTGACGCCGTTGTGGGCGTTGAAGAACCGCTTGTTTCTCCATGAGAATCAATTAAGGGTGTTGATGTACCATGATATACCGGAAGACCAATTAGGTTTGTTTGAGAATCAAATCAAGTATCTGATTCGGAAAAAGTATCATTTCGTTACCGTAGAGGAATGTAAGAAAATTATGACGAAGCAGGTAAAAACGTCAAGGCTCAATTTGTTAGTGACATTTGACGATGGGTTTGCGTCAAACGATGCGGCGTCGAAAATTCTAGATAAGTATGGAATCAAGGGGGTATTTTTTATTCCGCCGGATTTTGTGGACTGCGTCGACCGAAAGGCACAGGTTGATTTTATCCGGGATCGTTTGCTGCTTCCCGAGAGTAGTATTACGGAGGCAATGAAACCGTTGACGTGGGAACAGCTTTCGGAAATGAAACGCAACGGGCATTGTATCGGAGCGCATACCCTGTCCCATGCAAGAGTGAGCCGGCTGTCATTATCGGAGGCAGAAAAGGAAATTTTGAATTCAAAGAAAAAGTTAGAGGAGAAGCTGCATCAGGACGTGACGGTGTTTGCGTTTCCTTTTGGAGATTTAATCAGCGTTGACAAAAAAGCGATGAAGATAG
Organism: uncultured Lachnospiraceae bacterium; assembly: GCA_964609025.1. Lineage (GTDB taxonomy): Bacteria > Bacillota > Clostridia > Lachnospirales > Lachnospiraceae > SIG307. Next base: position 41,316 of record CAZSQM010000005.1, on the reverse strand, counting down.
CAGGGGATAATTTTGAACTGGTATTTTCGGCGATTCGGGGACGAAATACCCCTGCGGTGTCCCGGAAAGCATTGCGGCGCGAGGGCGTTTTGGCCTGGTATTATACAGGATATGTCAGGTTCATTTTGGAAGGCGGACTGGATATCAAATACAGACAAAAATGTAAGACTTTAGATGGATTTTTAGAATAAAGGAAAGGCTGGTAAGGCTCATGATTTCTCATTCTCCGCTTCCTTCCCGGAGGCAGTTATTCGGAAGAATCGAAAAGAGTACGGAAGCAGTATACCCTGATTCTGCATATTTGTATGCGGAAAGCTGGGTTTCTCTCCATCAGTTATTGTGTGCCTATCGGAGCTGCTACCAAAAGAAGCAGGTGGTATGCTGGGTGCCGGACTATTTTTGTGCGGAAACACTCGGTAAGCTAAAAGAGGACTGGCTTTTGTTTGTGTACTATCCGGTGAATCGGACCCTCGAACCGGAATGGAGCGTGTTAAAAGGAATTTACGGAGGAGAAAATCCGGATTTCTTTCTGTTTGTACATTACTTTGGCGTCAGATGTGACGTTGAAAGAGCAAGACAGTTTTGCGACAAGGCAGGTTGCCTGTTGATAGAAGACTGCGCTCATGTGCTGTATCCTCATGAAAAAGTAGGAGTGCGAGGAGATTTTGCGATTTATAGTCCGCATAAATCGTTAGGAATATCGGACGGAGCGGTTTTATGCGTCAATGAAACAAAAGCCTTTGATAAGAAAGAGATTACAGAGCAGCTGAACCGTCAGTATGATACCTTAGATGCACGAGGAAGAACTCTGCTGTGGAGAATCAAAAGGGCGGCACAGTTAGTTACGCATAAGGGAGGTACAATTCCCTATACAAGCGGGGTTCATTTCGGAGAACCTGTTGAGAAAGCATATCCGGAGGAACGTATTTCTAAATACGCGGAGAAGCTTCTGAGGGCATATTCCAAAACGATGTTTGCCGAAACCGCATATAAAAAGCGTCTTAATCTGGATATGTACGACTTCCTGCTGAAAGAGGAATGCCCGGAGCTTAGGCAAATTGTGGATGAAAAGACAGAATGTCCTTATTATGCCGTTTTTTCCATAGAAAATGTAAAGAATAAGGATGAGCTTTTGAAAAACCTGTTGCGGAAAGGCTACCTGTTACGTTCCTGGCCGGATTTGCCGTTAGCTTTAAAAAAAGAGCCGGAACTCCATCAGGCGGCATTTGATTTATCACAGAATATGCTGTGCCTGCCGATTCATGCGCAGACAAATCCGCAGGAGCTGGTGAAAAAGTATAAAGTTTTCCGGAAAACGGAAGAGGTATCGCCGTTCCAGATAGTGTGGGACGCGGCTTCGGAGGAGCAGTGGACGGAGTTACTGTGCAGAGTGGAACTGTCAAACATGTTGCAGGATTGGTTTTACGGCGAAGTAAAGCAACAGACGGAGGGCTGGAAGGTTCACCGGGGCATTTTGTATCATCAGGGGAAAGAAGCAGGGCTTGTTCAGGTATTAGTTAAAAAAGTCTGCGGAATACCATTGGTAGTGCGCGTCAATCGCGGCCCGCTGTTTATTGCGGAATATGATTCGCCGGAACATAAAAGGATGGCATTGGATGAGGTTCGGAAACAGTTCGGAAAGTTTTGCCTTTCTATGTTTGCTCCTGCCATTGAATATTCTGCCGAAAATTTGACCGTGCTGTTTGCTTCCGGTTATAGAATGTGGGACTATTTTGGTTTTTCTTCCGCTGTGATTGATTTGCAAAAAACGGAAGCCGAGATGCGTGCAGGATTGAAAAGTCAATGGAGAAACCAGTTGGCAGCGGCGGAAAAGAACGGTTTACAGCTCAGATTTCAATGGGAGAACCCGGAAGAACTGCTTTCCGAATATGCCGAAAGCAAAAAGGAAAAAAACTTTACCGGAACGCCGGAAAATGTGCTGAGAGAGCTTTTAAAAAACGAAAAGAAGACGAAGGTTTTATGCGCTGTTACAGAGGAAGGTGAATTAATTGCTTTTGACGTGTTTTACCTTCACGGAAAGACGGCGACTTATCTGGTGGGCTGGTCGAATGCGCTGGGACGGAAGCTGTATGCGAATAATTTGCTTTTGTTTCAAGGGTTATTATGGATGAAAAGGCTGGGAATGGAGCAGTTTGACCTTGGAGGGGTGGACAGCATTCATACGGAGGCAATCGCACGTTTTAAAAAGGGAATGAACGGGGCAGCTTATCGGCTTATCGGCGAATGCAGAAAATGGTTTGTGTGAGGTGCGTGGCTGATGGAAGTTAATTATAGTATTATAATTCCTGCATATAATGCGGAAAAATGTATTGTTTCGTGCCTGGAATCCGTGCGCGGGCAAAGCGATACCCGGTATGAAATTATAGTGGTTGACGACGGTTCTGTGGATTCTACCAAAGCAGTCGTTGAAACGTATAGGCAGGCGCACCCGGAATTGTCAATACGATATCTGTATCAGAACAATGCGGGACCTGCAGCAGCCAGATACGCGGGTGTGACGCAGGCGGCATATGAGTATGTGGCTTTTCTGGACGCGGATGATATTTGGTATCCGGAAAAGTTAGAGGAAGTTACAAAGGCTATTTTAGCCCACCCTGCGGTCACCGTATTTTACAGCGATGAAAACGAAGTGACACTAGAAGGCAGCGTAAAGCCGTGCCTTTACAGAGAACTGTCGGCGCCCTATTTTGACGATTTGCTTCTTCATGGAAATGCGTTATCGACTTCAACGGTAGTAGCGAAAAAAGCGGATATAACAGCTTATTGCAATTTAAAGAATGAAACGGTTGGGGGAGAGGATTATCGGTGGTGGCTGGAGCTTGCTTATAACGGAGCGGTGTTTTACCACATTGACAGGATTTTAGGGGAATACAGGAGAAATCAGGAGAGTCTGACCTTTTCCTCGGCGCTTTGTATGCAGAATATGGGAAGTATGGCAATTCAGTATTTGGACAGGCTTGATAAAACGGTTTACCCGGAGAAACAGATTCAAATGTTTCGAGAAAGCCTGCAGAAAAACGGGTATTACCTTATGGCGCGGTATTATCATAAGACCGGTCAATTCCGGGACGCAGGGAAGCATTACCGAAAGGCGTTTGCGTTTGATAAGCGGGGAATAAAAAGCTTTGTGTTGTATGGTTTGGCAGTGCTGCATATAAGAAAATAAAATTTTCGAGGGAATGATATGGACAATAAAGAGATGAATTCTTTAGCGGTAAAGTCTGCCTTTTGGATGTTGGTATGTACGTTCCTCACGAGCGCACTGAGTTTTATTACTACGCCGATTTTTACCAGACTTATGCCGCCAGAGAGCTATGGTATCGTAAGTACCTATATGGCATGGCAGGACATTATCGGAATTGTGCTTTCGCTTTCCTTGGGAACCGGCATAAACAGGGCATATTTTGATTTTAAAGAGGATATTAAGGGGTATATCGCCTCGACGATTGTGCTGTTAGGAATCGCGGTGGCGGTCGGTTCTGTGGGAATCCATTTTGTGCTAAAGGCATTGGGAATTTCCTATCCGGCGGGAATAGAACTGTTGCTGTACGTCAGAACATTTTTAAACCTTATCATGACTTACTACTTTGCACATCAGCGGCTGGCGTTTCATTACAAGGCTTCGGTTCTGTTTACATTTATTTATATTGTTTTAAACATTTCCTGCGCTTTGGCAGGGGTATTTATTTTCCGCGAGCAGGCGGCGTATGCTAAAATAGTGGGAAACAACATCGGTACGATGCTTGTCGGTTTTGGCGTACTTGTTTATTATATGCGAAAGCGTAAATGGAGCACATTGATTCGGCCGGATTATTGGAAGTATGCGTTGTCTTTCGGTCTTCCGATACTGGTTCAGCTCATTGGCTTTAAGATACTTACACAATCCGATAAGCTGATGATTGAACGAATGTGCGGAGATTACGACGCCGGTCTGTACAGCGTTCCGTATTCCATCGGTTCTATTTTACAGATTTTCTGGAACTGTCTTGCACAGGGAGTATATCCGTGGATGTACCGGAAGCTGGAGGCAAAGGCATATTCCGAAGTAAAGAGAGTAATGGGGCTGATGTTTAAAATCATGGGCTTGGCGACGATTGCACTTTCGTGTATGGCACCGCTTATTATGCGGATTATGGCGGCACCGGAGTATCAGGCGGGCGTTTTTGTTTTAATGCCGATTGTAATGGGACTGTATTTTTCTTTTTTAAACTTACTGCTGATTACTTATGCGACCTATTACAAGCGGGTAAAGCTGGTGCCGGTCACTACGTTAATCGGGACTGCTTTGAATCTGGCGCTGAACTATTTCGGTATTTTATGGTTTGGCTATGTGGCGGCCGCTTATGTTACGATTCTTTGCAATATGGTGCTGGCGGGTCTGAATTATGTGTTGATTTACCGAAAAATCGGAAACGACGCTTTTCCGGTGCGGACGATAGCGTTAGACGGTGTTCTGGTATTTTTGATTTCGGCTTTTATGGTATATCATTATCCGAATGCGGCGGTAAGATATACGGTATTCGCAGTTCTGCTTCTTTTGTTTGGCGTCTACTTTTGGAAGAATATGAGTGTGATGAAAAAGATATATAAGGAGGGCAGGTAGTGTGAAGTATACTACATTATGTTTTCTGGCGGAGTTTCCGTTACAGAACAGAATCTATCAGCGGTACGGGCTTGATATTTTGGAAGAAAACGGAGTGAAAGTGAAAGCGTATGACTTTTCTCCTGTTTTGATGCCGGTTTTATACGAGCGGGTAACAAAGGACCTGATGAATTATGAGGAAAAGGGCTATGTACGCTGTATGAGCAAGGAAGAGATACGGACCGCGATACGGAGTATTCCGAAGGACGCGCTGATTCTTTGTGTGGTAAATTACAGACCGGACAGAAGGTTTATTTACCGGGAAATCACTAGGAGAAATCTGGATTACTTTTATATGATGATATCGCAGGATATTGTTGCGCCGATGCGGGAAAGAGCAAAGGCGTATTTCCGACAGATTTCATGGAAGCGGATAAAGTATTCCCTTAGCCTGCGAATTCCGAAGGGCCTGTTTCGTTTTAAGCCGGCAACATTTGTTCTGGGATGCGGTACGGAGGAGAATTCCATCCGACAGTTTTATAAGGAGCAGATGTGTACCGAAAAAACGCAGTTGATTTATGCGCATACCAATGATTACGATATGTGCCTCCGGCTGAAGGAGGAGCCGAGAATTATATCGGAGAAGTATTGTGTATATATTGATGAGTATCTGCCCTTTCATCCGGATTTGATCGGAAGCGGAATCCGGATAAATGCGGAGGAGTATTACAGGGATTTGGAACGTTTCTTTGAGTTTATCGAAGAAAGCTATAAGCTAAAGGTAATTGTGGCAGCACACCCGAAGGCAGAGTATGGAGAAAACGGAAGGTTCTTTAAAAACCGCACGATTATAAAATACCAGACCGGTGTTTTAGTTCGGGATGCGGAGTTTGCGATTTACCATAAGAGCAATAGCCTTAGCTACCTCATAACCTATCAGAAGCCGATTGTCTTTGTTACATGCGATGCGATTGAACGTGATTTTATCAGCGGTGCGCAGATCATTCGGAGAATCGCGGCAAAGCTTGGAAAGCCGGTGTTAAATGTTTCGGGGAGCTATACGAAGGAACAGGTAGATGAATACTTTCAAATATCGGAACAGGTTTATTTTGACTATATCAGAAAGTATATTTGTGCTGAGTTTGACGGAAAAGTAGAGGGAAAACTGCTGGGAGAGATTATTCTGGAACAGATGGAGGAAGAAGGAATATGAACAAGAGAGCAGTAATAACGATGGGCGCTCCTCTATGGAGGTATGCGGCGGCAAATGTATTGTGAAAACCGATATTGAAAGGGAGGAAGGCAATTTTTCCTTTTTCTATGAGATTGAGGAACAGTATAAGGAGTATGTTGTGACCGAACGGGTGGACGCTTTTGTTTTGGCGATTTTGGAGTATGCCCTTTGGCGGAGGAACCGATAGAAAGCGTCGGCGCAGTAGGCGCAAGCTTTTCCTGCGGTGTAGACAAGCCGGTGAATTTAGTGAAGAAGCTGGTAGGGAAAAGTTCCTGGGCAATGCAGGTATATCACAAGCTGGTGAAGTATAAGTAAAGTACGGAAAGGAAAGCGAGAAGTACGATGGAAGCAGCGGTAAACAGTAGGGAGTTATGCAGGGAATCCACCGGGAGGAAAAGAGAGGAATTATTTGATATTGCAAAGGGAATTGGAATAATTCTTGTCATTATAGGTCATGTATATTTTGCATATTTTGACAGTCCCTTTTATCGGATTTTAAATTCTGTGATTTTTTCTTTTCATATGCCATTTTTCTTTTTGATTAGTGGATACTTCCTATACTCGCAGAAGGATCGAAAAAATACAATCAGGCATAAAGCGAAGCAGTTGTTACTGCCTTATCTTGTGACCGGCATCGGTATGGTTTTATTAAGTGTAATTTATGATATAATGCGTGGGAGAACCCTGGCGGTGACGGTTTCTGCGTTGAAATCGGGGGATATGGAGCTGTTCGGAACATCGTCGGTGGCATGGTTTGGTGGATTACTCTATGGAAGTGCTCAGGATTATGAATCACCATTCTATATTAAAGGAATAGGTGCACTTTGGTTTTTGCTCGCCTTGTTTGTGGCAAGCATCATTGTCTTAAAGTTGGGCAAGGTAAAGTGTTCATATCTGTATATTGCATTGTTGGTTGTGGCAGGTTTGGTAACATCAGAGTATATTTGGCTACCTTTCAGTATTCAGGCAGGAATGACAGCTTCGGCGTATGTTTATATCGGATATAAGGTAAAGCAACACGGAAAAGATATTTTTACGGGGCATCCGGCTGTGAAAGGAATTCTTGTATTGCTTTGGCTCTTTTGTGTTTTTTCAGGACAAGGAATGAACATGGCAGAAAATAATGTTGGCCTTGTAAGCTTTCTGGGAAGTCTAGGGGGTGTGTATGTGATTCTGCTGATTTGTAGAATGATTGAGAAAAAGTGCGATGGTTTAAAAAGAGCTCTGGGCTTTTTGGGAAGGTATTCATTAATTATTTACTGTGTACACGCCATAGAGAATGTTCGGCTTCCGTGGAATGTTGTTTTTGATAGCTTGGGCGGTATCCGTTTCCGAAAATTCTGGTGTTCTTTGCGGTGCTTGCGGTAAAAATAGGAATGGGCTGCGCGGCAGTATGGATTGTGAGGAAAAGTAAGCTGCTTCGCTTTGTGTTTTCGGTGCGATAGTATGTTGCGGGAAACTGCAATCATTATTATTTATTTTTTCTTAGCGGAGGTAAGAATATGAAAGTATTAGGAGTAATACCGGCACGGTATCAATCGTCCAGATATCCGGGAAAGCCATTGGAGGATATCTTGGGAAAACCGATGATTTGGTGGGTGTATCAGCAGGCAGTCAAGACAAAGAAAATAGACGAGGTTTATGTCGCCACAGATGATGAAAGAATTTTTGACGTCTGCCGACAGTATGAGATTCGTGTAATCATGACGTCGCAGAAGCATAAAACGAGTACGGACCGCGTCGCAGAGGTTGCACGGAAGATTGAAGCAGACTTGTATGTGGAGATTATGGGGGATGAACCGTTGATTTCTCCGGAGGTAATCGACGCGGTAGTACCGGAGGCTTTGGAGGAGGGCTTTTTTGTTTCCAATCTGATAACCGTCATTAAAAGTCCGACCGAGGTAGTGGACTTTACCAATTTAAAGTGTACGGTGGATATGAACGGAAATGCGATTGCAATTTCCCGTAGTCCGATTCCGTATCCGAAAGGAACGCTTGATTTTGAATATAAGAAATTGCTGGGCGTCTGTGCCTTTACGGGAGAAGCTTTAGAGTTCTACGCCACGAATGAGCGGGGACCGTTAGAACAGGCGGAGGATAATGATTTTTACAGATTTTTGGAGCGGGGAAAGAAAGTGAGATTGGTAGAGGTGGAGTGCGAAATGTTATCGGTAGATACGCCGAAGGATTTGGAACGGGTACGCAAGGTACTTGCAGAAAGGATAGAGCATGAGAACAAGTCAGTTTAAGCTGTTGGATTGTACTCTGCGGGATGGAGGCTATATTAACGACTGGAATTTCGGGCATAGCGTAATTAAGAGCATTATTCGGAATCTGGTGGCTGCACAGATGGATTATATTGAGATTGGTTTTTTGCGCGACTGCGAGTATGACAAGAACAGAACATTGTTTAATAATGTCGCAGAGGCAAAGGAAGTTCTGCCCAAGGACGCACAGAATTCAAAATTTGTCCTGATGTGTCTTCATAATAAGTATGATATCAGCAAGCTGGAGCCTTGCGACGGAACAATAGAGTATATTCGTATTACATTTCATGATTACGATATCAACGAGGGCTTACAGTTCTGCCAGGAGGTAATGAAAAAGGGCTATAAGGTATTTTGTAATCCGATTAATATTATGGGGTATTCGGACAAAGCCCTGTTAGAAATGCTGGAACGCATTAATCAGATGCGCCCTTACGGCTTTTCCATTGTGGATACCTTCGGTTCTATGATGAAGGAGGATTTGGTTCGTATTTACGGCATAGTGGAGCATAATCTGGACAAGTCCATAGTGGTAGGGCTTCATTTGCATGAAAATCTGTCGTTATCCTATTCACTGGCACAGGAATTTTGCAGTATTTGCAGCAATTTAAGAAATGCGGTAATTGACGCTTCCCTGCTTGGTATGGGACGGGTACCCGGAAATTTGTGCGGAGAGTTAATTATGGATTTCATGAATCGCTACTATGAAAAGGGCTATAATTTAGACATCGCACTGGATACGATTGAGGATTATATCGTGCCGTTTAAGAAGGTAGAACCGTGGGGATATTCCACAGCCTATGCACTATCGGCACAATACAATTTACATCGGAATTACGGTGAGTATCTGTTAAAAACCGGAAAACTCCGCGCAAAGCAGATCAATCAGATATTGGCTACGGTAGAGGCGGAAAAGAAGACCGTGTATGATGAGGCGTATATCGAACGTCTGTATACATGGTTTCAGAATATTGAAGTAGACGATAGTATGAGTCGTGAATATTTGCAAAAAATGATAGGCGGCAGAACGATATTGCTGCTTGCACCGGGAAGCTCCCTGAATGAGCAGAAAGCGCAAATAGAGGAATTTATTTCGGAAAATCATCCGGTTATTTTTTCTGCTAATTTTGAGCCGGAGGATTTCAGCGCGTCTTTTCGGTTCTTTTCTAATATGAAGCGCTATGAAGAATACATGGAAACCGCCGTAAAACGGAAAGAGTGCCTGATTACTTCTAACCTTCAGCATTCGGAGTATAAAGCGGAGCATGTGTTTGCTTACTATCCGCTTGCCTATCGGGAAAATCAACTGAATGATAATTGCGCGGTTATGCTGCTGCGACTGCTGTTACAGTTGGGACACAAGAAGGTGTATCTTGCGGGGATGGATGGTTATAAGGAAGCAGGGGAAAATTATAGTGTGAGTTATATGCACTCTGCCAACGGAAAGGTAAAAGAAGAAAATGAAAAGATAGAGGCTTCTTTGCGCCAGTTGGGAGAGGAGATGGAACTCATCTTTTTGACAAAGACGCAATATAAAAGGTGATCTGATCGTTAGCGTATAGAAGAGAGGCAGAGCGATATGAGCGTATTTGATTTTAATCGGCTTAATATTGAATTGACAAAACGCCTGAATAGGATTGCGGAGGAAAAAAGAGCCTCCTATATTGAATTTGTAGATGCCTGCATGGAAAAATTTGACCGGGAAAGCGCGCTTTCCTGGCTTACGGGGTTTGCCTCAAGAAATTCTTCCTATGCCTATACCAATGTGTATAAGCTACTGCTGTTGGCGGAATTGTTAGAAGAACAAACGGTGGAGAAGGTTGTCGTCCATGATTCTTTTCAGAAGAAGGCGGTAAAGGCGCTGTGCAGGCAAACGGGGCATAAGGTGAGGATATGTCAGGCAGAGAGAACGATAAAGGATATGGGGCTGGTCAGAAAACTGCAGTTTTTTTGCGTCTTGGCGGGGAAATACAGAGAGAGCCGCCGGATACGGAAGGTAATAAAGGCGGATGAGGAAAGGCTTAAAACTCCGTTCTTTCTGTTTGATACCTATGTTTTGCATTCTGCATTTGCGGAGGGAGAGTATAAGGACCGCTATTTTACGAATATCTTAGAGTATACAAAAGAGAAGCTGCTGTTTTCGACAATACTTACCAATAACCTGCCTGAAAGCGGAATGAGCTTTTATACGAAGCTGAAAGAAGAAAAAAAGTATCAATTTCTGGTTAAGGAAAGCTTTTTGACGATAAGAGATTATGTATGGATGCTGCAATGGGAAAGGGTAAACAAAAAGTTTCTTCGCGGCAGCTATATTTTTTCCGGCTATGACATATCGGCGCTTGTAAAGGGAGATATTTTACGAAATTTTGCCTATCTTAATACAATCGACGGCTTAATTGCATATCGCTTTTTAAAACGCCTGAAAGAAAAAGGAGCGTCAGTCAAAAAGGCGGTTTTATGGTATGAGGGACAGCCAAGCTCCATAGGCTTCGTTTTGGGGATGCGGAGGTTCTTTCCGAAGGTACCCGTAGCGGGGTATGTTGGACTTTCTCTGCTTGAAAATGAGATTGGCTATTATCCTTCAAAAGAGCAGCAGCGGCAAGGAGTATTACCGCATACGTTCGGAGTGATAGGAAACGGTTATACGGAGCTTATAAAAAAATATAATTCGGCGTTAGAGGTAGAGGTTTATCCGGCCTTTCGTTATCCGCTGCTATGGAAAAAGAGAGGCGGGGACAAGATATCTCGCAGGCAAAAGTCAATTTTATTAGTGCTTTCCTATTATGTTGATATCTCCGCAAAATTGATTCGGGAAACCTTGCAGGCGTTAGAAGATATCGGGGATGTTTCCTATCAGCTTTATTTGAAAAATCATCCGGTAAATGCGCGATTAAGGTTAAAGGATTATTCGGTGGATTCCCACAGGGAGATTTTCTTCGTTGAGGGCGATTTAATAGAGGCGGTACAGGGAAAAACGATTGTGGTTGCTACCGCAACCACCAGCGGCATGGAGATTATTTCTCAGGGAGCAAGACTGATTATGTACACCGCGGCAGGAGAACTGATAAATAATGCAATTCCGGAAACAATAGGAGAGGAGTATTACGCGGTGGCATATTCTTCGGAAGAAATAGCGGCTTGTATTCGTTCCTTTGAAACTGCGGACAGGGGAGCCGATTTCAGCATGCAGGAGGAATATTTTGAGGCGGTAAACGAGCAGACTGTCGCCAGGATGTTTGTTTGAAGCAACTAGATGGAAAAGGAGCAGTTTGGAATAAAATGAAAAAGGAACAAATATCGGCGTCTACTTTTATCCTTTTGCTATGGTTTTATATTATAACAAGAACTACGCTATATGTAAAAACTGATTTTGGCGATAATTTGGTAACCGGCATCTGTTTGTTTGGGATGCTGCTGCTTGCGATGCCTTATGCCCGAAATGCCGTAAAGGTTTGCAGCAATCGGATTTTGCTTCTTTACATATTGCTGATAGTGAGTATTATTTTGCCTGACATTGTGCATTTTGATGCGTTCGGAATTATAACGGGAATAAAGTATGTGCTTCCTATCTTTGCTTTCTTTGCAATGCTCCTTGTTTTTTACGGGAAAAAGGAGCTTCCGCAGATTGCATTTATGCTTCCGATTATATTCGGTACGGTAATATCCGTTCAATCGCTTATTTTGTTTGTGTGTTTGTTCTTTCAGGTGCCGTTAGGGTACACCCTGGTAGAGTACCCTAAACTTGGTCATACCGTTATTACCTATGACTTTTTGCTTGGGACAAGAACCGCGCAATACCGGCAGGGCGGGCACCTGATTTTGCGTCTGGCTTCCTACTTTTTTGAACCGGCAAAATTTGCGGCTTTTTTGCTTGTGCCGATTATCGGAGCTTTTGCGCTTTATAAGAAGACGAAAAGAAAAGGGTTTTTATGTGTCTGCCTCATAAATTTTGCGGCGTTTGTATTGACGTTTTCACGCGCAGGTTATGTGGCGCTTATTGCGGCGGTCGTATTTTATTATGCGATAAAAAGAAAGGGAATGTCTGCGCCAAAGACGACGAAACGGGATTTCGGAAAGCTGTTTGGGGCAGCGGGGCTTGTGATAGCGGGCGTCTTTTTGATTTTTTGCGTCGGTTATCTATTCACGAAGCTTTATCCCGACAATGAGCTTTTAACGCAGTTTACAATGGTGGAAAACGGAAAGGTGATACTTTTTCGTACCGCTTCCGGAGATTTTGGAAAGGTTTTTGAACTTTTATCGAAGCAGCCTTACGGATACGGGGTCAGTCAGACGATACATGGGCATGCGCACGTTGATTTTAATACTGCGGCTGCGCCGACCTTTTGGCTGTATGCCGGTGGAATCGTATCCGCAGTGTTATTAGTGATTTTATATTATTTGCTGATTACACGTTACTGTATTCCGTGTATAAAATCGAAAGAACCAATCAAGATAAGTATCGCATGTTTATTTGTGGCGCTGACCGTACAGGGATTATCCTATGGGAATTGGATTAGCATTGATTACCTGTATGTGGTAGGCATGATGATACTGCTGCGCGACAGGGATATTCTGCCGGTACGAAGGTATCGGTGGAGGTTATAAGCGAAAGGAAGGTAGCAGAAGAAACCGAAAGGAGAAAGGTTGAAATGAGGAAGGAAAGCCGTGTACTTGAGAAAGGGTATTATGAAAACGCAGACGCACTGAGGGGAATCGCTATTATACTGGTCGTTTTGGCTCATGCAATTATTCTTTACCCAATCAATCTGCATGAAATTGCTTGGTGCAATTATTTGTTTGCATGGGTAACACCGGTTCACTTACCGTTGTTTTTTATGATAAGCGGTTTTTGTTATGTTCATAAACAAAATTATGGAAAGTATCTGCTGAACAAGTGCCGACGTATATTAATTCCGTTTGTAGCGGTAAGCGCTGCGGATATGGTATTGCGCTTCTGTTTTCAGTCTATGGTAAACCGGCCGAGAAGTATATCGGAAAGTCTTACTTTTATTTTGTTATATGGTGGGGATTATTGGTTTCTGTATACGATGTTTTTAATTTTTCTTATTTTCCCGCCGCTTTATAAGTTTGTAATCGAAAAGGAAAAAATCGGAATTTATGGAGGGCACGCTTTATGGTTTCTTCTAGCGGCAGCGGCTGTTTTTATTGATTTGCCGACGTTATTTACGATTGATAAGATTGTTTATTATATGTTGTTTTTTATGACGGGCGTATTACTGAGAAGACGGATAGAGATGGGAAAACAAAAGCCGTTCTCCGAACTCAAAACAGGAAAAAGACTGGCATGCTTTTTCCCATGTCTTGTATTGTGGAGTGTTTTGGTGTATATTAGAATAGCCATAGTTGATTTTATTGGCTGTGAGGTACTGATTGCGTTTGTCGGAGCAGTAACCTTATATTTCTTTGTCCTTCTGTTGAACAGGAAAAAACACTTGGTTTATATCGGAAAGTATACGTTACAGATTTTTATGATGAGCGGCTTTGTTCTGGTATTATCCAGAAAGCTGATTGTAGATATAGTTCATGTAAAAAATGCCGCGGTCATTATTGGGTTTAATCTTATCTTCGATTTATACATACCGTTGGTTATCACTGTTTTTGTCATAAAAAGAAGTAAGATACTCTGTTTTTTGGCAGGAATCCGATATGGACAGGAAAGGAAGAAGAAATTGCAGTAGTGAGCAGGCGCTTTGATTGAGATTACGATGCGGAGGAGAAGAAATGAAAAAAGCGGTTTTATTTGATCTTGACGGTACGTTACTGGATACAACCGGAGGCGTTATGGACGCAGTGCGGCGGACGGTAGAGCAGTTGGGGCTGGAACTGTTAGAGGAGGAAACTTTGCGCAAATTTGTCGGACCGCCGATGCAGCTTTCTTTTGAGGTGCATTATGGTATGAATCCGGAGGAGGCGTTAAAATCCGCAAATTTATTTCGGGACAATTATAAGAAGTATTCCTTGTTTGAAGCGGAATTATATCCCGGCGTGCTTGAACTGCTGGGGTTCTTAAAAGAAAAGGGAGTTCATATTGCGGTTGCAACCAACAAGAGCCATGACAATGCGGTGCAGATTTTAAAAAAGTTCGGAATTGATTTGTATTGTGAGTGCATGTTAGGCTCCGATTTGGGAGGAAAATTAAAAAAAGCAGATATTATCGAGGAATGTATCCGGCGAATGGATATTGACAGAGCGTGCGCGGTTTACGTCGGTGACAGCAGTTTTGATTCGGACGGGGCAAGGCAGGCCGGGCTTGATTTTATCGGCGTAACCTATGGTTTTGGCTTTCGGAATGTCAAAGAGGTCGAGGCGGTCGGAGCAGTCGCATGCTGCGACAGTGTTGCGGCATTAAAGCAGTTATTGTTTACCTTGGTGTAACATAAGCTTTGGGAGGCGTTGGAATGAAGATTTTAGTGACAGGTGCAAATAGTTATATCGGAACGAGCTTTATTCGGTATATGAAGCAGGCGGCGGCAGATGCCGTGGTAGAGGAACTGGATATGTGCGGAGAGGCTTGGAAGCAGAAGGATTTTTCCGGCTTTGACGCGGTTTTTCATGTGGCGGGAATTGCTCATTCGGATACCTCAAACGTAACGGATGAAACAAAAGCGCTGTATTATCGGGTGAACAAAGAGCTTGCGGTGGAAACGGCAAAAAAGGCAAAAACAGAAGGGGTAAAACAGTTCATTTTTATGAGCAGTGCGATTGTATTCGGAGATAGCGCGCGTGTAGGGCAGAGCAAAATGATTACAAAGGAAACCGTCCCGTCGCCGGCCAATTTTTACGGAGATAGTAAGTTACAGGCGGAAAAGGGAATTTTGGCGCTTGCCGACGATACATTTAAGGTAGTCATTATACGCGCGCCTATGATATATGGGAAGGGCAGTAAGGGAAATTACAGGATGCTGTCGAAGTATGCAAAAAGGCTACCGATATTTCCTAAGGTAGAGAATAAACGCTCTATGCTGTATATCGGAAATCTTACGGAGTTTGTCCGCTTGATGATTGTCAACAGAGAGGAAGGAGTGTTTTATCCACAGAATGCGGAATATGTTACCACCTATGACATGGTGCGGGAAATAGCGGCGAACGCGCATAAAAGGGTGTTCCTATTTGCATGGTTGAATCCGCTGATTCGCCTGTGCGGAAAAAAGATAGGTATCCTAAATAAGGTGTTCGGTAATATGACCTATGACATGGAATTAAGCCGGTATAAGGAACGGTATCAATTATATGACTTTAAAGAATCTATTCAATTGACGGAGGGAAAAGAGTGATTTACAAAAAGATAGTGAAACGGGGAATCGATATTGTTCTTTCATTGCTTGGAATTATCATATTGTCGCCGCTTTATTTGTTCATTGTTTTGGCAATTAAGTTTGATAGTAAGGGAAAGGTGTTATTTAAGCAGAAGAGAGTAGGCATTCATAAGTCTTTCTTCTACATATACAAGTTTCGGACGATGCGAAGCGATACTCCGCATGATATGCCGACGCATATGCTTCAGAACCCGGAACAGTATATTACTAAAGTTGGGCATTTCCTAAGAAAATCAAGTCTGGATGAACTGCCACAGATTTTTCAGATTCTTACGGGGAAGATGAGCATTGTAGGACCTCGCCCTGCCTTATGGAATCAGGATGATTTGATTGCAGAAAGAGAGAAATACGGTGCAAACGATATCCGGCCGGGCCTGACGGGCTGGGCGCAGATAAACGGACGGGATGAGCTTGAAATCCCGGAGAAGGCACGCTTTGACGGAGAATATGTTGAAAGAATGAGCTTTCTTTTCGACTGCAAGTGCTTTTTCGGCACATTCGGAAAGGTGATTAAGGGAAAGGGCGTTGTTGAGGGAAAGCAGGAGAGATAACGCCAAGACTATGAAAAGGATGAACTTTGGGATACTCGCCCGAACGAATAAGGCGTATAGGAAGGATACCCGGAACGGCGGTAGATTAGTTTGAATTCGGAAAAGTATAATAGATGATAAAAAAGTTTTTGTGATTTACAAAGAGGATCAAACCTATTGAAAACAGTGGGTTTGAGCCTCTTTTTGTTACAGAATTCTTTTGTGCGGTTTGAACAAAAAATGAGAGGAAAGTTTGGCGGAGATTGCGAGAGAACGTTCTTGCTTAGTGGTGATGCGTAGTTATAATTTGTTTAGGTAGAAGTATGAGCATCAGCATATGATAAACGAGGAGCTTTGAAAAGGAGAAAAGGTGCATGTGTATTTACATCGGGATTGAGGATTTGGTGGCGAATGCTTTGATTGAGTTGTTGGAAAAGTCAAATAGACGCACGGTATTCTTTAAGAGTTGGATGCGTATGGTGCTTGTGTTGTAAATTTGTTGAATGAGCAAGGAGAACGGGCTGTTTTGATTTTGTCCAAACAGCGTACGAATGATTTTTTACATGACTATGCCATGTATTTTGATTTGGTTGCGCAAGACGGGGAACAGGGAATTGAGTTGCGAGAGGGCGTTTCCACTGAAATGTTGTGGGAGAAGTTTAGAGGATATTTATCGCTTGATGTCATGAAGGCATTTATGAGTCAACAGGCGGTAAAAGCATTGGGTGTTTATCATTTGGGTACACTTGTAACCGGGACTCTTAGGGAAGCGGATACGAAATGTGAAGAGCTTAAGAATATTGACAGATGGTATGAATTATTTGAATTAGCGTGTTTGTTACATGATGTAGGGCACGCCCCGTTTTCACATACAGGAGAGGTCTTCTATCTGAACAACGGCGAACGTACAAAGTTACATAGTATGATTGTCGGGTTGACCGGAGATGAATCGTTAAAGCATGAAATCGAGGAGAATAGCAAAGAACATAAAGCGGCGGCACATGAGCTGATAAGTGTTATTGTATCGTTGAAAGCGTTTCCGAAGTTGTTTTCGGATAGTGAAGAGAGAAGCTTTTTTGCACGTTGTATTTGTGGGGATTGTTATTCTGTGCCGGATAATAATAAAAAATTTTCTTTTTTGAACTGTCTACTGAATCTGAATATAAGGCAAATTTCGATGATTCGTTGTCGGAAAAGGGTTTTGCTGCTTTTGAAAGTTCCTTAGAGGAGTTGGGAAAGTATCTTAATTATTTGGGCAAATCAGGTGTTGTGAATTCGAATGCTTTAGCTGCGTGTCAAAAGGATATTGCAGAAACAGAACAGATGATGAACGAGTATAAAGACCCTTGCTTTGAAGCGATGCTTACAAATAAACGGAGAATTCTGGAATGGATGCAGGAACTACAAATGTTTTCAGAGTCGCAAGAAATAGAGTTTGATTTTGTTATTCTGCAAACGAAACAGTTTAGTAGCGGATTCTCAAAAGAGGCTTTCTCAAATATTCAGATAGAGTTTCCTGGTTTTAAAAGAACCCGTGATTTTGAATCGAAAAAATGAGATAAGAATTAAAAAAAGGATGAAATAAATTGCTGTTGCTTTAAAAAAAGCATTGTAAAATATTAAAATTTGATATATACTATTGCAATGAGGCATGCTTGTAGTATAATATAAATGGGCTGTTTTGTAAATCCGCGGAAGGAAAGGAGAGGATGGGTATTATGACGAAGTATATCGAAAATGTAAATGCGTATCTGTCACAGATGAAGATAAAGCAGACATATGTAAGCATGAAATCCGGGATAGAAAAGAATAAATTATCTCGTATTCTTACCGGTGCTCAGGAAGTTTCCGTTACAGATATGGAGAAGATTGCGAATGTATTGGGACGGAAGCCGGAGTTCTTTTTGTCGGAGGAGTTTCAGGCTCCGAAGGAACCGCCTTTTTTGTCGGCAGAGGTGGCCTTTTATGCGGGTAATCCTACAGAGTCGCAAGTGGCATTTGCAAAACAGGTAATTGAACTGATAGAGAATGCAGATGTGGTTTTAGGTGCTCGTGGCCGTTTTTATATGTGTGGGGGGGAGTGATGGGATGGATATCATTCGTTTGAAGCAGATTTTAAGATTCAGTTCGGAAAATAGAGTGTTGATGGAGTCGAAGATAAAGGATTTTTTTTCGCTGGCGCGAATGGAGGGAGACAGGGATGTACTGAATCTGATGCAGATTGCCCGACCTTTGTTTTGGACGAAGTATTATTATATTCTGGAGATTCCGCTACGCGATAAAGAAATCGGTGCATTGTGCTATAAAGGGGATGCTATTGGCTATACGTTTCTGAATACTTCTCTTCCTAAGGTGAATGTGAATTTTGCCTTGTGTCATGAAATCTATCATATTTTTTATCAGGAGACTGAGTTTAAACAAAAGGTTGAATTTCTCAACGAGCATTATTACGAATATGAAGACGAATTTGCTGCAAATCTGTTTGCCGGAATGCTTCTGATGCCGGAGTTGAGCTTTCGCAGAATGTTTGATAAGTTTTTAGCTGAGACAGAAGATAAAAATGAGATTCTTCCGGTGTTGGTTCGTTTGATGAGTTATTTTGAGGTTCCTTACATGGCTGCGTTGATTCGCTGTTATGAATTGAATTTGTTAAAGTGTGGAGATACGTTAGAGGGGCTCCTTCAGGTAAATAATGAATCAATACGGAAGGAGTTCGAAAGATTATGGCTGGATGAGAGTATTTTGGAAGCATCAAAGAAAGATGATTATGCAAAACTGGAATATCTGGTACGAGAGGTAGGAAAGTCGTATCAGGATGAGTTTATAAACGAAAGAACTGTACAGAAAGCCTTACAGAACATGCGGATACTGTATGAGCAGATAAAGGGGGAGTAGCGTTGGCAACGGTATATGTTGAAATTCCCCATAATTACAGTGAGGTGGAAACGTATGTTTTAACTGATAAAAAGATTATCACTGAGCATGTTTCCTCTACGGAAAAGTTGTTCTTTTATGATGCCTGTGCATTTCGGAAACATGCCCATATGCCGCACCCGGAATGGTTGTTTTTGTTTATAAAAAAGAATAACGGTATCATAGTGCTGACGAGGTGCATTCTAATGGAACTGGCATCTAGAAGCGGAATATTGGATCGAAGTTATGTGGATTATTTTAAAAAGATGTATGATAACGGAATGCCGGTTTTGCTGTTAGATGAAGAAGATTTATTTGCTGTGCTAAGCGAATGTTATTCGTCTAATAAGCTGATTAATAGATTTTTATCCTTTGCGGTAAAAACAGTAAAAAATCCGGTCAGTACCATTGAAAGTACATTGAAGGAAAATCCGGCTTTATTAAAAGAGGTTATTGTAAATGCGTCGACAGACGGCGGGGTATTTCGACGTTTCTTTTCGGCGGTCAGAGGAAATAAAGAGTCGGGGGATAATTTGGGAGAAGAGATGCTCGCAGTTTGTGTACACTTGCTTTCCAATCTTCCGGATCGGATAGAATATAAATACTTTGTTTTGACAGAAGATAAGGGAGCAGTGGGTGTAATAAACAAGGCGGTATCGAACATGTATGACCACACCGGTGTGTGGAGGTTTTCTGCGCTGACTACACCAAAATTGGCGCAGTGTTTGTATGAAGAGAAGATTATTTGCGAACAGTCTCAGGTGGAAGAGATGTTGTCGGTTGACAATGCGCAAGGGGATGTTAGAATTCTTGGTTCGGAACGCTATGACTTGGAACGTAAGGAGAAGCATATGAGCTGTGCCGAACTTGCCAAAAAGGTTGTAACAAAAGATGCAATTCACATTTATTATTAGGAGTCTGGGGGATAACATATTGACACCTGTGAAGCCGGATGAAATTTTAGAAGAGAAGTTTCAAGTGCAGAGCCCTGAAAGCGGTAAGCGTCAAACATACAACTGGAAATTTTCTTCTTGTAACTGCTACAAAACAAGGCGCATAGGAAGAATACCGGAAACGGTGGTAATTTCCTATACGCCTTGTTTTGCTTCTTAAGTTGCGCTTAAGCGTGGTTATGATTTTCCAGCAGGCGTTTGATTTCTGCCTCTTTTGCTTCAAGGGCAGCCTTTTGTTCGGCAATGATTTTCTGCTGTTCGGTAATCGTTCCGTCTTTCCTTGCCAGAGTTGCATCCTTCTCAGCCAGAGCTTCCTTCTGTTCGGCAATGGTTTTGCCCTGTTTTTCAATCTTTTCACGCATATCGTCTACCATATAGCGGGTAGTATTACGGTCCAATTCGTGCAACATTTCTGAAAACATACCTATCAACTCCTCCGGATTAGCTGCAAACCCTGCCATTTCTTTATAAGGCTCCGAAAGCCACGGGTAAGTCTCACAAAGCTTTATCGCATCCTCTGTATTTTCGGTACAGAAGAAGGACAGCCAGCCCATCAGCCGGTCTTCCGGATTCTTAATTTTAGCATACTCGCTTTTTACAAATACGTCAAGGGCTATAAGGTAGAATTCCTGTAAGAAATTCAGTTCCAGACCACTGTCACAGACCGTCCTTGCATGGTGTACGAATACGTCGTTGCAGGTTTTGAATTCTTCCGTGCTTTTTTCATAGAAAATGATAGTGTAGACCTTCTGCAAATCTTTGTAGCTGAAGTGCTTGCCTTTCTTACTTTTTACGCGACTGTACTGGCGCAGTAACAAATCGGCGGAATAGCAGGATGCCCGCTCGGCAGGAAAATAGTAAGGCACCTTCTGGATTTCCACCAGTATCAGTGAACCGTCCTCAATCTCTACCAGAATATCCATTACCATAAGGGTTTCTCCGTCCATCAGGATGTCCTCAACAGGTAATACAGCCCTGATTTTCACCTTTTTTCCAAGCAGGCAGGAAACACAGTCCTCCAGCCGCTCCGGGTGGAGTTCCGGATGCATAAGCTTTTTAAAGATGGTGTCGTAGAGCACCGGCAGGGTTTTCTTACCCGTGCAGAACGCCATGAACAGCGCCTACCATGTTTCGTCCAGTCCGAGATAACGCCGGTAGGCATCCGGTGACTTTTTGAGGTCGAATAAAACCTCTTCTTTTGTTTTTTGTGTAAAAATCTCTTGTTCCATTTCATTCCTCCTCCCAGGTAACTTAATTGCAATATAACAAAAAATGTAATGGAATGTTGGCGTGAAACCGCCGTAAGAAGACAGAGGCAGAACCTGGCTTCCGGCATACGCGCCATGTCGGAATGCTACGCCTCTGTGATAGGATAAGTATACCATAGACAGGGAGGAAAAGACAAGAAAAACCGCTTCGGCAGAAGTAACGAAGATATGAGACATTCTTTGTGAAAAGTGAACAAATGCAGAGAGCAGGGGCGACTATATGGAAAAATTTTATTGTCGCGAGGAAGAACTCCGAAAGCTGAATGCCCGGTATGAAAACGAAGAGTTTGAATACAACAGGGCAGGAGAATTTGGAACTGTTATCAAAGATAATCATGAGTTATGAGAGACCGGATGCACTTTTAGGATCGGTTTTAAGGACTACGATGCTGCACTGGAGGAGATAACGGCATTATCAACCGATAAAAGAATCAATGGATTCATAAGTATTGTAGATAGTTTAAATGAAAGCGGGGAGTTTCAATGCGGAAAAATCGAAGTTTGGTATCTCCCGAAGTCAAGCATCCCTTGCCCCCCTCAAACTGAGGGGCAGGGGAGATAGTCTTAGTTTTCGCTATTTTCGTTCTTTTTCAAGTCACTTTTTTTCCACCATTTTTCAAAGGTACGGCAGACGCATGCGCAGCAGTACCGGATACCCTTCTTCGTTACGCGGAATATGCCCCACATACCCGATTCCACGTCCCATTTCAGGGAACCGGAGCGGTACAGATAGTCGCCGGGCTGTTCGGAAGCTCCGTTTTCAAGTTCAATGTTATAAACTCCGCCGACGCTTACGGCGCCCTGCGCGGATATCCTTGTGGAAAACGGGTCGTCGGGCTGCGCAAGCCAGTTGTGCCCATGCAGCACAAAGCTGATATTTCGCGGCTTATCGGCCGGCATCAGGTAGCGGATAATGACACGTTCTCCGGTGTATGCTTTCAAAAGCGGCGTCGCAGGGTCGCCGTGGGCCTTCGAACTGAACACCCTGCTGATTGCAGGAACGCGACGGAGTCTGTTAAAAAAGCGTTCCGAACGGTAGTTAAAGCCCTTTTCGCCCGTATCCTCATGGTCAGGTCCTCCGTGTCCTTCGTCCCCGCCCTGTTCTGTTGTTTTAATCAGGTTTCCCGCAGAATCCAGCAGTCGAATGCCGTTATGGGCAAACAAAACAAATTCGCGGAAGGTTTTTACGCCGGGAGCGGTTATGACTGCCTGTTCGCCGGACTGTTCCCTGCGGCACGGGCAGTCGCCGTAATACCGGGCGGCAGGAGGTTCAATAATAATTGCACCGAATAAGCCGTGATATCTTTGGTTGCGCAAATCCCCGAAGGAGTTCAGCATACAGGTTCCGTATTCTTTGTCGGCATACCACAAATATTTGATACATTCACCGGGAGCGACGGTCTGTTCCGGTCTGTTGAAGCCTACGTTTACGCCGGACGAGCATAGCTGGGAGCGTTTCAGAAACTGCGGGCTTAAGGACATTCTGTTCGATGGTTTGTGCGGCATATCCAGCGGAACGGACGGATAATCATGGTACAGCACCGCCCGGTCAAACCGGTTGTGCAGTGTGACTTCAATCCAGTCCCCCGCATTGGCGCGTAAGATGAGCGGTATCGGTTTTTTTCTGCCGGATTTTACCGCTTCCGCATCTTCTAACGGAACAAAAAGCATCCCCTCCGGGTCGTGGTCGCCGTAACGGTTGTATTCGATATCCGTCTGAATTGCAGCAATCTCAAATTTTCGGATGTTACCGTCCTTCGGCGGGCAAACCGGAAACGGGACGGGTTTGTTCGGGTTGCATAGCGGACGCAGATGCTTTTGGCGGCTGCGGTGGGCTCTGATAATTCCCCATAGACCGAGCCAGATATCGTCAATGCCGCCGAAGTAATACAGATAATCTCCGGCACCGTAATACTCGTCAATGCGGATATTAAAGGCTTCGGAGATACCGATGGTCTGTTCCGCAACAATAGGGGAAACAGGGTCGGTAAGCTCTTTTCTCCAGGACATTCCGTCAATATTGAAGGCATGCTGTTCCTCGTGGGCACCGTCAAGTAGGCGGATTATCATAGGGTCGCCCGGATAGGTTTCCAGAATCGGTGTTGCAGGGTCGCCGTATCTGCGCGAGCTGAAGATATGGGACGGGTCGTTTCTCTTTTTCAGGCGCTCCCGCACAGGCTCGCAGCGGTAGCTGATTCCCATAACGCCGGGGTCATCATCCGAGCCGGGATGCTCCGGCGGATTTAGCGGCATTCCGTCTTTGTCGAACAGCAGCGCAAAGTCATGCACAAACATGGCGAACTCACGGTAAGATTCTCCGTTTGCTTTCCGGATTACCGCATTTGCACCGTTCGTGAGAGGTCTGCCGTTTTTGGGATTCAGAAATACCGAGCCTGCCGGTTCGATGAGCAGTGCGCCGAACATGCCGTGTTGCTGATGAGAATTTGCAAACAGGTGATCATGGAAGAAGACAGTGTTCAGTTCCTCGTTGGCGTAGAACCGTTCAATCAGCGTTTCATATTTCTTCGCACCGGCAATATTGTTCCAGCCGTTCGCCGCACCGTCCGATACGATGGTATCAAACTTTACAAGATGGATATGAAAGCCGATGATATCGGTCAGCGTTTTTAACTGGAACGGACTTTCTTCAATAAATTCCGGCAGAAGATTGGTCAGCCGGATTTCCACACAATCCCCTGCGTTGGCGCGGATAACAAGAGGTTCGGGTCTGATTTTTCCGCTGTTGACTTTATCAAGGTAATTTTCAAGGGTTCCGTGGCGCTCCACGTCTTCTTTCAGAACGAAAAAGCGTCCCTGCGGGTCGTGCCAGCCGTAGCGGTTATAAACGATTTTTGCCTGTACAACCGCAAGCTCGAATACCTTGACCTCCTTCGGACATTTGCACGGGCAGGTTTCCGAATACAGGGCACCCGGTACAAAATCCGGTACGAAATTTGCCGCTTCAAGCGGGGTCGGGGAAATTTTGTTTGTTCCGTCCGGGTTCAGGATTCCGAGCGGGGGCTGGAGAGGACGCTCCCCGAAGGTTCCGTTTATATAGTTCGGATAGCCAGGGTGGAGGGAGTCCTTCTTTGGCGGGAGGGGACGGTCTTTTAACGGAAGGAGCTGTTCAATCGGCGTACCGTCCGGATATTTCCCGGTTCCGTCCTCAAGCCGGTCGAAAATTCGCCAGAGCGTCCACATACCTTCGTGGAAATGCGGATAGAGATGGCAGTGGAAAATTGCGTCGCCGATGGTTCTTGTCAGGCTTCCGGCGCCGTACAGAATATCCAAGGTGTAGCATTCCTGAGGACTGATGGAAATGGAATCGATGATGGTAGATTTCGGGTCGTTCGGCTCTAACTTCCACTGGTGATTGTGCAGATGAAATACATGGGTTTCTTTTATACCGCCGTGAATCAGCCTGATTTTTGCCGGGTCTCCGGCATAGGCTCGCAAAATCGGCGGCGCAGGGTCGCCGTAGGACCAGGAACTCATGGAGATATCCTCCCCCGTTACGACATGGTGCAACTCGTCTAACGGCGGCCGGTTACGCATGGGCTCGCTGCGGTAGCTGATGCCTGTGGTGCCGTTCGGCAGCCCCGTATGCGGGTCAACGGGCTGTTCGCCGTCCTTGTTTTTGATTTCCAGTTCATCGTGGAAGAAAACCGCATATTCACGGAAGGCAGGGGCTGTGGGATGATAAATATCCGCAAACAGGCCGCTTTCGATTTCTTTACCGGTGACAGGGTCGTACCATTCGGACTGCGGTTTTTCCACAATCACCGCACCGAACAGTCCGTGTACGTTGGTGCCGTCTTCGCTGCTTCGGGGATCTCCTAAGTCGGAGAACAGATAGACCCCTTCCCTTTCTGCATACCATACATACTGAATGGAATCCATAGTGGTAGTATCGGGGTTGTTTCCTACATTTGCACCGTCCGAAGTCAGAACATCATAGCGCAGTCCCTGTACATGCAGGGAGGCTCTTCGATTCAACCTGTTATAGAAATTGATTCGAATCTCATCCCCCGCATTAGCCCGGAGAACAAGCGGCTGAACTTCTTGATAAGGCTGAGGAGGGTCAAGCTCAAAATTCTCCTTCGCCTTCTGTCGAATCCGTTCGGAATCTTTTTTCAGTACATAAAGCATACCGTTCGGGTCGTGATCTCCGTATTTGTTATAGACGATAGGGATGGAAATTGCTTCTATATCAAAGGTTCTGACAAATGTCTGCTTCGGATAATCCGACAAATTTGTCATCTCGGAAAACTCCTTTCAAATTGGAATTGAAATAGATACTATTTCAATTTAATATATGGTAAATTTGAAAGCGTGTTCCCGTAACAGGCACAATGGGACAGAGGAGATTACTCTCTGTCCTCGTCGTCGTCAAAGTCGCATTCTCCGCCGCTGATAAACTCGCGGTTGGATACGCGTTTTTCCATGCGTTCCTTTTCGATGAGGTCGGAAAGAATCCCCTTTACCTCGACGGAGTTTTTTACATTGATAATTTCAAAATCGCCCATCGTTTTATCGCTGGAATGGCAGAGAATGCTGCCGGTACCGAATAGCTTCTGAAGCAGGGTTCTTTTTAAGGAAATGTCCAGAATGCGGTAAAGGCGCACTTCGTCCTCACAGGTCGTAAAAAAGCCCCGCTTGATTAACAGGCGGTCCTTCGTCAGACGGTAAACGGTGAAGGTCCAAGGCAGGGCGAACAGCTTGGTGCGTTTTCTGTCTTTCCATATGATTTCGTTCTGGTTTGCAAGTGCTACGGTTTTTTCTGCCATGAGAGTTCCTCCTTGGGCTGTGTGGTATTTGTGAGTTCAGTGTAGCATAACATATAGTAAAAAGCAAGCGCGGTGCGGCAGCGGTACAGACTGCCGGTAAGGGCGGAAACGGCTCAGAATTCGTACATGCTGCGGAATTCGGTCGGCGTATAGCCCTTGACGATTTTAAACATCCGGATAAAGGCGGAAACGCTCGGAAAGCCGGAGCTCGCCGCAACATCCGTTACCGTGATGTTAGAGGTAATCAGCAGATTTTCCGCATAGGAAATCCGCTTCTGGCTCAAATATTTGTAAAAGGAGGTATTCGTAAACTGCTTAAACAGGCGTGAGAAGTGGTATTTGCTGAAACCGACCAGCGCCGCGACTTCTTCGATGGAAAGCTCCTCGGTACAATGGGAGTCTATGTATTCGCAGATGTACATAAACTTTTCCACATATTCCTTTTGCTTTCCGCTCTGCACATCGAAAATTTCACTGTTGGAGGTGTGATTGCGGCCGATCAGTACAAAAATCTCAATCAGCTTAGCATAGATGGCGGCTTCGGAAAGGAGGTTATTGCTGCTGTATTCGTCCCGGATGTCCAGAAGAATCTGCTGCAGCTCCGTGTGAATGGCGGGAGAATTTTCCGGCGTAAATACCTTCGCATAGGAAATCAGCGAGAGAGCGGAGTTTAATTCGCTGATGTTCCGAAGCAACGAGAAATCCGCCTGGAAAATAATACGCCGTCCCGGCTGTGCGGGAAGATGGTGGAGCGTTCCGGAATTAATAATGAGGATATGCCCCTCCTGCAGTGTGAAATCCCTGCCGTTGCAGTTCGCGGTATAGGGATTGGTCAGAGGCATAATAATTTCGAGCGCCGTGTGCCAATGAGGTACATACTCCTCGGTTTTGCAGTTGTCGTGCAGGAGAATGTGCGTATTCGGTTTAAAAGTAATGGTTTCCTGCGTTCCGCGTAAGTTCTCAATCATAGACTTGACCTCACTTTAAAATGCAATAGTAAAAAAGTGCTATTTATGGAAGAAATATACGAAGGAAGCAAAATATATGTAAAAAAAGCTACAATGTTGCGCCGGCTTTTTTGACGGCTTCGTTCCGTACATGTCTTTATTTTAGCATAATTCCGAGCTATTTGGAAGTACATTTTTCCATATGGTATAATTTTCGCGGGTAAAAAGTCGGCAAATTCGACAAGTTGCACAATAGCAAGAATTAGGAATATGAAAGCAACATTTATGTAGAAGAAGTGCTTTTATACTGGTATAATATGACTGTAACAAAAAACTTATTATTTTCCAGAGGGAGGAAAAACAATGAAGAAGAAGTTTTTAGCAGCTCTTCTTTCTGTTGCTATGGTAGCTACCGTATTCGCGGGCTGCAGCAAGAAGGAAGACAGCGGAGACGTTCAGGAAATTACCTGGATGTTCTGGGATGACCTTGATGCCAGTGAAGACTTAATCACAATCGGCTATAAAGAAGTCATCGAAAGATTTAACAAGGATTACGAGGGCAAGTACCATGTAACTCCTATCACCACGAACCTTGAAGAGTATGACGCAAAGTTGAATGCGAAGATCGCAGCAAGCGAGTGTCCGGATGTATTCATCTGTAACCCGGGTCCGAACATGGACGTATACGTAAACAACGGTTCCGCAAAGGATTTGACCGACATTCTCACCAACAAGGAGAAGGATTGGTACAATACTTTCACGAAGGGTATTTTCGAGAGAATGACCTATGACGGAAAGATTTACGCAGTTCCGACGAACTTTGCGGCAGCACTCGTATTCTACAACACCGAGATGTTTGCAAACGCAGGCGTAGCAGTTCCGACGAACTTCACCGAGTTCATCGCTGCCTGCCAGAAGTTACAGGATGCAGGCTACACCCCGATTTCCTGTTCCGCAGGTACCGCATGGTGCTTATCCATGGTTGCCGGTTATCTTTGCGACAGAGCAGGCGGTCCGGACAACTTAGCTGGTGTTAATGCAGGTACCCTTGACTGGACGAGCGAAACTTTCGTAACCGCAGCAAACAAGCTGGTTGAGCTTTCCAAGTACTTCCAGTCCACGGCTGCCGGTGATTCCAACGATATCGCAACGGCTGCTTTCTACAACGAGGAAGCTGCTATGTTAATCCAGGGTTCCTGGGTTATCGGACAGATTAACGGTTCCAACCCGGCATTCGAATCTAAGTGTGGTGTATTCTCCTTCCCGGCAATCGAGGGCGGAGCTGACCCGAACCGTATGATCGTTAAGACGGATAACCTCTTAATGAGCGCTACGACGAAGTCTGAAGAGGCTTGTATCGCACTTATGAAGTATTTCACCGATGAAACTGCTCAGAAGTACACCGCTGAAGTTGGTGGTAAGATCCCGATTATCAATGTTGAGTTCGATAAGGAAAAGGCTCCGGCACAGCTCAACTATGTAATGGATATCCTTTCCAAGTCTACCGGTACCTTCGGTTTCTACAATGAGTCCCTTGCTTCCGTAGAAGCTGGTAACTGCTTCGATAACGCAATGGTAGATATCTACCTCGGAAGCTGCACCGTTGAAGAAGGACTTCAGAAGATTCAGGATTTCTACGCTGAGAATGTTTGGAACAAGTAATTCCTGATTCACAGATACTTAATATATACGGGATTGGTGAATGCCGGTCCCGTATATTTTTAAATAATAAGGCAATTTGGCAGCAATATGGGGGACTTTTGATGGATAAGATATTTCGTGATAAAAAAGCAATTTTGTTTTTTATTTTGCCGGCGTTTATTTTGTTTACGGCAATCCTTCTGATTCCAATCGCAATGGTTGTGTATTATTCTCTTTGCGACTATACGAATCTGCAGAAACCGGTTTTTATCGGACTGGACAACTATATTAAGCTATTTACCAAGGATGCTATTATGCGGACGGCAGTGAAGAACTCTTTATTCTTTATGATTTTTTCCGCAGTAACTCAGCAGATTATCGGATTGTTTATTGCAATTCTGTTAACCAATATTAAAAAGGGAAGAAACTTTTTTAAGAACATTTATTATTTGCCGGCGGTGCTTTCCTCGGCAGCGCTCGGTCTGTTATGGTCCTTCCTCTTTAACCCGAAGATTGGTATTAACTTTCTTCTTGAAAAGATGGGAATTGAGGGCCCGCTTTGGCTGATGAGTACGAAGGGATTTATCGTACTGCCGATGTGGGTAATCGGCTTTGTTGCAACGTGGCAGTATATGGGCCAGACGATGATGCTTTACATGGCACAGATTACGGGCATTTCGCCGTCCCTTTACGAGGCTGCGGCAATTGACGGCGCGAATAAAATACAGTCGTTTCGTCATGTTACCATGCCGTTGATTAAGCCGATGGTAGCAACCTCCCTTTCCTTAACCTGTATCGGTTCTCTGAAGTTCTTCGACCTGATTTACACGATGACGCAGGGCGGACCGGGTCACCGAACCGAGGTATTGGCAACGCATTTGTATTTTAATGGATTTGATTATTTGAAGATGGGCTATGCAAGTGCTATCGGTATGGTATTGCTTGGTCTGTGCCTGTTGTTGACTTTCCTTATCAACAAGTTCATTAAGATTGAAGATTACGAAATGTAGGGAGGAAAGAAACATGGCAGCAAAAAACAGAAAAAAAATTAAAGTAAGTAAGGTTTTTATTTATATTTTCCTTTCGATTTTGGTGGTTATTTATCTTGCACCGCTGTTCTGGATTGTGACGGTAGCGTTTAAAACAAACGCCGAAGTGATGAGGGCTCCGTTTGCCCTTCCGGAAAGCTGGAATTTTGTGAATTTCCAACAGGCATGGGAGAAGGCAAAACTGGGAGTAGCTTTGAAAAACTCTACCATTGTCTGCGGCGTTACCTTGGTCATCAGTTTGCTGTTCGGCTCTATGGCGGCCTTTGCTATCGGCCGTATGCGCTGGAAGCTTTCCGGTGCGGCAATGACGTATTTCCTGATCGGTATGATGATTCCGGTACATTGTGTACTGATACCGTTGTTCGTACAGTTCTCTAAGATTGGTCTGACGAACTCGCTGATTTCGATTATCATACCGTACGTTACGTTTTCATTGCCGATTACGATTTACATTATGGTAGGTTTCTTTAAATCCATGCCGAGCGAGCTGTTTGAGGCGGCATGTATCGACGGATGCAGTATTTACCGGTGTTTCTTTACGATTGCACTGCCGCTTAGTAAGACGGGACTTTTCGTTACCGGTTTGATGACGTTTGTCGGCAACTGGAATGAGCTGCTGCTTGCAATGGTATTTATTTCGGATAAGATGAAGAAAACGCTTCCGGTAACGCTTTCTTATTTCGCGGCTCCGTACAAAACGAACTATGTACAGATGTTTGCAGCGATTATTATTGCGATTCTGCCGAACGTCGTCGTGTACTGTATGTTCAGTAATCAGATTGTAGAGGGCTTGACGGTAGGTGCCGTTAAGGGGTAAAATAGAAGAAGGTGGAGAGGATTGTAACTGAGTAGAATTGTAGCCGAGTAGAATTGCGACCTAAGGGGGTGTGCTTATGAAAAAAGTACAGAGAGGAACAAAAGAACCGAAGGAGAAGCGCAAACGTATCAAAGGGGTGAAAAAGGTGAAAACGGATAAGCTGCCTAAGATGAAGCAGAGAGCGAAAAAGGCAGACACCGGAAAGAAACAGCGGAAGGTTGCTTTAAAACCGGGAAAAGGAAAGAAAATCGGAACAACCATAATGACTGCATTTGCCGTGCTGATCGGCGTGAGCATTTTGCAGGGTGCGGTTTCTTCCGTTACGGCGTCCAATGCGGTTACGAAGCAGTATGAGGCAGCGGCAGACGGTACGGTATCTGCGACGGGACGCTACCTAGACATGCTTACAAAGAATTTGCAGACAAAGATGACAGAGCTTTTGATGGATGCAAAGTTTGTAGACTACTACACCAAGTATTACGAGGAGCTCGACCGTGCCAGTGTGGTTATGCGGGAGGATATTCAGTATGATTTGGGCATTACGCAGATGACCATGGATTATCTGGAGGATTTCTTTGTTTTTGCACGGCGGGGGCACTGTATTTTCAGTACAATGCCAAAGTACGAGCTTCCGCAGGAAACCTACGAAACCTATCTTACCACGGACGCTGCGGCGTATCTTGCCGGTAAAAATGCCTCCAATGCATGGCTCGGTTATCATGAGTTCATTGATACGCCGACCAGACACAGCAATGAAGATTACGCCTTTTTCCTTATTTCCAAATTTGCTGACGCAAAAGAGGGAATGGTGGTCTTTGACGTCAGCAGAGCGTATATTGCGGAAGTGCTTTCCAATATGGAGTTCGGTAAGGGAAGCATAAAGGGTATTGTTACGGTTGACGGAAGAGAAACTGTTGTAAAAGAGGAAAAGAGCGACGGCAAACTGGTAAGTACCTTGCAGCCGGTTGATACGACGGTATTTTCCGGTCAGAGTTTTTATCAGAAGGCCGTAGAAGGGAAAGCAGACAGCGGAATGTCAACGGTAAGATACAACGGGAAATCGTACCAGTTTAACTATTACAAGATTGGAAAGACCGGTCTGATGCTTTGTACCCTGATACCGAAGTCTACCATTTCCGCACAGACCACCGCCATTATTGTAATTGCGGTTGTGGCAGCAGGTGTAGCGGCGGCGTTAGCGGTGTTCATTGGTCTGCGGATTTCGAACGGAATCGGCAGTGAGGTAAAGAACATTGACCGTACCATGAAACAGGTGGAACAGGGTGATTTGACCTGCACGGTTACAACAAAGCGGCAGGATGAGTTTAAGACGTTAGCGGACTCTATTACAGGTATGCTGAAACGAATCCGCGAATTGATTGTGGACATGGCGGGCTTTGGAACGAAGGTAGAGGAGGCTGCTACGGATGTTTACACGGCTTCCGGTACGGTATATACCGCTATGGAAGGTATTTCGCAGGCAATGAGCGATGTGTCGGACGGCGTGCAGCAGCAGGCGGAGGATACCGAGCGCTGTATGACGAAGATGATGGATTTCTCGGAGAAAATGCAGGGAATCTGTGAACATACGGATGCGATGAATCGTTCCACGGATCAAGCAATCTCCGCATTGCAGCAGGGACGTGAAAAGGTTTCCATGCTGAACGAAAAGTCTGAGGAAACAATGCGCGTGACCAAGGTTCTGGTAAGCAATATTGCGGAGGTGCAGTATCAGTCCGACCATATCGGCGGTATTGTAAATACCATTAACGATATTGCGGAGCAGACGAATCTGTTGTCGCTGAATGCTTCCATTGAGGCAGCAAGAGCCGGTGAACAGGGACGCGGGTTTGCCGTAGTTGCGGAGGAAATCCGAAAGTTAGCGGACCAGTCGGTACGTGCAAGCGACGAGATTCACGGTATCATTGAAACAATCTGCCAGAAGACTAAGGCAACGACGGAAGCAGCCGGTAAGGCGGAGGGAATGCTTCGTGTTCAGCAGGATTCCCTTCAGGAAACCAATGAGATATTTGAGGAAATCCTAAAGTGTGTAGAAGGCCTGGTAGACGGTCTGAAGCGGACCCTCGGCAGCATGAACGATATGGTGGAAAGCAAGAACGACATGGTGGATTCCATTTCCAGCATTTCGTCCGTATCGCAGGAGGTAGCGGCTTCCGCAGAGGAGGTTACCGCGACGATTACAGAGCAGCTGTCCATGATTCAGCAGTTGAGCGAAAAGGCAGATTATCTGGATGCAAAGTCGAAGGAGCTTTCTGAGTCGATTCAGAAGTTTAAGGCATAGCAAGGTTTTCGAGGTTTTGCTTTTCAAGGTAAAAACAATGGCATAATAAATTAAGAGGAAAGAACTGTGGCAACGGACATTTTTGGCAGGCTGACAGGCTCAGACATGCAGAAATGACGGATTGCGACAGCTCTTTCCTTTTTGTCGGTATATACAGACAACTCCTTGACTTCCTTTGAAAATCAGTATATACTATAATGTTGTGGAACAAAGAATCGTTTGGAATGAAAGGAGTAAAAGATGGCAGCAGTACCAACCGCACATAATGCGGCAAAAGAGGGAGAGATTGCAAAAACAGTGTTACTGCCGGGGGATCCTTTACGGGCAAAGTTTATTGCCGATACCTATTTAGAGGATGTGACCTGCTTTAATACCGTGCGTAATATGCTTGGCTTTACCGGTACCTATCACGGAAAACGGGTATCGGTGATGGGGAGCGGCATGGGAATGCCGTCCATTGGAATTTACTCTTATGAGTTATATCATTTTTATGAGGTGGACCGGATTATCCGCATCGGGTCCGCAGGAGGCATTTCCGACAAGGTAAAGCTACGGGATCTGGTAATCGGCATGGGTGCTTCTACGAACAGCAATTATGCGGCACAGTATAATCTTCCGGGGACGATTGCCCCGCTTGCGGATTACGACTTGCTGCAACGTGCGGTAGAGGTCGCAAGGGCTAAGGAATTACCGGTTGCGGTGGGTAATATTCTTTCTTCGGACGTGTTTTATCATGCGGATAAGACGTTCAACGACCGCTGGAAGAAAATGGGCATTCTCTGCGTGGAAATGGAGGCGGCGGCGCTTTATCTGAATGCGGCATATGCCGGAAAACAGGCGCTTTGTATGTTGACGATTTCCGACCACCTGTATACCGGAGAGGCACTTTCGGCAGAAGAAAGACAGACCAGTTTCCATGACATGATGCAGGTAGCGCTGGAGCTGGCATAAAGATTGGAGAGCTTATGGAAAATACAGTTGCAAAGTATGTAGACCATACATTGCTTACCCAGACGGCAACGTGGGAAGAAATCAAGCAGATTTGCGACGAGGCGGTAGCTTACCGGACCGCTTCGGTGTGTATTCCGCCGTCTTATGTGAAGCGTGCGAAGGAATATCTGGGCGATAAAATGGCGGTATGTACCGTGATCGGCTTTCCGAACGGGTACAATACCACGGCGGTAAAAGAGTTTGAAACAAAGGACGCAGTAGCAAACGGTGCCGACGAGATTGATATGGTAATTAATCTCGGATGGGTAAAAGAGGGCAATTATGCCGCTGTACTGGAGGAAATCAAGACGGTAAAAGCAGCCTGCGGCGGCAGGCTTTTAAAGGTAATTATCGAAACCTGCTTACTGACGGAGGCGGAAAAGATAGAGCTGTGCCGTGTTGTAACCGAAGCGGGAGCGGAGTTTATCAAGACCTCGACCGGTTTCTCAAAGGCAGGGGCTACGTTTGCGGATATTGAGCTTTTTGCAAAGCATATCGGCGAAGGCGTGCGGATGAAAGCAGCAGGAGGGATTGCCTCTCTTGAGGACGCGGAGCGTTTTCTTGCGCTCGGAGCGTCGCGCCTTGGGACAAGCCGTATTGTAAAGCTGATAAAGGAAAATGAGAAATGAGGTGTTTTTATGGCAGAAGAAGAAAACACAGGCTTACAGCCTTATGAAAAACGAGTACCGGCGGTGAAAAATTCAGGGAAAAAGCTGCCGGATGCAGTAAGCGATATTGTTTGCCGTAAGCTGATTCGTGTGGCATGCGAGTATCGGCAAAAGGCATATGCACCCTATTCCGGGTTTAAGGTAGGTGCGGCGCTTTTGACGGCAAAGAATGAGATTATCGGCGGTTGTAACATAGAGAACGCAGCGTATACGCCGACAAACTGTGCGGAGCGTACAGCGTTTTTTAAAGCAGTCAGCGAAGGAAAGAAGGATTTTCTTGCGATTGCCGTTGTCGGCGGCAAAGGGGACACGTTAGAGGACTACTGTACTCCTTGCGGTGTTTGCAGGCAGGTTATGGCAGAGTTTTGCGACCCTAAGACGTTTTTGATTGTGCTGGCGCGTTCCGAGGAGGATTATATGGTTTATACGTTAGAGGAACTGCTGCCGTTCGGCTTTTCAGGAAAGAATTTGTAAGAGAGGATTTCAATGGGCGAATATCAGGATTATATCATCCGCGGCAGTGCCGCGGACGGGCAGATTCGTGTCTTTGCCGCAACGACAAGAAATCTGGTGGAAAAGGCCAGAAGACTTCATAACACCAGTCCGGTAGCGACGGCGGCACTGGGACGTCTGCTGACCGGCGCGGCAATGATGGGAAGTATGATGAAAGGCAGAAAGGATTTACTGACGGTGCAGCTTCTGGGGAATGGTCCGATTGGAAGCGTGACCGTTACCGCGGATTCTATGGCGCGGGTGAAGGGGTATGTGCAGAATCCGGACGTGATGCTTCCGCCGAGCAGGGAGGGCAAGCTTGACGTCGGCGGCGCAGTCGGTACGGGAATGCTCCGGGTAATCAAGGATTTGGGGTTAAAAGAGCCCTACGTCGGTGAGATTAAGCTGATTTCGGGTGAGATTGCGGAGGATTTAACCTACTATTTTGCGGCTTCGGAGCAGGTGCCGTCTTCGGTGGCGCTGGGCGTATTGATGAATCGTGACAATACCGTGGCGCAGGCAGGAGGCTTTATCATACAGCTGATGCCGGAAGCAACGGAGGAGGCAATTTCCCATCTGGAGCAGAAACTGACGGAGGTTACGTCCGTATCCGGTCTGTTGGCGGAGGGAATGACGCCGGAAGAAATTTTAGAATACATTTTTGCCGGGTTTCATTTAAAGCTATTGGATAAGATACCGACCTCGTATTATTGCAACTGTTCCAGAGAGCGTGTGGAAAAGGCGCTGCTCAGCCTCGGAGGGGCGGAGTTAGATGGGATGATTGCGGATGGCGAGCCGATTACGACGAACTGCCAGTTCTGCAACAGCAGCTATACCTTTTCCGTGGATGAACTGCGGAAGCTGAAAGAGGGCGCGCGTTGAGCTTTAATAAGATAACATAAGGAGGAAGAGTCAAATGAAAAAGGTAAGGAGTTTGTTTTTGCTTTCGTTCATACTGCTGCTTGCTGCCTGCGGAAACGGGCAGGGCGGTACGGAAGAACCGACAAAGACACCGGAGCCGACAGAGAGTACGCCGGCACCGGAGGCTTCGGTAACGCCGGAGGCGGAGGACAATACGGCAGACGAGGATTATTTGCAGTATACGCTCAAGCTGGATGAGAAGCATCAGGTGATTGACGGCTTCGGAGGCGCATTTACCTGGTACACCGATCAGGTGTTCAGAACCAACAACGCCAACGGTTTGTTGGACGCGGCGTTTACGGACGCAAAGCTGTCGATTATCCGCTTTAAAAATGAGTATGCGTACAGTATGGAAGGAACTGCCGGGAATATCGGTCCTATGGTTCGGGTCTATGAGGCTGCGGTAGATCGCGCCGCAGAATACGGAGAAGAGCCGACGATACTGCTCAGCTGCTGGTCGCCGCCTGCAAACTTAAAGTCCAATCACAGTATTAACGGCGGCGGTACGCTTGCAAAGCATGAGGACGGCACGTATATGTACGAGGAATATGCCCAGTGGTGGGTAGATTCCGTGAATTTTTACCGTGACTGGGGCGTTAAGATTGATTATGTTTCCATTCAGAATGAGTGTGATTTCGTAGCAAGCTATGACGGCTGTGAGTTTGCAAAGGAGGAGTCGGAGACGTATGCTTCCTACTCTAAGGCGTTTTTAGCGGTTTACAACGCATTCTGCGAGGAATTCGGCGAGGACGCACCGAAGCTGATTGCACCGGAAACAATGACCTGTGAACCGTTGCAGCTGTACGGCTATGTAAAAGAGATTATCGAAACGGAGCCGGAGAGTATTAACGGAATCGGATATCATCTGTATATCGGCGGCGATTCGGATGAAGACAATAATACGGTAAAGTACGATTCCTTTGTTTGGAATTTCATGGATTTGGAGAAATATTTCGGCGAGTACGGTTATGCGCGCTGGCAGACGGAGTTTTTCAGAGGACGCGGTTTACAGACGGCGGCGCTGATTAACAATGCCATGGTACAGGCGGACATGAATGCCTACATTTACTGGAGTGCGGTTTGGCCGAACGATGCTGCGGAGTTTGAGTCGGGAGAATTAATCGGTATCCAGAACGGAAAGAAGGCAAACGAGGACGGCTGGATTTTGTGTGCGGATTATTACGCAGTGCGCCATTTTTCTGAGTTTATCCGCCCGGGTTTTACCCGCGTGGGAGCGTCGATGGAAGGCGGCGTGAATTTTAAGACGTCTGCTTATGTGAGCGAGGACGGCAAACAGGTAGTTCTGGTAGTAATTAATCTTTCCAAGGAGGAGAAGACGTTACAGATTCCGGCGGAAGGGTACAAGATTACCGGAAGCGATTTGTATCAGTCGGTACTCGGAATAGAGGATTCTTCCAACAATGTGCTGTATGAGAATATCGGAGCACTGCAAAGCGGGAATACAGTCAGCCTTCCGGGCGAAAGTATTACAACGGTTGTACTTTCTCTGGGATAGGGTCTGTTAAATAAAGCAATACATAATTAAATAAAGAGAGGATTTAGGTATGGTAAAGAAGGAACAGATTTACGAAGGAAAAGCAAAAAAGGTATACGCAACCGACAATGAGGACATTGTGATTGTGGACTACAAGGACGACGCCACGGCATTTAACGGCTTGAAGAAAGGTACGATTTCCGGCAAGGGCGTAATCAATAACAAGATGTCCAATCACATGATGCGGATTTTGGAAAAGGAGGGCGTTCCGACCCACTTTATTGAGGAATTAAGCGACAGGGAAACCGCAGTAAAGCGTGTGTCGATTGTACCGTTGGAGGTAATTATCCGTAATGTTTCCGCCGGCAGCTTTGCGAAAAAGCTCGGTATTGAGGAAGGCAGAAAGCTTCTTTGCCCGACCCTGGAGTTTTCCTATAAGGACGACGCGCTGGGCGACCCGATGATTAACGATTATTATGCGGTTGCAATCGGCGCGGCAACGAGAGAGGAAATTGATACGATTACAAAGTATGCTTTTCGGGTGAACGAGGTGCTTTGTAAGACGTTCCTTGCCTGCGGTCTGGAACTGATTGATTTTAAAATTGAGTTCGGCAGATTCCACGGCGAGATTATTCTTGCGGACGAGATTTCTCCGGATACCTGCAGACTTTGGGATGTAACGACCCATGAGAAGCTGGATAAGGACCGCTTCCGCCGGGATCTGGGCAATGTAGAGGACGCTTATCAGGAAGTCTTTAAGCGTCTTGGAATATAAAAACGAAAAATGAAAGGCCGCCCGCAGCGGCGGAAGAAAGGCGGATAGAATGGCAGAGGACAGATATGTAAGCCCGTTGTCGGAGCGTTACGCAAGCAAGGAGATGCAGTATATCTTTTCTCCGGATATGAAGTTTAAAACCTGGAGAAAGCTCTGGATTGCGCTTGCAGAGGCAGAGCACGAGCTGGGACTTCCCGTGACGGAGGAACAGATTGCGGAGTTGAAGGAACACGCAGAGGATATCAATTATGATGTGGCAAAGGAACGGGAAAAGCTGGTGCGGCATGACGTTATGTCCCATGTTTACGCATACGGCGTGCAGTGTCCGAAGGCAAAGGGGATTATCCACCTTGGAGCAACCTCCTGTTATGTCGGCGATAACACAGACATTATTGTAATGACCGAGGGCCTGAAGCTGGTTCGGAAAAAACTGTTAAATGTAATTCATGTGCTTTCTGAGTTTGCGATGGAGTACCGTGCGCTTCCGACTCTGGCATTTACCCACTTTCAGCCGGCGCAGCCGACGACGGTGGGAAAGCGTGCAACCCTCTGGATTATGGAGCTTCTGCTTGATTTGGAGGATGTGGACCATATGATTTCCTCCATGCGTTTGCTCGGTTCCAAGGGAACGACCGGGACGCAGGCGAGCTTTTTGGAACTGTTTGAGGGCGATCATGCAAAGATTAAGGAACTGGAGGACCGCATTGCGAAAAAGATGGGGTTTGCCTCCTGCTTCCCGGTGTCCGGTCAGACCTATTCCAGAAAGATGGATACCCGCGTGGTGAATGTTCTGGCGGGAATTGCGGCAAGCGCCCACAAGTTTTCCAACGACATCCGTCTGTTGCAGCATTTAAAGGAGGTTGAAGAGCCTTTTGAGAAGAATCAGATCGGTTCTTCCGCAATGGCTTATAAGAGAAATCCGATGCGGAGCGAGCGTATTGCTTCCTTATCCCGCTATGTCATGGCAGACGTAATCAATCCGGCGATTACCAGTGCAACCCAGTGGTTTGAGCGCACTCTGGACGATTCCGCCAATAAGCGCCTTTCCGTACCGGAAGCGTTTCTGGCGGTGGACGGCATTCTGGATTTGTATCTGAATGTGGCGGACGGCATCGTAGTGTATCCGAAGGTAATTGAGAAGCACATTATGGCAGAGCTTCCGTTTATGGCGACGGAAAACATTATGATGGACGCGGTAAAGGCAGGCGGCGACCGTCAGGAGCTGCATGAAAAGATTCGTACCCTTTCCATGGAGGCCGGCAGAAATGTAAAGGAGCGCGGCATGGAAAACAATCTGTTGGAGCTGATTG
Organism: uncultured Lachnospiraceae bacterium; assembly: GCA_964609025.1. Classification (GTDB taxonomy): domain Bacteria; phylum Bacillota; class Clostridia; order Lachnospirales; family Lachnospiraceae; genus SIG307. The sequence goes on along the minus strand of CAZSQM010000005.1, from coordinate 2,017 downwards.
CGGCGGATCCGGCATTTAATCTGAGTCTGGAAGATTTGCAAAAGGCAATGAAGCCGGAGCGTTATACCGGATGTGCGAAAGAGCAGACGGAGGAGTTTATCAGGGATGTGGTAACTCCGATTCTGGAGGCGAATAAAGAAGTCTTGGGAATGACTTCGGTGATTAACGTTTAATTCATGGCAGAGCCATTGTGACATGAAAGGGAGGCATGAGGCAATGAAAAAGTGTCCGCAGTGTGACGGGAAAGGAATTTCGGTATGTGTGGTTTGCTTCGGTGAAAAGACAAACCCGTTGAACAGAAACAAGGTATGCGGCTTCTGCAAGGGGTACGGTGAAACCAAATGCATCATCTGCATGGGAAAGAAAATGTTGGAGGACGACGACATTTTTGCTGTCGACGGGAAACTGCCGAATTATCCGGCAAGGTTACGCAAGGAATAAAAGAAAAGAGGGGGCTGTCGCCGAAAGCGATCAGCCCCTTTAAATTTACAGCGGAATCGTAATCAGGCGGTTAATCGGCTGATATTTGCGGTATACAACGCCGGCTGAGTCAAACATCCGCTTGGAGGCTCTTACGGAATCGGTTTCCGCATATTTGTCCGAATGGTAGATAACTTCGGAGATACCGGTCTGAATCAGGGCCTTGGTACATTCGTTGCAAGGGAAAAGCGTAGTGTACACCTTTGCACCGCGCATGTTGACGCCGGTATAGTTCAGGATGGCATTCAGTTCTGCGTGGCAGACGTAGAAGTATTTGGTTTCAAGAGCGTTTCCTTCCCGTTCCCAGGGGTATTCGTCATCGGAGCAGCCTGCCGGCATTCCGTTATAGCCGACCGAAAGAATTTTGTTGTCTGTGCTGACGATACAGGCGCCCACGCAGGTGTTCGGGTCTTTGCTCCGCATTGCGGAAAGCATGGCGATTCCCATAAAATATTCATCCCATTTTAAGTAATCCTGTTTCTTCATAGCTCCTCCGTTCATGTTCACTTTATTGTTCCTCTGCTTTGTTTACCGCAGGGAAATAGTTCCTTTCTTTATTGTAGCACAGCAGCAGTAACATCGCAACACTACAAATGCAAACGACAAAAACTGAAATTTTGACAAAAAAGGTATAGACGAAATCGCTTTTTTGTGAGAGAATAGGAGAGGAGCGGTTGCGGGTGTGACAAAGAAGAGTGAAACAGTTTGTTAAAGTTATCACATTCTTTGCCGCAAAATGCCTCCGCTAATATTGCAAGATGGATTGAAAGGAGTCTAGGCATGATTTATTCACATGAAGTAGAAACGATGTGCCCGGTAGCGCAGGGCGTACATCACGGCGCAGCCCCGATCCCGGAGGAAGCAAAGTGGGTACAGGTAAAGGAAGTAAAGGACATTTCCGGTTTAACACACGGTATCGGCTGGTGTGCTCCGCAGCAGGGTGCATGTAAGCTGACCTTAAACGTAAAGGATGGTATCATTCAGGAGGCATTAGTAGAAACCATCGGATGTTCCGGTATGACCCATTCCGCAGCGATGGCTTCCGAGATTTTGCCGGGTCTTACGGTAATGGAAGCATTAAATACCGACCTTGTTTGTGACGCAATCAATACCGCAATGAGAGAGCTGTTCTTACAGATTGTTTACGGCCGTTCCCAGAGCGCATTTTCCGAGGAAGGTCTTCCGGTTGGCGCAGGTCTTGAGGATCTCGGTAAGGGTCTTCGTTCCCAGGTCGGCACCATGTACGGTACGTTAAAGAAGGGACCTCGTTACTTAGAGATGGCAGAGGGTTATGTAACCGGTATCGCTCTTGACGCAGACGATCAGATTATCGGTTATCAGTTCGTAAGCCTTGGAAAGATGACGGACTTCATCAAGAAGGGTGACGATCCGAACACCGCTTACGAGAAGGCAAAGGGTCAGTATGGTCGTGTGGCAGACGCCGTTAAGATTATCGACCCGAGAAAGGAATAATCGAATCAGAATAAATCAGGAGGATACATATCATGGCTTTGTTTGAATCATATGAAAGAAGAAT
>CAZSQM010000004.1:0-142005 GCA_964609025.1 uncultured Lachnospiraceae bacterium | reverse complement strand
AATATAGAAAGAGTAAGGGGATGGTCGTTTAGTCCAATAAAACGTCCGCACCCCCAAGCTTATTATTTGCTGCAGCAGGGGAAAGAATAGTATTGAAGTGGCGGACGCCCTAAAGGAAAAGGGCTTTGACGCGGTGAGTCTTGACGGCGGATATATTGTATGGCTTATGGAGGCTTTTCGGGAGCAAGAGGAACAGGATAAGGCGAAGGATGTAGAACAAAGTCTGCGGAAAAAGTTCAAAAAGACAATTTGGTCAAAGTTTACGAAGGCAATTAACACGTATGAGCTGGTAAAGCCGGGGGACAGCATTGCGGTATGTATTTCCGGAGGAAAGGATTCTATGCTTATGGCAAAATGCTTTCAGGAATTAAAGCTGCACAATAAGTTTGATTTTGAGGTGAAATTTCTGGTGATGGATCCGGGATACAGTCCGGAGAATCGTAAGATAATCGAAGAAAATGCAAGAAGGCTGAATATACCGGTTACCATAGTGGAGTCGGATATTTTTGACAGTGTATATCATGTGGAGAAATCTCCCTGTTATCTGTGCGCCAGAATGAGAAGAGGACATCTGTATCATTTTGCAAAAGAATTAGGCTGTAACAAGATTGCCCTGGGGCATCACTATGATGATGTAATTGAAACGATTCTTATGGGGATGTTGTATGGTGGGCAGATACAGACGATGATGCCAAAGCTGCACAGTACAAATTTTAAGGGAATGGAACTGATACGTCCGTTGTATCTGGTTAGGGAGGATGATATTAAGGCATGGAGAGATTATAACGGACTCCGCTTTCTTCAATGCGCCTGCAAGTTTACGGACACCTGTACTACATGCAATAACGAAGAAAATCGCTCCAAAAGGGTGGAAATTAAGGAGTTAATCAGGAGCTTGAAGCAAGTCAATCCTTATGTGGAGGGAAATATTTTTAAGAGTGTGGAAAATGTTAATCTGGATACGATAATCTGCTATAAATCAAACGGCAGGAAGCATCATTTTCTGGAGGAGTATTAAGACGAAATTTATGGAGGACAAAAGGATGAACAGAGAAGAAGCGTGGAATTTGCTGACAGAGTATAACAAGGATGAATTTCATTTGGAGCATGCGGAAATTGTAGGAAAAACATTGAAGTATTTTGCCCAAACCTTAGGTTATGCCGAGGAGCAGGACTTTTGGGAGGTGGTAGGCATTTTACATGACCTTGATTTTGAAATGTATCCGGAACAGCATTGTATTAAGGAGCAGGAAATACTGCGGGAACGAGGCGTGGACGAGCGGATTATTCATGCGGTGGCCAGTCACGGTTATGCAATTACGGTCGATATCAGGCCGGAGCATGAAATGGAAAAGGTATTGTATGCGGTGGATGAACTGACGGGTCTGATCGGCGCGGCAGTCCTTATGAGACCGTCAAAAAGCGTACAGGATTTAGAGGTGAAATCCGTAAAGAAAAAGTATAAGAGCAAGGGCTTTGCGGCAGGTTGCTCCAGAGAGGTGATTGAGAGAGGGGCGGAAATGCTGGGCTGGAGTCTGGACGAGCTGATAGAGCGGACCATAGAGTCCCTGAAAACATTTAGGCCATAGCTTGGCAGTATGTGATGCAGGTTTATTAACGTATAATAAAGCAGGATGGAAATGTGATTCTGACGGATAAGGCGTTGAAAATTCTGCGGCTGCAGGCGGAGGGGATGTCTGTGGAAAAAATCGCAGAGCAGCTCGGGCTGTCTAAAGCGGGCGTCAGAAATCGCAGACTGTTATGAGGAAACCTGCCGGGAGGGAGTTATTCCCCTCCCGGACCGTCCTTTCTCGGACGGAAGGATTCCGGCAACGGCTCTATATTGTTATAGTCGGTTTTGCCGGAGCTTTTTGCGCCTCCCTGCGGCAGGTCTACCTTAGGGATGTCTTCATCATCGTAGGCGTTGGTCGGCTTTTTATCAGACATATGCATGCCCTCCTTTCAAGAATAGATTGCGCGGCTTTGGCGGAAACTATTCTTTTTTTTACAATATAGTGTAAAATAAGGATGATGGCATAAAAACGGCAGTATTCAGGCAACGCCTTGCGGTTATTCCTCCCAGAACAGTTCGTCCAGCGTTTTCCCCAATACCTTGCAGATGGCGCGGCACAGGTTGATGGTAGGGTTGTAGTCGCCTTTTTCGATGGCGTTGATGGTCTGTCTGGAAACACCCACCTTGTCTGCCAGCTCCTGCTGGGAAAGGTCAAGAGCGGCACGGGCCGATTTTAATTTCAGATTCTTCATGCGTTTTCTTCCTTTCTGTCTTTGAGCTTTTTCGCCAGAATAACAACAAATATCATAAGGCAGAGAAAAGCGCAAAACAGGTTCAGACTGTAAAAGTTTAGCTTTCCGTCGGTCAGAATATTGCCGTGCGAAATGTTGTTTACGCTAATCAGAAGGTTTACAAGAGCAATTACGAAAAAGGAAATAAGCAGCCGGTTCTTATTTTCGTTCAGCGCAAAATACGCCTCGTTCCAAATAGAATAAGCGGCATAGACGAATATCCCAAGTACAAGATTAAGAAAGAGCAGCACTTCATATTCGGCAAAATTGGGAAACTCCATTATTTTCCATAACATCATAAAAAAGGTAGAGCCTAACATTGTAAAGAAAGCATATTTGTAGGCTTTTCCGCGAATGGCCTCCTGACGCTCGTCATATTTGCAGTGAATGGTACCGTCTGTCTTTGTTACGGCAAGCAGCAGCACGACAAGAATCAGCCCGATAACGACGCCGCATATAATACCGGCCTGTAAAAAGAAATTCGGAGAGGTCTTTAATTGCAGAAGATATTCCATCTCCCAGCTTCCGTTGTCAAGGTAGCGGTATTCCCACATCTCGTCTTCGTAATCTGCATCCGGGGACGATTCCTGTGGGACGGCGCCTGTTTCGGCGAGAAAACGAAGCATTGATTCGGGACTTGTGATTGCCCGGAAGGTTGCGGTGTAGGTTCCTTTTTCCAACCGCATTACGGCAGAGTCAGCCGTAAGACTTTCCGCGCCGCAGGCAAAGACGGTGTTGCCCTGCAGGTCGGTAACGGAGAGCCCGGTAATCAGGCCGGCAGGTTCGGTCGTCCATTCCACATGGAAGGAGTAATTGCCGGAACGCTCCAAATCAAAGCGGAAGACGGCGCTTTCGGAGGTAGCCGTACAATCGGCTACGGTAACCGTATGGGAAACCGTGTCATCTACGACAAGCTTCTTTCTGCCGGAAAGAAGCAGTGCGGTTCCGACAAACACTGCAATCAGCGCCAAAATCAGGATTGCAACGGTAATGGTTTTCTTTTTCATGGTGTGTCACCTCGTTAAAATAATAGTAAGGTCGGAGCAAGGGCGGATATCACGCCTCCTGCTCCGCTCTGATAGGTACAGTATAATTCATACCAGACAATATGTCAAGTATAATTTACATTTTGTTAAAAAAAGAGGGGACTTTATTCTTCCGCCTCTTTCTTGGTACGGTGTACGGTTCCGTGCGGATGATGCGGCGGAGCGTACACGGAAGAAAGCTTTAGCGGGCATCTCCCGGTATTTCGAATGTTGTGCCATACGCCGGCCGGAACAAAAACAGCGTCGCCCGGACGCAGATTTTCGTAAAGAGTCTGGCTGCCTTTGCATGCACCGAGTGTTACGGCGGCTTCGCCCCATTCGACGCGAAGAAGCTGGTCGGTATCCGGGTGTACCTCCAGACCGACTTCTCCGCACGGCGGAATACACATTAAGGTAAGCTGGAGATGACATCCGGTCCAGAGGGCGGAGCGAAAATACTGATTTTGTGCGGAAACGTTCCCGATATTTGTGATATACGGGTTCGGTCCGTAATCGCTTTGCGGGCTGTTACAGTTTACAGGTTTCATGGCAAATCTCCCGTAAGATGCCTTTTCTTTAAGCTATGCGCTTCGGAGAATTTTGTGTATTTCGGCTCCCGCCTGCGGAATACTTTAAAAGAATGTGGCAAAAATAGAAAATAGTTCTCGAAAAAGCGGAAAAGATGTGTTATACTTAATTGATAAGTAGGTTGGAGAGGTGTTTTTGGAGTCTGGAAGGAATAAGGGAGGCTGTGATGTTAAACAATCGAAAGGTCCGGCTGATGACGCGCCTTGCCATGTACGAGCAGAAGGAAGGCAGGGAGGATATTCGGCTTAGCAAATATTTCAGAACGGATTATGTCAGACTTCAGGTGCTTAAATCCGTCGTTGCGCTGACGGTAGGGTATCTTTTGGTGCTGCTTATTCTGGTTTTGTATCATTCCGAATACCTGATTCGAAATGCGGTGGTTTTGGATTATCAGGCAATGATTGTGCGGTATGCGGGTATTTATATCGTAGTTCTTGCCGTATACTGTTCTATGGTAATGATCGGCTATATGATACAGTACCGCGCGTCCAGAAAGAAACTGGCAAAGTATTTCCGGATGCTGCGCAGGCTTCGCAGTATTTACAGAGAAGAGGACGGGCTGACGGCCGGAGAGGAGGAGAACACAGGTTATGATAGTAACAATACTTGAGCTTCGTGCACGGTTGCTGCGTTTTTTGCAAAAATTTCAGATTGTGGTGGAGCCGGTCGTGAAATTCATTGTGGCGTTTGCGGTATTCCGCAGTATCAATAATGCAATCGGACACGAACCGCACCTGATGAGTCTGCCGGCGGAGCTTTTGTTAGCGTTTTTGGGTACGTTTACTCCTCCGGTGATTTTGGTACTGTTAGGAGCGGTAGTATCCCTGGTACATGTGTATGTGGCTTCACCGCTGCTGGCAATTCTGGTTGCGCTGCTTATGGTGATTCTGTATTGCTTTATCGCGCGCTTCTCCGGAAAGTACGGGTATGTGGTGCTGGCGGTTCCGGTTTTGTTCCTATTGAAGATTCCGTATGTGGTGCCGTTGATTTTGGGCCTTGTTGCAACGCCGATGGCAATTATTCCGACGGCCTGCGGCATTATTGTATACCGGATGTTTACCGTAATCAGCACTGCGGCGGAGCTCGAAAGCACTACCGTAATCGACGATATTCTGGCGCTTTATATTGACGTCATTGACCGTCTGGTTGCGGATAAGCAGATGATGATTACCATCGCGGTATTCTCGGTTGTAATCATCGCGATGTATCTGATGCGGAAGCTCAGCATAGACTATGTATTCGAGATTTCCGTTGCGGTGGGTGCGATTCTTTGCATTCTCGGCTTTCTGTTTGCGGATATTCTGCTGGATGCGGATATAAATATTACTTCCGTCGTGTTCGGAACCGTGGGTTCCATGCTGATTGCGCTGGTATTCCAGTTTTTCCGCATGGCGCTTGATTATACCGCCGTGGAACGTGTGCAGTTTGAGGATGACGATTATTACTACTATGTGAAGGCGGTTCCGAAAATCAATCTTCCGCTTCCGGAACGCAGCGTAAAGAAAATCAGTACCAAGACAGAGCCTGCTTTTTCGCCGGAGCCGGAGGAAGAACAGGAAGCGCCGGAGCTTTCGGACGAAGAGCGCTATGCCCTGGGGGAGGAACTGGGAGAAGAAGACGAGGAAAACGGAAAACTTTTTTAACAGTCGGTTACAAAGGGAAAACCCGAAAACGGTGAAAATAAGATACAAGGGGCGGATTAGGTATGGAGAGCCTAAAAGAGCTATTCTCAAAGTTTGTGATATGGATGCGGATTCCTACAATACATCCGACGGATGTGCTGGAGATTATTATTATCGCGTTCATTGTCTACAATGTAGTAAAATGGGTCAGGACGACAAGAGCATGGATGCCGGTAAAAGGTTTGATGATTCTGCTGTTGTTCTGGCTGATTGCGTCCATTTTGCATATGGATGTTATTCTGTGGATTTTCTACAATACCATCGGCGTCGGAATTACTGCCATTATCATTGTGTTCCAGCCGGAAATCCGACGGGCGCTGGACCAGCTCGGTCAAAGGAGCTTTGCGTCCTCTTTGCGCTTTTTTTCGGAGAATAAGGAAAAAGAGGAGCGCTTTTCCGAACGTACCATTGAGGAACTGGTAAAGGGGACATTTTTGCTTGCGAGGCACAAGACCGGTGCATTGATTGTCATTGAACAGGAGGTATCCCTAAGCGAGTACGAGGAAACCGGTATTGAGATTGACGCGGTCATCAGCAATCAGCTGCTCATCAATATTTTTGAGCACAATACGCCGTTACATGACGGCGCGGTGATTGTCCGGGGCAACCGGATTGTTGCCGCAACCTGTTATCTTCCGGTGTCGAAGAATATGCGGCTCAGTAAGGAGTTGGGAACAAGACATCGTGCGGGAGTCGGTATCAGTGAAGTGACGGACAGCTTTACGATTATTGTTTCGGAGCAGACCGGAAAGGTGTCCATTGCGCGGAACGGTACGCTGATCAGCAACATTGACGGCGACTATCTGCGTATGAAGCTGCAGGAAATCCAGAAAGACAAATCCAAGGCCTCCGCGGTGAAGAAAAAGCCGCTATGGAAGAAGGGGGGAGAGCGGAAATGAAAAAAAGACTGATGAACAATTTCGGTATGAAGCTGCTCTCGGTAGCGATTGCGATTGTGTTCTGGGTTGTTGTGGTAAATATGGAAGACCCTGTGGAACAAAGAACCTTCCGCGACATTCCGGTAACGGTTTTGAACGAGGAACAGGTAACGGAACGGGAAAAGATTCTGGAGGTAATCGAAGGAGATACCGTGGACGTTATCGTAGAGGGAAAACGTTCCGATCTTGACCAGCTAAAGGACGGAGATTTTCGTGCGACTGCCGATTTAAGCGAGGTATCCTTTATGGATACGGTGTTAATCCGGGTGACGGTGCCGTCGTATCCCGACGTTAAGGTGCTGAACAACGCAGAGAATGTAATGAAGCTGATTTTTGACGATTATATTACAAAGAAGTTCAGCTTTAGCATAAATACCGTCGGAGAACCGATGGAAAACTACTGCGTCGGCGACGCGTTAGCAAGTCCGAATATGATTCAGATTTCCGGTGCGAAGACGGTACTGGATAAAATCAAAGAGGTTGTTCTGGAGGTGGACGTCAGCGGACGAAGCGTTGATTTTACAACAACCGCGGTGCCGGTGGTGTATGATATGAACGGCGATGTGATTGCCGCCTCAAAGCTTACCATGAATCTGGAAAGCGTCACGGTAACCGTTCCGCTCTTGTCAACGAAGCAGTTAAAGGTTCGGGTGAATACCGTAGGCGAGGTGCCGGAGGGCTATGAGCTTCTGCCGGAGAATATCGCGTTCCAGCCGGAAACGATACTTGTTGCCGGTACAAAGGAGGACTTAAAGAAGCTAAGCAGTTATCTGGTGTTAGAGGTTGATGTCACCGGACAGACCGGTACGATTGAGAAGAACGTCCATGTGATTGCGGAACTCGACGATGCACTCACAAGTCTGCGCGTGGTGGGAACGCAGATGGTAGCGGTGACGGTGACGGTGACGCCGTATGTGGAGAGGAACTTTGAAATTCCCACAGCGAAGATTGAACTGAGAAATCTGCCGGACGGACTTAGCGCACAGTTGTCACAAAAGACAAATGTTTCGGTAAATTTGAAATGTAAGGCGGCGAGAGCGTCGTTTCTGACCGCCGAGCAGCTAAAACCTTATGTGGACCTTGCAGGGTACACAGAGGGTACATACCGGGTGGAGTTGATGATGGAACTACCGGCCAATGTCCTATGGAGCGGGGCGGGCAGGAATTTCATGGAGGTAGTCATAGTAAAGAAGTAAGCAGTTTTTCCGCAGGCTGCTGCGGAGTCTGAATAAAAAGAAAAGAGGAGAAGAAGATGTTAAATTATAAGAGATATAAGAGAGTCCCGGTTGTGAATTTTCCGGAGCGTACCTGGCCGAACAAAGAGATTGAAAAAGCACCGATCTGGTGCAGCGTAGATTTGCGCGACGGCAATCAGGCGCTGATTGAGCCGATGGTGGTAGAGGAAAAGATTGAGTTTTTTAATCTGCTGGTAAAGCTCGGATTTAAGGAAATCGAAGTAGGTTTCCCGTCTGCTTCACAGCTTGAGTTTGACTTTTTGCGTTCCCTGGTTAATCGCGGACTGATACCGGAGGATGTGACCGTACAGGTGTTGGTACAATGCCGTGAGCATTTGTTAAAGCGTACGTTTGAGGCTCTGGAAGGAATTCCGCGGGCGATCGTACATATCTACAACTCTACCTCCACCTTACAGCGTGAGGCGGTGTTCCACATGAACAAAGAGCAGATTAAGCAGATTGCGATTGACGGAACAAAGTTAGTAAAGGAATACGCAAAGGACTTTCCGGGAAAGATTATCTTAGAGTATTCCCCGGAGAGCTTTACCGGTACGGAACTGGATTATGCGCTGGAGGTTTGTACGGCAGTGCAGGATGTCTGGGAGCCGACTCCGGAAAATCCGATTATTTTCAACCTGCCGTCCACGGTAGAGATGAATACGCCGAATGTATATGCAGACCAGATTGAATGGATGCATACCCATTTTAAGAACCGCGACAGTATTATTTTAAGCGTGCATCCGCACAACGACCGCGGTACGGGTGTGGCTTCCGCGGAGCTTGCCCTGCTTGCGGGCGCCGACCGCGTGGAGGGTACGCTGTTCGGTAACGGTGAGCGTACCGGTAATGTGGATATTTTGAATATTGCATACAATATGTTCTCCCACGGAATCAATCCGGAGCTTAACATCGAAAACGTAAACGAGATTATGGAGGTTTACGAAAGACTTTGCAAGCTTCCGATTCACGAGCGTCATCCGTATGCCGGAAAGTTAGTGTTTACCGCATTTTCCGGTTCTCATCAGGATGCGATTAACAAGGGAATTCAGGCGATGAACGAGCGCAACGACGGCTACTGGGAGGTTCCGTATCTTCCGATTGACCCGGCGGATGTAGGCAGAAAGTATGAGCCGCTTGTTCGTATTAACAGTCAGTCCGGTAAGGGCGGTGTGGCATTTGTTATGGATACCTACTTTGGCTTTAAGCTTCCGAAAGCAATGCATAAGGAGTTTGCGGATACGATTCAGAAGATTTCCGAGAAGCAGGGTGAGGTTGCACCGGAGCAGATTATGGATGAGTTCCGTAAAAATTACCTTGACCGGAAGGAACCGTATCACTTCCGCAAGCTTTCCATGGAGGAAGTTCATGTGGGTGAGAATACAACGACGACCAATGTTGTCGTAACCTATACGGTAAACGGTGTAGAGCGCAGCTTTGCAGCTACCGGTAACGGACCGATTGACGCGGTGCTGACGGGTATCCGCAGAGAGGTGGGCTTAGAGCTGAAGGTGCTTGACTATACCGAGCATGCATTAAGCCTTGGTTCTAACGCGCAGGCAGCCGCCTACATCCATATGTTAGACGCGGAAAGCGGCAGGACGACGTTTGGCGTGGGCGTAAGCTCCAACATTACCCGTGCGTCCATCCGTGCGGCATTCAGCGCAATGAACCGCCTGATTGCAATGAAAAGATAGGAGATAGGGCAGAAATGTCGGTTTTTAAGACCTTTGGCAAATACCGTAATTTGCTTGGCGAGCTTGTAAAAAAGGATATTAAACTCAAATACCGTAATTCTTACCTTGGCGTGGTATGGACGATGTTAGAGCCGTTACTGACCATGATTGTTCTGACGTTGGTGTTTTCGGAGCTGCTTGGTAAGGGAACGAAAGACTTTCCGGTCTATATTCTGACCGGACGTCTTTTGTATTCCTTTTTTTCCAACGGAACAAAGGCAGCGTTAAAGTCCGTGCGCGCCAACGCGGGCATGATAAAAAAGGTGTATGTGCCGAAGTATATGTATCCTTTTGCTTCGGTGCTGTCGGGCTATGTTATTTTTCTGATTTCGCTGCTAGTGCTTGCTGTTGTGGCAGTGGCGCGGGGCGTTTATCCGACTCCGCAGCTTGTCTGGATCGTTGTCCCGCTGTTACAGATTCTTCTGATAACGATTGGGATTGGTATGATACTGGCAACGCTGGCGGTCTTCTTCCGGGATATTGAATATCTTTGGGGCGTTGCGCTGATGCTGATTATGTATGCCAGCGCGATTTTCTATCGGATCGAGGCGGTAATGAGCGAAAGAAATGCGTGGATTTTTAAGCTGAATCCTCTTTATGCGGTGATTGTGAATTTTCGAAATGCCGTATTCGGACAGGCAATGGATTTTCAGGCAATGTGGTATGCGACGGCATTCGGCGCGGTGTCGGTGCTGTTTGGCATACTGGTGTTTTATAAAGAGCAGGATAAGTTTATTCTGTATCTGTAAGTTCGGAGTGATAAGGCATGGAAGAAAGGAAAGCAATCTCGGTACAGGAGCTGGGTGTGAAGTTCCATCTGAGTGAACAAAAGGTAGATAATTTAAAGGAATACATCATTCGTATCGTAAAGCGTCAGATGCGCTATAAGGAGTTCTGGGCGCTGCGGGAGGTTTCCTTTGATGTAAAAAAAGGAGAGCGGGTAGCAATTCTCGGCTTGAACGGGGCGGGAAAGAGTACGCTGTTAAAGGTGATTGCCGGCGTTTTAAAGGCGACCGAAGGGCGGGTAGAGCGCTCCGGCGTTCTGGTTCCCCTTTTGGAGCTTGGCGCAGGGTTTGACCCGCAGTATACGGGCGCCGAGAATATTTATTTATACGGAGCGATGTTAGGCTATCAGAAACCGTTCTTAAAGGAAAAGTTCGATGAAATCGTTCGTTTTTCGGAGCTGGGGGATTTTATTCATGTGCCGCTGAAAAACTATTCCTCGGGGATGCGGGCAAGGCTTGGGTTTTCGATAGCCACGTTAGTAGAGCCGGATATTTTGATTCTGGACGAGGTGCTTTCGGTCGGCGATGTGAAGTTTAAGAAAAAAAGCGAGAACCGTATCAAAGAGATGTTTGAGAAAGAAACGACCGTGTTGTTTGTGTCCCATAATTTACAGCAGGTACGCACCCTGTGTACCAGGGCAATCTGGCTGGAAAACGGTCGTTTAATTGAGGACGGGCCGGTGGAAACGGTGACGGAGCATTTTGAAAAGAAAGCAGGGAAATAGAGCAGGGACAATAAAACGGAACACAGCAGAAGAAGGATAGAAAAGAAGCTGCCGCAAAAGACATTGTAACAATGTGCGATTGCGGCAGCTTCTCTTCTGAGGGGAAATAAAAATACGAAAAGTAGTTAATCTTCGGTAAGCAGGTTCGGGTGCTGCTGTAATGTTACGGAGAGTGTATGCTCTACAAACTGTCCGTCGGTAATACGTTGCAGCGTAATTTCCACTACGGTGCCGTACCGGTGGGAGGTAACGGCGTTAATGAGCTGATTTGCGGTAGTTACCTTGGCACCGTTCACATGGGTAATAATATCTCCCTGATAAATACCGGCCTTCTCTGCGGCGCTGTCTTTGGTGACAGAGCGGACATAAACGCCCTTCGGCCAGTTGTAAAGTTCGAAAACGGAGGAGTCTAACTCCTGTACGGAAACACCCAGATATCCTTTTTCTTCCTCCGAAAGAATTTCACGCGTCATCAAATCCTCCAGAATCGGCGTTGCCATAGAAATCGGGATGGCGAAGCAAATGCCTTCGATTTCCGTGCTGGAAAGCTTCGCATTGTTAATACCGATAACTTCGCCTCTGGTATTGAGCAGGGCGCCGCCGCTGTTGCCGGAATTGATTGCGGCATTGGTCTGTAAGAGAATCATGTCGTTTCCTTCCACGGTAACTTCGCGGTCCTTTGCACTCAGATAACCGACGGTAACGGAAGGACCGTAGCCGAGAGCGTTGCCGATGGCAATGACCATCTGACCGATTTTGGCACTGTCGGAATCGCCCAGTACGGCGATATCGATTTTAGATAAGGTATCCTCTGTTAAGTCGGAAAGCGGCAGGGCTAAGATTGCAAGGTCCGCTGCCGGGTCCGTTCCCTTTACGGTGACGGTATGCGAAGTGTTGTCCGCAAGAATTGCCTGTAACGAGGAAGTGTTTTCGATTACATGGTAATTGGTTGCAATCAGCAAATCATTCTTATTGGAGCCGACAATGATGCCGGAACCGCCGCCCTCGGTTTCTTCCACATAAGACTGTCCGAAGAAATAGGACTTGGTAGTGTAGAGCGACTTAATGGATACCATCGAAGGCATGGTCTGTTCCACTACCTTAGAAACCGTTTCGGAAGCATCCATTTCGCCGACTTCGCTAAGGGCTGTGGAAGCAATCGTGATGGTCGGCTTCCCGGTAACAACACTGGTTCCGCTTAAAACATTTCCGTATGCGGCCTCTTCTTCCGGGAAGAAATGAAAGTAGGCATGTCTGATACCGAAAAATGCGGCGCCTGCCACAATGCCGAAGCATGCGGCGGAAGCAATGCAGACGAAGAATTTTTTCAGAAAACGGTGTTCGCGTTTCTGTTTCTTCGGCACTTCGTCGATGATAACCTCGTCTGCTGCGTCATATACCGGCTGCGTCCCGGAAGAGAACGACTCCTCGTCGGCTGCGGCAAAGGTTTCCTGCGCAGATTCCTGGGAAACCGTGTCGGCAGGGGCGGCGTTTTCCTCCGCCCAGAAGTGATAGGTATCGGAAGCGCTATGTTCGTCCGGAGTTTCCGGTAAATCTGCGGAAGAAGGGGTAACGTTATTGAATAAAGTTTCGTCCTGATTTGATTCCATAAAAAATAACCTCCTTGCTTTTCTTTACTTTGACTTTAGTTTAACATGGGTTTGTGTAGGCTTTGTGACGAATCGGTTAAGAAATGTTGACTTAATAAATTTTTTTGTTGTGGTTTTTTAAAGAATCATGTAAGATAACATATATGGGAGATAAAACAAAATAGGAGCAAAGAGATGATTAAGGATAATCAAAAAGCATTCAATAGATTGCATATTCTGGCGGACGGCTTTTTCCTCGTGTCAGCGTATCTGGTAGCGTATATGCTGCGATTTCACTGGCTGGGGCTGGAAAAGGCAGGTAATTATACGCTGGAGCATTATTCGAAGTTTTTACTGGCGCTGTTGCCGGCGTGCCTGCTGATTTACTGGCTGTGCGGTCTGTACGCGCCGAAGCGGGGCAAGGGAATGCAGCGGGAGCTGTGGCTTTTGCTGAAGGCCAATATGATTAGCTGCGTCGGGTTTATGGCGGTGCTGTTTTTGTTTAAAGAAATCGACATCTCGAGAGGCTTTCTGGCATTCTTCTTTAGCGTCAACGTGCTTTTGGAGAGTGTGTTCCGCTTTCTGGTACGTCGGATTTTGGAGCATTTCCGCAGAAACGGGAAGAATTTAAAGCACATTTTAATTGTAGGTTACAGCCGGGCGGCGGAGGCGTATGTGGACCGTATTCTTGCCAATCCGCAGTGGGGCTACTATATTCATGGGATTCTGGACGATACGATGGCCGTGGGAACGCGCTATAAAAAGGTAAGCGTCATCGGTACGATGGAGGAACTTCCCGAATATTTAAAAAATCATGAGTATGACGAGATTGCGATTACACTTTCGATTGAAGAGTACGGGAAGCTGGAAAAGCTGGTAACACAGTGCGAGTATTCGGGAGTTCATACGAAGTTTATTCCGGATTATAATCACATTGTGCCGACGGTGCCGTATATTGAGGATTTAGAGGGGCTTCCGGTCATCAATATACGGAAAGTCCCGTTAAGTAATATGGTAAACCGGATGATAAAGCGCAGCTTTGATCTGGTCGGAGCGCTTGTGTGTCTGGTACTTTTTTCCGTACCGATGCTGATTGTGGCGATTATCATTAAGCTGACTTCAAAAGGACCGGTGATTTTTTCCCAGGTGCGGGTAGGGCTTCACAACCGCGAATTTAAAATGTATAAGTTCCGTTCGATGGTGGTACAGGAAGCGGCAAAAGAGGCGGGCGCGTGGACAACGAAAAACGATTCCCGCGTGACCGGTGTCGGGCGTATTATCCGTAAAACCAGCATTGACGAGCTGCCGCAGCTGTTTAATGTGTTAAAAGGCGACATGAGTCTGGTGGGGCCGCGGCCGGAGCGCCCGAAGTTTGTGGAAAAGTTTAAGGAGGAAATTCCCCGTTATATGATTAAGCATCAGGTGCGGCCGGGAATGACAGGCTGGGCACAGGTGAACGGCTATCGGGGGGATACCTCGATTCGCAAGAGAATCGATTGTGATTTACATTACATTGAAAACTGGAGCATCGGTCTGGATATTAAAATCTTGTTTTTAACGGTATTTAAGGGCTTTATCAATAAAAATGCGTATTAGAAAGGCGAAAAAGATGGACGAAGAAAAAAAACTGCCGGAGGAAAACACGGCAGAAACCGTAGAGAAAAAAGAAGAGGGAAAGCCGGGAGAGAATCCGACAAAAAAGGAATCCGGCTACGAGGAATATTGTCAGATGTGCCGCAGACCGGCGAGTATCGCAGGGAAAATGATGCATATGCCGAATGACTTATGCATTTGCAACGACTGTCTGCAAAAGACCTTCGACTCTATCAACAGCAATAATTTCCCTTACATGGAGATGTTTGCCATTGACCCTTCCATGTTCCGGATGGGGGCGGAGCTTCCGAAAATGCCGAAGGTCAAGAAAAAACCGAAGGAAGCGGAGAAGCCGCAGGAAAAGGAAGAAGTGCCGGCACTGGATGTAAAGCATCTGAAAGCGCCGCACAAAATCAAAGCGGAGCTGGATGAGTATGTAATCGGACAGGATTACGCCAAAAAAGTGATTTCCGTAGCGGTTTACAACCACTATAAGCGCGTTGCGGATAAGGATGCTTCGATAGAACTGGAAAAGTCCAATATGCTGATGCTCGGGCCGACCGGCAGCGGAAAGACCTATCTTGTGAAAACCCTGGCGCGGTTACTGAACGTGCCGCTTGCGATTACGGACGCCACGTCCCTTACGGAAGCGGGCTATATCGGCGATGACGTAGAGAGTGTATTGTCAAAGCTCTTAGCGGCGGCGGATAATGATGTGGAGCGCGCGGAGCACGGGATTATTTTCATCGACGAAATCGATAAAATTGCAAAGAAGCGCAATACGAACAGCCGCGATGTAAGCGGTGAGTCGGTGCAGCAGGGTCTGTTAAAGCTGTTAGAGGGCAGTGAGGTGGAGGTGCCGGTGGGAGCGACCAACAAGAACGCAATGGTGCCGATGACAACGATGAATACAAAGGATATTCTGTTTATCTGCGGCGGGGCGTTCCCTGATTTGGAGAAGATTATCAAGAAGCGCTTAAACAAGACTGCCATGATTGGATTCCAGTCGGAGCTGCGGGATAAGTATGACGAGGATAAAAAGCTGTTGGAAAAGGTGACAGTGGAAGATTTGCGGGAATACGGCATGATTCCGGAGTTTTTGGGCCGTTTGCCGGTTATTTTTGCGTTACAGGGTTTGGAAAAGGAACAGCTGATTCAGGTATTGCGGGAGCCGAAGAACGCCATTTTAAAGCAGTACGAACATCTGCTTGCGTTGGATGAGGTAAAGCTGGTGTTTGATGA
Organism: uncultured Lachnospiraceae bacterium; assembly: GCA_964609025.1. Classification (GTDB taxonomy): domain Bacteria; phylum Bacillota; class Clostridia; order Lachnospirales; family Lachnospiraceae; genus SIG307. Next base: position 126,566 of record CAZSQM010000004.1, on the reverse strand, counting down.
CGAGGCACTGGACGCGATTGCGGAGCGCGCGTTGGAAAAGGATACGGGAGCGCGTGCGCTGCGTGCGATTCTGGAGGAAATCATGTTAGACATCATGTACGAAATACCGAAGGATGAGAATATCGGCAGGGTGACGATTACCGGTGATTATGTAAGAGGCTGCGGCGGACCGGTGATTGAGATGCGCGGTTCCATGCAGTAAACGGAATAAGTTGGAAGAAAACGGAAATACTCCTCACAAAGAAGCTTTGAAAAACGAAAGCGGAGAGGAGTATTTTTTATGACAATTTCGTGGAAAAAGAGTAAAAAACGGACCAGGGCAGTGCTTGCCCTAATGGCCGTACTGTTTACGGCGCTGGCGTTCCGTAGTATAACCGAGCGTGCATTTTTGGCGCAGGCGAGCATTGCGGGAGCGTTTTCGACCTTAACGCCGGAGCGGAGCAAAGGGACGGTGACTTTGACGGCGCGGTATCTTCCGCCGCCTTACGGGTTTTCGGAGGAGAAACTCCTTCATTACTTTTCGGAGAAAATCGGTCTTACCGTAGTAGGGGAAATCAGAGAAGTAACATATGAAGGGCGCCTGGAATTTGTGTACGAAAAAACGGCGGCAGAGGCGCATTCCGTCGTAAAGCTGGTACACCTGACCGAACCGGATGAATATTACCTGTGCGCCGAGATTACACTTTATGAAAAAAATGCCGCGACGGCCTCGTCCTTCCGGGATACGTTAGAAAAAGCGGCAAAAGGAATGAAGTTAGAGGAAATTACAACGACGTTAGAACTGTGCGGGAGCTACACCGGAGAGATTCCTCTTGCCAGAAAGGATGAACTGACGAACCGGCTGTTAGAGGAGCTTTATGCACAGCCGGTATACGAGAACCGGGAAAATAAAAATTATACGGTATATGCCTATACCGGAGCGGTCAAGGATTATATTGTGGCGGAACAGAAAAAAATCAACGTACAGGTTGCGATTTATTACGACCGGGACGAGAACCGCACGGAGGTGGTGCTGGCCTCGCCGATCGGGCTGCGGTAGAGCCTGTTATGGGATTGTGTCCGGACGCCGGAAGGTACGCTTCGATTACGGAACTTTACACAAGAGGGAGAATCCTCGAACTTTGTGTAAAGTTCCTTTTGTGTTGAAAAGGGGCGATATCCGCGTTTTGTGCTATGCGCGCATCCGCCGCCTGCAAAGCAGCTCCGAAAGAACGGTATCCGTAAGAAACTCCAGCCATTCAATCGGGCAGCCTGCCTGTAAAAATTCTTCGGTCAGCGCCCGGTTGTCCCGCAGCAGCCGGTTCCGCAGCAGCCGGAGGGATACATAGTCGGGATAAGCGTCGTAAATGAAGCCGGTTTCCGGGTAAGTATCTAAAAGAGTGTCTGCGGCAGCGTAAAGACGCTGCAATATAAGCGGATGGCGCTGTTCAAAATACCTTGCGTTTCTTGGCTTTTGCAGCGGTATAGCGCTATGTTCCGGCATTTGCCTTTGTTCTTTGACCGGTATTTGCGGCGCTGCCTGTTGCTGCTGCCTTTGCGGTTTTGACGGCATTTGCGGCGTTGCCTGCCTATGATGTTGTCTTGGAGTCGGCGCTCCCGGAATCGGAGGCTGATTTTGCGTGTTTGCGCCCTGCGGCGGATAGAAACGGTTTTGCGGTTCCTGCTGCGGGGCGGGAGCGGAATAGAAAGCTGGCATAGAAGGACCTGCCTTATAATCGGTGTTGTTGTAATATATGGCAGAGGGAGAAAAAGGTGCCTGTAACTCTTGAATTTCGGCTAAAGTGTGCTATACTGAAAAGTGGATAAGTTTCGCAAGGAAGGGAAAAGAATGGAGCAGACAGTGAGAGAGGCAGTTGCGGACGCCGTCGGAGAGGGCTTGCAGCGGCTGGTGTTAAGCAATGCACCGAAAGCGGCAGAGCTTTCCAAAGTAAAAGTCTATCCGGTGACGATCGGCGGCAGACAGTGTTATCAAATAGAGGAATACCGCAAAGCGCAGGTGTTTCATACAAACTGTGCGGAGGAGGACGTGGAACGGAGAGTGACGGCGTGGCTTGAAGGCGGCTGCTTCAAACAGGCGGAGCTGACCTCCGTTTTTCATCAGAGAACGATACTGCTCGGAAAGAAAGGAAATGCAACGGTGAAATGCCGAAAGCGGCAGGATGCGGTGCCGTTTGTAACGCCGAAGGAGCACAACAGGAAGAAGAAGTATCTTCTGGAAGAAGGCGTTCCGGTTCCGTTTTTGGTCGACCTTGGCGTTATGACAAAGGAAGGTACGGTAGTAAAGGCAAAGTACGACAAATTTCGCCAGATGAACCGCTTTTTGGAGTTTGTGGAGGATATCCTTCCGGCGCTGCCAAAGGAGCGGGAGCTTCGGATTTTGGATTTCGGCTGCGGGAAGTCTTATCTGACCTTTGCACTCTATTACTACCTTCATACGATAAAACAGTATTCGGTCAGAATTGTGGGACTTGATTTAAAGAAGGATGTTATTGCACACTGTAATAAACTGGCGGTTTCCTACGGTTATACGAATCTGGAATTTTTGTGCGGGGACATTGCGGACTATACGGGAACCTCGGCGGTAGATATGGTAGTGACGCTGCACGCCTGCGATACGGCAACGGATTATGCCCTGTATAAAGCGATACGCTGGGGCGCTTCGGTTGTGCTTTCCGTTCCCTGCTGTCAGCATGAGTGGAACCGGCAGATGGAGTGTGAAGCGCTTGCGCCGTTTTTAAAGTACGGAATTGTGAAAGAACGGATGTCGGCCTTAATGACAGACGCGTTTCGCGCCAATGTGATGGAGGCGTGCGGATATAAGACGCAGCTGTTAGAGTTTATCGATATGGAGCATACGCCGAAAAACATTCTGCTGCGTGCAATAAAAAAGGAAACGATAGAACAGGAAGCGCTTGCGGAACAGGTAAAGCGCAGGACGGAAGGGATTATGGAGTATTGCGGAACAGAGCCGACGTTGTACCGGCTTTTGACGGAGAAAGAATAGAATGAAAAGAGTTTATCGGATTTTGTATTTGCTTGCGGTGTTCTGCTGCGCGGTGCTGTTTTTCGGAAGCCGCGTGGGAGAAACCATATTTGCGGACAGAACGGAAACGGTACCGATGGGAGAGCCGGCGTTTCCGACGATTTCGGTACTTACCTGCGGGGAGGAAATTAACTGCCTGTACGGGTATAGTTCCAATCTGGATACGATTTTGAACCGCGAGGATATGATTCCCATTGACGCGGACGGCGTTTTTGAATTAAAGATCGATGAGTATGATATGACGATACGCCGCCTCAAATACGAAATTTTGGATGTTTCGAGCGAGGCGGAAGTGGATTCCGGCACAGTCAATGCATTTGAGAAGAAAGAGGGATATAAGGTAGTCCGTATCAAGGTAAAGGCGGATTTAAAGGAAGGTACGGAATATGCGGTAAAGGTAACGCTGATTAATAATGTCGGAAAGCGGATGTATTATTATTTCAGGATAAAGCAGTACGAAACGCCGAAGTTAAGTGAGAAGCTGGCGTTTATACGGGAGTTTGGCGAAAATACGCGAAGCGCCGACGCGGCGGACAACGAGGCAATCATCCCGTATCTGGAAATGCGGGCGGGAGCGCCGGAGGACACGTTCGGCTATGTGGATATCCATTCCAACTACCGGCTGGTGGCATGGAGCGGTCTGGCTCCGGTTTTAGTCACAAAACCGCAGATTTCCGTGACGGAGTTTTATGATGAGATTATGACTGCGGTAGTGCGGTATTCCGTTCGGATTGACGCCGGCTACGGCGAGGAATATTATTATGTGAAAGAATATTTCAGAATCCGCTATCTGGGAGATGTGGTGCATCTCTTGAATTATGAGCGGCGGACAGAGTCGGTATTTGACGCGGGAAATGCAAGCCTCTCCCAGAGCGATTTAAAAATCGGCATTACGGCAGGAGAGGGACCGGAGCTGTATCCGAATTCCGACAACAGCATCGTTGCTTTTGTCAGAAACGGTTCGCTCTACTGTTACAGCCTGGCGGACAACACGCTTTCCGCGGTGTTTTCTTCGACGGCGGAGTCCCCGGAGGATAGGCGCGGGCAGCAGGAGGGGCATGATATTCATGTCCTGAAAATAGAAGACAGCGGGGATATTACGTTTCTTGTAAGCGGTTATATGAACCGCGGTGGATACGAGGGGCGTGTCGGTTTGTTTGTGTACCGGTATTTTCATTCGCAAAAGCTTCTGGAAGAGTTAATTTATATTCCGGTAAATACCACATACCAGATTTTAAAGGAAAAACTGGGGGAGTTTGCTTATCTGAACGAGTATGATGTGTTCTATTTTATGGTAGACCGGAGCCTGTACGCCTACAATCTGGTAACGGAGGAGTTAAAAGAGCTTGCTTCCGAAATAAAGGAAGGCGATTATGTGTATTCCGTTACCGGACGCTATATTGCTTATCAGGAGAACGGGCAGACGGACTGCGTGAAGGTGCTGTATCCGGAAACCGGAAATATCGGCGAAATTTTTCCGCAGGACGGGGAGTATGTAAAATTGCTTGCCCGGTCGGAGGAAAATATAATCTGCGGGTACGGAAAAACGGAAGAACTGGCGGTCAATGAGGACGGCAGCGTAACCTATGCCATGTATAAGGTGCAGATCAGCAGTGCGCTCGGACAGCTGAAAAAGCTTTATCAAAAGGACGGATATTTTGTACGGGATGCCGAGGCCTCCGGCAATGTAATCCGTCTGGAACGCCTTGTGCGGAATGCGGCGGGGGGCTATGAGCAGGCAGAAAACGATTATATTCTGAATCAGGATAAAACCTCCACCGGGAAAATCTCTCTTTCGGAGCGTGTGACGGAACGGCTTTTAACCGAGTATTACATTTCCTTCCCGTCCAACTTCGTTATGGAGGAACTGCCGGAGCTGCAACAGGTGCTTTATACGGTGGTTGAGGAGGACACAACGCTTCGCATCAATGAAATGGAAGCGGAAAATGAGGAGTACTATACTTATTATTACGGTATGATTGACGGTATCTATGAGAATGCGGCGGAAGCGATTCTGGCGGCAGACGAAAAGGTAGGAACCGTAATCAACGAGGAAGGCAAAATTGTCTGGGAGAGAGGCGTAAAGGCATCTTCCGCATCGGTTCCGGCCATAACGGGCGTACGAAGCGAAAGCGGCATAAATTCGATACAGGCAGCCGTGAAAATGATGCTTTCGACCAAAGGGGTGACAGCCGACATTTCGGAAGCGGAGTCAAAGCAGCCGTTAAATCAGGTGATGGGGCGTTATACCAAGTCCCGTGTCGTGGTGCTCACCGGAGCAACTTTGGACGAGGTGCTTTATTTTGTATGGAAGGGACAGCCGGTGCTTGCCATGAAAGAGTCGGGAGAGGCGGTTGTGATTACTTCCTATAACGCGAGGGAGGTTGTGTATTACGACCCGGCGAAGGGGCGCAGCGTGACGGCGGAGAAGAATGCGGCAGAAGCGCTGTTTCGGGACGGCGGAGGTATTTTTATCAGCTTCTTGTATTAGAACAGGGGAATCCGCGTTTCCCAACGGGATGCGGGGTTCATCGGCAGAATAAACAAAGCGCGGATAGCTGCGCGGAAAGAGGAGAATATGAAAGTAATTTCGGCGGTTGTGCCATGCTACAATTCGGAAGCTTATATGGAAAAGGCGATTACTACGCTGCTCTCCGGCGGAGAGGACATGGAAATTATTGTGGTGGACGACGGCTCCACCGACCGTACGCTTGACATTGCGAAGCGTTACGAGGCGGAGTATCCGGGAATTGTCCGCGCCGTGCATAAAGAAAACGGCGGACACGGCGACGCCGTCATGACGGGACTGGCACACGCGGAGGGCCTGTATTTTAAGGTGGTTGACAGTGACGACTGGGTAAAAGAAAAGGCGCTGGAAGAGGTCTTACAAAAACTGCGGGAGCTTTTGAAGCAGGGAAACGCGCCGGATATGCTCGTGGCAAACTATGTATACGAGAAAGTCGGAGAAGAAAAGAAGAAGGTCATCCAGTACCGTAGCGCTCTGCCGCAGCATAAGCTTTTTACATGGGCGGACACCGGCCACTTTCATCAGGGGCAGTATATTTTGATGCACTCGGTAATTTACCGTACCAGTCTGCTCCGGGAATGCGGACTTACCCTGCCGAAGCATACGTTTTATGTGGACAATATTTTTGTATATCAGCCGCTTCCGTCGGTAAAGACGATGTACTATATGGATGTCAATCTGTACCGCTATTTTATCGGCAGAGATGACCAGTCGGTAACGGAAGCCAACATGATTAAGCGGATTGACCAGCAGCTTCGGGTGACGAAGCTGATGATAGAGGCGCATGACCTTTGGAAGATAAAAGAAAAGCGCCTCCGCAATTATATGATTAAGTATCTGTGTATTATGATGACGATTTCTTCGATTTATCTTTTGAAAAGCGGAACCGAGGAGAATCTGGAGAAAAAGCAGGAGTTGTGGGAATACCTGAAAGCCTACGATAAAAAGCTCTATCGTAAAATCAGTATGACGATACTCGGGCAGTCCTCCAAGGCAGACAGCAAGGCAGGGCAGGGCGTATTTAAAGTAGGCTATGAAATCGCACGAAAAATTTTCAAGTTTAATTAAACGCGTTTTCGGCATCTTTCTTTTGAACGGCGTCTGCCTCCTTCGGGGAGCGGCGCAGGTAAAAGAGAGGCGCGAAAACTGCCGCAAGCACAACGGCGCAGAACACGTCGATAACGGAGTGCTGCTTTAAAAACACGGTGGACATACAGATGAGAACCGTTAAAAGCAGAGTACCGGCCTTTACTGCGTGCCGCGTTTTTAAGTGCTTGGAAGTAAACACGGCAAGGCAGACGGCAAGAGAGTTATAAACGTGAATGCTTGGGCAGACATTGGTGGAGGTGTCTGCTTTGTGCAGAAGCGAAATCAGGTCAAGGAGAAGATTCTCCCGGCCGAGCGTGGATAAGTCCGGACGCAGGGCAAGACCGTTCGGGAAAAAGGTACTAACCAAAAGAAAGACGGTCATGCCGGAAATTAAAAGCCCGCAAAGGCGGTAGTATTCCGACTTATCCCGGAAGATAAAGTAAAGAACGGCGCCGGCGATAAACGGAAACCAAAGCAGGTAAGGAATGATAAACCATTCGTTGAACGGGATATAAGAATCCAACGGGGAATGGATGATGTAGTAATCTTCGGTTACGGTTCGCTCTAACGCGAAAAACCAGAGAAGATAAATCGGAAGATATGTGAGGATAAGCCATGCATGGCGGTATTTTTTGATAAAATCTTTCATACGAACTCCTTTTATGCCACGGAAAATAATATGTTTTGTACATGACATAAGTCTAACATACTTTTTTCGCGGAAACAAGACAGCGGAAAGATTTTTCTATGTTGTATCGTTTTGCATAAAGCAGGTTCCTTTGACAGAAACTATGGGACAGGAAAATGATGTGGAGGTAGCTATGGGAAGAAGAGTATTTTTAGTAGTGTTGGACAGCGTCGGCATCGGGGCGCTTCCGGACGCGGATTTTTACGGCGACGAGGGAAGCAATACGTTAGCGGCGGCGGCAAAGAGCAAAGAGTTTTCCATGCCGAATATGGAACGGCTGGGTCTGTTCGATATTGAGGGCGTAAAGGATTTAAAGAAGGGAACCGGGACGCCGGAGGGCGCCTTCGGAAGACTGGCGGAGGCCTCAAAGGGAAAGGATACCACCATCGGCCACTGGGAGATTGCAGGAATTGTATCGGAGCGTCCGCTTCCGACGTTTCCGTGCGGCTTTCCGCAGGATTTGATTCTTGCCTTTTCCGAACGCACCGGCCGAAGAGTGCTTTGCAACAAGCCGTATTCCGGTACGGAGGTAATCCGTGATTACGGGAAAGAGCATATGGAAACAGGCGCCCTGATTGTATATACGTCTGCGGACAGCGTGTTCCAGATTGCCGCCCACGAAGCGGTAGTGCCGGTGGAGGAACTGTATCGTTACTGCGAAATAGCAAGAGAGCTTTGTCAGGGTGCTTACGGCGTGGGACGTGTGATTGCACGCCCGTTTGAAGGAGAATATCCGTTCCAAAGAACCTCCCGCCGCCATGATTATTCGCTTATGCCGCCGCAGAGAACGATGTTGAATATTCTGGCGGACAGCGGCTATGCGGTCATCGGCGTAGGAAAAATCAATGACATTTTTGCGGGAAGCGGTATTACGGAGTTTGTGCGGACCTCCGGTAATGAAGAAGGAATCGAGCAGATGCTTTCCTATGCCGAGCGTGATTTTAACGGGCTTTGCTTTGTGAATCTGGTGGATTTTGATATGAAGTACGGACACCGCAATGATGTGGACGGTTACGCAAAGGCGTTGTCCTATTTTGACGCGCAGCTTCCGCGTATGATAGAGAAGCTGGGCAGGGATGATTTGCTTTTGATTACCGCGGACCACGGGTGCGACCCGTCTACGCCTTCCACGGACCATTCGAGAGAGTATGTGCCGTTGATTGCCGCAGGACCTGCGGTGAAGAAAGGCGCAAATATCGGTACGCGCGGAAGCTTTGCGGATACCGGTGCGACGGTACTCGACTGGTTTGGAATTTTCGGCGGTATCGAGGGAACTTCTTACCGTGCGGAACTTATCGGAAAGTAAGGAAACCGGGCAATCGCTTGTAAAGTTCCGAGGGGCAAAAAGCGGCTTCCGATTACGGAATGTTGCATGGGAGAAAGAGTCCCTGAATGTTGTGCAGGAGAAGGGACTCTTTCTCTCATACAACGTTCCTTTGGTCGCAGAACATGTTTTGCCCTCGGAACTTTACAAGCGATTGCCCTAGTAAGGAAAAATTATCCCTTGTAATGTGATAGGGAATGCGATAAAATAAGAAAAAAGTAAGGAGGCAGCGCGGAATGTCGGGAAAGAGAAAAGCCCTCGAAAAAAGAGCCTATAACGGAAAAAAAGCGGCATACGCGGGTCTGCTTCTCGGAATGCTGTGTTTTTTGTGCGGGTGCGGCAAAACAACGGTCAACGGAAAGGTAACGGAGATACCAGAGCCGACGGCGACAAGCAGGCCGACTTCCGCAGATACACCGTCGCCGTTTCCGACGAATCCGCCGACGGATGTAAATACACCGTCGCCGTTTCCGACAAATCTGCCGACGGTAACAGAACCGACGAAGGCGCCTACGGCGGAGCCGACCGAAAGCCCGACTCCCGCGCCGACAATGCCGGAGTTGCCGACCGTGGCGCCGACCGAAAAACCAAGCAGTACGCCGGAACCGACCGGGACGCCTTTGCCGACTCCGACGGAACCTGTTACGGCTACGCCGACGGAACTTCCCCTGCCGACAAGTGCGCCGACGCCTTTGCCGACGGGAACGCCGGACTACTCCGCACTGATACGGAGCGGCTGGCAGCGGACGGAGGATTTTTTCGGACAAAGAGAGGTTTATTTTTCGGGGATATTTGACCGGGCGGAATTGATTGCTTCTCCGGGACGGTATGAATATGTGTATACTGCTTCATCGGAGGAAACGGTTCGCTTTTCCGTAATCGGAGAAGAGAATGCGGAAGCAGAGTCGTTTTTGAATGTTCTGACGGAACGCTATCCGGACTGCCGGATTATTTCCGAGGGAGAGAAGGATTACTCCTATCGGTACACCACAGAGGGAAAGACCGTGTGCGGCAGAGTTTATGCGTGCCCGCAGGGGGAGCAACCGAACCGGATGCGGATGGAGATGGTTTTTTTGCCGGAGCGGGAGCTTTCCGGACAGGAGGAGTATTCGTTTTATCTTCAATAACGCTATGATAGAAATGGCAGGATGAAAGGAGGATTTATGCAGGAAAAGATAGAACAAATCATGCGGCAGATTTATCTGATGCTTTCCAATTGTGAGGAGAGCGCCTATTCATCCGAGGATTTAATCGTGCCGAAAAAGAGGATTTTTCCGCTGCTTGAGGAGTTAAATTATGCGGTATATGATTTGATGGAACAATACGAGGGTACGGTTACCTCCAGAGAACGGGCACTGGCGGAGCATGAGCGGAAGATGGCGAAAATTAAAGAGGACGCCAAGGGCCGCGCGGAGGATACTTATGCCGCCTCTCTGCTGTGTGCAAGAGAGATGTTTATGGATATGCGACGTACGACCGAGCAGCTTTGCAAAAATCTTCGCAGAGAGTACGACGAGGTTTTGCAAAGCTATGAGGAAAAGCTTCGCTTTATTCAGGAAAACGAAGAAAGTACCGTTGCACAGATGAACATTATGGCGGATTCAAAGAAATATCTGCGTATCATAGAGCAGCAGAATAAGGAAAAGGAACAGCAAAAAAATCTGACGGAAGAGGAAAAGAAAAAACAGGAGGAGTTCCTTGCGGAACAGGCGGAGCTTGCGGCAGCGGAGGCGGCTTCTGAATTGAATCAGAAGCTTTCGGCGCCGATTGTCGTACAGGTGAACGAGCAGCCGAAGGTTCCGGAGGGCTTCGGACGTAAGCAGAACAATAAAAAGAAGAAATACATACCGAGCCAGGCATTGGAGGAAACGGTGGTGGAGGGAGAAGGAGTTGTTACGCCGGACGCACCGAAGCTTCCGGATGCCGATACGCTGGATGAGGAGTATTTTGAATGGAAGCAGGAGAAAGAAGAAAACGAGAAGCAGGTCAAAAAAGGCGGTAAAAAGTTTTTCGGGAAGAAGTAGCGCAGGCACTTGCCGCAAACCCTGAGTAGTTTGTTACGGTTATGCCTGCGCTTTCGGCAAACGCCGCGAAGGATTCAGTCCTTTGCGGCGTTTGTTGTTTTGCCGGGGTACTTTGCGTATAGCACCTTTAAGAGAATCGGGGTGACAATCGAAGAGGTAATAATCAACAGGATAACGCAGGTAAAATATTCCGGCGTGAGAAGTCCTACCGAGAGCCCTTTCTGGGAAACGATAAGCGCTACCTCGCCCCGCGTCATCATTCCGATACCGATTTTAAGGGAATCTGCTCCGGAGAAGCGGCATAATTTTGCCACGAGTCCGCAGCCGACGATTTTTGTAATCAATGCAACGAGAACAAAGAAAACCGAAAAGAGCAGGATATCAGCGTTTACATTGTCAAGGGAAGTCTTTAAGCCGATGCTGGCAAAAAAGACCGGTCCGAACAGCATGTATGAGTTGATATCCATTTTTTCCGCAATGTAGTCGGAGTCCCGCAGACTGCACAGAATAATTCCCGCAACATATGCCCCGGTAATATCCGCAATGCCGAAGAAATGCTCTGCACAGTACGCCATAGCAAGACACAGCGCCAGTCCCATAATCGGGATACGGCGGGTGTGCGGAAATGCGGAATCAAACCGCTTGAATAATTTGTGGATAATCACGCCGACAAGAATACTGAACAGGAAAAACAGTGCGGTATTGGAAACGACGGAAAGCGGTTTGGATGCCGGATTTTTAAAACCGATTACAAAGGTCAGTACGATAATACCGATAATATCGTCGATAATGGCGGCGCTTAGTATGGTAGTGCCGACCTTTCCTTTTAAATGTCCGAGTTCACGAAGTGTTTGGACGGTAATGCTCACCGAAGTCGCAGTCATAATAACACCGACGAAAACGGCATGATAAAAGGAATCCGTTCCGATGCCGTCAATTCCGTAATAAACCGCGTAGAGCGCCGTGCCGCCGAGCAGCGGGACCAAAACGCCCGCACATGCAATCAGACAGGCAATCGGACCGGTTTTTAACAGGTCGCGCAGATTGGTTTCCAGTCCTGCCGAAAACATCAGAAGAACCACGCCGATTTCCGCCATTTGTACCAGAAAATCAGAGGTATTTACAAGACCTAAGATGCTCGGTCCGATAATCAGACCGGCAATGATTTCACCGACGACCTGCGGCGCCTTCAGCTTTCTGGCAAGAATACCGAACGCTTTTGCAAATACAATAATAATCGCAAGGTCTTTAAAAATAGTATAAGAAGTCATAACAAGCAGCCCCTCGTTTCTTTTTGTCAATTTCACCGAAAAATGATTATAGCACCCGCAATCGGAAAAGGTGTTGCAAAAGCAACAAAAAAGTGTAAAATATAAGAGAGAAAAAGCGGTTTGCTTTGTGCAAGATGAGGAGGAGCTATGCGGGAATTCCAAAGATTAAAAGACCACCCCCTTTTTTGCGGACTGACCCGTGAGGAGATGGAGCGCATCCGGAAGTGCTTCCGCTTTACCTCCCGCCGTTACCGCCGGAACGAGTACATTCTGATGGAGGGCGACGAGGTACGGCAGATAGGGATTATTATGAGCGGGGAAATTCTGATGGAGAAGGAAGATATCTTCGGCGAGGGTTGTTTTTTTATTAAGTTACAGGCAGGAGAATTGTTCGGCGATATGTTTATCGGCGCGCAGATTCATTGCAGTACGGTAAATTATCGGGCGCTGACGGATTGTGAGGTTGTTTGGTTTCAATATCGTACGCTTTGGGAGGGGCAGTTTACGGACTGCCTGCTTTCGGACGACGCAGGACAGAGTGCGCGGTTGGCGGGGCGGCATATCTGCGGCTGTCATTTGAGGTTTATGGAAAACCTGACGGGGCTTTTGGCCGTCAAGACAAGACGGATGCTTGCCAAGGCGGAGATACTTTCGACAGCTTCCTTGCGGAAACGGATTCTGACTTTTCTGCGGATTCTCGGAGAACGCACAGGCAGCATTGCACCGGACAGAAAAAGCTACACGGTGGAACTGTCCTTAAACAAAACAGAGCTGGCAGAGTTTTTGTGCGTCAACCGGAGCGCGCTGATGCGGGAGCTTTCGCATATGAAAGAGGAGGGGGTCCTGCTGTGTGAGGGGAAACGATATACGGTGTGTCAGGGAGAAACGAAAAAAAGTTAAAATTTGCTGTTGACAATTCGGAGAAAGGGTGGTAATATAATAAGGCAGTTCGCAGTTGTGGCGGAATTGGCATACGCGCATGATTCAGGTTCATGTCCACATACGTGGGTAGGGGTTCAAGTCCCCTCAACTGCATTGTACTGTCGGAGAGTTTGGCGGTACAGATATTGTGCGGAAATGCTGGAATTGGCAGACAGGCATGACTAAGGATCATGTGGTCCCCGACCGTGAGGGTTCAAGTCCCTTTTTCCGCAGTATAAATCCACCGTAATTTTGATAGAATTACGGTGGATTTTTTTCTGTTCCCATAATGCACGAAAGCGCAGAAATGCGTTGCATAGAATCCTTTATAAAAGGTCGATGATGTTAGTTCTTTTTATATCCGCATTTCGGGCAAACCCCATTCTCGTTCAGAGCAATGCCGCACAGCGGGCAACGGTCAACGGTCTTGCTTGTTTCGTATTCTTGTGATGCAGCATTAACACCGCTGGTGAAGGTGAGCTTGGCAATGTTAAGCTTGTCTTTCAGCAACTCATATACAATCTTAATCATGCCTTCAACGGTCATGGTTTCTTTTGTCACTACCAAACGGCAATCAGGATAAGCTGTTGCCAACTCTGTTTTAAAAGCCGGGCCTTTCATTTTGTTATTAGGTGCTCCGTTTTTGATACCCTGAGCCTCATAAACAGCGAGAATTGCAGGCAGCAGGGGATCATCTTCCCTCAGAATTAAAGCATGGTCAAAGTTTTTCAGAACTTCCCATGCGGTCTTCTGAATCTCATTGCACGGAAAAACCATATTCACACCGGGTTCAACAGAATCCTCAACCTCAATGGTCAGAACTCCGGTATGGCCGTGCAAATACTGTGCTTCGCCTTTAAAACCGTAGAAACGGTGCGCGTATTGCAGATCTAATGTTGTAATGCTTCTCATAACTGTACTCCTTTACATAATATATTTACGGGTGATGTATGCGCCCGTATACGCACTTGTTGAAAATTCATCTGAGTCAGCGATTATGCTGTTCGGATGATTGCTGACAATCCGGACAGATTCCCCGAAAAAGAATATCGTAGCCGGTGAATGCAAATCCGTGGTCATCCTTAATGCTTTTCTCCAAATCGGTCATGTATTCCATATCCACATCAAAAACTCGGCCGCATTTCTCGCACTTTACATGGCAGTGATCATGACATTGATGGTCGAAACGCTCAGCTCCACCCGGAATTTCTATTTTGCGGATATCGCCTGTTTCGGACAACAAATTCAGATTCCGGTATACCGTTGCCCTGCTCACATTCGGGTGTTCTTTAACAATCGCTTCGTAAATCTCATCTGCGGTGGCATGGCACTGCAATTTGTTTACAGCTTCAAAAACCAACGAACGCTGAATGGTATGGCGTTTTATCATCATAATAATCATCCTTATTTCTTTTAGCTCTTATTGAGATTATATATCAATAAGGACTAAATGTCAATACTATTAAAAAGATTACGATAAGTTCGATGAAAAAAGTCGAGATTAACATTTCTCAAATATTTTGCAAATCTTTTAAAAACAACCGTATCATATAATCAATTCATAAACCGAGAAGCCAAAAAAGGTATTAGAAACATTCAAAACAATAAAAAAGAAAAGGAGATACCCACATGTCTAAAATTGTTGAAGTAAACGAAAAGATTGCAGAGGCAGTAGTCGGAGGCTACAAGAAAATTGAAGAAGGAGTCGTTCAAGGTTATAAGAAAATCGAAACCGGAGTCGTTGAAGGTTTTGAAAAGGTAACCGACAAGTGCGTTGAAAAACTCTTCGCAAAAGAGGGCGAGTCCGTAGAAGATGCGAAAAAGCGTTTATCCGGATGTGATGACAAGAGATGAAACGAACGATTCGGTATCATGTAAACGAAAAGGAAGTGGAACGGGAATATGATTACATTCCGTTTCGATATATCCTTGCCATGCTTATTACGATAGTTGAAGTGGCGGCAATCATCGGAATTGTCATAACTCTCTGCTGTTATGTGCCGTATTTTTATGTCCTGTGTTGGCTCACGGAAATCGCCTGCGTTATAAACATAATTGCCTCGGACGACAACCCCGATTATAAGGTTCCGTGGCTTTTGTTAGTGATGGTTTTGCCGGTTGCCGGATTTATGCTTTATTTCATTTTCTATTCCCGTAAGCTCAAGCGCAAGTATGTCAGACGGCTGAACGCCTTGAAGGATAACGCATATCACAAGGATGACGGCAAACTGTTTGAGAAAATATACAGTGAAAATCCGGTTGCCGCAGCTCAGGCAAGCATGCTGTGCAACATTGCGGAAGCGCATTTGTTTACCGATACGAAGCAGACCTATTTCCCGCTGGGGGAAGCTATGCATCCTCGGCTGCTTGCTGATCTTTGTAAAGCGGAAAGGTTTATTTATATGGAATACTTCATTATCGAGGAAGGCAGGTTTTGGAATTCGATACTGGATATTCTGAAAGCCAAAGCAGCAGAGGGCGTCGATGTTAAGGTTGTCTATGATGATGTCGGTTGTATGATGACTCTGCCCGGAGATTACTGCAAAACTCTCAAATCCTACGGTATTGAAGCAACTCCGTTTTCAAGACTGCGCGGGAATGCCGACAGCGAATTTAACAACCGCAGTCACCGCAAAATTGCCGTGATTGACGGTAAGGTCGGTTACACCGGCGGCATCAATCTCGCAGACGAATATATCAATGAATTTGAAAAGCACGGTCATTGGAAGGATACAGCGATTCGTCTTGAGGGTGAAGCGGTGTGGGAACTGACAAAACTGTTCCTGATTGACTTCGGCATCAATGTAAAGAAAATGCCCGAAATAAAGGCAGAGCTGTTTCCTACACAGAGCGCGATGAGAGAGGAGGGTTACATAATCCCCTTTGGCGACGGCCCGCATCCTCTTTATACGCGCAGAGTCGGCAAGAGCGTGATTCAGAATATGCTGAACAGCGCTACGCGCTATGTATTTATGACAACGCCTTATCTCATCATCGATAACGATTTGTGCCAAAGTATTGAAAATGCATCCCTTCGCGGAGTGGATGTCAGAATTATCGTCCCGCATATTCCCGACAAAAAGCTCGTATTCGGTATGACGCGGAGTTTTTACAAACGGCTGATGGATGCGGGTGTGCATATCTATGAGTACGAACCCGGTTTTATCCACGCGAAATCTTACCTTGCCGATGATGAATATGCTATGATTGGAACGATTAACCTTGATTACAGAAGCCTTGTTCATCATTTTGAAAACGGTGTGTGGATGTATCGGTGTGAATCCATCGGCGCCCTAAGGAGCGACATTGAAGCTACTTTTGAAAAGAGTATCAAAGTGACACCGGATATGCTGAAAACCAATTTGATTCAAAGATTTATCCGTGCGGTGGTTCGTATTTTTGCGCCGATGCTGTAAAAAGTTTGAATTAACAAAATGCAAACATTTTCGAAGCATTTCCTGAACAAACGGCAGCTATTCTATACTCATCAAAAACAAACTACGAAGAAAGAGGTAACAGTTATGAACAGAAACGATCAGGAATATTTGGTACAGAAGATTCGCACCCAGTACACCGAAAAAGAACACACCGAGCTGGATGCGCTGAAAGAACTTGATGCGAAGGTGAAGCGTCCCGCAAATGTGTTTGCTTACCTGTTCGGCGGCATCAGCGCTATCATTATGGGAAGCGGCATGAGCCTTGTTATGACCGACATCGGAACCACCCTCGGTATGAGTAGCACAATGGCTCCCGGTATTATCATCGGCCTTGTAGGTTTATTTATGGCAATCATCAACTATCCCATCTACAAGGGCATCCTGAACAGCCGCAAGAACAAATACGCGGATCAGATTATGAAGCTCAGCGATAAAATCATGGGTAACCGCTAAGAGCGGTGGAAGAAATTGAGATTATCATAATAGTAAAAGCAGAGCGCTTCACAGACGGTGCTCTGTTTTTTTAAAAATTTTCAAAAAGAGCAAAACGTAAACAAAACTTTAACATTTCTGTGTTAGAATAAATCGAAATGCAAAAGGAGGTACGTTCATGTTTCAAATATTAGTTGTAGAAGATGATAAAGATTTGAACAGAACGGTGTGTTCTTTTCTGAATCAAAGCGGCTATGAGGCAACCGGGTGCCTGAATGCGGAGGAGGCCTATGACGCTATGTATAATAAAATGTTCGATTTGATTGTATCCGACATTATGATGCCGGGGGTAGATGGATTTGAGTTTGCTAAAACGGTTCGTTCTCTGAATGAGGATATTCCGATTCTGTTTATGACGGCGCGGGATGATTTCGCATCCAAGCAGCGCGGCTACCGGGTAGGCATTGACGATTATATGGTAAAACCCATCGATCTTGACGAGCTGTTTTTGCGTATCGGTGCGCTGCTCCGCCGCTCCAAAATCGCATCCAGCCGCAGGCTTGAGATCGGTGATTTTACGATGGACGCCGATGAGCATACCGCGTATCTGAAGGAGGAGGAAATTCAGCTTACCACGCGTGAATTCAATCTGTTATACAAGCTCTTGTCCTATCCGAAGAAAACCTTTACCCGTCAACAGTTGATGGATGAATTTTGGGATGCGGATACTCCCTCCGGCCCCCGTACGGTCGATGTGTATATGACAAAGCTGCGCGGCAAACTCGGTGACTGCGATTCTTTTGAAATCGTAACCGTTCACGGATTGGGATATAAGGCGGTATTAAAATGAAACTATTGAAAGCGATTCATTCCTATCTCATTACTTTTTTTATTTATTTTTTGCTGTGTGCTTTTGTCATCACAGTTTCGTTTCTTTTATTTTTCCGGAATTTCGGAGAAATACAGGAAACACAGATTCGTTTTGCGGCAATCGTAACGTTCTTTAATGTGCTGTTTTTGACGCTGCTCTTTACAATCGGAGCTGTAATTCGCCGCAGGCTCACGGTCGACCGGCCGGTCAGAGAGATACAAAAGGTGCTCGACCGGTTAACAAACGGCGACTATAATGCGAGAATATCCGAATCCGTCCTTGCCGGAAAATACAGCAAGTTCGGTGAAATAGCGGAGAGTATCAATGAGCTTGCAAGAGAGCTTTCCGGCGTGGAAAGCCTGCGTACGGATTTTATTTCCAATGTGTCGCATGAGCTAAAAACTCCCCTTGCCGTTATGCAGAACTATGGCACGATGCTTCAGCAGCCGGGACTGAGCGAAGAAAAACGGATTGAGTATGCAAAGTCCGTTAGTGAGGCCTGCCGCAGACTGGCGCATTTGATTACAAACATTTTGAAACTGAATAAGCTGGAAAACCAACAGATATTTCCTGCCATGAAGGAATATGACCTTAGTGAACAGCTTGTGGAATGTCTTTTACAGTTTGAAAATGTGTGGGAGAAAAAGAACATTAATCTGGATACCGACATCCCCGATGGGGTGAGTATCCGTGCAGACGCGGAGTTACTTACGCTTGTCTGGAATAACCTGCTCTCCAATGCCTTTAAGTTTACCGAAGACGGAGGGACCGTCGGGGTAGTGCTTACTGCCGACGAAAAATACGCAATCGTAAAAGTTTCCGATACCGGCTGCGGTATGAAACCGGAAGTCGGTGCCCGCATTTTTGATAAATTCTATCAGGGCGATACCTCGCATTTAACACAGGGCAACGGTCTGGGCCTTGCCCTTGTAAAGCGGGTTGTAGATATTATGCAGGGCGAAATCGGTGTAGAAAGCGTTTACGGACAAGGCAGCACGTTCACTGTAAAAATACGGAGGTTCTGATATGATAGACTGGAAGAAAGTCGGTAAAAAACTGCTTTTCCCACCGGTATGGCTGATGCTCCTATTAGCTGTTATCAGTACCGCCGCATTGGTTGCTGTTTTTGTAAAGGGTTTGGATACTTCACCGATTGCCTATGTGGTATATGTACTGGCATTTTACTCGCTTTCTGTCATTTGCATTGCCTGTATTTTGGCGTTTCCGGGTTATTATCGGAATGTAAAACAGAAGATTTACGACAATAAATTCGGCAACAGGTACATGACCGATGCGGCATACAGAACTCATTTTTCCCTCTATGTATCTCTGGGGATTAATCTTGTGTATGCGGCAGTCAATTTGTTTATCGGTATTTGGTATCGTTCGGTATGGTCAATCACCCTTGCAGCTTATTACATAATTTTAGCAGTCATGCGTTTTTTGCTGCTCCGGTTTGTAGACCGGGTAGGTATCGGCAATGACCGTGTAAAGGAACTCAAGCGCTCAAGACTCTGCGGCATGATCCTCATGACGGTAAACCTTGCACTTTCCGGCGTCGTAATTCTGGTAATTGTTCAAGACAAAGGATTTAAATACAACGGTATGCTGATATATATAATGGCAATGTACACATTTTATGTTACTGTCAACTCGATTATCAATATCTTTAAGTACCGCAAGTATAACAGTCCTGTAATGTCGACGGCAAAATCAATCAGCTTAGCGGCGGCTTTGGTTTCTATGCTGTCGCTTACAACCGCTATGCTTTCTCAGTTCGGCACTGAAAACAAAACGCCTCATTTCAATCAGATCATGGTTGGAGCAACCGGTGCAGGAGTGTGTGTAATTGTAGTAACGATGTCTGTTTATATCATTGTACACACAAACAAAGAATTAAAAAAGCTGAGTGTTAATAATTCTTAAACATAACTTTATCACGATAGAAACAAGCAGATAGTATCATACATTCAGAATTTAAAAGGAGAAAAGCATAATGAAAAATCAGGAGAAAGAAAAATTCAGTTATACTTATTCCGCCAAAGAGCAGGAAGAGGTAAATCGGATTCGCAAAAAGTATGTGGCAGAAGAAGATAAAATGGAACAGCTGCGCCGTTTAGATGCCGGCGTTACCGAAAAAGCGACCGCCGTATCTATCTTCGTGGGTATTATCGGTGCTTTGATTATGGGGATCGGAATGTGTTGCGCTATGGTTTGGCAGGGACTGTGGTTTATTCCCGGTATCATTATCGGCCTGATCGGTATGGCGGTCGTGGCTCTGGCATATCCTGTTTATCAAAAGATAATGAAAAAAGAACGGGAAAAGATTGCTCCCGAAATTATTCGTCTGACGGACGAATTGCTGAAATGAGCAATCTTAAAAAAACGATTGACAAATGAGATTTCATTGACTATAATAATAAATGGTTAGCAGAGCCTAACCATTTATTTGACTTTTAAGTTAGCATATGCTAATCCTGGATGATCCAAGGAGGTAGAAGAATGATGCCGCTTACACTTGCAGAGGCTGGGGAAGAAAATGTTATCAAAAAAATCGGAGGAAAACAAGAGGTTAAGGCACATCTTGAAAACCTTGGCTTCGTCGTGGGAGGGGCGGTCACGGTGATTAACACAATCGGCGGCAATGTCATTGTGAAGGTCAAGGAATCCCGCATCGCAATCAGTAAGGAAATGGCGCAGAGGATTATGATCTGATTTTCTGCGGCAGTGGTACTTAAAAATTATGAAGCAAGGAGGAAAACAGGCATGAAAACGCTGCGACAGGCAAATGTCGGTGATACGGTCAGGGTGGTAAAACTCCACGGAGAAGGAGCTGTCAAACGCCGCATCATGGATATGGGGTTGACAAAAGGGGTGGAGGTGCGTATTCGCAAGGTTGCGCCGCTCGGAGATCCGATCGAGGTGACCGTCCGCGGTTATGAGCTTTCGATTCGCAAGGCGGACGCGGAAATGATTGAGATTGAGTAAAGGCGTGTTATGAAAGGGGAAAACTTCCCCGTATTATTTTGATTATTGGTTAGCCGATGCTAATCAAGAAAGTGAGGAAAGAATCTATGGATTTGCGAATTGCCCTTGCGGGTAACCCGAACTGCGGGAAAACAACCCTGTTTAACGCACTGACCGGTTCCAACCAGTTTGTCGGTAACTGGCCCGGCGTTACGGTAGAAAAGAAGGAAGGTAAGCTGAAAAAGCATGACGGCGTAATTATCACCGACCTTCCCGGTATTTATTCCCTTTCTCCTTACACACTGGAGGAGGTAGTGGCCAGAAACTATCTGATTGGCGAACGGCCCGATGCGATACTGAATATCATTGACGGCACCAATCTGGAAAGAAATCTTTATTTAACGACGCAGCTCACGGAGCTCGGCATTCCGGTGGTCGTTGCCATCAACATGATGGATGTCGTAAGGAAAAACGGCGACAAGATTAACACGGCGGAGTTGTCCAGAGCGTTGGGCTGCAAGGTTGTGGAAATTTCAGCTTTGAAGGGTACCGGCATTACGGAAGCGGCCGAGGCTGCCGTTGACGCGGTGAAAAACGGAAAAACGGTTCCGATGCATACCTTTTCCGGTACGGTTGAGCATGCAATCGCACACATTGAGGAAGCGGCAGTACATAGTATGCCGGAAGAACAGCAGAGATGGTACGCCATTAAGCTTTTTGAACGTGACGACAAGGTTTCCGGACAAATGAAACTGGACAAAACGACGCTTGCGCATATTGAGGAGGATATCAAGGCGGTTGAGGAAGAAATGGAGGATGACGCGGAATCGATTATCACGAACGAGCGTTATGTCTATATCGGCGAAATGATGAAGGGGTGCTACAAGAAGAAATCCGCCGGAAAGCTCTCTACCTCGGATAAAATCGATAAGGTTGTTACTAACCGCTTTCTGGCACTTCCTATTTTTGCGCTTATCATGTTCCTTGTGTATTATATCTCCGTTTCCACAGTCGGAACCTATGTTACCGACTGGACCAACGACGGCTTGTTCGGCGATGGCTGGCATCTGTTCGGAATCGGCTCTTCTGCCTATGACGACGCCATGACCGATTATGCGGCGGAAAATGTCTGGACGGATGAACTGCGCGCTCTTGTGGATGCGGCTGCCGAGGAAGGTGTGATTGGCGCGGAGGATATCCGGTCTGCGATTGCCGATGAGGATTTTGGTGCCTTTGATGAAGCCTACGGCTCCTTTGCCGATTCACTGGCGGAAGGAGGCTATGATATTTCCGCTCTCTATGACGCGGCGCTCGGGGAAGAAGCAGAAGGCGTGCCTGATCCGTCCGAATACGGCGTGTGGGTACCCGGCATTCCGGTGCTTGTTCAGAACGGACTGGATGCGGCAAACAGCCCGGAATGGCTGAGCGGCCTGCTGGTTGACGGTATCGTCGGCGGTGTCGGCGCGGTGCTCGGCTTTGTTCCGCAGATGCTTGTGCTCTTTCTCCTCCTTGCGTTTCTTGAAGCCTGTGGTTATATGTCCCGGATTGCCTTTGTGCTTGACCGTATCTTCCGCAAGTTCGGGCTTTCCGGTAAGTCCTTTATTCCGATGTTAATCGGTACGGGCTGCGGTGTTCCCGGAGTTATGGCGTCCCGTACCATTGAAAATGAGCGTGACCGCCGTATGACGATTATGACGACTACCTTTATTCCGTGCGGCGCAAAGCTGCCGATTATCGCACTGATTGCCTCCGCACTGTTTCACGGCGCATGGTGGGTTGCTCCCAGCGCATATTTCGTTGGGATTGCCGCGATTATTTTGTCCGGTATTATGCTGAAAAAAACAAAGATGTTTTCCGGCGAGCCTGCTCCTTTTGTTATGGAGCTGCCGGCTTACCACTGGCCGACGGTCGGCAATATTCTTCGCTCTATGTGGGAGCGCGGCTGGTCCTTCATTAAGAAGGCCGGTACGATTATCCTGCTTTCCTCTATCATCATTTGGGCAGGCTCCTGCTTCGGTGTGCAGGACGGCTCCTTTACCTTCAGCACCGAGATGGAACTGGAGAGCAGCGTTCTCGGTAGGATCGGCGGCGTACTCTGCTGGATTTTTGCACCGCTGGGCTTCGGCAACATTAAGGCGACTATCGCTACCATCATGGGGCTGGTTGCAAAGGAAGAGGTAGTCGGAGTATTTGGAGTGCTCGACTTTGAGGGCATGACAAAACTTGCCGCTTACTCCTTCTTGGTATTCAATCTGCTTTGCGCGCCGTGCTTCGCTGCAATCGGTGCAATCCGGCGTGAGATGAATTCTGCCAAGTGGACCTGGTTTGCCATCGGTTATCAATGCCTGTTTGCCTATGCGGCTTCGTTGATGATTTACCAGGTGGGCTCTGCTTTCACCGGCAATCTTAATGTATTCGGTCTGCTCGTTGCCATTGCCGTATTGCTTGTGATGCTTTATATGCTTTTTAAGCCTTACAAAGAGTCTACAAAGCTTACGAAAACGGTTAAGGTTACAAAATAAATGTGCTATGCAAAACAGGAGGTATGGGTATGCTTGCATGGATTTCTGAGAATATAGCGACGATTATCATCTGCGCGGTACTGATAATCATTGTTGCTGCTATCATCATCGGCATGATTCGTGATAAGAGGGAAGGAAAATCCTCCTGCGGCTGCGGCTGCGCGGATTGTCCTATGAGCGGTTCCTGCCATCCTAAGAAATAAGTATTTGGGGAGATGCAAAATGAAATTTACATCTCCCTGATTTTTGATACGGAGGTAGTAAGTATGTCTATTGTAGAGTTTAAGAATGTAACCCGTATATACACAAGCGGCGAGCATGAACTGAAAGCGCTGGATAACGTGAGCTTCAAGCTGGATGAGGGAAATTTTGTCGTTATTCTCGGACCCAGCGGCGCGGGAAAAAGCACCTTGCTGAATATGCTCGGAGGTCTTGACAGCCCGACAAGCGGTACAATCACCGTAAACGGAAAAGACATCTCTGCCCTTACCAACAATGAGCTTGCCGACTATCGGGCGTCGACGGTCGGTTTTGTGTTCCAGTTTTATAATCTGATTCCTACGCTGACGGTACAGGAAAATGTGGCGCTGGTTAAGGAAATCGCCCCCGATGCGCTGGACGCAGAGCAGATGCTTGCAGAGGTTGGCTTGTCCGATCATTTAAAGAATTTCCCGTCGGAGTTGTCCGGCGGCGAGCAGCAGCGCGTTTCCATTGCTCGCGCACTCGCCAAAAATCCAAAAATTTTACTTTGCGACGAGCCGACCGGCGCCCTTGACTCCGAAACAGGCGTACTTGTGCTGAAACTCCTGCTTTCTATGGCAAAAAATTACGGAAAGACTATCGTGATTGTTACTCACAATCAGAACATTGCAAAAATGGCGGATGTGGTGCTCCGAGTGAAAAACGGAAAAATCAAATCCTGTGAGAAGCAGATAAATCCGATGAGCGCAGACGAGGTGGAATGGTAAGATGCTGATAAGAAAACTTTTCCGTACTGCGTGGAAATATAAAGCGCAGTTTAGTTCCATGATTATTATGATTGCTATCGGCGTCGGTGTTTTTCTCGGCTTTAACATTGAATGGAAAAGCATTGAGGTGGATACGGCTTCGTTTTTCGAGAACACGGCGTATGCTGATTTTCGTCTGTATTCGGAAACCGGATTTTCGGAAGCTGATCTTGAAGCTGTACAGAAAATTAACGGCGTAGACGCCGCAACAAGATATCTGTCTGTCAATGTCGATATCAAGGGAACGAAAAAGTCGTTAGCGCTGAATGTGTCGGAAAACTATACCGTATCTACTATGCTTGTGATGGAAGGCGCCGCTTATGATGAAAAATCCGACGGTATCTGGTTGTCGGATAAATTTGCGGAGGAAAACGGTATTTCACTTGGCGACAGTCTGACTATGACCTATAAAGGCGCAGAAATCGAAGGTGAAATTGTCGGGCTGATTAAAAGCGGAGAAAATATGATTTGCGTTGCCGATGAAAACCAGCTGATGCCCGATTACGAATCTTTCGGATTTTCCTATATTTCGCCGGAAAAGCTGAAAAAAGCGCTCGGAATCGCCTTTTATCCGCAGATGAATGTCCGTTCCGATATGGAAAAGGAGAAGCTTGAAGAAGCGGTAAAGAAAGCAATCGGCCGTACGGTATTGGTAACTTCAAAGGATGAGCACTATTCCTACGCAGGGGCTAAAAGTGAAGCGGAGGAGGGGAAAACGATGGGTTCCATTCTGCCCGTTTTGTTCCTTGCCATTGCGGTTCTGACCATGGTGACTACCATGCACCGCATTGCCGCGAATGAAAAGGTGCAGATAGGTACTCTGAAAGCGCTCGGTTTCCGGGATCGCCGAATCCTGTGGCACTATACCTCTTACGGTTTTGTGATAGGACTTGTCGGTACGGTATTGGGTGTGATACTCGGTTACGGTGTTGCCGCGCTTATCATCAGTCCGAACGGAATGATGGCTACTTATTTTGATATTCCGGATTGGTCCCTGGTGATGCCGGCTGTTTGCTGGCCGATTTTGATACTGACGGTACTGCTTCTTACCTTGATCAGTTTTCTTTCGGTCAAAAAAATGCTGAAAGGCACTGCCGCCGATGCGCTCCGCCCTTATGTGCCGAAAGCTGTGAAAAAGAGCGTACTCGAAAAGCTGCCGTTTTGGGAGAAGCTGTCCTTCGGTACAAAATGGAACGTGCGTGATATACTGCGCCATAAATCCCGCTCGGCCATGACGCTCATAGGTGTTATCGGATGTATGCTTCTGCTTGTGGGCGGTCTTGGCATGAAGGACACGATGGAGAACTTTATGGCGGTTCTCAATGAGGACATCAGCAACTATGCAACCAAAATCAATCTTTCCGAGTCTGCGCAAAACGGCGAAGCAAAGGAACTTGCCGAAAAGGTAAACGGTGACTGGCTTGCTTCCTCCGGCATAAGTTATGAAGGAAAAACCGTATCTTTGGAAATTTATCATGCGGACAATCATAAAA
Source organism: uncultured Lachnospiraceae bacterium (assembly GCA_964609025.1). GTDB lineage: Bacteria > Bacillota > Clostridia > Lachnospirales > Lachnospiraceae > SIG307. Next base: position 100,950 of record CAZSQM010000004.1, on the reverse strand, counting down.
TCCGTTTTGTTGACGAGGGTAATGCGTTAATGGAGCTTGGCGATGACGGCGTTTATCTCTGCCTTCGCCTTGCGGATACGGCAAAGATTGGAGATATTGTTGAATTCTCACCTTACGGCAGCGGAGAAACCTACCGGGTAACGGTTGCCGGATATTTGCGCTCTATTATGACGGAGTGCATTGTGATGACCGATGTCTATGCGGAAAGGGTTGGCGTACCTTATCATATCAGTTCGATTTACACGGACGAAATTTCCGAGAACATTGAAAACTCGGCGTTGATTTCCGGTAAGCAGGACAAAAAGATGATTATGGAAACCTACGACAGCTTTATGGAAATCATGAATCTGATGGTGCTTATTTTCGTGCTGGCGGCTGTCATTCTCGGCGTAGTGGTGCTATACAACCTCGGTGTTATGAGTTATGTGGAGCGCAGTCGTGAGCTTGCAACTTTAAAGGTACTCGGCTTCCGCGATCGGCATATCGGGAGGCTGCTCATCAGTCAAAACATATGGCTGACCGTCATCGGCGTGCTGATCGGTCTGCCTGCCGGCGTAGGAGTGCTTTATGCGTTGATAACCTCTCTGGTAAGCGAGTATGAATTAAGTCTGACGCTTGGCGTGCTGACTTACTCCGTCAGCATCCTGCTCACGTTCGGCGTATCTCTGGCGGTAAGTCGTATGGTTGCGGGAAAAAACAGGAAGATCGATATGGTAGAAGCGCTGAAGGGTGCGGAATAAGTAAAAGTAAAATCCAAAACTTCGGGCATATCCGTGTATCGGTGTTGTATATCAAAAACACAGTGAAAGCCGTATAAGGCATTTTGCTTTATGCATTTTTCCATACTCAGAAATGGAACCTGTCTTATGCGGCTTATTATTTTTCAATACAGGTTAGCATACGCTAACTCAACTGAAAGGAGATGCAAAATGAGTGTAGTAATTGTCGGCGGGAATGAATGTATGACTCGCCAATATAAGAATTTGTGCAGCGAGTATAAATGCAAAGTAAAGGTATATCCGAAGATGGCAAACGGTTTGAAAAATATCGGCACACCGGACCTGCTGGTACTCTTTACGAATACGGTTTCCCATAAAATGATACGCTGTGCGTTGAGTGAAACGAAAGGGCAGAATGTACGGATTGTCCGTTCTCATGCAAGCTCAATGAGTGCGTTGAAAAATATTTTGGAAGAACATACGGCAAGCCGTAGATAAAAGGAGGGCGTACATGTCTGAGAAATTGTTAATTCGTCACTGTTTTTGCAATTTTTACAAATCGGAGTAAAGATATTGACAAGAGAGGATATTCCGTGCTATACTAAGGCGAAAGTTAGCGAGCGCTAACCAATATGCGATCGCTGTTATTTTAGAACGAGGGTTAGCGAAAGCTAACTGTCAGGAGGAATTAGGATATGGTAAAAATCACTTTGAAAATTGAGGGAATGTCCTGCGGTATGTGCGAATCCCATATCAACGACGCGATACGCAGGCAGTTTGCCGTGAAGAAAGTTTCTTCCTCCCACAGAAAGGGATTGACGGAGATGATTGCTGAAAATCCTTTGGATAAAGAAGCTTTAAAGAAAGCCATTGATGAAACGGGCTATACGTTTTTGGACATGGAAACAGCACCATATAAGAAAACGGGATTTTTTTTGTTTAAAAAATAGTTTTTCTTGTTTGAAAGGATGGATAACACTATGGAATCATTATTATGCGGATTATCGATTATCGGCATTACAGCTGCATTTTTTGCACTGTCTCACAGTGTGAAGCAGCTTTGCCGCCGCTGTCTGAAACGGGGAAATAATCATGATGATTAATAAAAGGCTGATTGGTACGGTCAGCGAAAGTAAACAATATATTGCCGGAAACGTGTTGCTGCAATGGGTATCCCTTACGGCAAATATCGGTATGATCGGGGCAATCTGTATCTTGCTTCAGAAAATGTATGAAGGAACCGCCAAAGCGGAGAATTATTTTATTACCGTCGTTATAGCGGTGACGGCAGTCATTCTCCGCTTTTTGTGTACAATCGGCTCAAGCAGGATGAGTTATCTTTCTTCAAAGACGGTGAAACAAGCCCTGCGTGAACTGATTTACAGAAAACTGCTGCGGCTCGGTGCCTCCTACAATGAGCAGGTGGGAACCTCGGAGGTGGTACAGGTTGCGGTAGAAGGCGTGGAGCAGCTTGAAACATACTTCGGTGCATACCTGCCCCAGTTCTTTTATGCCATGCTGGCGCCGCTTACGCTGTTTATCGTGATGTGCTTTATCAATGTGCCGTCTGCCGTTGTTTTGCTCGTTTGCGTTCCGCTCATTCCCGTTGCGATTGCCGCGGTACAGACCTGGGCGAAAAAACTGCTTGCAAAGTATTGGGGACAGTACACGACACTTGGCGATACCTTCCTTGAAAATCTGCAGGGACTTACCACGCTGAAAATATATCAGGCAGATGAGTTAAAAAACAGAAAAATGAATGCGGAATCGGAAAAGTTCCGCAGGATTACCATGAAGGTTCTGACTATGCAGCTCAACTCCATTACCATTATGGACTTAATCGCCTACGGCGGCGCGGCGGTCGGGATTATTACAGCGGTTACGCAATACCGCGCAGGCGGCTGCACACTCGGCGGATGTCTTGCCGTTATCCTGCTGGCGGCGGATTTCTTCATTCCCATGCGGCAACTCGGTTCTTTCTTCCATATTGCCATGAACGGGATGGCGGCAAGCGATAAGATTTTCCGTTTGCTGGACCTGCCGGAAGCGGAACAAAAGGAGGAAAAGGTGCCGGAGGACTGTACGATTGTATGCTCCGGGCTGCGCTTCGCCTATGAGAAGGACCGGGAAATTCTGCACGGAGTCGATATGACATTTCCGATGGGTAGCTTTACCTCTATTGTGGGAGAGAGCGGCAGCGGAAAATCAACGGTGTCCGCAATTCTGACGGGCAGGAAGAAAGGCTATTTCGGCAGCGTTACCGTGGGCGGGAAGGAACTTTCAGGACTTTCGGAGACAAGCCTTGCGGAGAACCTTACCTACATCGGCCACCAGAGCTATCTGTTTCAGGGGACGGTTCGGGACAATCTTTTGATGGGCTGTCCCACAGCGACGGAGGAAGAGCTGTGGGAGGTTTTGGAACGGGTGAAGCTTGCCGGGTTTCTAAAGAGTGAAAAGGGACTGGATACACCTCTTGCAGAGAAAGGCTCCAACCTGTCTGGCGGTCAGTGCCAGCGGCTGGCTTTGGCAAGAGCGCTTCTGCACGACAGTCCGGTATACATCTTTGACGAAGCTGCCTCCAATATCGATGTAGAGAGCGAAAACGATATCATGTGCGAAATCCATGCGCTTGCCAAAACAAAGACGGTCATTCTGATTTCTCACCGTCTTGTGAATGGAATCAATTCCGATAACATCTATGTGATGGACAAAGGAACTATTGCCGAAAGCGGAAAGCATGAGAAATTACTTGCCGCAAACGGTTGCTACGCAAAGCTGTGGAAAGCACAGCAGAGCCTTGAAAATTACGGAAAGGAGGGTGATGTACGGTGAAAAAAAGAAACGGATTCAAAGTGATGCTGCGGTTAGCCGGTCTTGTAAAACCGCTTACAGGCTACATGACGTTAGCTGTTATAACGGGGCTTGCCGGACATCTGTGCGCCTCCTTTATTACGATATTCGGCGGATATGCCGTCCTTGATTTCCTGGGGTTTAAGCTTCCGATGTCCTTGAAGGTGATTTTTTTCTGCCTTATTGTATTTGCTGTTCTGCGAGGACTGTTGCGGTATGCGGAGCAGGCGTGCAACCATTTTATTGCCTTCAAACTGCTGGCGTTGCTACGGGACAGGGTGTTTCGGGCGCTCCGAAGACTGTGCCCCGCAAAGCTGGAAGGCAGGGACAAGGGCAACCTGATATCGGTGATTACCTCGGATATTGAGCTTCTGGAAGTGTTTTATGCACACACCATCTCGCCCGCAGCCATTGCCTTTTTGTTCACTGCTGTTATGTGCATTTTTATCGGAAGCTATCATATCGGACTCGGTTTTCTTGCGCTGACGGCATATGTCACAGTCGGAGTTATAATTCCGCTCCTGATTTCGAAAAGCAGCAAAGACGCCGGTATGAGGTTCCGTACCAAATCGGGGAAGCTTAGCAGCTTTGTTTTGGACAGTCTTCGCGGACTTTCCGAAACGCTGCAATACGGGCAGGGAAGCAAACGTCTTCGGGAAATGAATCGGCAGACAGAAGCGCTCTCGGAAGAGGAAGAACGCATGAAGCGTACTGCCGGACGAAACGGTGCAATTACCAATACGGTGATTCTGTTGTTTGCCCTCGCTATGCTTTTTGTATCGGCAATGTTTTATCGGAGGGGCGCGGTTGATTTTACCGGTGTGCTGATTCCCACGATTGCACTGATGAGTTCCTTCGGGCCTTGTATTGCACTGGCAAATTTGGGAAGCACCTTACAGAATACCTTTGCTGCCGGAAATCGTGTGCTGGATATTTTGGAGGAAACTCCTGCGGTGGAAGAGGTAACAGGCAGGAAGCCTCTTTCCTTTGAGGGAGCCGCTGCCGAAAAGGTAACATTTTCATACGGAAAAGAAAGGATTCTTGACGGGATATCGGCTGAGATTCCGAAAGGCGCTATCGTAGGTATCGTAGGGCGGAGCGGAAGCGGAAAATCTACCCTGCTTAAGCTGCTTATGCGGTTTTGGACTGTGTCGGAGGGTAGTGTAAAAATCTCGGGAACTTCCGTTGACGATATCAATACGGAGAATCTCCGCGCTATGGAAAGCTTCGTTACGCAGGAAACGTATTTGTTCCGGGATAGTATTCGCAATAATCTTCGCATTGCAAAGCCGGATGCTTCCGACGAAGAGATACAGACCGCTTGTAAAAAGGCGTCGGTGCATCATTTTATTATGAGTCTGCCGCAGGGGTATGATACTTCTGTGGGAGAGCTCGGAGATACGCTTTCGGGCGGAGAACGTCAGCGTTTAGGGCTTGCAAGAGCGTTTCTTAAAGATTCGCCGTTCCTGCTGCTCGACGAGCCGACCAGCAATCTTGACAGCCTCAACGAAGCGGTAATCCTGAAATCTCTGCGGGAAGAAAGGCAGGATAAAACGGTTGTTTTGGTTTCACACCGTCAGTCTACCATGCGGATTGCCGATACGGTGTATTCCGTGGAGCATGGGAGGATGAGCTGATGAAGCAGGATATCGAACGCAAGAGGCAAAGAGAAAAAGAAATGGTGTCACAGATGATTGCTCTGTATTGCAAGAAGCGGCACCATACAGCAGTAGGTTTGTGCGCGGAATGTGCAGAGTTAGACGATTACGCAAGACAGCGGAGCAATCAATGCCCGTTTATGGAAACAAAAACCTTTTGTTCAAACTGCAAGGTACATTGCTACAAGCCCGTGATGCGGGAGAAAATTCGGGAGGTAATGCGATTTTCGGGACCGAGGATGATTTTTCATCATCCTGTGGCCGCTATACGGCATGTGATTGCGACAAAGAAAGAGAAGAAACGATTGGAGAGGTTCAATGAAAATTAAGAAAATGATTTATATCGGCCTTGGCTGCATCGGGGTAGGCCTCGGTGCAGTGGGAGCGGTTGTTCCGCTTCTGCCGGCATTTCCGTTTTTGCTTTTGGCAGCGTTCTGCTTTGCCAAAGGCTCTGAGAAGTTACATCACTGGTTTATTAATACAAAGCTGTATAAAAATAATCTCGAAACCTATGTCAAGGGGCAGGGAATGACTTTAAAAACGAAAATACGCATTATGTTTACTGTTACCGCACTGATGTCAATCGGATTCCTTATGATGAAACATGTATCGATAGGACGAATCATTCTTGTCTGCATATGGGTATTTCACATGATTTATTTTATCTTCGGGGTAAAGACAATCAGCGAAAAAGACGCAAACGCTTTCCGATGCAAAGAATATATCGAAGAATCCGGAGCAGAGCGTGCGGCAGATACCTGAAGCCCCTACGTTGCGGTTAAAGGCAAGCCCCGGCTTGCAAGAATGGGGCGCGCTTAATGCGGCAGCCCCTTAGTTTATGAATAAGCGGATGGTTTGATGTTTACGAAAAAAGCACCGCTTCACCGGAAAGTTGCGACATTTACGACGCAAGAACAAGGTGAACGGTGTCGGAAGGTATAAAAATAGGAGTAACCCCGAAGGACCACTCCTAAAAGATAGTTACGATATCTGCTTGCTTATTGGTTAAAACAATTCAACACGACCAAGCAGCAGATCTATCAAATTGCAATGGAAAATTCCGTTGTCAGCATAGAAGCTATGTATTTTCCATAATGTGTCCGGGATAATGTCATCGATATACATTTGTCCTCACTGATCACATTGAAAATTTCTTTTTTAGGGGGTTGACAAGCAAAAGAGGGGGTGCTATAATTAAACCTACAAAACAAGTAGGTTTACAAGAAAACAAAAACAGTCCGAGGTGAAGCATGGAATACATAGGGAACAAATTTCGATGTTGAAGCGAACAAAAAAGTAAAACAAAAGCAGTACATTATAACATCATAAAATGAAAAGGAGCGGATACAACATGAAAACCTATGACAGAATTACAGATTTAATCGGCGGCACACCGCTGCTGAAACTGACCAACTACGGTGCTCAGAAGAACTTAGAGGCGACGATTTACGGAAAGTTAGAGTATTTTAATCCGGCCGGAAGCGTGAAGGACAGAATTGCCAAAGCAATGATTGACGACGCGGAAGCAAAGGGCATTCTGAAACCGGATTCCGTAATTATTGAGCCTACCAGCGGCAATACCGGTATCGGACTTGCGGCCGTAGCCGCTTCCAGAGGCTACAAAATTATTCTTACCATGCCGGAAACGATGAGCATTGAGCGCCGCAATCTGTTGAAGGCCTACGGTGCGGAACTTGTTCTTACGGAAGGCGTCAAGGGAATGAAGGGTGCGATTGCCAAGGCACAGGAGCTTGCGGCAGAAACGCCGAACAGCTTTATTCCGAGCCAGTTTACCAACGCGGCAAACCCGACTGCGCACCGTACCACGACCGGTCCGGAGATTTGGAACGATACCGACGGCAAGGTGGACATTTTTGTTGCCGGCGTAGGCACCGGCGGCACGGTTTCCGGTGTCGGCGAATATTTAAAAAGCCAGAATCCGAATGTCAAGGTAGTAGCGGTAGAGCCTGCCGGTTCACCGGTACTTTCCAAGGGAACTCCGGGGCCTCATAAGATTCAGGGAATCGGTGCGGGCTTTGTTCCGGACACCCTGAATACGGGGGTTTATGATGAAATCATAGCCGTAGAGAACGAGGACGCATTTGAAACCGGCCGTACACTGGCAAGAAAAGAAGGCCTGCTGGTGGGCATTTCCTCCGGCGCTGCCGTCTTTGCCGCAACGGAGCTTGCGAAGCGTCCGGAAAACAAGGGAAAGATTATTGTTGCGCTCCTTCCGGATACCGGAGAACGCTATTTATCCACTCCGATGTTTTCCGAATAACGGTCGGAAAACGGCTCAGGCTCTCAGACATTCCTTAAATACGCGTAGCGCGTTTTGATAAAACAGCTTCTCTAGCTCGCCGGAGGTAAACCCGGCGTGCCGCAGGGCGCTTTCCAAGCGCCAAAGACAGGTGACATCCGGTATTGCGGCATTTGTCGGAATACCGTCGAAGTCGGTTCCGAGAGCAACGGCATCAATTCCCGCAACGGAAACAATGTGCTTTGCGTGACGGACAAGGGCGTCAAGCAGTTCTTCGGGAGTCGCCGGAGAGGAAACAAGAAAATGTCCGCAGAGGTTCAGCCCCGTAACGCCGCCGCGCTCTGCCAGAACGCGGAGCATATCGTCGGAAAGATTACGGGGAACATTGCAGATGCTTCTGGCGTTGGAGTGACTGGCAAGAAACGGCTTTTTGCTGTGGGCTGCGACATTATAAAAACCGGCGTCGGACAGGTGGGAAACGTCAATTAATATGCCGAGCCGTTCCGCCTCTTTGACAAAGTCAAAGCCGAGAGGCGTCAGGCCGTCGTGCAGACGCCGGTGGCCTGCAAGATAGGGCGGGCACGGCGCAGCCGGAGATAACGTCGGAGTGATATCGGTAGCGGGAGAGCCGAGCAGGTTCGGATAATTCCAGGTCAGCGTAGTCATGCGGACGCCGAGGGAATACAGGGTCGGAAGCAGGGAAAGCATCTCCCCGGACAGGCAGCTTTCTTCTAAAGTAAGAAGGGCAGAAATTCTGCCCTCTTTTTTATTGGTGAGAATATCGGAGTAGGTCAGGGCGGGCGCCATTGCTCCGGACGAGGCGGACAGAAACTCATGGAAGCAGGCAACCTGTTTCTGCATATGGGTGAGGGGTGTTTCTTTCCCCAAAGCATATAAATCGGTGAAGATGGCGAAGCATTGCAGCAAAACGCCGGAGGAGCGAAGGCCGGACAGAAAAATGTGGGATTTGGCGGTTTCCTCCGGCAGACAGAAGGATGAGGGCGAGGAAGACAGTTTCGAGAGAGTATCACAATGCAGGTCAATGATGGGAAGCATGGCGGACGTTCCCTTTCTACACGTTATATCAATTATTTTATGCAGAAAAGCTCGTTTCGGTTCGGATGGCGAAAGTGTTTTAATATTCAGAATACTATTGCTGAAAAGTATAAAATAGAGAATAGACAAATTCAAAAAAAAGGAGTATACTTGAGGGGAGAATCGCTGGGAGGTGCCTATGGCTAATACATTGTACGCGAGAATGATACCGTATCTTGGTGACGAGAAGAAATTGTCGGAGAGAATGGCAGGTCGCCTCGATTTGTGGGAAGAGTGCGTCAGGCTTTTTCCGGGAGAAGAAGTAGTGAAAGAAATGGACGAGGCACTGGAGAGAAGGGATTTTCGGGGATTGCATGCATGCGTACACCGCCTGAAGGGAAATTTGGCGAATTTCGGATTTGAGAGAGCGGCAGAGAAAGCCGAGGAGCTTCTGCTGCATATAAAGGAGAAGGATGTATCGCAGATTCGGCGTAAGTACAAGGGTCTGCGGGAGGAATATTTGCAAATTATAGAAAGGATTGGGGAAAACGAATGAGAAGGAAGAAAATCGGTGTTTTTATCGGAGATGTGCCGCAGAGCTTTCCGAGCAGGCTTTGTCAGGCAATTAGCGCCAGAGCGGACGAATACGGGTATGATGTCTACTATTTTACGATGTTTAATTCCAACGGCGACAATCTTTTGTATGCCGAGGGAGAGTGCAAAATTCTTTCCCTGCCGGATTATTCCAAGCTGGACGGAATTATTATAGCGCCGGATACCCTGAATACTCCGGGAAGCAAGGAGATGTTGCTGAAGCATCTGACCGGGGTGACCTGTCCGGTTATAAGTATCAGAGAGCGCATAGAGGGCTTTTACAATGTCCTTGTGGATGAATCTACCTCAATGGAGCGTATGATTCGACATTTTATCGAGGTACATAAGTTCCGGGATATCTGCTTTATGACCGGCAAAATGCATATGGAAGACGCACAGAAGCGGTATGAGTGTTATAAACGCGTCATGAAAGAATACGGGATTGACGTGACCGGGGACATGGTATATTACGGCGATTACTGGACCAACAAGGGAAAAGAAGCGGTAGAGCATTTTCTGTCCAGCAGACTTGACTCCTACCCGGAAGCGATTGTCTGTGCAAACGATTACATGGCAATTTCTGTCTGCATGGAGTTGGAAGAAAGAGGAATCCGCGTGCCGGAAGATGTCTGTGTGTCCGGCTATGACGATCTTTTGGAGGCGCAGCAGTATACGCCGCCGCTGACGAGCGTGAGCGTGCCGTTTGAGAATATGGCAATCCGGGCAGTGGATTTGATTGACGAGATTGACCGGGGAGAGTGCCCGGAGAAGGAGCAATATGTCCAGGTCATGGAAAAGTACCGCGGAAGCTGCGGCTGTAAGCGCCACAAGATTAAAAACGACCCCGGGGCTCTGACGAAGAAGGTGGACGAGTATAAAAGGATTACGCAGCAGACGATTTTTATGAACGCGGATTTGGAAGGCATTACCGATGAAAAGGCGCTTTTGACAACGGTTCATAAGTACAGCTATCATAACTTTGCCAAAAAGGTATGGGTATGTCTTTGCGATGAAACGGAGGAATTGACGGAGGAAGAACGCAATGTCGGCAGTATGCGTACGGAGTATACGCAGAAGATGGTATTACGTTCCATGAAGACGCCGAGCGGAGCGCTGCATCTGATGGACACAAAGTTTGACCGCAGCGAGCTACTGCCGGAGGAAGCACGCAGCGAAATAGAAGCGGGAAGTTTTTATTTTCTGCCGTTTCATTATAAAAACCATACGCTGGGTTATGTAGTTACAACGCATGAGAATTACGGTCACTTTAATGAGTTCGTACAACCTTGGGCCATGAATTTTGCGGTAGCCCTGGAAAATTACAAACTGCACCAGACCTTGAACGCGATGGCGGATATTAAGCGGCTTTATAAGGAGGATACCCTGACCGGTATTGCAAACCGCCGCGGCTTCGAGGAACAGGCAAGGAAAATATACGGAGATGCCGCTTATTTGCGGCAGCGGGTAGCGGTTATCAGCATTGATATGGATAACCTAAAGAAAATTAACGATGCATACGGGCATTTGGCGGGAGATGACGCACTCTGCCGCGTGGCAACCGCTTTGGCAAAGGTGTCGGACGACATTACGGCCTATGCGAGAACCGGCGGCGATGAGTTCAATGTGGTAAAACGCATTGAGAAGGCGGGCGAGGGCAACGATTTTGTCATGCGGCTTCGGGAGGAGTTGCAAAAGATTAATGAGCGGAACGACCAGCCGTACATCGCAGAGGTAAGCTGCGGCGTATATGAAGTAAAGGATCCTGCCAAGACTTCCCTGATTCGTGCAATGGAAATGAGCGATGAGCATATGTACGAAGATAAAAGACAGCGGAAGGCGTTCCGGAAGGATTAGGCGGAAGAAGCATAAGGAAAGGGGGCTGCGCACAAACTGCGCGGCCCCCTTTAACTTTGCAGGATTCAGGTGCCAAAAGGATGCTTTCGTATCAGAATGTGTTTTGGCACCTGAATTTTCATTCGTTTATAAAAATCCGCCGTCAAAGCGGATTACCTGTCCGGTCAGGTAGGCAGGCATCTGGGAAAGCAGAAGCAGAGCCTTTGCGGCTTCTTCGGGCGTGGCAAAGCGGTCCGCCGGAATGGCTTCCCGCAGTGCCGCCCGTTCTTCTTCGGAAAAGCAGCGGTTCATGTCGGTGTCAATGACGCCGCAGGCAAGTGCGTTTACGGCAATCCGGCTTGGCGCAAGTTCTTTGGCAAGCGCGGCAGTCAGTGCATTTAGTCCGGCTTTGGAGGCGGAATAGGCTGCCTCGCAGGAGGCACCGGAGCAGCCCCAGACGGAGGAAACATTTAAAATAGTACCGCAGGCGTCTTCCGGGAGCAGCCCGCCCCGGTCACGGTTTGCGAGCAGATGCGGAACTGCGGCGCGGCAGCAGTAAAAGGCGGACGAGAGATTGACGGAAAACAGACGGTTCCACTGCTCGTCGCTCATGTCCGTGAGCAGTCCGATATGGGAAATGCCCGCGTTGTTGATTAAGACGTCAAGACGTCCGAATTTCGCGATTGTCCGGGAAAATAATTCTCCCACAAAGGAAGAATCCGAGATGTCGCCGGTAAGGAAAAGGTGCGGAGCGCCGATGGCGGAAAGCTCCGCCGAAAGCAGGTCAAGCAAATCGGTGCGCGACTGACAGCATCCGGCAACCGCATAGCCCGCACGGGCAAAGGTAAGGGCGCAGGCGCGGCCGATTCCGCGCGAAACGCCGGTAATCAATACAGTTTTCTGAAGCATGGTTCCTCCGTTCCCGAACTGTTCGGATAGGTTTGATTCTTACATGTAATTCCACTTCATGAATAATTTACTTATTCCTGTTTACATTATAATTATGATAGTATTATACAATGTCCGGAGAAAATGGGCAAGGGGAACACGCGACAACGTTGCGGAAAAGAGGAAAGTCTGCTATACTGAAACGCAGGGAATCCAACGAGGAGGCGGGAAATGAAAAAAGGAAGTTTGGTACTCAGGCTTTTTTTATATGGTTCGTTGTGCAGCTTGGTATGGCTGGGGGCATATGTCGTGCTGTCGAGGATGTTTTCGGTGGCAGAGCCGCCGTCCGCACCGCCGAAAGAGGAGAAACCGTCCGCGGCGAATCTGCCGGATACCTTGTCGGCGTATTGGTCGGTTCTGGCGGTGGCGGACGAAGAACGTGAAGTAACGGCGTTTTTTCTGAGCTATGCGGATTTTCTCAATGATACGCTTGCTTTTGTGGAAGTGCCGACGGATACGAAGACAGAGCTTTCCGGTGGCGCATACGAGGTGTTAAGCGTCCATAATCCCGAAATGCCGGAATTGTTTATGATTTCGGAGCTGTGCGGAATTTTTTCGGAAGAAACGCTGTGCATGGCGGCGCAGGAGGTCGGAGCGGCGTTTCTGGGAGTGAGACCGAAAGCCTGCTATATATTGGAAGAAGCGGTTTATGAAACGCTGACGGAGCAGACAAAAGAAGGAATACGATTCCTCGTGCCGGATTCGGTAAAAGATACCATCGGTACGGTGGCGGAACATTCCCTCAGCGACCGGAGTTTGGAGGAAGAATTGGTTTATCTGGAAAGCTACCGGGATGTGAAGCGTATCTTCTACCGAAAACTGCCGGGAAAGGCAGAAGCGCAGGAGTATCGTCCGGACCCCGCCGGAATCAAGGAAATGGTGGAGGCGTACCGGATAGGACAGTTTGAGGAAAACGCGGAATAGGCGGTTTTGGAAAGGAGCCGGAATGAATTTGATGAAGAAAATCGGATGTGCGGCAGGGGGGATTCTGCTTTTGGCGGCGGCATTTTTTTCGGGGCATTACGCGGGAGCGGCGTCAAAGGTTCCGGGTGGTGCGGAAGACCCGCTGATTACGTTAAGCTATCTGGAAAGCCGGCTTACGGAGAAGGGCGGCTATACGACGGTGTATTTAAAGAAAGGCGAATCGCTGGTGGGAGAGGCGGGAACCGGGATAATTCTCCTCAGGGGTTCTGCGACGGCGGCGGGAAATGCGGTTGTCGACCTGACGGAAGGAAGTCTGACGGCAGAGGATACTTCCCTCTTCCTTTATCACAGCTACATAGTGCCGGAGGAAAACGGAGGATGTATCGCATTGTCTTCCTGTACCCTGCTGGTTGCCGGTGAATATACGCTGCAATAGACCGGAAAGTCATAAAAAAACAGCAAGCGGCGGATAAAACAAAAAAGGTGCAGACAATTTTGCGTGCAGGAAGAAAAATGCAATAAAGCATAGCTCTTATGCCGGGAAAAGGAGAACAAAGGGACTGTACAAAATCACCAAAAACGGGAAGCACAATTTGGTTAAAAGGGATATGGTAATTTAATATAAAATAGTGTATCATAAGAATATGTTATTTTTACGATTGAGAATCAATCGCATCATATTTAGGAGGAAAAAGAAATGGCAAGTTTATCGTTGAAGAATATCAACAAGACTTATCCGAACGGTTTTGTTGCCGTTAAGGATTTCAATCTTGAAATCGAAGATAAGGAATTCATCATCTTTGTAGGACCGTCCGGTTGCGGTAAGTCCACCACCCTGCGTATGATTGCAGGTCTTGAGGAGATTACCGGCGGCGAGTTGTACATCGGCAATAAGCTGATGAACGACGTAGAGCCGAAGGACAGAGATATTGCGATGGTATTCCAGAACTACGCTTTGTATCCGCATATGTCCGTATTTGACAATATGGCATTCGGTTTGAAATTAAGAAAGACCCCGAAGGAAGAAATCAACAGACTTGTTCATGAGGCAGCAAGAATCCTTGATATCGAGCACTTATTAGACCGTAAGCCGAAGGCTCTTTCCGGTGGTCAGCGTCAGCGTGTTGCCATGGGACGTGCTATCGTGCGTAACCCGAAGGTATTCCTGATGGATGAGCCGCTCTCCAACTTGGATGCAAAGCTCCGTGTACAGATGCGTATTGAGATTTCCAAGCTGCACCAGAAGCTGCAGACGACCATCATCTACGTTACCCATGACCAGACAGAGGCTATGACCCTCGGTACCAGAATCGTAGTTATGAAGGACGGCGTTATCCAGCAGGTAGATACTCCGCAGAACTTATATGACAGACCGAACAACTTATTCGTTGCAGGTTTCATGGGTTCCCCGCAGATGAACTTCATCGACTGTGATGCGGTAGAAGAGGGCGGAACCGTTGTTCTGAAGTTCGGTTCCCACTCCATTAAGCTTGGCGAGAAGAGAGCCGAGAAGTTGATTGCAGGCGGTTACACCAACGAAGAGCATCCGAAGAAGGTTGTTCTCGGTATCAGACCGGAAGATATTAAGGATGAGCAGATTTTCATCGAGTCCTCTAAGGACAGCAGCTTAGATGCAACGGTGCGTGTATACGAGCTGCTTGGTGCAGAAGTATTCCTGTACTTTGATGTAGATGAAACCATTCCGGTTACGGCAAGAGTAAATCCGCGTACGACTGCAAGACCGGGTGACACAATCCGTATTGCATTCGACCTCACGAAGATACATATCTTCGATAAGGAAACCGAGCAGATTATTTCTCACTAATCCAATAAGATTTTTTACGGGGCTTCCGCGCATTGGTGCGGAGCCCCGTTTTTAAATTCATAAATTATTTAGGGACAGTTTTGTTGACTTTTCACAACGTGAATGATAAACTGACAATAATGGGAGCGTGTTTTGCTTGCAAAGGAGGATATATGATTTCAAATCAGGTGTTACAGAGCACAATTGATGGGTTGAAGGCAATTACAAGGGTAGATTTATGTGTATTGGGAACCGACGGAGAGATTTTGGCGGCGACGCTTTTACCCGGTGCGGAAAGTACCGAGGCGGTGCTTGCTTTTGTCGATTCGCCGGCAGACAGTCAGACGTTAGCCGGATATCAGTTTTTTAAAGTATATGATGATAATCATCTGGAGTTTGTCATTTTGGCAAAGGGCGATACGGATGATGTTTATATGATCGGAAAGATGACGGCATTTCAGATTCAGAATTTGATTGTCGCTTACAAGGAGCGTTACGACAAGGATAATTTTATCAAGAATCTTTTGCTGGACAACCTTCTTCTGGTGGATATTTACAATCTTGCGAAGAAGCTGCACATCGAAACGGACGCGCGCCGCGTTGTATTTTTAATCGAAACAAAGCAGGAAAAGGATATGAATGCTTTGGAAACGGTGCGGAGTCTTTTCGCGGGAAAGAACCGCGATTTTATCACGGCGGTGGACGAGAAAAACATTATCCTTGTGAAAGAGTTAAAGCTGAACGAGGACTATGACAATTTAATGAAGACCGCAAAGGTGCTTTTAGATACGCTCAACACCGAGGCGATGACGAAAGTGAACATTTCCTTCGGAACGATTGTCAATGAAATTAAGGATGTGTCCCGCTCCTATAAAGAGGCGAAGATGGCGTTGGAGGTCGGGAAAATCTTTTACAGTGACCGCAACGTGGTGGCTTACTCCAATCTCGGAATCGGCAGACTGGTGTATCAGCTTCCGATGCCGATGTGCAAGGTCTTTATCCGGGAAATTTTTGACGGAAAGTCGCCGGACGATTTTGATGAAGAAACGATTGTTACCATCAATAAGTTCTTTGAAAACAACCTGAATGTTTCGGAAACCTCGCGTCAGCTTTATATCCACAGAAACACGCTGGTGTACCGGCTGGATAAGCTGCAGAAGATGACGAATCTCGACCTTCGTATTTTTGAAGACGCGATTACGTTTAAGATGGCGCTCATGGTGGTAAAGTACATGAAGTACATGGAGAATATGGAGTTTTAAGGCTTGTGCAGCCGCACCGTAACGATGCGGCTGTTGTTTATAAAGGAGGAGAGAACCGCATGGCGGGTTCGTACGATTTACACAGAGATTTACAGAATATACAGGCGCCGGTCATCCTGTTTGACCATGTTTCAAAGGCATATCAGAAGGATGTCCATGCCGTTGATGATATCTGTATCAGCATTAAGAAAGGAGAATTTGTCTTTATTGTCGGAAGCAGCGGTTCGGGAAAGTCGACGTTAATCCGGCTGATGTTACGGGAAATTTCTCCGACAAAGGGTAAGGTTTTTGTGGCGGGCAGAGAGCTTTCCAGACTGCGCCGCTATCAGGTCAGCAAATACCGCCGCAGTATCGGCGTGGTGTTTCAGGATTTCCGGCTGTTAAAGGATCGGAACGCTTATGAGAACGTGGCGTTTGCCCAGCGTGTGATTGAAGTTCCGCCGGCGGAGATTAAGAAGCGGGTGCCGCGTATGCTTTCCCTGGTAGGATTGAACGAAAAGTATAAGGCGTTTCCGTCGGAGCTTTCCGGCGGCGAGCAGCAGCGTGTGGCGTTGGCAAGAGCGTTGATTAACAATCCGGTGATTTTGCTTGCGGATGAGCCTACCGGAAATTTGGACCCGAAAAATTCGTGGGAGATTATGCATTTATTGGAGGAAGTCAACCGCCGCGGCACAACGGTGGTTGTGGTAACGCATAACCGTGAGGTAGTAGATATGATGCAGAAGCGTGTTATTACGCTGAAAAACGGCAGAGTAATCAGTGATGAGCAAAAGGGCGGATATGTATATGCAAAGTATTAGAACCTTTTTTTATTGTTTAAAGCAGGGAATCCGGAGTATTTTCCACAATCGCAAGTTTTCCCTTGCTTCCATCGGAACGATTGCGGCAAGTTTGTTTTTAATCGGCTTGTTTTATTTTGTTGCGATGAATGTCCGCTATGTGATGAAAGAAGCGGAGCAGAATGTGGGCGTGACGGTTTTGTTTGAAAAGGATTGTCCGGAACAGACGGTTCAGGCCATCGGTGAGGCAATCAGAAAACGTGCGGAGGTGGCGGATGTGGTTTACATTTCCGCCGAGGAGGCATGGGAAAATTATAAAAAGGACCATTTGAACGAGGAACTGGCGGCTACCTTCGGAACGGATAATCCGTTGGAAGATTCGGCATCGTATAAAGTATTTTTAAATGACGTATCCATGCAGGAGGTCCTGGTGCGCTATATTGAGGGACTGGACGGCGTGCGCCGCGTCAACGCGCTGGACGGTGTAGCGGAAAGCTTAAGCGGCGTCAATCAGATTGCGACGTTGGTTTCCGTTTCCATTATTTTAGTATTGGTTGCAGTGGCAATGTTTTTGATTCACATGACGGTTTCTATGGGAATTTCGGTGCGGAAGGAGGAAATTTCCATTATGAATCTGATCGGCGCGACCGACTTTTTCGTGCGGTTTCCGTTTATTGTGGAAGGAATGTTGCTAGGACTGTGCGGTGCGGTTTTGCCGTTAGGAATTTTGCATTTCATCTACGGAAAAGTAATCGGCTATTTGTCGGGAGAATATGAAAGTGTGTTTCATAAGATGACATTTTTAAGCGAGGAGCAGATTTTTTGTTATCTTACACCGTTAGTGCTGGGCATCGGTGTGTTAATCGGTCTGCTCGGCAGTGTGATGACGACGGGAAAACAGCTGCGGAAAATCAGTTTGCGGTAGAAAAAAGGAAGAAATACCGATAGGAAAGGAGAAGACAGATGAAACGAATCTGGAAAAAAGGAATATGCTATGTAGTGGCGGCGTCAATGCTTGTAATGCTGCTTCCGGGCGGCAGGGAGAACACGGTCTTTGCAGAGGAGTCGTACCAGTCTGCCATCGATAAGGCAAAAGAGGAGAAAGAAGCGCTGGAACAGCTCAAAAAAGAGGCAGAGGAGCGGATTGCGGCGCTGGAGGCGGATAAAAAGAATACGGAGGAGTACATCAAAAGGGTGGATGAGGAGCTTTCGCTTGCTTACGGTGAAATGGAGAAGCTGAAACAGAGCATTGCGGAATGCGAAGCCGCGCTGAAAGAAGCCGGACGGGAACTGGAAGAAGCGGTTCAGACAAAAGATAATCAGTAT
Organism: uncultured Lachnospiraceae bacterium; assembly: GCA_964609025.1. Lineage (GTDB taxonomy): Bacteria > Bacillota > Clostridia > Lachnospirales > Lachnospiraceae > SIG307. Next base: position 82,958 of record CAZSQM010000004.1, on the reverse strand, counting down.
GTAACCATGAAAGCACGGATAAAATATATGTACGAGAACGGGGACACCAGTTTTTGGGAGCTGCTTACCGGCTCCGAAAGTCTGGAGGATTTGCTGAATCAGGTGGAATATCGTTCGCAGATTGCGGCATATGACGACAATCTTTTGAAACGCTATGAGGCCTCCTGCCAGACGGTACGCGAGAAGGAAGAGGCGTATGAGATTAAGCTTGTGGAATTAAATGCCGAGAAAGAGGAACAGCAGTTACAGATTGATAATTTGAGCATTCTGGTTGCCAATAAGGCGGCGTATATGGAGGAACTGACGGCAAGCCTCGGAATATCGGAGGAACAGTATTTTGAGTATTACGAGGAAATCGAAAGCAAGCAGCTTGAGATTGCGGATTTGGAAGAAAAGGAACGTATCCGGGTGGAGGAAGAGGAACGGAAAAGACGTGAGGAGGAGGAACGGTTAAGAAGGGAAGAAGAGGAGCGTAAGCGGCGCGAGGAGGAATTAAAGAAGCTCGGTCTGACCGACGAAACTTCGGTGGACAATATGATTTGGCCGTTTCCGGGCGACCCGAATATTTACTCTTATTTCGGATATCGTACCAGTCCGATTACGGGAAAGCGGGAGTATCACAGCGGAATTGATATCGGCGGAGCTTACGGCGCGGACATTGTCGCTTCTCTTGCCGGCACGGTAATAAAAGCGGAATGGAGTTCCATGAACGGAAATCATGTGGTAATCGACCACGGAAACGGAGTGGTGACGTATTATCTTCATGCGTCCCAGCTTCTTGTGTCGGTGGGCGATTATGTAAAGCAGGGGCAGGTGATTATGAAATGCGGTTCGACGGGCTGGTCTACCGCTCCGCATCTGCATTTTACGATACGAATTAACGGAGCCCTGGTAGACCCGTGCGATTATGTCAGCCCGTAAAGAGAAGACGGAAGGAAGTAGAATTAAGATGAAAGAAAGTAAAAAGGAAAGCAATTTAAAGCGGTTTGCCGCGCTGGTTTTGGTTTGTGTGCTTTGTGTGACAAGCGTTGCGGCTATGGCAGGCTGCGGTATCGGCAGTACCGGACGGACAAACGGTACGGAGGATACGCAGGAGGAAACGAACGGGGAGAAAGAGGAAAACGAGAAAGAAAGCAGTGGAAGCGGCGGTCTTTTGGGACTGCTTGACCGACTGCAGGGCGGCGGGAAGGAAACGGACGAGGAGGACGGCGCAACAACCTCCGACGAGGATTTCCTTACCAAGGCAAATTACTTAAAAATGCTGATTAATATGTATTTCTGGGAGGATGTAAATGACGAGGATTTGTATGAGGGAATGTACCGCGGTCTGTTAGAAGCATTGGATGACCCGTATTCCTGTTACTATACGAAGGAGGAATATGCGGAACTGATGGAGTCGGTGGAGGGTGTTTACTGCGGTATCGGTGCGTTAGTAAACCAGAACGCTTCCACGAAGGTCATTACGATTGTGCGGCCGTTTGTAGACGGTCCGGCCTATAATGCCGGGATGCTTCCGGGAGATATTATTACCCGGATTGACGGTGAGGATGTTTCGGACTGGGATTTGAATCTGGCGGTAAAGCGGATGAAGGGCGAACAGGGGACAACGGTAGAGGTGGAAGTATGGCGCGCTGCGGAGAGCGAGTATGTGACCTTGCAGGTAGTCCGTGATTTGATTGAAGTGGAAACCGTAACGTATGAAATGTTAGAGGATTCCATCGGTTATATTTACATTATGGAGTTTGACGAGGTGACGACCGAACAGTTTGAAACCGCGTTAAATGCGTTAAAAAAGCAGGGAATGAAGGGGCTGGTTGTCGATATCCGCGACAATCCGGGCGGACTTTTAACAACGGTCTGCGATATGCTGGATTTATTCTTAGAGGAAGGCCTTATCGTATATACGTTAGATAAGTATGAGGACAAGGACGAAATCAAGGCAACCCCGGGCAGCATCGGCGAGCTTCCGATGGCGGTGCTGGTTAACGGAAACAGTGCCAGCGCATCCGAAATCTTTTCCGGAGCGTTGCAGGATTACGGACTGGCAACGATTGTGGGAACCCAGAGCTTCGGCAAGGGCATTGTGCAGAGCATTCTGCCGTTGCCGGACGGAAGCGCGGTAAAAATGACGGTATCCACCTACTATACGCCGAAGGGCAGATGCATTCACGGGCTTGGAATTACGCCGGACGTGAAGGTGGAGCTTACGGAGGAGTTAAAGCAGATGGTGGTAATCCCGTTGGAGGAGGACAATCAGCTGCAGGCCGCAATCGAGGAAGTAAAAAAGCAAATGCAGTAGAACAATTACGGAACTTTGCATAGGAGAAAGAGTCCTTTCTCCTATGCAAAGTTCCTTTCGTATCAGCATGTGTTTTGGCACCTGAATCTTTATAGGAAATACCGTATTGTTGCAGTGACAGACAATTCCCTGCCTGCAAAAATGGGACCGCGTACCCGGTGCGACAGCCTCTTGCCCGGACGTCTGACATCAAATTTTCGAAAATAGTTGCAATGTGTCCGTAGATGTGTTATGATATCTTCTTGATACGGACACTTGTTTTTATAGCACGAACACGAAAGGGGGCTACCCTTTGAAAGAGGAGAAATACTATATCGTAAAGAAAAAAGCGGTACCCGAGGTGCTGTTACAGGTGGTGGAAGCGAAACGTCTGCTGGATTCCGAACGGGTACTGACCGTGCAGGAGGCGGTGGAAGCGGTTGGAATCAGCCGGAGTTCCTTCTACAAGTACAAGGACGATATTTTCCCGTTCCATGAAAATAACCGCGGCAGAACCATTACGTTTATGCTTCAAATGGATGACGAGCCGGGACTTTTGTCCGTGGTATTGGGGGAAATAGCAAAGAGCAGGGCGAATATCCTCACAATTCATCAGGCGATACCGATCGGCGGCATTGCGTCGCTTACCATTTCCATCGAGATGCTTCCGCAGACCGAGGAGGCAACGGTACTGGTTGAACGGATGGAGGCAATTCATGGGGTACACTATATTAAGATATTGGGCAGAGAATAAACAACGGAGGCAAAGAACATGGAAATTGCAGTATTAGGATACGGAACCGTAGGTTCCGGCGTAGTCGAGGTGTTAAATCTAAACAGAGAGAACATTACAAGACGCGCCGGGAAGGATATCAATGTGAAATATGTGCTGGATTTACGGGAGTTTCCGGGAGATCCGGTGGAAAATATACTGGTGCATGACTTTCAGGTAATTGTAAACGACCCGGAAGTGGAGATTGTTGTAGAGGTAATGGGCGGTGTAAATCCGGCATATGCTTATGTAAAGGAGTGCTTACAGCGCGGAAAGAGCGTGTGTACCTCCAATAAGGAGCTGGTGGCAAAGCATGGTGCGGAGCTGCTTGAAATCGCAAAACAGAAGAAGGTAAACTTCTTATTTGAGGCGAGCGTGGGCGGCGGTATTCCGATTATCCGTCCGTTAAACCAGTCCCTGACTGCGGACGAGATTATGGAGATTACCGGTATTTTAAACGGCACAACAAACTATATTCTGAGTCAGATGCACGATTACGGCTATGATTTTGATACCGTATTGAAGGAAGCGCAGGAACTGGGCTATGCGGAGCGCAATCCTGAGGCGGACGTGGAGGGTTATGATGCCTGCCGCAAACTTGCGATTTTAACTTCTCTTGCTTACGGAAAGCAGGTAGATTATGAGGATATCTATACCGAAGGAATTACGAAAATTACGACGGAGGATATGAAATATGCGGACGCGTTAGACGCTTCCATCAAGCTTCTCGGAATCGGACGGCGCGAAGGCGAAAAGTTCTTTGCTATGGTAGCGCCGCGGATGATTCACAGAACGCACCCGTTGTACAGTGTCAATAACGTATTTAACGGAATCCTTGTACGGGGAAATGTACTGGGCGACGTTATGTTTTACGGAAGCGGTGCGGGAAAGCTTCCGACGGCAAGCGCGGTGGTAGCGGATGTGGTTGATGCGGCAAAGCATACCGGCACCAACATTATGACACTTTGGAGCAGCAAGAAGCTGGCGCTTTCCACAACTGCCGAGGAAATGAACGCTTTCTTTGTACGCGTACCGGCACAGGAGAAGGAAGCGGCTGTTGCGGCATTCGGAGAGGTGAAGGAAGTGACCGCAGAGGGCGTGTCCGGAGAGTTTGCGTTTATTACGAAGAAAATGCCGGAAGCGCTGTTTCAGGAGAAATGCGCGAAGATTACGGTAAAGAACCGTATCCGCGTGGAGTTTGAGGCATAAGAAGAAAGAAAAAAGGAAGGTGAAAACGATGAAATACATTGTAGTATTAGGCGATGGTATGGCAGATGAGCCGATTGCGGAAATCGGAGGAAAGACGCCGTTAATGTATGCAAAAACCCCGATGATGGATGAGCTTGCGGGAAAGTCAATCGTGGGACTGGCGGCAACGATTCCGGAGGGAATGAGTCCGGGAAGCGATACGGCAAACCTGGCGGTGCTCGGCTATAACCCGAAGCAGTATTATACCGGACGTTCTCCGTTGGAAGCGCTCAGCATCGGCGTGCCGATGAAGGACACGGATATTGCACTGCGTTGCAATATTGTTACGGTTTCCGAAGAAGAGGTACCTTACGGAGAAAGAACGATTATCGACCACAGTTCCAGTGAGATTTCCACAGCGGACGCAGCAATTCTGCTGGACGCGGTAAAGAAAGAACTGGCGGATGATATTTACAGCTATTATGTCGGCACAAGCTACCGTCATTTGTTAATCTGGGATAAGGGACAGGTAGTACCGCTGACGCCGCCGCACGATATTCTCGGAAAGAAAATCGGGGAATATCTGCCGAAGGAAGATAAATTACGGGAGATGATGGAGAAGAGCTACGATATTTTGAACAACCATCCGTTAAACGTAGCCCGTGCCGAAAAAGGACTGCATAAGGCAAATTCCATCTGGTTCTGGGGCGCAGGTACAAGACCGGCGCTGGATGACTTTGAAAAGAAGACCGGAAAGCGCGGTGTTATGATTTCCGCGGTGGATTTGTTAAAGGGGATTGCAATCGGCGCAGGAATGAAAGTAATCGAGGTGCCGGGAGCGGACGGTACACTTCATACAAATTATGCCGGTAAAGCACAGGCTGCGGTAGACGCGCTCACAAAGGACGGCTACGATTTCGCGTATGTGCATGTGGAAGCACCGGACGAGATGGGACATCAGGGAAGTATTCCGAACAAGGTGGAAGCAATCGAATCGTTAGACTCCAAGGTGGTACGCACGGTTGTGGAGGGAATGAAGGCAGCGGGAGAACCGTACCGTATGCTGATTATGCCGGATCATCCGACCCCGATTCGCTGCCGTACGCATACCGCAGACCCGGTACCGTTCCTTTTGTATGACAGTACGAGAGAGTTAAAGCGTATCGGTTTTTACAATGAGGCAGAGGCAAAGGCTTCCGGCGTATTTTATCCGGAAGGCTACCGGCTGATTGATACCTTGTTTGAAAAGTAAGAACAGAGAGATTTTACAGAAAAGAGGCGCGTCGCAAAAACGATGGCGCCTCTGCTTTGTTATGCAGGCTTCGGGTGTTGACAAACCTTGTCGCATGGTGTAATCTATACATTAGGATTCTAATTAGCTTTCAACCGTGTAAGCACAGAAGATGTTCACAGAAAAGTAACAATTTTGTGAAATGTTCACAAAAAAGATAAAAAAGGAGGAAGAGTTTTTGTAGAAACCGAAGGGATTATGTGGTAGAATAATGTTTGGGTGGAGAAAAACTATGAGGCAGTTATTGTATATTTATCAGGAGGTTACAATGGGAAGCAAAAGGTTATATGCAGGAGCGGTGTTACTCTCCTGCACGCTGACTCTCGGCGGCTGTCTTTTACCGCAGGAGGAGGAACGCCCCGCGATCCTCATAAAAGAGGAAACGGTAAAAACGTATGAGATGACGCAGGCGGTTCGCGGCGATATCCAAAAAACGAAGACACTGACCGCGACTTATCAGCAGGTTATGGCGGAAAATTTAAGCTTTTCCGTAAACGGGAGGCGCCTGGAGGGCGTTTATGTTTCTGTGGGCGATACGGTGAAAAAGGGAGATCTTTTGGCAGAGCTGTATTGCAGTGAAGAAAAAGAGCAGATGCAGGAGCTGGAGTACGAGATAAAGACGCAGGAACTGGAAATAGAGCATTTGCAGGAGCAGAAGGAATTGAAGTTAAAGCAGCTTGCCCGCCGGAAAGATACGATGTCGGAAGCGGAGTATCAAAAAAGCGCAGAGGAGATAGAGGAGGCTTACAGGATAGAAACGGAAGACCTGGAGGATATCATTTATATCGAGTCTCTGCAATATGAAAATCTGCGTGCCTGGGTTGACGGCTGCCGTATCTATGCGGGAATGGATGGAACAGTGACCTACATGGGATATGTCGGAAGCAGTTATATTTCCTGGCCGGGAAGAACCTTGCTGACGGTAAGCGACAGCAGTGTATGTGCGTTCCAATGCAGCGAAACGGAGTATATTCCGTACTTTAACGTGGGCGAAACCTATACCTTTGCGACGAGCGCGGGAGTGGAGTACGAAACGGTATTGGCGGAGGCGGACGCCGAAACGGGCGTATTTCGCTTTGAACTTACCGAAACGCAGTACGGACTTCCGATTGGGCTTCGTGTGTTGCATTCCCTGGTATTGGAGGAAAAGGAGGATGTGTTGTATCTTTCGAAGAGCGCGGTGCATTCGGCGGGCGATAAGAACTATGTATATTTCATTGATGAAGACGGAATCCGTCAGATGAAATATGTTACGGTCGGAATGTCCGGGGACGCGGTGGTTGAGATTTTGGACGGACTTGCAGAAGGCGAAGAAGTGATTTTGCGATAACAGGAGGGCAATATGAGAGAGAAAAGAAAAGGATTCCGGCTGGCGGCAATCGCTCTTACTGCTGTTTGCTTCACCGGCTGTAAAACGCAGGAACTGCCGCAGGAGAGTATTGAACTGCTTGCGCCGGTAGAGGCGGTAGTTGATATTGAAACGGCGCTTTACCGGGATTTGTATACATTGACAACAAAGGAAGCGGAGCTGGCACCGCATACGGAAGAGTTTGCGTTTGAAGCGGGCGGAAGCGTTTCCAAGCTGTATGTGGAAATCGGAAGCGAGGTAAAAGCGGGAGATTTGCTCGCAGAGCAGGAAGAAGACGGAGTGAGGAAAGCGGCGGAAAACGCCCTTAACAAATATCTGACGGAGAAGAAAGCATATCTGGACGCCGTAAAGAGCGCGAGAAAAAAGCTTGCATCGGGAATCGGTGGGGATGAAAAGGAATGGCAGGAACTTCTGATTCGTCAGGCGGAAGAAACCTGGGCGATGCAGGAACCGGGACTCTGGGAAGCCTGGGAAACGGCGAAGGCAAGAGTCGGGAACAGTAAAATTTATGCACCTTATGACGGCGTGGTAACGGCATGCGTGGGTCTGGGAACCGAGATTGCGGCAGGACAGCCGGTGCTTGCGCTTGCGGATACAACACGGCAGTATATTACCGTGGGCAGTTATCTTGCCCCGTCGGAGTATGAAACCTATGACCGGGTGTACGCGTTTATAAACGGAAAAGAAACGGAAATTACTTATGAGGAAGAATTGATGCAGGAGGAAGGGCTGCTTACTTATTATACCGCAGAGAATTTAAACGGTGCCAAAATCGGCGATTTTATTTTGGTCTGTATGGTGAGCGATTTGCATGAACAGGTACTCTCCATTCCGAATAATGCGTTGTATAAAGACAGCCTCGGAAGTTATGTGTATCTGATGCGGGATGGCACAAGGATTCGCCAAAACGTTACAACAGGGTATAAGAACAATGTTTATACGGAGATTGTAGACGGTTTGGAGGAAGGAGATCAGGTATATGTTAAGAACTAAGCGAAGCAGAAGAATTCTGGGGGCTATGGCGTTATGCGCGATGGTTGGCGTCTGCACGGCACATCCGGAGGCAAAGGCAGATACATCGGGCACGTTATCGCAGACGGAACCGACGCAGGGAATGACGATACATACGGAGGAAACTTCAAAAACCCTGTATACCGAAGCACTTGATGCGGAGGCAGGCGGAATAAGTACACAAAAATATACAACGGTAAAACGCGGCGATTTTATTACGACGGCGACGGTGTCCGGTACGGTAATTTATCCGAAACAGGAAACAATCCGCTTTGATTTTCCGTATGGTACGGTTTATTTTCTGGAGGTTGTCGGTGCGGATACGCCGATAAAGAAAGCAGGAGATGTGATTGCCCGGATTTATGTGGCGATTGATGAAATCGAGCTTGCCGAAAAGGAACGCCAGCTGCAGCGTATGGAGGAACGGGGAGAAACCGGAGATACCTACGAGGAGCTGAAAACAACGCTGGAGAAGATGCATGCGGCGATAGAGCAGACGGAAATTGTAATGGAAAAGGACGGTTTCCTGTTAGAGCAGGATCAGCGGCGTTACGGAACGCAGATCAGTTCCTATAATATTGTTATGGCGGATCTCGGCGAGCAGCTGATTGAAGTGTCAAATGCAAACAAGCAGTTCCGCTACGGTCAGGAAGTAAAGGTTACGGCGAAAATTAACGGTGAAACCAAGGAGGGAAAAGGTACGGTAATTACCGCTTCCGCCAATACGGTTTCGGAGGAGCTGGCAGGAAATACGGCATACATCCGGCTTGAGGAAGAAAGTAAAGGACTTTACGCAGGCTCCGGTATTTCCGTAACGGTGGAAACGGTTCATATGGAAAACGTACTGCTTCTGGAAACCGCTGCGACCTATACGGAGAACGGAAACCAGATGGTAAAGGTAAAGGACGAGTACGGATTACATGCTGTCGGATTTTCTTTCGGACGTAAGGGTACGTCGAAGTACTGGGTGATTGACGGTCTGGAGGAAGGCGCAGAGATTTTGGTACAGTAACAGGAGGATATTATGTTTCGGTTTATGATGCAAAAACTCAGGCATAAAAAGTGGCTTGTGATATGCCTGTTAATCGGTAATATTTTGCTGGTAGCGGTAGCAGCCGGATATCCGATGTATAAGAATGCTTCCCTGCAAAGAATGTTATCGGATGAGTTTGATTCCTATGCAGAGAAAAACGGAGTACACCCGGGGTTAATTACGATGTCGGCGTCCTCTCAAAAAGGAGAGTTTAAATCCGAATTTTTGGCGTTGGAGGATTATTCCGCGCGCGTGTGCGATGAAATAGGGGTGGAATTGATAGAGCGGGTGGCTCATGTGAGCCTCTCCCTTTCCAGTGCCGCTTCGACCATGGAGCGTGACGGCGCTTCTTCCCAGAAAATCAGAATCGGTTCTCTCTCCGAACTGGAGGAACACAGTACGGTGATTTCCGGTACGATGTATTCCGGGGAACCGGCAACGGACGGCTGTTTTGAAGCGGTCGTTACGGAAGCTACTCTTATCGGGAAAAATCTGTTGGTAGGCGAAGAACTGGTATTTTCTTCGATTAAAGATGCCGAGGGAAAGCCGATTCACATCCGGATTGTAGGTGTAATCAAGAACAGTGACGCGGAGGATTTGTACTGGGTAAAGGTTCCTGACAGCTACGATGACGAGGTGTTTATCGCCCCGGAGTTGTTTACGGAGTTGTTCCGCGGCGACAATATGAACCGCTACAATATCAATGCAACCTGGTATGTATTGAGTGATTACGATACCTTGCGCCAGGAGGATGCGGGGCAGGCGAAGGAAAGAATCGAAAGTCTGTTGGAACTGCGCGGCGTCGGCAAGGTAATTACCTGCGACGGCTATGAGCAGGTATTGAAAGAGTTTGTCGGAAAAGAGAAGAAAATCGAAGCAACCTTAATGATTTTGCAGGTGCCGGTATTAGCGCTGCTGGCAGCCTTTCTGTTCATGATTTCCGGTCAGATGCTTTCTATGGAGCAGAACGAAATTTCACTGTTAAAGAGCCGCGGTGCAGGCAAGGGACAGATTATACGGTTGTATTTCATGCAGAATCTTGTGTTGGCGGCAGCGGCCTTTATCATCGGCATGCCGTTAGGCGTATATCTTTGTAAATTAATCGGTTCTTCCACGGCATTTTTGGAATTCGGCGTAAGACGGGCGCTGCCGGTAGAACTGAACGCAGAAACCTTTGCTTATGCGGGAGCGGCGCTGGCAGCCTCCGTACTGCTTACGCTGATTCCGGTCGTGAAGTACAGCGGAGTTTCTATTGTTCATGTAAAGCGGAAAAAGGCGCGCTCGGAGAAGAAGCTTTGGCAGAAGCTGTATCTTGATGTCATTGCAACGGCGATAGGCTTGTACGGTTTCTATAACTTTTCCGGAAGATTGGATGAATTAAAGGAGAGCGTGCTTGCGGGAGAGGCGCTGGACCCGCTGTTGTACCTGAGCGCTTCCCTGTTCATGCTCGGTATGGGAATGTTATTCCTTCGTGTGCAGCCGTTTTTGATAAAGCTGTTGTTCTTAATTCGGAAGCGCAGCTTAAGTCCGGCGGGCTATGCATCGTTCCTGCAGACGATTCGTACCGGCACAAAGCAGCAGTTTATTATGCTGTTTCTGGTACTGACGGTGGCGCTGGGTATTTTTAACGCAACGGTAGCGCGTACCATTATTGCGAATGCGGAGGCGAATACGGTGTATTTGTCCGGTACGAACCTGATTGTGCAGGAATACTGGAGAAACAACGCCTCCTATGTGCAGGTGGATCCTTCGGCAGAGCTTTACTATATGGAGCCGGAGTTCTCAAAATATGCGGAGATTCCGCAGGTGGAAAGCAGCGCCAGAGTTTACCGTGAGGACATTGAAATAAAGAACGGAAAAACCGTTTTGGCGGAGGGCGAAGTATTTGCCATCCAGACCAAAGAATACGGCGAAACGGTTGTGGTGCAGGATGATTTAAACGAATACCGCCTGAACGAATACCTGAACGTATTGTCAACGAATGCAAAAGCAGTGCTGGTATCCGATAATTTCCGTTTAAAGCTCGGGAAAAAGATAGGCGATACGATTACTTATACGAACCGGGAAGGAAAAAGTGCGGAAGGAGTCATTTACGGGTTCGTGGATTATTGGACGGGGTATGTACCGACGGAGCAGATAGCGGTAGACGGAGAGGTTGTAACAAAGGATAATTATCTGGTAGTTGCCCATCTGTCCCAGGTGCAGGAAAACTTTGATATCCGTCCGTATCAGGTCTGGTTAAAGACCAATACCTCCGATATCAGTTTCTTCTATGATTGGGCGGAGGAAAACGGCTATAAGTTTACTTCGATTGAGAGCATGGATAATAATTTGGCGGCAATCCGTACCGATACTCTGTTCCAGGGAACGAACGGTATTCTGACGTTAAGCTTTATCATTATTCTGCTTTTGTGCGGCGTCGGCTATCTGATTTACTGGATTCTTTCCATCCGGGAGCGGGAGCTTTTGTTCGGTGTGTTCCGTGCGATGGGTATGCGGAAGAATGAAATTCTGCATATGCTGATTAACGAACAGATTTTTTCCGGGATTACCTCGATTCTGTTCGGCGGCCTTGTCGGGGTTCTTTCCTCAAAATTGTATGTGCCGATGATACAGATTACCTATGCGGCGGAAAATCAGGTGCTTCCGCAGACACTGATTACCGACAGCGCGGATACGGTAAAGCTGTTTGCGGTCATTGCGGTAATGCTTTGTATCTGTATTGCCGTGTTGATTCGGAACATTGCGGCGATGAAGATTACCAATGCCCTGAAGCTCGGCGAAGACTAACGGTCGAAAGGAGAACAGTATGGAGTGTATGATTGAAACTAAGAATTTAAACCGTATTTTTCCGGTGACGGGCGGCGAGTTTCATGCGCTGAAAGATATTTCCATCCGGATACCGAAAAAGTCGCTGACTATTTTAAAGGGACGTTCCGGTTCGGGAAAGACAACCCTGCTTAACATCCTCGGCGCCTTAGACCGTCCGACCAGCGGAAGCCTGTTGTACGAGGGTGCAGACATCTGTGATTACAGCGAGAAGAAGCGGGAACTGCTGCGCAGAAAGGAAATCGGTTTTGTTTTTCAGTCGGTATCGCTGATACCGATGATGAATGCTTTTGAAAATGTAGAGTTTTCCATGCGCCTTGCCGGAATCAAGGAAGGAAGAAAAGAGCGCGTGGAGGAGTGCTTAAAGCTGGTGGGCTTAGGCAGCCGTATGAACCATATGCCTCAGGAGATGTCCGGCGGCGAGCAGCAGCGTGTTGCGATTGCAAGGGCGTTGGCGCACCGTCCGAAGGTGATTTTTGCGGATGAGCCGACGGCGGAGTTAGACAGTGCAACGGCGGTAGCGGTCATGAAGCTGTTTCGGGATTTAGTGGAACGGGAGGACGTTACGATTGTCATGACAACGCATGACGTCGGACTGATGTCCGCCGGAACGGTTTCCTACGAGTTGGAAGACGGTGCGCTGAAAAGCGCTGCAATGCAGGAGTAACGGAGGGCAGCTATGGCAGAAGAAATTATGATTCAGGCAGACAACCTGGTGAAGATTTATAAGACAAAGGATATTGAAGTGCTGGCGCTCCAGGGACTGGATTTGACCGTGGAAAAAGGAGAACTGGTAGCGATTATCGGTAACAGCGGCAGCGGTAAATCTACGTTCTTAAATATGATCGGCGGACTGGATAAGCCGAGCGCCGGAAAGCTGTTTGTGGACGGGAAAAATCTGTTTACTCTGACGGAAAAGGAACTGGTAGAGTATAAGCGGAGTACGGTAGGCTTTGTATGGCAGAACAATGCCAGAAACCTTCTTCCGTATTTGACGGCGCTGGAAAACGTGATGACGCCGATGCAGCTGACAAACCGCAAGAACAAAAAGGAGTGGGCGCTTGAGCTGTTGGACCTTGTGGGAATGTCCCACCGGAAAAATAACCGCCTGCAACAGCTTTCCGGCGGTGAGCAGCAGCGAATTGCCATTGCAATCGCTCTTGCCAACGAGCCGAGACTTTTGCTGGCAGACGAGCCGACCGGTTCCGTTGACCGAAAAACGGCAGACTATATTTATGACCTGTTTGTGCGCTTAAACCGTGACAAGGGCCAGACGATTGTCATTGTTACCCACGATACGACGCTCTCAAAGAAGGTAAAGCGTGTGGTTGCCATCCGGGACGGTAAAATCAGCAGTGAGCGTATCTTAAAGGAGGAGTTCAGCGATTTGTCACAGGCTGCCGCAGTCAACTGGCAGGAGTTAGAAGAAACGCAGGAGGAATATTCCATTATCGACCGGGCAGGCCGGGTACAGATACCACGCGATTTGCTGGATAAGCTGGATCTGCCGGGAAATAAGGTGAAGCTTTCCATGCAGGAAGAAAAAATCCTGCTGGAGAGGCCGTAGGGAATAAAAGAGTTCTGAAAAGTAACAGAGCAATGCAGAAGACGAGTGCAACAAAGGGGCTGCCGCATAAATGAAATGCGCGGTCCCACTCTTGCGATTAGGAAATATGTTAATAAAAAGTTGCAGATAATTTATTTGTTTTTTCAAGCGCAACGCTTCGTCAAACTTCCCCTAAGAACAGCTAAGCCGCTCAGGTGGGCCTCGCGCCTAAGCTGTTCTAAGCGGTGATTTTGACTCAGCTAAAAACGCGGTCCTTCGGACAAATTCAAAAACAAATAAATTATCTGCAACTTTTTTACAACAGTATTCCGGCAATCGCAAGAGTATGCCACGCCCGAGCCACCGCGCATTTCATTTATACGGCAGCCCCTTTCCTTTTGATTCTGACGCCGAATCGATATAATAAAAAAAGACGCAACTGCGTCTTTGAAAATTCGTGTCATCCGGGGAGCCCCTATTTTCCTAAAAATACCTAAACTTCATTATCAATCATATCACATCCGAAAAGAAAAATACCGGAACGGTCAGCGGACTGCTGCGGTAACGCGTTTCGTATGCTTTGCGGTTGCCCTGCGCCGGAGAAAAGAGGATGCAGAAGCAACCTATGAACCGGCGCGGGAATGACAAAACAAGCGAGGAATTCAAAAAAGTAGTTCCATATTAGAAAAACGGTGACAATACTTCGGAGTTTGTTCCGTAGAAAATGTCCTCCCGTCCGGAAATATACCGGAAAAATTCTTCGATACGTTCCCAGCTTTGGTTAAAGTCGAATTCATAGCTGTGTCCCCAGACATAGAATAACTGCGGAGTATCCGGGTTGGCTTCCGCAAACTGCTTTGCCAAATCCATTAAATTTTCTGCGTCGTGGTGGCAGGTGGCAGGAAGCTGTAATAGGTCGGTGGGAAGGTCAAAGCGATTGGTAGAGTGGACGGTTCGCGCGTAATGCAGACCGACCTTTTTCGCAACGGCACGCACCTGTTCGTTATGGGTGCCGTAAGGGTATGCCATGCCGGTAATTTTCGTGTCGAAAAAGGCTTCCAGATTTGCTTTGTCCCGGGCAAGCTCGTTGTAAATCGTTTCCTCGTCGAACTTTGTCAAATCCGGGTGGGTCAGGCTGTGTACCGCGATTTCGTGTCCGGCATACAGTTCCTTTAACCCGTCCATATTCATCCGGTACACCGTGATGCCGTCTTTGTTGGTCCAGAAGTTTGCCTTGGTCTGGATACCGCTGTTGAGGTTAAACGTTGCCTTTAAGCCGTAACGGTTCAAAAGCTCCACAAACCGGATATCCTGTGTGATACCGTCATCGTAGCTTAGGGTAAAGGCTTTCTTTTTCTTGTTCCACATAAGTAATCCTTCCTTTCTTTGCAGCGGGGGTAAAACTCCATAGCTGCAAACTGTTTGTTGCTTCCAGTATACATAAGGAAACGGGAAAAAGCAAGGAAACAGGAGAAAGAAACAGGGCAATCGCTTGTAAAGTTCCGAGGAGCAAAAAGCGGCTTCCGATTACGGAACATGTTTTGCCCCCCCTCGGAACTTTACAAGCGATTGCCCTTAGAAAGAAAAAAGTGAAAAATGTGTGTAGCCATTGACTTTTAAAGAAAAATTGTGTTACACTAACTAATTAGTACATTACCGGGATTCCTGTAATGTGTTCTTTTGTTAAAGGAGGCATAGGTTATGTTTCATATGCTAAAAAAATTATTAGGCAGTGTCAGGGAGTATAAGAAGGATTCGATTCTGACGCCGTTTCTGATGATTGGCGAGGTAGTCATGGAATGTCTGATTCCGTTTGTCATTGCGGAGTTAGTGAATCGGATTAAGGCAGGCTGTGAGTTTGGTGAGATTGCGCGTTACGGTCTTGTCCTGTTTGTCATGGCGTGCGTGTCGTTAGCCTTCGGAGCATCGGCGGGAGTCACCGGTTCTAAGGCGTCCTGCGGTTTTGCAAAAAATCTCAGACATGATATGTATTACCGGATTCAGGAATATTCCTTTGAAAACATTGATAAGTTTTCGGCATCTTCTCTGGTAACGCGTCTGACCACGGATGTTGCAAATGTGCAGATGGCGTATATGATGTTAATCCGCATTGCCATCCGCAGTCCGTTAATGTTTATTTTTGCGATTATAATGTCCTTTCTGATGGGGGGCAAGCTGGCATTGATGTTCGTTGTTGTCGTGCCGATTCTGGGCTTTGGTCTGATTATGATAGTAAGGAAGGCAATGCCGATGTTCCGCCGCGTGTTCCGGAAATACGATAAGCTGAACAGTTCCATTCAGGAGAACGTAAAGGGGATGCGTGTGGTAAAGTCCTATGTGCGGGAGGAGTACGAGAAGGAGAAGTTCGGCAGGGCAGCGGAGGATGTGTGCAGGGATTTTACAAAGGCAGAGCGTATCGTGGCATTCAACTCCCCGCTGATGCAGTTTTGTCTGTATGTGGATATGATTATCGTGCTGTCCTTCGGTTCTTATCTGATTATATCCTCGCAGGGACTTTCTCTGGATGTGGGCCAGTTTTCCGCAATGCTTACCTACGGCTTTATGATACTGAACTCTCTGATGATGCTTTCCATGATTTTTGTTATGCTGACAATGGCGAGTGAGTCGGCGGAGCGTATTGCGGAGGTGCTGGAGGAGGAGTCCACGCTTACGAATCCGGAACAGCCGGTGTATGAAGTAAAGGACGGTTCGGTTGTATTTGAAAAGGTAAGCTTTAAGTATGCACAGAAAGCGGAGCGTTTTGCATTGTCGGATATCAATCTTACGATTGCGTCGGGAGAAACCGTCGGTATTTTGGGCGGCACGGGTTCTTCCAAAACATCCCTCATTCAGTTGATTTCCCGTCTGTATGATGTGACGGAGGGCAGGGTTTTGGTCGGCGGCGTCGATGTAAGAGAGTACGATTTGGAAACGCTGCGAAACCAGGTGGCGGTTGTATTGCAGAAGAACGTACTGTTTTCCGGTACGATTAAGGAAAATCTTCGCTGGGGTAATCCGGAGGCTACGGACGAGGAACTGAAGGAAGCATGCCGGTTAGCGCAGGCGGATGAGTTTATCGAGAGTTTTCCGGAAGGCTATGATACTTATATAGAGCAGGGCGGCGCCAACGTATCCGGCGGACAGAAGCAGCGGCTTTGTATTGCGAGGGCATTGTTAAAGAAGCCGAAGATTCTGATTCTGGACGATTCTACCAGCGCGGTGGATACGCGCACGGACGCGCTGATTCGGAAAGCGTTCCGCGAATTTATCCCGGAAACGACGAAGATTATTATCGCGCAGAGAGTTTCCTCGGTGCAGGACGCCGACAAGATTATTATTATGGATAAGGGCCGCATTGTAGCGGTCGGCACTCACGAGGAGCTGCTTGCGACGAATGAGATTTATCAAGAGGTATACGCTTCGCAGAATAAGGGAGGTGACGACGATGCCGAATAAGGAAAAGGACGGAATGCCGGGAAACGGAACGATGCCGGGCGGACGACCGAAAATGAAAAAGGGAATGTTAAAAAGGCTGCTGTCGATGCTGTTTCGGTTTTATCCTGTCGGGATGCCGCTTGTTCTTGCCTGCATTATTTTTTCCGCAGTGGTAAGCTCGATTCCGGCGCTCTTTATGCAGAATGTCATTGCCGTGATTGAAAAGTATTACCGCGCGGGTGACTGGGATGCCGCAAAGGGCGAGGTCATGACATGGGTACTGCGTCTGGCGGTGTTTTATGTGCTGTCGTTGATTTCCGCGTTTGTTTACACGCAGATGATGGCAATTATTACGCAGGGCTTCTTAAAGAAGCTGCGCTGCCGGATGTTTGACGGAATGCAGAACCTTCCGATTAAGTATTTTGACAGAAACAACCACGGCGATATTATGAGCTATTATACCAACGATATCGATACGTTACGCCAGCTTGTTTCACAGTCGATTCCGCAGCTTTTGATTTCGGGAGTTACGGTAATTACGGTGTTCTGCATTATGCTGTATTTCAGTATCTGGATGACGCTCCTTGTTGTCTTCGGTGTTATCGTTATGACGCTGGTGACGAAAAAAATCGGCGGAAATTCCGCAAAGTTCTTTGTCCGCCAGCAGCAGGCAATCGGTAAAACCGAAGGCTTTGTGGAAGAAATGATGAACGGACAGAAGGTAGTCAAGGTATTCTGCCATGAGGAAAAGAGCGAACAGGATTTTGATAAAATCAACGAAGCGCTGTACGAGGACGCAAGGCGGGCAAACCAGTATGCGAATATGCTGATGCCGATTTTAAACAACATCGGAAATGTGCTGTATGTGCTGGTGGCACTTGCGGGAGGTTTGTTCCTTTTATCGGGTGTGCCGAATCTCAGCATTTCCGGACTGCCGTTTGCAATCAGTATTGTAGTGCCGTTCCTGAATATGACAAAGCAGTTTTCGGGAAATATCAGTCAGGTGTCCCAGCAGTTAAATTCTGTTATCATGGGTATGGCGGGCGCGGAGCGTATTTTCGACCTGTTAGACGAGGAGCCGGAGGTGGACGACGGCTATGTTACGTTAGTGAATGCCAAGGTAGCGGCGGACGGGACAATAACGGAGAGTGAAAAGCGCACCGGCGTCTGGGCATGGAAGCATCCGCACCAGGGCGACGGTACGGTAACGTATACGTTGCTCCGCGGTGATGTACGCCTGAACGAAGTGGATTTCGGCTACGATGAGGATAAAATGGTACTGCACAATGTTACCGTGTTTGCGGAGCCGGGACAGAAGGTGGCGTTTGTGGGCGCAACCGGAGCCGGAAAGACAACCATCACGAACCTCATCAACCGTTTTTACGATATTGCCGACGGGAAAATCCGTTACGATGGTATCAATATTAATAAAATAAAGAAGGCGGACTTACGCCGCTCTCTCGGAATCGTATTGCAGGATACGAACCTGTTTACCGGAACGGTCATGGAGAATATCCGCTACGGTAAGTTAGACGCAACGGATGAGGAGTGTATCGCGGCGGCAAAATTAGCGGGGGCGGATGATTTCATTACACGCCTGCCGGAGGGGTATCGGACGATGCTGACCGGAAACGGCGCAAACCTTTCCCAGGGACAGCGCCAGCTTCTTGCCATTGCCCGCGCGGCAGTTGCGGACCCGCCGGTCATGATTCTGGACGAGGCGACCTCCTCCATTGATACGAGAACCGAGGCAATCGTGCAGAAGGGAATGGATTCCCTGATGGAGGGCCGTACCGTATTTGTAATCGCGCACCGTCTGTCTACGGTAAAGAATTCGGATGTCATTATGGTATTGGACCACGGTTCGATTATCGAACGGGGAAGCCATAAAAAGCTGATTGAGGAAAAGGGCACCTATTACAGACTTTATACCGGTGCTTTTGAACTGGAATAGGAGAAGGTCCGTTTACGGAGCTTTGTACGGAAGGAAATTTTCTTTTCTGTGCAAAGCTCTTTTTTGTCGAAATATGATTCAGGTGTCAAAAGGCGGCTTCTGATTACGGAACTTTGCATCAGAATGTGCTTTGACGCGTGAATCAAATATGTCTTTCAAAAAAAAATTGTAAATAATTTACAAAAACCTCTTTACAGAATTTACAATATATGGTAAAATGTAATAGAAAGGAGGTATTGCAAATGCGAAAAAGAGTTAAGGGTTTACTGTTGTCGTTGGCGTTATGCTTTTCGCTGGTTATGCCGTCTGCCGCGGCGGAAGCAGCAACGACTTTGTACAACAATGCAACCGGCAGTCAGGATGGATATGACTACGAGTTGTGGAAGGATTACGGCACCACGAGTATGACGCTGAATTCCGGCGGGACCTTCAGCTGTCAGTGGAGCAACATCGGTAACGCGCTGTTCCGCAAGGGAATCAAGTTTGATTCTACAAAGACGTATTCCGAGCTTGGAAACATTACGGTGAATTACGGCTGCGACTATCAGCCGTCGGGCAATTCGTATCTTTGTGTGTACGGATGGTCCAAAGCGCCGCTTGTGGAATACTATATTGTAGAGAGCTGGGGCACCTGGCGTCCGCCGGGAGCAACCTCCAAAGGAACGATTACGGTAGACGGCGGTACCTACGAGGTATATGAAACTACCCGCGTACAGCAGCCTTCCATCGAGGGAACGCAGACTTTCCAGCAGTATTGGAGCGTTCGTACCTCGAAGCGTACCAGCGGAACGATTTCCGTAACCGAGCATTTCAAGGCTTGGGCGAATATGGGGATGCAGCTCGGAAAGCTTTACGAAACCGCACTTACGGTTGAGGGCTATCAGAGCAGCGGAAGCGCAAATGTGTACGCGAACACCATTACGGTCGGAGGAAGCTCGGGCGGCTCGGGCGGTTCCGGCGGCTCCGGCGGCGGGACAGGCTCCGGAACGGCTACACGTGTGGAGTGTGAAGCGATGAGTATCAGCGGTCAGTACGCAGGCCAGATCAGTTCGCCGTTTAACGGAGTTGCGCTTTACGCAAACAATGAGTCCTGCAGCTACACGCAGTATTTCTCGAACAGCACACATGATTTTACTCTGCGGGGGGCGTCCAATAACTCTAATATGGCGAGGGTCGATTTGGTTATCGGCGGCGTGACAAAGGGGACGTTCTATTTCGGAAACGAGTATCCGGCAGAATATACCATTGAGAATGTGTCCCACGGCACGGGAAACCAGAGTATTCAGCTTGTGGTAACGGCAGACAACGGAAGCTGGGATGCGTATTTGGATTACTTAACGATTGAATAAGAAAGTCTTTGATACTGATGCAGGTAATGCGTCGAGGAAGGCGTGAGTCCGGAAGGATTTGCGCCTTTTCCTTTTGGTTTGAGGCAGCAAGTGCGGTTTGGAGAGCGGAAAGGAGGTGGAGGTAAAAAAAGAGCAGTTTTAATACACGGAATAAAAAAGCAGTATTATGTACGATAACAACAAAAAATGAAGTCGTATCATCTTAAAATTAGGTGAATATGCACATAAAACGCGGCTTGCGGAAAATGAATTGTAGAAAGTGCAATAAAATGTCGAAAAAAATCAAAAAAACTCTTTACAAACTGCACAAAAAATGGTAATCTAAAATTCGAAAGGAGGTATTTGCAGTGAGCAAAAAAGTTAAGGGTTTACTGCTGTCGTTGGTATTGTGCCTTCAGCTGGTTGTGCCGTCTGTTACCGCTGAAGCAGCAACTACTTTATACGACAACGCAACCGGTAATCAAGATGGGTACGATTACGAGTTGTGGAAAGATTACGGCACCACGAGCATGACGCTGAATTCCGGCGGAACATTTAACTGTTCGTGGAGTAACATCGGAAATGCGCTTTTCCGTAAGGGAATCAAGTTCGATTGTACGAAGACGTATTCCGAGATCGGTAACATTACGGTGAACTACGGCGTAGATTATCAGCCGAACGGCAACTCGTACCTTTGTGTGTACGGTTGGTCCAGAAGTCCGCTGGTAGAGTATTACATCGTAGAGAGTTGGGGTACCTGGCGTCCGCCGGGAGCAACCTCCAAGGGAACCATTACAGTAGACGGCGGTACGTATGATGTTTATGAAACAACACGTGTGAATCAGCCTTCGATTGACGGAGATACCACGTTCCAGCAGTATTGGAGCGTTCGTACCTCGAAGCGTACCAGCGGAACGATTTCCGTAACCGAGCATTTCAAGGCTTGGGCAAATATGGGAATGCAGCTCGGTAAGCTTTACGAAACCGCACTTACGGTTGAGGGCTACCAGAGCAGCGGTAGCGCAAATGTTTACACGAATACCATTACGGTGGGCGGAAGCTCCAGCAGCAGCGGAAGCAGCTCTTCGGGTAGCGGAAGCAGTTCCTCCGGCAGCAGTTCCTCCGGCAGCAGCTCTTCCGGCAATGCAACGGTGGTACAGTGTGAGAATATGACGGTAAGCGGTCAGTATGCAGGTACGATTAGTTCTCCGTTTAACGGAGTCGCACTTTATGCAAATAACGAAGCGTGCACCTATACGCAGTATTTTGCAAGCGATACGCATAATTTCACGTTGCGGGGTGCATCGAATAATTCCTCGATGGCAAAGGTGGATTTGGTAATCGGCGGAACGACAAAGGGAACCTTCTACTTCGGAGATGAGTACCCGGCGGAGTACACGATTGAGAATGTGTCCCACGGTACGGGCGACCAGACCATTAAGCTGGTTGTAACGGCAGATGACGGAAGCTGGGACGCTTATGTGGATTATCTGTCTATCAGCAGCGGCAGTAGCAGCTCCGGCAGCAGCTCCAGCAGCTCCGGTAGCAGTTCCAGCAGCTCCGGCAGTAGTTCCAGCAGCTCCGGCAGCAGTTCCAGCAGCTCCGGTAGTAGCTCTTCCGGTAGCACGGCAACGCAGGTACAGTGTGAGGCTATGACGGTGAGCGGTCAGTACGCAGGACAGATTAGTTCTCCGTTTACCGGTGTAGCGTTGTATGCAAACAACGAGTCCTGCAGCTATACGCAGTATTTTGCAAGCGGCACTCACGATTTCACGCTGCGCGGCGCATCCAACAATTCCACGATGGCAAAGGTAGACTTAGTCATCGGCGGTAGCACGAAGGGAACGTTCTACTTCGGCGACAGCTATCCGGCAGAATACACGATTTCCAACGTGTCCCACGGTACGGGCGACCAGACGGTTAAACTTGTGGTAACCGCAGACGACGGAAGCTGGGATGCTTATGTGGACTATTTAACGATTAGTGCGGCAGGTTCCGCAGGCAGCAGCAGCGGAACAAGCGGAGGCGGAACAAGCAGCGGTACAATCACATCTTCCACGAAGATGGTAGCGCTGACGTTTGATGACGGACCTTCCGCTACTACTACGACGCAGATTTTGGATATTTTGGAGCGTTACGGCGTAAAGGCTACGTTCTTCTTAATCGGAAATCAGATTAACAGCAGCACGCAGTCCATTCTGCAAAGACAGTCAAGTCTTGGTCATGAGCTGGCAAACCACTCCTATTCGCACAGCGATATGAGTTCGATGTCCACCAGTCAGATTCAGAATGAGATTAATCAGACTTCCACTGCGATTAAGAATATTACGGGACAGACGGTGAAGTTTTTCCGCCCGCCGTATATCGCTACCAGCAACACAATGTACAATGCGATTGATTTAAGCTTTATTCAGGGTATCATGTGCAATGACTGGGATTCCAGCACCTCTGCAACGCAGAGAGCAAATACCGTGTTGAGCAGCGTTTCGGACGGCTCGATTGTATTACTTCATGACTTTGAAGGAAATACCAATACGGTTGCGGCTCTGCCGACGATTATCGAGGGCTTACAGTCGCAGGGTTACACCTTCGTAACGGTGAGCGAGCTGTTCCAGTACAAGGGCGTAAACCCGAATGTAGAGTATAAGATCTGGTCCAATGTAAACAACTAAAACAGACGAATCGGTATCGTTTGAAAAGAAAGAAGGGGCTGGCGCATTAAGCGCGGCCCCTTCTTACGCTTGTCGGCTATTTGTCCAGTTTGTGAATAAACAGTCCGCTGCGGAGCTTCGGCTCAAACCAGGTGGACTTCGGCGGCATCAGCCGTCCGGCGTCCGATACGGCGAAAAGTTCCCTGATGGAAGTCGGATACATGGAAAATGCCACGGTCATATCCTCGGAAACGCGGCGTTCCAGTTCTCCTAAGCCACGGATGCCGCCGATAAAGTCGATGCGCTTATCCGTGCGCGGGTCGCCGATGCCGAGCACCGGAGCAAGCAGATAGTTCTGCAGGAGGGAAACATCCAGAGAATCTACCGGGTCGGTAATCTGACGAAGAGAATCGGCGGCAGTCAGCCGATACCAGGTATGGTCAAGAAACATACCGAAGGTGCCCTTTTCGGTCGGCTGGTATGCGGCGGTACCGAGAGGCTCTGCGGTGAAGTATTCGGAAATACGGGAGAGAAAAGTCTCCTTTGTCATGCCGTTTAAGTCTTTTACAACGCGGTTGTAAGGCAGAATCATCAGTTCATCCTCCGGGAACAGAACGGAGAGGAAGAAATTAAATTCCTCCGTTCCGTCATACCCCGGGTGTTCTGCACGACGCTTTAAACCAACCTTGACGGCAGAGGCCGCACGATGATGACCGTCGGCAATGTAAATGCTGTCGATGGAGGAAAAGGCGTCTGAAACAGCAGTAACGGCAGACGGTTCGTCAATGACAAAGACCCGGTGGGTAACGCCGTCTTCCGCGGTAAAGTCGTAAAGCGGAGCATTCTTTTTCGTTTCTGTCACGATAGTATGTAGCGCTTCGTTTCTGCGGTATGCGAGGAAGATCGGACCGGTCTGCGCGTTGCAGGTATCAACGTGGCGGATACGGTCTTCTTCTTTATCGGCACGCGTATTTTCGTGCTTTTTGATCACATTATTGAGGTAATCGTCAATGGAAGCGCATGCCACGATTCCGGTCTGCACACGTCCCTCCATCGTAAGCTCGTAAATGTAGTAATTGCGGGTAGAATCGGTTACAAATGTACCGTCGGCAATCCGCGCATTCAGAAGTTCGGCAGCCTTTGCATAAACGCAGTCCGCATAGGTATCAACCTCATCCGGAAACTGAGTTTCCGCACGGTCGATATTCAAAAAAGATAAGGCATCCTTTGCGGCAGCGGCTTTTGCTTCGCTGCGGTTATAAACGTCGTACGGCAGCGCTGCAACCCGGTGTGCAAGCGGCGCGTCCGGACGGATACAGATAAAAGGTTTTATGGTTGCCATA
The DNA here is from genome assembly GCA_964609025.1 of uncultured Lachnospiraceae bacterium. Taxonomy (GTDB): domain Bacteria; phylum Bacillota; class Clostridia; order Lachnospirales; family Lachnospiraceae; genus SIG307. Next base: position 58,930 of record CAZSQM010000004.1, on the reverse strand, counting down.
AATGCAGTCCTTTCCGGTGAAACACCATTGTTTTAAGAGGAGTATACCTTTTTTCCGCAAAAAGCGCAAGAGAACAAAAAATAAAACGTGCAAAATTTTTACTAAATTCCATTTTTTTTGTGGAAATTTGCTAAAAAAGAGTGTATAATAGAAAAAGGATAGGCTGAAATTCCTAGATAATAAGTTGTAAAGGGGGCATTTGATGGTAAGTTATTTGTTAGGTAACTATATGGTGGAGGAAGGTCTTATGACCAGAGAACAGTTGGAGTATGTAGTTTCCCTTCAGGAAAAAATCAGAGTAAAGCTCGGCCTCATTGCTGTTTCGGAAGGAATGCTGTCGTTGGATCAGGCGGATGCGATTAACCGGATGCAGCAGGTGATGGACAAGCGTTTCGGAGATATCGCCGTAGAGAAAGGCTATCTTACAGAGGCACAGGTAGGAAGCCTGTTGAAAATGCAGGGAAACGAATACCTGACCTTCGCCCAGACCCTGGTGGACGAAAGCATTGTTACGATGGATAAGCTCCAGACAATTTTAAAGAATTATCAGGTAGAAAACGGTTTTACCAATACGGAGATGGAAGCGATTAAGAGCGGCGACGCAGAGAAGATTGCACCGCTGTTTCTGCCGCAGGGCGCGGAAGCGTATCAGGAAGTGGTTGCGATTGCCTTAAAAACACTGGTGCGCTGCATTGACCGTCACGCATATCCGATGAGCGGAAGACTGGCGAATGTGGCGGAATTGGAGAAGCCGGTAACGCAGGAATTAATCGGAACGGAATATTGGAGAACCGGTTTTGCGGACGCAGAGGGAGGCTTATGCGCGCTCGCTTCCGTTTTCGCAAAGGAAGCGTACAGTGTAGTGGATGAAGATGTGCAGGACGCGGTAGGCGAGTTCGTAAACTGTGTGAACGGTTTATTTGCAACCGCAAAAAGCAATAACAATATTACATTGGAGCTGATGCCGCCGGAGCTCGGAAGCAGCGGACTGGTGTCGGGCGCGGATATCCTGGTGATGCCGTTCGGCATCTGCAAGGCAACGGTAAACTTTATTGTCACAAAGGAGAAAGGTTGGAGGTAACGAGATGGCAACTGTGTTGATTGTAGATGATTCCAAGACATCCAGAAAAATACTTGGAGATGTACTTAGAAGTATGGGGCTTGAGGTAGTAGGAGAAGCAGTAAACGGCGAGGACGGTTTTCTCAAGTATAAGGAGCTGAAGCCGGATATCGTAACGATGGATATCACTATGCCGGTTATGACCGGTCTGGAGTCCCTGCTTTTGATTAAGCACGAGAATCCGGATGCAAAGGTTGTTATGATTACTGCGGCAGGTCAGAAGAACAATCTGATGCAGGCTGTGAAAGCCGGTGCAGAGGAGTTCTTAACCAAACCGTTGGAGGAAAGCGAAATCCGCCGCGTAATCGGTGAGATTGTTGCAAAGTTTGATAACAAGTAAAGCATAATAAGTAAAATGAAACGAGGGCGTCGCACGGTTTACGACGCCCTTTTTTCGTGAAGCCCGCACCTAAACGATTGAAAAATACGGAACCAGCTCCGACGCAAACTGCTTCCAGGTAAGGCGGCTGCCGGCATAAGTCCGCCCACGGTCTGCAATCTGCTGCATTTTTTGCGGATTTGCAAGCAGGGCGCTTACAAGGGAAGGCAGCGCGGAAAGCTGTTTTAAATGATAGTAGCAGAGCGTATCGCCGTCCTTGAAATGCTCCAAAAGGTACTGGCTCGTATCGGTAACGCAGACGCTTCCGTTTAACATGGAGCTGTAAATCCGGTCATGAGAGCCGCGCTTAAACCAAGGCATCACGTTGAGAGAAATTTTTGCCTCGGAAATGGCTTTTAAGCAGACTGCGGTATCGGAGTAGGCAGTGTGTGTCAAAAGTTCTCTCTTTGTAGTAGAAAGAGTCTCCCAGCCGGCGCCGATACAGTGTACCGGAATGTCCGCTTCAAGTAACGTCTGAATGACTTTGCCGCGAAAGGTAAAGCGAATCCATAAATCCAGAAAAATCATTTTGCTCATTACATTTTTAAGATCTTCTTCCGTTAATTCCGGAAGCTCCCGGTTCAAATGGCGTAAATAAACCGTGTGGATACACTGGTCCGGGTCTGCCAGCAAATCGTCCAGAATCCCGTGATAGAACGCGTCATACTCCTCTCCGTTGCGCTTCATGTACGGCAGAAAGAAATCCGGCTGTGTAAAGCACCCTGTAAATACTACGTCAGTAGAACGCTTTTTTATCGGGAGTAACGAAAGGGTCTTTGGAAAACAATTCGGAACAAAGGTAGCAGGGTCCAGAACATCCATCCTCCCGGAGTACGGGATGCCGCCCGAAAAGCCGGAACGGTAATCGCAGCCGGCAAGGGGCATGGTCTTTCCGCAGGCAATGTCGGGATAGAACCGCTTCATATAGTCGGCGTGGTCGCCGTCAATGCAGATTTGCAGGTAGCGCCTCGGAAGGTGTTTTAATTCCTCATAATAGTAGAACGGGTGGTCCACAATGATATTGATACACGCAACGTCATAGAGGTCCCAAAGAAGTTCCCCTTCCGGCGTATAGAAAATCGCCTCTTTCTGAATGGCATGAAAATTAAACGTAATCATAACCGTTTCATTCGGAACAATAAAAGCACGCAGCGCTTCAAGACCGAAAAAAGGCTCGTGAATCCGTACTAAGCGCACTTCATATCCCATTCGCTGAAATTCCTCCGCCAGACGGTCGGAGAAAAAACGCAGGGTTTCCACACCCGGTTGAAAAAGCAAAAGTCGTTTCATGGCTGCCCCCTGAACAAAATTTTGTTTTCACGGGGCAGGGAAACAAAAGCGGGGCGACGGGCTGTCGCAAAAGCCGGTCGCCTTTGTTCTCACTCCGTGAAACGTAACACTTTTATAGTAGCATAATGTCCGGAAAATTGCTAGTGTACTTGCATATAACAGGAAAATCATGTAAAATAGACCTGATACAGCCCTCGGTGACTGCAAAGAGCAGGGCAGTTTTGCGCCATGCAGCGGCTCTGTGCGTTTTACGGCATACTACCGGCGGCATTTTTTAATCAGATTAGGAGGCAGCCATGAATTACGGTGATGAGATAAAAAAGAGAAGGACCTTTGCGATTATTTCGCACCCGGATGCGGGTAAAACGACGCTGACGGAGAAGCTTTTACTGTACGGCGGAGCAATCAATCTCGCCGGTTCGGTAAAGGCAAAGAAAACGGCAAGGCACGCGGTTTCCGACTGGATGGAAATCGAGAAGCAGAGAGGTATTTCGGTCACCTCTTCGGTAATGCAGTTTAACTATGAAGGGTACTGCATCAATATCCTGGATACGCCGGGACATCAGGATTTCTCCGAGGATACCTACCGCACTCTGATGGCGGCGGATTCCGCGGTCATGGTAATCGACGCGTCTAAGGGTGTTGAGGCGCAGACCATTAAGCTGTTTAAGGTATGCGTTATGCGCCATATTCCGATTTTTACCTTTGTTAACAAGCTGGACCGCGAGGCAAGAGATACGTTTGAACTGCTGGATGAGATTGAAACGGTGTTAGGCATCCGGACCTGTCCGATGAACTGGCCGATTGGCTCCGGAAAGAACTTTAAGGGCGTGTACCAGCGGGATACGGAAACGATTACCCGGTTCTTTGCGGCAAACAACGGACAGAACGAGGTGGAAAAGGTAGAGGCAAAGTTAGGCGACCCGAATCTGGATGAAATCATCGGCAGAGAGAATCATAAAACGCTGGTGGAGGAAATCGAGCTTTTAGACGGCGCCAGTAGCGAGTTTGATTTGGAAAAGGTCAGCGCCGGAGAGCTTACGCCGGTATTTTTCGGCTCGGCACTGACGAATTTCGGCGTGGAAACATTTCTGGAGCATTTTCTTTCCATGACAACGCCGCCGCTTCCGAGAAATGCAAAAGAGGGAGTGATTCAGCCGCTTGACCATGAGTTCTCCGCGTTTGTTTTTAAGATTCAGGCAAATATGAACAAGGCGCACCGCGACCGTATTGCTTTTCTGCGGATTTGTTCGGGGAAGTTTGAAGCGGGCATGGAGGTAAACCATGTACAGGGCGGGAAGAAGATACGCTTATCGCAGCCGCAGCAGATGATGGCGCAGGACAGAAAGATTGTGGAGGAAGCCTACGCGGGAGATATTATCGGCGTATTTGACCCGGGCATTTTTTCTATCGGCGATACCGTCTGCGCACCGTCGGAGCAGATTGAGTACGAGGGAATACCGACCTTTGCGCCGGAACATTTCGCCAAAATACGTCAGGTGGACACGATGAAGCGGAAACAGTTTATTAAGGGTGTTTCCCAGATTGCACAGGAAGGTGCGATTCAGATTTTTCAGGAGTTCAATACCGGCATGGAGGAAATTATCGTCGGCGTAGTCGGTGTATTACAGTTTGACGTTTTAAAATTCCGTCTGGAGTCGGAGTACGGCGTGGAAATCCGTATGGATCCGCTTCCGTATGAGTATATCCGCTGGATTGAAAATACCGGGCTTGATGTGGGAAAGATTAATATTACAACCGACGCAAAACGGGTCAAGGATTTAAAGGACCGGCCGCTGCTGTTGTTTACGCATGAGTGGAGCATACGGACGGTGCTTGAGCGGAACGAAGGCTTAAAACTGACGGAGTTTGCAAGAAACTAAGGGAAGGTGTTCCAAGGTGCCGGTGAAGGGAGCGGTATTCATGAAGGATTCTATAAAACAGAGTAAGGCAAAGAAAAAGGGATGCCCGTTAAGCCGGCTGCTTGCGGCCGCGTTCGGTGTGCTGTGCGGCCTGACCTTTGTGGGACGGGCTGCCGCGGCCGAGGAGGAAGTGTTTGTGCCGAGTGATATTACGGCACCGGAGTTTTCCGCCGGGGGAGGTTTTTACGAGGAGGGCTTTGAACTGACGATTACCGCGCCGGAGGGACTGACAGTGTATTATACGTTAGACGGTTCCGAGCCGAGAGTGGGCAGCGCCGGGACGAATGCGTATACGGAACCGATCCGGATACTTTCCTATGATGAGCAGAGGAAGACGCGGCTGTTGACCGCAACGGTAGTCCGTGCTGTGTCGGTGACGGCGGACGGAGAATACGGCGATGTACAGACGCACACCTATTTCGTCGCGGAGGCCATGAAGACGCGGTACGCGGTTCCGGTGGTTTCCATTGTAACGGATCCGGACTCTCTTTATGATGAAGAAACCGGTATTTTCGTAAACCCGACGGAGAGCGGAAGAGAGTGGGAAAGACCGGCGCACTTTGAGTATTTTCTTCCGGACGGAACGCGGGAACTGTCTATGAATATCGGTCTGCGCATGCACGGAGGCTATTCCAGAAATATGACGATTAAGTCGTTTCGCATCTATGCCCGGGCGGAGTATGATACACAGAAGAATTTTAAGTATGATTTCTTCTCCGGCAGTATCATCCCTGCGACCGAAAAGAACGGCGAGGGGAAAACCATAGAGAAGTTTAAGCGCCTGATTCTGAGAACCGGGGGAAACGAAGGGGATGCGTGGGAGGCGACGTATTTCCGGGACGTGCTGGCACAGTCTTTGATGGCGGACAGTCTGCTGGATTTGCAGGCATATGCGCCAACGGTGACTTTTATCAACGGGGAGTTTTACGGGATTCTGAACCTGCGGGAGCGGCTGGACGACCGGTACCTTGCTTCCCACTATAATTGTTCGGAGGAGGAGGTTGTCATTTACGGCTTCCAATACAATACGGACAGAAACGGAAAGGTAATCCTTCCGGCGGAGGGAGAACCTGCTTTTTCGGTTGTGGTAGAGGAAGGGCCGGAGGAGGAAAAGGCCTACTTTGAACAGGCGTATCATTTTGTGACAACGCAGGATATGAGCAATGAAGCGGTATATGCAAAGGCGAAGGAATATTTTGATATTGAAAACTTTATCGACTACCTTTGCCTGCAGCTTTACAGCGGAAATACCGACTGGCCGCATAATAACTGCCGTGCATGGTGTTATTACGGGGAACCGTTCGAAGAATACGGTCTTGACGGAAAAATCCGTTTTCTTGTGTACGATACGGATTTCGGCTTCGGTTTATACGGCCATACCGCAAGCGAGAATACGCTGGCGCCGATGGTGTCGGACAAAGGCTCCGAGCAGCCGTACCGGGATGTGCTTACCTGCCTGTTCCGGGCGCTCTTAAAAAACGAGGGCTTTCGGGAACAGTTTTGCACGCGTTTTTTTGACCTGTTGAATACGAACTTTGCTCCGGAAAATATTATTGCAAAGATAGACGAACTGGAAAAGGTGTATACGCCGTTGGTAAGAGAGCAATATGAAAAGTATGGGGCAAAGATTGAATACGCAACCAATGTGAATACCACCCGCAATTTCGCGCAGCTGCGCACCAATGCCATGCGCCTGTTTCTGGGAAAGGAATTCGCCTTAGGCGGACGGTATGATATTGCAATCGAGTCGGAGAAGGAACTGCACGGTTCGGTGAAGGTAAATACCGTGACAATAACAAAGGACAATCTTTCGGAAGGAAGCTGGAAAGGCCAGGTGGCTGCGGAGCTGCCTTTGACGATAAGTGCGGTGCCGGAGGAAGGGTACGTATTCGCCGGCTGGGAGGGCAGTATCGTTTCTGCGGAAGAAACGATTTCCTTTGCTGCCGGAGAGAATAAGAAAAATATAACGCTTACTCCGGTTTTTGTACCTGCCGACGGGAAAACGGGCGAAAATGCACCGGAGGATACCGGCGGGGAGCAGGAACAGAACCGGACCGGAGAACAGGCTAAACAGCCGTCCGCACCGGAAACACAGAACGGCGAAGCCGCAGCGGACGAAAAGCCGAATCGGAAGCCTTGGCTGATTTTTGCGGGACTTTTGCTTACGGGCGGGATTCTTGTTTTTGTTCGAAGCAGAAAAAATAAATAGAAAAACAGAGAAAAAACGGAACCAAACAGGGCGTATTTTCGTCTTTATAGTGAGGGGTAATCAATGGCAAAGAAGACAGAACCGGATAGAAAGCAATGCCATATCGCGGAAAACGGAACAATCTATGATTTGGAAGCACTGATGCGTACTTACGGAAACGATGTGCTTCGCATGGCGTACTGCTATGTGAAGGATTATGATACGGCAGAGGATATTTTCCAGGAAGTGTTTATCAAGGCGAATGCGAAAGCAGAAAGCTTTCGCGGAGAGAGCACGGTAAAGACGTGGCTGTTGCGGATTACGGTAAATGCCTGTAAGGATTATCTGAAAAGCGCATACCGGCAGCGCGTTACGATGTTAAGCGAGGAAGAGGAGGCAAGGCTTCCCGCAGCGGATATGATAGAAGAAATCGAGCAAAGGCAGGACAGAAAACGGGTACGGGAAGCATTGTTAAAGCTTCCGGAGAAGTACCGGGAGGTATTGGTGTGCCTGTATTTTGAGGAACGCTCGGTGGCGGAAACGGCAAAGCTACTTGGATTAAGCGAAGGAACGGTAAAAAGCCGGCTGTCAAGGGCAAGAGAACGTTTCCGGGCAATATTGGAAGAGGAACAGAAAGGAGGCGCATACGATGGATAAGACAGATTCGGAACAGAGGACAGAGCAGGATGAGGAATTGTATGCCCTTCTGGAGAAGGCAATGTCGGAGGAGCGGCTTTGCGTGAGCGAAGAGCTCATTCAAAAGACGCTGCAAAGAGCAGGGGAAGCGCCTTCTGAAAAGCCGCACAGAACGTATTTTACTATGGTGCGCTATGCGTGCGCGGCGGCTGCCGCTTTGCTGGTCATTGTACTGGGAGGCGGAATTTTACGTCGGGGAGTTTTCGGAACAAAGAACGGTGCCATGGAATCGGCTCCGCAAAGCGAGATGGAAAGCAGAAACCTCGGAGTGTCAATACAAAATGCGGATGCCTTCGGCAGTGGGGATGCGGCGGATACGGAGAACAACTCCGTACAGCAATATAGCAACGGAAGCGGGATTGACGGCAGGCAGAGTATGTTTTCTGTGTATACGGAAGGTGCAACACTTTCGGAAACAGTTGTGACCACAAGCACGGAGGATGAGGCGGAAAGTGTATGGCAGGCTACGACGGTTGTGGTGTCGGAGGAGCTTGCCGGGGCTCTTGCGGCAGCCGGTTATACCGTTTCGGGGCAGGAAGCCCGGTATTGGCGGCTGACATCGGAGGCGGCAGAAACCGACTGGGAGCAGGAAATCCTTTCTGCGCTGTATGAAACAAAAAGGGACGGCGAAGGTTCAGACGACGGGGCGGGAAGCTATCAATATCGTGTTCTGCGGGACGGGGAAGCCGATGTAATTACTTCCCGGATACCGCTGTATGCCGCAGTGCGGACGGAAACCGAGCAGGGAATACTTTGGATTCTGTTGGGAAAAGAGCTGTATTTGCTGACGGAATAACAGAAAGCGGGCAGTCGCAGATAGGGCGACTGCCCGCTTACGTTTGCGAAAACATTACTCGGCGTCTTCGTTGTCGGAAGAAGCGGAAGCTTCGCTTTCCTCTTCCTCGTCTTCTGTTTCTGTTTCATCGGTTGTGATGTTAATGGAAACATATTCACGGGAAGCAGCAGCGTCTTCCTCATCGTCAAAACTGTCATCAAAGTCAAAATCCTCGTCTTCCTTGGCGAAGAAGTTTTTATAAACAAGATATGCGCCGCCGGCAACTGCTGCAACTGATGCTAATGCAGCGAAAAACTTAAATACTTTTTTCATGGGAACGCTCCTTTCTGTAATACTGATTCTATTATACGGCGTTTTAGGGAAAAAGAAAAGTAAAATTTGAAAAAATTTTTAGCCCCGTTCCGATTTTTTTTGTGTAATATGCTATAATAGTTGGATTTGCGGCTTGAAGTTTCTGACAAAATATTATATAATTAAGTTATAATATAGTGCTTGGCGGCAAAGGGATTCGTGACATTGAGGAAAGACGGAGAAGCAGGAACGGATGCCGGAGGAGGCAAGGAGGTTTGCGTGTATGAAGAAAGATCAGGATTTAATGAAGTTTTTGCGTGAGGAAGAGCGCGCAGAGAAGGAGAAGAATAAAAAAGAAAAGGTGAAGAAGGAAAAACCGCCGAAAGAGAAAAAGGAAAAACCGGCGAAAGAAAAGAAAGAGAAACCGGAAAAGCCGGTGAAAGAAAAGAAAGAGAAGCCGGAAAAGCCGGTAAAAGAAAAGAAAGAGAAGCCGAAGAAGGCAAAGGCCCCGAAAGGAGCAGTTGCGCCAAAGGCGTCTTCCGGCAGGAAAAAGAAGATGAAAAGCATCCGTACACAGCTGATTCTGATGTTCTGCGTACCGCTGTTGTTCATCATTGTGCTCGGTGTCGTTTGTTCGACCAGCGCCTCCAATGCGTTGCAGTCGAATTACGAGGAGGCAGCGAGTTCGACGCTGAGTGCGAATGCGGATAAGTTTGAAATGATTTTCCAGACGGTAGAGTCCAATATGAACCAGCTGAATTCCAACAGCAGCGTGTCGCTGTATTACGGCGGTTCCTATACGGAAGGTTCCAGAGATGAAACTACGGCAAAGAAAGCGGTGCAGGCGGCGCTTTCCACGCTGGCCGACGGAGATTCCATGATCGGTAACATTGCGGTGCTTTCTTACTACGGTACTTCCTACGCCTCGGACGGTACTTTTACGGGGGCGGATGTGGCAACCGCGTTTGAACAGAGTTCGGACGGAGCTGCATACCGTGCCGGCGGCAGAGAGTATTACTGGACAGCACGTCACGGTTTTGTTGACAGTCAGCTCGGACTTTCCGAGGGCGACTACTTTATGGCGGTTACTTCAAAGTTAAAGAATGCGTTAGGAAAAGAAATCGGTTATATTTCCGCGGATATTAAGACAAGTGTGATTGCGGAAACGTTAAGCGGCATCCAGCTTGCGGAAGGCAGCCTGTTCGCTGTGGTTTCTCCGGACGGAGTCGAAGCAACATCGGACGGTATTTTAGAAGTTCCGTATTTCCTCGGAAAGCCGGAATATAATACGGCAGTCAGCACCGGAAGTATGGCAAGCGGCTACGAAAAGATAAACGGGGAAGAGTACCTTGTCATTTGTACGCAGATCGGAGAGAGCGGCGCATTGCTCTGCGGTGCGATTCCGAAGAATGAGATTATTGCCAGCGCACGTTCCATTCAGCTTCTTACCGTTGGTTTTGTAATCGGTTCCGCTATTTGCTCCGTACTTTTGGGTATTCTCGTAGCGACCTCTTACGCAAAGGCGATGAAGAGAACCATGGCAGGTCTTGACAGAGTGGCAAGAGGCGATTTGACCGCGAAGATGAGAACGAAGCGTAAGGATGAATTCGGTGCGTTGGTTGCCTGTGCCAATAAGACGGTTATTAATATGAAAGGTATGGTGGAGCAGACCTCGGCGGCAGCAGGAAACGTAGGAGATTCCGCAGCCGGAGTAGAAGATACCTCGACCAAGCTTTTAACCGCGACGCAGAACATTACGACCTCCATTGCGGAGATTCGAAACGGTATTGTGCAGCAGGCTGAGGATTCCGAGCGCTGTCTGTTGCAGAGTGAGGAACTGGGTGCGCGTATCAATGAAGTAAAAGCGGATGCGGACGTGATCGATGAGCTGGCGCAGAGTGCAAAGTCAGCCGTTGAAAACGGTATGGAAGCAATCGGCGTTCTCGAAAAGAAGGGAGAGGAAACCGCCTCCATCACAAAGAAAATTACAGTGGATATGGATGCTCTTGCGGCAGAATCCCACTCTATCGGAAAGATTATCGGTGTAATCAACGACATTGCGGAGCAGACCAACCTGCTTTCCTTAAATGCTTCCATTGAAGCGGCGCGTGCCGGAGAAGCAGGGCGCGGTTTCGCGGTAGTAGCGGATGAAATCCGCAGACTGGCGGAACAGTCGGTAGAGGCTTCCAATGAGATTGCCGGTATTGTAAACGGTATTAAGGCACAGACCGAAGGCACCGTACAGACGGTGGCACAGGCGGAGGATATTGTTGCTTCCCAGAGCGCGGCACTGCGGAATGCAATCGGTCTGTTTAAGAACATCGGCGAGAATGTTGAAAAAATGACGGAGCATTTGGAGCATATTTCCGAGGGTGTAGACCGTATCGGTCAGGCTCAGAACGTAACGGTGGACGCAATCAGCAGTATCTCCGCAGTGTCCGAACAGACTTCGGCGGCTTCGGAGGAAGTACAGAACATGGTTGACCTCCAGCTGAAGGCGGTAGAGGATTTGTCGGATGCTTCGACCGTACTGAACGACGAGGCAAGAAAGCTTCAGGAGGCATTACGGGCATTCCGTTACTAAGCTGAATTTGAGAACTTGAATCAAAGGTGTCCCAAAAGCTTCTTATTGCTTGTATCAGGCAGGATAACGGCTTTTGGGACACTTCTTTTTGCAGGAGGAGTGAAATGGGACGAAACAGTATGACGAAGGGATTGCTTGTCATTGCAGTGCTACTTTTAGCGGCAGGCTGTAAGAAAACGGGAGAAGAAAACGGAGTGACGCCGTCTGCCGGTGTGAGCGAGACCCCGCAGCCGACCGGAGCAGGCGGGAAGGGAGAAAGCGGCGGAGCGTCTTATACAGGCGCGGGCTATCAGGAAGCGGGGACGCTTCAAACACTCACAGCTGCGGGAAAGCTTCCGCCGGTGGAGAAGCGTATCCCGGCAGCGGACAGTGTAATGACAGAGCCGCTTGACACAATCGGCGTTTACGGAGAGAGTGCACAGCTTGCCGCAATCAATGCCGATACGATGACGGGGGAACTGGTATCGGAAGGACTGTTTCGCTATGCTGCGGACGGAACAATCGCACCGAATGTCGCAAAGGGATATGAGGTGACGGCGGATTTTACCGCGTATACGATTTATCTGCGGGAAGGGATGCGCTGGTCCGACGGAGTACCGTTTACTTCGGATGACTGTATTTTCTTTTATGAGCATCTGTGCGTACCGCAGACCTTCGGCGAAAGTCTTTGGGAGTGCTTTTTGGCATACGGGACGGACGGCAAGGCGGCTCCGGCAGTTTTTACAAAACTGGATGATTATAGTTTCCGGGTGAAATTTTCCGCGCCGAAGCCGAGGTTTCTGGAAGAATTACTGGAGCAGGGCGGTATTTGTTTTGCGCCGGAGCATTATCATGTCAATCTGCTTCCGGAATATATGGGTGAGGACGCGGCTCTGGCAAAGGCAAAGAGTATGGGGTATGCGGATACTGCCGCAATGCTTCGGGCAGCCGTACGGAACGCATGGAATACTCCTGGAGTGCCGACCTTAAACCCGTTCTGCCTTTCCACAGAGGCGGGGGCAAACGATGTGAACGGGGACTACTATGAATTTGTCCGCAATCCGTATTACTGGAAAGTTGACGCAGAAGGAAAACAACTTCCGTATCTGGATAAGCTGGAATTTACGAGAGTTTCCGGAGAGGAGCAGCTCCTGCTTTTAACTACGGAAGGGTATCTTAGTGTAGGAAGTCTGACTGCGGAGCAGGTGGCAGCGGCAGAGGCTGGAAAGGAACGGGGCGGCTATCGGCTGGTGACATGGTCGAATTTCCTGCATTGGGCGGTAGATAATCAGCTGAAGAATTTCCCGGAAACCTATTCCTATGAAATAAAGGTGCGCGGACTCGGCGCGGCGCATGCGGAAGGCTGGTATTTTGAATAAGGAGGGGAAGCATCTTGGAAGAATATATCCCGGAAGTTTTAAAGGAAATTAATCTTGTTTCCGTAACCGTGCGGCTTTTGTTGTCTTTGCTGTGTGGCGGTATTCTGGGCGTGGAACGCGGACGGAAAAAGCGCCCGGCAGGGTTTCGTACCTATATGCTGGTATGTATGGGCTCCACGCTGGTGATGATTACGAACCAGTATATTGCGGAGCTTTACGGCGGTACCGACCCTGCGCGTATGGGCGCGCAGGTGATTTCCGGAATCGGTTTCCTGGGCGCCGGTACGATTATTGTAACGGGGCGAAACCGTGTCAAAGGGCTTACGACGGCGGCGGGCTTGTGGGCGTCTGCCTGCGTGGGACTTTCCCTCGGGATCGGGTTTTATTCCGGCGCACTAATCGGCTGCCTGCTGATTTTTATTGTCATGGCAATGCTGCATCGTCTGGATGACTGGGTAATGGCCTCGACAAAGGTGATTAACCTTTACATTGAGTTTGAGCAGATGTCGGACGTCGGGAAATTTATCAGATTCACGAAGGAGCAGGGGTTCCGTATCAGCGATTTGGAACTGACGCGAACCAACGGGGTGAGCGATACCGGCGTGGGTGTTCTTTGCAATCTGCGGCTTCCGAAAAAGAAACCCCATGCGGAAATCCTCCAGATGCTAAGCGGAATCGAACGGGTACGGTATGTGGAGGAGTTATAGCGGCTTTCGCGGGGGGTACAAAGCCGTCCGCCGATAGTATAAAAATCAGGTCTTTGAGGCTGTCACACTATGCTTTAAGTGTGGCAGCCTTTTTGACTTTATAGGAAATGCCGTGTTCGATTACGGAACTTTGCACAGGAGAAAGAGTCCTCTCTCTGGTTTCGGATATAAGTCTTTCTAATTGCTCCGTCAAAATTAATAAACAACCACGCAACCGACCTCTACGCGCCCTCCGTGGCGCGTGTCGGTCTTGCCCGGACGTCCTGTCCGGGCATTGCTGATGCCAAACGGAGCAATAAGAAAGTCTAATATCCTGCACAACGTTCAAGGACTCTTTCTCCTGTGCAAAGTTCCGTAATCGGAAGCCGCCTTTTGACACCCGAAACCGATATAGGAAAGTTCTTGTTGCGAGAAAACGCTAAAGTAGTTGTTCAGGTGAACTTTCGAAATTCTTTCGTTTTTCCTGCGCAGAATGTTAGGAATTGTCTGTTAGAATCTAATTGTAAAGAGAGAAAACGAAAGAGGAGGAGCAGTATGGAGGCGGAAGCGATTCTGCAATATTTTGCGGACTATGGTACGATTGCGGTTTTTATCATTGTTCTGCTGGAGTATTTAAATCTTCCCGGCTTTCCGGCGGGAATTATTATGCCGTTAGCGGGCTTTTTCGCGTCCCAGGGGAAGCTTAGCTTTTTGGGAACAATGGCAGTCACGATTGCGGCAGGACTGACCGGAAGTGTTGCGCTTTATTGGTTGGGGAGAGCGGGCGGCGAGCTGTTTTTGGGAAAATACTACCGGCGGTTCCCGAAGCAGAAAGAAAAGATTGAGGAAAAGATGGGCTATCTTCGGGAAAAGGGAAGCATCGGCGTATTTGTCAGCAAGCTTCTCCCGATGGTAAGAACCCTGATTTCCATACCGGCGGGCGTAATAAAAATGAATTTCGGTAAGTATGTAGTCAGCTCCGTATGCGGCGTTGCGCTTTGGAATCTGGTCTTTGTGGGAGCCGGTTATTTCTTTGGTGAAAGCATAGTAACGATGCTCGGAGGTGTCCTATGAGAATTGCAATGTTGACGAATAATTACAAGCCCTTTGTAGGCGGCGTTCCGATATCGGTGGAGCATCTGGCGGCGGCACTGCGGGAACGAGGGCATCAGGTGTATATCTTCGCGCCGAGCTATGCGAAACAGGAGGAAGAAGAATTTGTGTTACGCTATCCTTCGTTCCGGTGGAAGGTCGGCGGCGCGCCGGTTCCGAATGTACTGACCGGACTTTTTGAAAAAAAGATAAAGGAGCTTCAGATTGATGTCATCCATGTGCATCATCCGGCACTTGTGGGAAATGTTGCCCTTTCGCTCAGACGGAGGTTAGGTATCCCGGTGGTGTTTACTTATCACACAAGATACGAGGAGTATCTCCATTATCTGTGCCCGGTGGGAGTCCGGGAGGCAGCCGCTTTGCTCCGGGCTTATTTGCGGCATTTCTGCGGAAACTGTGACTTTTTGTTTGCGCCGACGCCGGGCATTCTGCATCATTTGGAACGTGAGGGAATCAAAACGCCGGTCAGCATAGTGCCTACCGGTCTGCCGGAGGGAGATTACCATGCGAAGGAGAAAACGGCTGCGGCGCTACGCAAAGCCTATCGCCGGGAAGCGGATTATCTGTTTTGTACGGTTGCCAGACTTGCAAAGGAGAAAAACCTTTCGTTTTTACTGCGGGGACTTTCTCTGGTCAGAGAAGAACTGCAAAAGGAAGGAAAAAGCTTTCGTCATATTTTTATCGGGGAAGGACCGGAGAGAGAGAAACTGGAAGCGGAGGCAGTGCAGCTGGGGCTTGGAAATACGGCGGTGTTTCTTGGAAATGTGCCGAATGAGGAGATAAAAAACTATCTGTCGGCAGCGGATCTGTTTTTGTTTACCTCCAAATCGGAAACTCAGGGGATTGTGTTGTTAGAGGCAATGGCGGCGGGAACGCCGGTGGTTGCGGTAAGCGCAAGCGGCGTATGCGATATTATAAACGGGGAAAACGGCGCGCAGACCGAAGAACGGGAGGAGGTGTGGGCAAAGGCGGTGAAGGACATCCTTGCGGACGGCGCGCGTTATGAAAGGCTTTGCGCCGGAGCGAGAAAAACCGCGGCGGCTTATCGGGAAAGCGAGGTGGCGGCGCTGGCGGAGGACGGCTACGGCAGAGCAATCCGCCGGAAAAAAGCAGGAAAAGGTTTTGCAAAGGAGGAGGATATGCTATACTTGAGAAAAGAGAAAATGTCGGGAACGGTGTAAAACGGAGGAAGGAACATGTATAACATTTTGGTTGTTGAGGATGACAAGGAAATCCGGGACGGAATCGAGATTTTTTTAAAAAGCCAGAATTATAATGTCTATAAGGCGGAGGACGGTATCCGGGGGCTGGAGTTGATGGAAACCGCCGAGATACATCTTGCCATTGTGGATATTATGATGCCGCGGATGGATGGTATCACGATGACGATGCGTCTGCGGGAAAAGTATGATTTTCCTGTCATTATGCTGTCCGCAAAATCGGAGGAAACCGACAAGGTAATCGGTTTGAATATCGGTGCGGACGATTATGTGACGAAGCCGTTTACACCTTTGGAACTGATGGCACGGGTGAATTCCCAGCTGCGGCGTTATCTGAAATTCGGAATGAAAGAAGCCGGAGCGGGAAAAAGCAGGAAGTATGCGGTTGGGGGGCTGGAATTGGACGAAGATACCGTGGAAGTGACGGTGGACGGAGTTCCGGTAAAATTGACACCGATGGAATTTAAAATTTTGGCACTGCTCATAAAAAATCCGGGGCGTGTTTTTTCCGCGGAGGAGATTTATGAGAAGGTGTGGAACGAAAGGGCGGTTAATACGGATACGATTATGGTACATGTAAGAAATATTCGGGAGAAAATCGAAATCAACCCGAAAGAACCAAAATATGTAAAGGTGGTGTGGGGTGTTGGCTATAAACTCGAAAAGCAAAAATAAAATCCGTGTGGTAATTTCGGCGGTGGTAATTCTTCTTTTGGCGGTATCGGCAACCGCAGCAGCCGAAAAAATATGGCAGAGGACAGAGCGGGGGATGCTTTCGGCGGCGCAGGAGGAAGACAGGGTAACCGAAGGCGTTTTAAATACAGCCGTGGTACAGCAGCTGTACCGTCAGTTTTGTGTGCTGTATGCCGAGTGTATGCAGCAGGAGGGGACGGCGCCGGAGGAAATAGGAAGCGTATTTCTTGAAGAGAGGGAAAACGAAGAAACCGGGATAGCAAAGGCCTATCTCTCGGAACTGATAAGCTCATGGAAGGATAGTAGCGGAAATCGGGCGGATTATTATTATACGGACGGCGTGAAGGAAAAGCTGGCGGCGCCCGTAGAACTGCAAAAGCTTTGTTCCAAAGAAGCGGAGGAGATTCTGCCGCAGGTGCGGGAGGAGTACCGGTATTGCGTCGTGCTGTCCGTTGACGGCAGCGGTAATTTTTCGGTACAGCTTCCTTACAGCGTTTATCAGAATGCATACGCAAGAGTGCTCCGCGCTTTTTTTGAGGAGCATCGTTCGAATTCCCCGGAGGAACAGCTCTGGGCCTATATCTGGGCCTATATGGGAGACTACGGGGAAGAGGGATACGGCAGCGTAACCTTCCGTAAAATGCAGTCCTTTGAGGCGGTGCTTGCCGTTCCATACTACGGAGAGGAAAGCGAACTGATTACGTTCTACGACGATTCGGACAGTTGGTTTTCGGTGAGGGAAAACGGGGGCGATTTACTGTTCTTTTCCCTGCCGGTGTGTATGCTGCTTCTGGTGCTTGTGCTGCGGAGTAAAAAAATCTGGGGAGAGGCGGAATGCGCCGAACGGAAAGGAAAACGCTATTTCGCGGAGGCGGCGGTTGTCGGGCTGTGCTTTGCGGAGTCAATGTACCATAACTTTTCTTCCATGATTTGTTCGTTCCGTTTCTGTGAAGGAAGGATGGAGGATGTCGGAATACGGCTCAGTGCATTTGCAACGGCGCTTACGGTAGAGCTTGTCTGCTTTGCCTGCTTTTGGTATCTGCGTCCGGTTTTTACTTTGGGCATTAAGGAATACATCAGACAGTACAGCGTTATTTATCTGTTCTGTAAGTGGTGTAAAGAGAAATGGAGGCGCTTTATAGCGTCACTTGACTCTGTGGATTTTAGCGAAAAGTCCAGTAAGCTTTTGCTCAAAGCGGTTCTGGTGAATTTCTTTATCCTTCTGGTGTGCGTGTCCTGCTGGTTCTTCGGAATTGTGGCGCTGGTGATTTATTCCGTCGTGCTGTTCTGCTATTTAAAGAGCCATTACGATAAGGCGGCGGCAGGATATGCGGAGGTACTGCGGGAAGCGGGCCGGATTGCCGAAGGAGAAGTGGACGGACCGGTGGAGGGAGAGTTCGGAATGTTTGCGTCCCTCGGCGAGGAGTTAGGCAGGGTAAAGGAGGGCTTCCGGAAGGCAGTCGAAAAAGAAGTGAAAAGCGAGCGTATGAAAACGGAACTGATTACGAATGTTTCCCATGATTTGAAAACGCCGCTGACGGCCATTATGACCTATGTAGAGCTGCTGAAAAAGGAAGACATTACCGAGGAGGAACGGAGTTCCTATATTGCAACATTAGAGAAAAAGTCAAAGCGATTAAAGGTGCTGATTGAGGATTTGTTTGAAGTGAGCCGTGCCGCCAGCAACAATCTGACCTTAAATCTCATGGAGGTCGATTTGGTACAGCTTGTAAAGCAGGTGGCGGTGGAATATGAAGACCGGTTTGCAAAAGCAGGGCTTAATCTGCGACAGACGATGCCGGAGGAACGTCTGCCGGTACAGCTGGACGGGCAGAAAACTTCCCGTATTTTAGAAAATCTGTTTACCAACATTTGCAAGTATGCCCTGCCGGGAAGCCGCGTTTATGCGGAAGCCGCGGAAAAGGACGGAATGGTGCGGGTGGTATTAAAAAATATTTCCGCCGAGGAATTGACGGTAAGCGCGGAGGAGATTGTGGAGCGCTTCGTAAGGGGGGACGCTTCCCGAAATACCGAAGGCTCGGGACTCGGCCTTGCGATTGCAAAGAATCTGACGGAAGCGCAGGGCGGCACCTTTGCCGTGGAGATTGACGGTGATTTGTTTAAGGCGGAAATAGCGTTTCCGATAAAAGAACAGTAAGGCATTGCAAAGCAGAAAAGAAAGGGACCGCGCAATTCGTGCGCGGCCCCTTTCTTACACTTGAAAATCGTATCAGTCAACAAGCCTGTTTCTCTGTGTGTTCATTTTGAGAAGCCTTAGCCTTCTACTTTCATAAACGCTAAGTTCCCGTGCGGGTCGGTAATGACATAACCGTCGGAAAGCGTATTGATATATTTTGTTACCGCATTGTAGGTTAACGTCTGCTTGATGTTGTCCATTGCCGTATCCTCTAAGTAGCGCTTTTCGAATAACAGTACATAGCAGGTATTGTCATCCTCTTCGGTAAAGAGCGTTGTTTCGCCTTCGGTCCGTTCTGCCTCAAACAGCCAGTCGGTATAAGAAGCGAAGGAAGAAGTGGTGGTAGCTCCGGATACTAAGGACTTGTCCGTTTCGGAATCCTCGTAGTCCGCGCGCTTATCCTCCGGCGCATATTCCGCACACAGGGTTTCAAAGTCTTCGCCTGCCGCGAGCCTGTCTAACATTTCCTGCGCCTTTGTTGTCACAGCTTCCATAGCGGCGGCAATTTCGTCTTCCGTAGACTCGTCCGTTACGTCTGCCTCAAACTCTAAGACGCGGTAATCCACGGAATCATAATCATCCTTGTTTTCCTCGTACTCTGTCTGTGCGTCTTCATCCGTAGCCGCCAGGTCTTCCGTCAGATATTTATAATAAGCGGAAGCGAGAAGGTCCTCCTTTACAATCGGCTCAAGATTTTTTTCCGTCGCGGAATTGCCGAAGGTGGAAATCAGGTATTTGTTCAGCGACATCCCCGCACTTGCGGCAGCGGTTTCCATATCCGACAGATAGGTATTGTAATCTTCCGTGATATCAAAGGTAAGTCCTCTCTTTGCGATATCGTTCAGCATTGCCTTGTTCTCACGCAGAGAAATGGCGGCCTGCTGGTCAAAGAAATCATCCCAGCTCAGCCCCTTTTCCTGATCATAAACCTGCGAAGCAAGGGACTGGGAGGTATCTACCCCGAAGTACGGTAAAAACTGCGAATAGCTGTTGAGTACGCTGGTCTTGTAATAATTGAACTCCAGCTGGGAAACGGAAATGTCGTTTACCTTAACGTACTCGCTCAACGCTTTTTTGCGTTTCATTACCGGAACCAGCACAATCAGCGCAATAGCGACCACAAGCACAGCGGCGGCTGCGATGATTGTAATGGTGCGGTTGCGTTTTTCGCGCTTTGCGGCTTCCTGCCTTGCCAAAACCTTACGGTCATACTTTGTCATTTTTTTCTCGGTATTTTGTTCCATTGTCCTCATATCGCAGAGAAACATAAGCAAAATGCCTTCCGCGATATACCCTCCTTTTTTTATTCTGTTCTTTATTTTACACTATTTTGGGACAAGAATAAAGAGGGTTTGCGGAAGATTCATAAAAAACTCACATTTTTTGTTCTTGCAATTTTTAACGGGTCGTTGTATGATAGGAACGTAAAAATTAAATATTGCGGAAGTAAGAGTCCGCGAACGGAGGTAGTAAGATGAAGAAAAAGGCAGTATCTCTTGCTCTACTCATTTCCCTCACCGCACTTTGTGCCTGCAATGGCGGCAGTTCGGGAAAGAAAGGTTCGGACGATGAAGTTTCCGCGGTTGTAGGAATAACACAGGATTTGGATAGTCTTGACCCTCACAAAGCAGTGGCGGCAGGAACCGATGAAGTCTTGTTTAACGTCTTTGAAGGTTTGGTAAAGCCTTCTGCGGACGGAACTTTGGTTCCTGCGGTAGCAAAGGACTATACGATTGCCCCGGACGGGATGACGTATACGTTTGTCCTGCGTGAAAATGTAAAGTTTCACAACGGGACTACGGTTACTGCGGATGATGTGGTTTATTCGATGAAACGGTGCGCCGGTCTGCTCACTGACTCAGATCCTGAGGTAGTGGTGGAATCGGCGCTTTCTGTTATTTCTTCCGTGGAAAAAGAAGGAGAAGAAAAAGTGATTCTCCGGCTGTCGGAGCCGAATACGGAGCTGATTGGTTTCTTGACGTGTGCAATTATTCCGGAGGCGTATACCGAACAGGAGAGCGCGCCGGTCGGAACGGGACCGTTCCGGTTTGTGTCCTATGCGCCGCTTACCAGCTTTGTCATAGAGCGGTTTGACGACTATTACGGGGAGAAGCCGTACCTTGATAAGGTGACCTTTAAAATCTGCGCGAGCACGGATGCCGTATTTATGGAGCTGTTGGCGGGCGGAATCGACATTTTTCCGTATCTGACCGAGGAACAGGCGTCCCAGCTGCCGGAGGACTATAACCTGGAGGTAGGCGCAAGCAATTTAGTGCAGGCGATGTTTTTAAACAATGACTTTGCGCCGTTTGAGGATATCCGGGTGCGTCAGGCCCTTTGCTACGGTGTTGACAAGGAAGAACTCCTGAACATTGTATCGGGCGGACGCGGTCATATCATCGGCAGCAATATGTTCCCGAATTTCGGTGTTTATTATGAGGAATCGTTGGAAAACTATTATACGTATCAGCCGGAAACCGCAAAGCGGCTTTTAGCTGAGGCAGGCTACGACGAGAGCAATCCGTTGCAGTTTGTCCTGAAAGTGCCGTCCAATTACGATTTCCATGTGGCAACGGCACAGGTACTGGCGGAACAGTATGCAAAGATTGGCGTTAAGGCGCAGATACAGCTGATTGAGTGGTCGGCGTGGCTGACGGAGGTTTACCGTTCCAGAGATTACGAGGCAACCATCGTCGGACTGGACGCGGCGCTGGCGCCGAGCGACGTGCTGAAACGCTATTCTTCGACGGCTTCCAATAATTTTATAAATTATCGGAACGCGCAGTTTGACGAGCTGTTCCAAAAGGCTCTGGCAAGCACCGTGGAAAACGAAAAGGTAGCGTACTACAAAGAACTTCAGACTTTGCTTACGAAGGACGCCGCAAGCGTTTACTTACAGGATGCGGCAAAGTTGGTTGCGGTTAATAAGCGGTTTACAAATTTCTTATTCTATCCGGTGTATGTGCTGGATATGGCGGCATTACAGCCGGCAGAGGAGTAGGCGTTTGGTGCGTGCTCCGGCCGGGAAGAGTTTTGACGCCCGAATCGCTGATGAAAGAAAGGAGGGTTAGAAATGAGGTACTGGTTAAGAAAAACGGCTGCCCTTGTGCTGACGTTACTGGTGGCCGCATTCCTGACCTTCCTTGCGTTTGAAGTAATTCCGTCCGATGCGGCGCTTTCAAAACTCGGAATGGACGCGACGGAGGAGGAAGTAGCGGCGTTGCGGGCGCAGATGGGCTTAGACCGTCCGCTTCCGGTCCGGTACGGGAAGTTTTTGCTTGGGGCGTTACGCGGGGATTTCGGAGAATCCACCCAGTACGGTGTACCGGTGGTACGCCTTCTGGGGGAGCGCTTCGGCGTGACGATGGGCCTTGCCCTGCTTTCGTTTGCATTGATACTCGGAATCTCCATACCCCTTGGGGTTCTGGCGATACGGGCAAGGAGCAGACTGGCGGAAGGACTGACAGCGTTTTTCACGCAGACGATGATGGCGGTGCCGCCGTTTTTTCTCGGAATGCTGATTACCTTACTGTTCGGTGTTGTGCTCCGGTGGTTTACGCCGGGGGCGTATGTACCGGCGGGGGAGGATTTTCTCGGTTTTCTTTCGTTTATGATTTTTCCGGCGCTTGCGGTGGCGGTGCCGAAAATCGGAATGACGGTGCGTTTTTTGCAGAGTTCTTTAAAGGAACAGATGCAGTCGGATTATGTGCGTACCGCAAAAAGCAAGGGCTGCGGCAGACGGCGCGTGCTTTGGCGGCATGTGCTGAAAAACGCGCTCGTTCCGGTTGTCACATTTCTTACGATGGTAATGGCGGAAATTCTTGCCGGAAGTATTGTCATTGAACAGGTATTTAACCTCTCGGGAGTCGGCAGGCTTCTGGCGGTATCGATTTCTGCAAGGGATTATCCGGTAGTGCGGGCGATTGTGTTGTATACAACCGCGGTGGTAGTGCTGTTGAACTATGCGGCGGATTTGTTATGTCGCCGTTTGGACCCGCGCATCAGGGAACTGTAACAGAAGGAGAAAGGAGCGCAGGATGCGGTTTGGCTGGTTAAAGAAAAACGGAAAACTGAATATCAATTTAATCCTCGGGCTGATACTGTTTTGCGGTGCAGTGCTGTTTTCGGTAATCGGCTGTTTTTATACGCCCTATGCTCCGAATGCAATGAACGCAGATCTGAAAAATGCGGCGCCGTCCCTTGCCCACCCCTTCGGTACGGACAATTTCGGAAGGGATGTATTAAGCCGTGTGATGAAGGGGGCGGGAACGACCTTTTTGGTAGGACTTTCCGT
Organism: uncultured Lachnospiraceae bacterium; assembly: GCA_964609025.1. Lineage (GTDB taxonomy): Bacteria > Bacillota > Clostridia > Lachnospirales > Lachnospiraceae > SIG307. Next base: position 36,103 of record CAZSQM010000004.1, on the reverse strand, counting down.
GGTTTCCATCGGCGCTTTGGGCGGTTGTCTGCTGGGTGCGTTTACGGGGTACTTCGGCGGGAAAGCCGATTTGATTTTGATGCGGGTAAACGACGCGGTTGCTGCGATTCCGAGTATTTTGCTGGCGTTAGTGTTTGTCGGGGCGTTCGGCAGCGGAACGGTGCAGCTGATTGCGGCGCTCGGCATTTTGTTTATTCCGAGCTTTGCAAGAGTTGTGCGGAGCGGGTTTCTGGTACAAAAAGAGTTGGATTATGTAAAAAATGCAAGACTGATGGGCGCCGGGCATCTGCGGATTATGTTTGTGCATATTCTGCCGAACCTGAAAGGAAGCCTGTTTTCCGCGCTTGCCATCGGCTTTAATAATGCGGTGCTTTCGGAGGCGGCGATGAGTTATTTAAGTCTCGGCGTACAGCCGCCGGACGCGAGCCTCGGGCGGATGCTTTCGGAGGCGCAGCCGTATTTATTCCGTGCGCCCTGGAATGCGATTGCGCCGGGAATGATGATTTTACTGAGCGTACTTGGGGTAGGGTTACTTAGTCTGGAGGGAGGGGAAAAGCATGGCTGAACCAAAGACAGCGGCGGAGATTAACGTGCGGGAGCTTTTGCGTGTCGAAGAATTGAGTGTAGCGTTTTGCGACGCCCGAAATACGGAAAAAACTGTGGTGGACAAGGTGTCCTTTTCCCTGGCGGAAGGGGAAATCCTCGGAATTGCCGGAGAGTCCGGTTCGGGAAAGAGTATGACGGCCCTTGCCGTTATGGGACTTTTGCCGGAGAGCGCCGGACGAAGCTGTAAGGGGATTTTTTTTGACGGAAAAAATCTGTTGGGAGAAAAAAGAAAAGAAGAAAAATTGCGGCAGGAGTTATCGGGAAAGGAAGCGGCAATGATTTTTCAGGAGCCGCTTACTTCCTTAAATCCTGTATTGACGATAAAAAAGCAGATGGAAGAACCGCTTCTTCTGCATAGGAAGCTGACGGCGGCCGAGCGGGAGGCGGCGGTGCTTTCCGCACTTTCCGACGCAGAATTAAAAAATGCGGAACAGCTCCTTAAGGAGTATCCGCATCATCTTTCGGGCGGAATGCGCCAGCGTGTCATGATTGCGATGGCAATGATAAACCGGCCGCGGCTGCTGATTGCGGACGAGCCTACTACGGCACTGGACGCGGTAACGGAACGGGAGATTGTGGCGTTAATCCGGCGTCTTGCCAGGGAAAACCATACGGCGGTCATTTTCATTTCCCATGACCTCGGTGTGCTGCGGGAGCTTTGTGACCGCGTTATGATTATGAAAGACGGCAGGGTTGTGGAAAGCGGCAGTGTGGCGCAGATTTTTGAAGCACCCCGGGAGGAATACACGAAGAATCTCATGAAGGCGGCGGTAAGAGGTCCGAAGGAGAAGCCACGGCCGCAGGGTGCGGAAGGTGTACAGAAAAACAGCGAAACAGAAAGGGCAAAGTGCGAAGGCCCGGCAGAAGGCGGTGAAGGCACGGACGGAGGTACTGAAAATTCTGCCGATGCCGAGCCGGTGCTTACGCTTCGTCATGTGTCGGCAGCATATCGAAGGTCAGCGGGGGTGTTTGGCAAGCCGGAGGTAAAACAGGCGGTTTCGGATGTTTCCTTTTCGGTGGCGCCCGGCGAAATTTTCGGCATCGTGGGTGAAAGCGGCTGCGGAAAGTCAACGCTTTTAAAGGCGGTTTCCGGTCTGCTGGAAAATTACGAGGGCGAGATTCGGCGGCGGAAAACGGCAGTCGGCGTGCAGATGGTCTTTCAGGACCCGTATACAAGCCTGAATCCGGCAAAACGCGTCGGGTGGATTTTGGAAGAACCGCTCCGCTTAAATACAGGATTAAGCAAAGAGGAACGCCGTGCGCGCGTGCTTGAGATGTTAAAGGAAACAGAACTGCCAAAAGAAACCGCGTCCCGGCATATAGCGGAACTTTCCGGCGGGCAGCGGCAGCGTGTAGCGATTGCGGCGGCTCTGATCGGAAAGCCCGAGCTTGTACTGTTGGACGAGCCGGTGTCGGCACTTGACGTTACGGTGCAGGCACAGATTTTGTCCCTGCTTTTGCGGCTTCAGAAGGAGCATGGACTTACCTATGTGTTTGTTTCCCATGACATGGCGGTGGTTCGCAAAATCTGCGACCGGGTTATGGTAATGAAAGAGGGGCGCATGATAGAATGCGGGGAAACGGAAGCACTGTTTTTGCAGCCGAAGGAGGAGTATACGAAGAAGCTGTTGCGGCTGGTACTGTAATGCCGTGAAAAGAGAACGGAATATTACTTAAAAAACAGTTGACAAGACAAGGCTTCTGGTATATCCTATCAATAGATAAATTGAATTTATGGTAGAGGCGCATTGATTATCAGTATACTGCGGGATATGTCAGGACATAGAAGAACGCGGAGGAAAGGATGAGATGCCGAAGTTTGCGGTTGCCTGGGAACCGCATGCTGGGTTCAGGGTTAACAGCCCTGAAACTGTCATCATTCATTTGATGGAGGGCTATCGAAGAAAAGGGTTACCGCGCAGGTACTTTCCGCAGCGGGAACTGCCTTGGCAGGCATGATTCTTCGAAAACCGTCATCCGACGGTTTTATTTTTCGTGCAGGCAAAGCGAGTATAAAATTTTGTCGGGAAAGCTTGCTTTCCGGGACAAAATTTTATACGAGCTTTGCCTTGCACGAAAGTACATGGATTTTAATTTTGGAGGTGCATAGTATGTCTTTATTTACCGGTGCCGGTGTTGCGATTGTAACGCCGATGAAAGCGAACGGAGAAGTGAATTATGACAAATTGGGAGAGCTTTTGGAGTTCCAGATTGCGGGCGGAACAGATGCAATCGTAATCTGCGGAACGACGGGAGAGGCTTCCACGTTAAGCCACGAGGAGCATTTGGAGTGCATCCGTTATACGGTTGCAAAGGTAGCGGGACGGATTCCGGTAGTAGCGGGAACCGGTTCGAACTGTACGGAAACTTCGATTTATTTATCAACCGAAGCAGAGAAAGCGGGAGCAGACGGGCTTCTTCTCGTTACTCCTTACTATAACAAGGCAACCCAGAAGGGATTGATGGCACACTTTACCAACACGGCAAAGGCAGTCAACATCCCGGCAATTCTGTATAATGTACCGAGCCGTACCGGCTGTACGCTTCTGCCGGAAACAATAGCGGCGTTAGTAAAGGACGTAGATAATATTGTCGGCGTGAAGGACGCTACCGGAAACATCAGCCACACCATGCAGACCATGTGTCTGTGTCAGGGAGATATCGACCTGTACTCCGGCAACGACGACCAGATTGTTCCGGTGCTGTCGGCAGGCGGTAAGGGTGTTATTTCCGTACTTTCGAATGTTGCGCCGAAGGAAACCCATGATATCTGCGCGAAGTTCTTTGCGGGCGACCTTGCGGGAAGCCTGGAGCTTCAGCTAAAGTATCTGCCGTTAGTGAACGATTTGTTCTGCGAAGTCAACCCGATTCCGGTAAAGGCGGCGCTGAACCTGATGGGAATGGAAGTCGGTCCGCTTCGTCTGCCGCTTACCGAGATGGAGGACGCACACAAAGAGAAGCTGGCTGCGGAAATGCGGAAGTTAGGAATTATTAAGTAAGCTGCTGCGGCATCGTGCTTTGGAGGGCATGGTTTCCGACAGCGGAATACGAATAGGAGGAATGAGATGATACGCATTATTATGTGCGGCTGCAACGGAAAGATGGGGCACGTAATTTCCGATTTGGCAGCAGAAGATACGCAGGTAAAGATTGTTGCGGGGATTGATTTTAATACGGAGCAGCACTACGACTATCCGGTATTTGCAACGCCGGCGGAATGTACGGTGGAAGCAGATGTGATGATTGACTTCAGTTCTCCGCAGAAATTAACGGAACGCCTTGCTATGGCAATCGACAGAAAAATGCCGATTGTGTTCTGTACCACCGGTTTGTCCGAGGAGCAGTTTGCACAGGTAAACGAGGCGTCAAAGCGTGTTGCGATTCTGCGTTCCGCCAATATGTCCTTGGGAATCAATACCATCTTAAAGCTTGTGGCAGCGGCAGCCAAGGTATTTGCGGACGCGAACTTTGACATTGAGATTGTCGAGAGGCACCATAACCGTAAGGTGGACGCCCCGTCGGGAACGGCGTTAGCCATTGCGGATGCCATGAACGAAGTGTTACAGAAGGAATACGAATACAAATACGACCGTTCGCAGGAGCGAAAGCCGCGGGGAAAAAAGGAAATCGGTATTTCTGCGGTACGGGGCGGTACGATTGTCGGCGAGCATGAAGTGATTTTCGCCGGTACGGACGAGGTAATTGAGATTAAGCACACCGCATACTCCAAGGCGATTTTCGGAAACGGAGCGTTGCAGGCGGCAAAGTTTCTGGCGGGAAAACCGGCGGGAATGTATCAGATGAGCGATGTCATAAAATAAAACTTATGCAGACGGGGAGTTTCCCCCTGCTTTTGAGCGAAAGAAAAGCGGCTACGCGTAATGCGCGGCCGCTTTCCGTTTGTGTGAAAGATTTACTGTGCTGTTTCGGCATCGTTTAAAACGCCTTCGTTTAATTTAATCAGAAAATCCGCAAAGTCGATGTCCGGTTCAAATGTATCTTCTGCGGCTGTATCGCCTTCTGCCGTCACTGTGATACAGCAGGCGCTGTATTGACCGCTGTCAATCTGCGCAAATATGTACGCGGTGCCTTCGGCTTTTGCGGTTACGATTCCTCCTGCGCTCACGGAAGCTACTTCCGGAGCGGAACTGGAAAACTTAGGAAGCTCAACCGTATTCAGCGGATAAACCAAATAGTACATCAGAGCGCGCTGCCCAACGACCATGTCGACTTCCTCACGGGATAGTCTGACATAAATTGCCCGAGGTCCCACGGTGATTTTACACTGTAATTTCACAGGGGCAGAAGCGGAGTCTTTCACGGTAGCGGTAACCACCGTTGTACCGACGGAAAGCGCGGTTACGACTCCGTTCTCATCCACGGAAGCAATCTTTGCGTCGTCGGACGAAAAGGTAACGGTTTGCGTTTCTGTCAAATTATAAACCTTAAGGGTATAACTCTTGCCCTTTACAATGTCCTTAGAGGTTACATTCAGCTTCGGTTCCGGCGTATTCGCGTATGCGATAGCCGGCTTCGCAAACAACGGAAGAAAGCTGACACAAAGTAAAAAGGCAAGGATAACGATACCTTTGAGCAAACTTTTCTGTTTCATGGAATTAACCTCCAATAAACAACTACGGAAATCCTTGCATCACATCCTGACGCTTATTATAAGACCACTTTTTGTCAGAATGATGTCAGATATTAAGAATTTTATAAGATTTTTCCTTGGGATTCTTCGAAATTCGACTTGTGCAACGGGGCGAAAGAAAGTATAATGGAAGCAGAAAAAGGGTTACACTCGGGAACCTGAAACAGTTTCAGAGAGAAGCAAGGAGGAGTGTTGATGCAGTACATTTTGATTGCGGACGACAATGCGGATATTACGGATGTGTTGGCGGCCTATGTGAAAAAAGAGGGATATGAGCCTTTGATTGCAGCCGACGGGGAGGAAGCATTGCGGTTATTCCGGCAGTACGAGCCTGCCGCTGTTTTATTAGATGTTATGATGCCGAAGGAGGACGGGTACGAGGTCTGCCGGAAAATTCGTGCGGTTTCGGACGCACCGGTCATTCTGATTACCGCCCGGGGCGAGGATTTTGAGCGGGTGATGGGGCTTGATATCGGTGCGGACGACTATATCGTAAAACCGTTTTCTCCGAATGAAGTTATGGCAAGACTGCGTGCGGTGCTGCGCCGGATGTCCCGGACGGACCGGGAAAAAGTCAGCGAGAAGAATGAGAATGTGTTAAAAATAGGAAATCTGGAAATTAATCTGGACGAGTATACGTTACACATCGGCGGGCAGAGAATCCCTCTGACGAAGAAAGAAATCGAAACGATGTGGACGCTTGCCAATAACCCGAAAAAGGTATTTACGAGAGATAATTTGCTAGACAGCCTTTGGGGGTATGATTACATAGGGGATACCAGAACGGTAGACTCTCATGTAAAGCGTCTGCGGGCAAAGTTAGACAAGGCGGAGCACCCGGGCTGGGATATTGCAACCGTGTGGGGGGTCGGCTATAAGTTCGAACTGACGGATAACAAAGAGTAAAGGCACAGCAGACGGTCAAAGGATGCAGAGCTGCCGCGGCAGTAGGGAGAACCGGATGGAAAAGCAGATAGGAAAAAGAAAATTTCATAATATGTTGTTTGTGAAGACCTGTTTCGGGTTTGCGGCGATTATTCTGCTGTTTGCGTTGATTCTGGGTGTGGTTTATATGCGCCTTTACGAGAAAACCACGATGGAAAGTTACAGAGAGCAGATGATTTCCAAGGCAAAAAGCGTGTCAGAGCGTTGTTCCCGCTATTTCTTAAGCGGAAATGCGGCCGGCTGGCAGGATTATTTGATTTTGCTCGGTGAAATCGAGCAGACGGAGGTTTGGGTGATTTCCAATAACGACGCGGCGAATCCTTTGCCGTCTGCTTTTGCGCTTGATTTGCAATCAATTGCTTTGATGGACTCTTTTCCGCAAAGCTATATGGATATTGTAAACAATGTGTTTCATAATATTCCGGTAGCCCGAATCAGCTTCAGTGAGGCGCATCAGGTCAATATGGTTACCGTCGGTATGCCGGTTTCGGGAGCGAACGGTGAAGTAGCGGGCGGAATCGTGATGAATGCCCGCGTAGAGAATCAGAAGGAAGTCGTTGACAGTAGCTGGCGGCTGATTATCATCAGCGGTGCGATTGCGCTTGCGGTAGCCTTTATTACGGCATTACTTTATGTGCGGACGCTTTCGAATCCTATTTTGAAAATACGCCGTACCGCGTTAGAGTTAGCGGACGGAAATTACGAGGTGACCACCGAGGTGAAGCGGAGCGATGAAATCGGCGATTTGGCGCAGACCGTGGATTTTCTTTCCGTCAAGCTGAAGGAAAACGAGATCGAGCGCAAAAACCTTGACCAGATGCGGTTTGACTTTTTTGCCAACGTATCTCATGAGCTGAGGACGCCGATTACCGTTGTGCGTGCGTATACGGAGAGTCTGGTAGACGGCGTTGTGACCGACCCGGAAAAGGTACGGCACTATTACGAGAGAATGCTCGGAGAATGTCAGGGGATGGAGCGCCTGGTAGGCGATTTGCTGCTTCTTTCCAAAATGCAGAATCCGGATTTTGTGGTAGAAAAGGAACCGGTGAATCTGGTACAGATTTTTGAGGATTTAAAGAAAAGGGCATGGGCAATCGGCAAAGAGAAGAATATTACGGCGGATGTATATACGGAGCTTCCGGTAATTATGATGCTCGGAGATTACGAGCGGCTTCGGCAGATGTTTCTGGTAATCCTTGATAACGCGGTGAAGTTTTCGCCGGAAAATTCGGTGGTACACATCCGCGTCACTTGCGAGGAACAGATTCTTGTATCTATCCGTGACGAGGGAATCGGTATCAGCGAGGAAGACCAGAAGTATATTTTCGAGAAGTTTTATAAGTCAAGGTTGCGCCAGAACGCGAAGGGCTCCGGTCTGGGGCTGGCAATCGCAAAGCAGATTGCCATAAAGCACGGCGGCACGATAGAGATAAAGAGCGAGGTCGGAAAGGGAACCGAGATTTTGTTTACGTTCCCGGAGATGGAGGAGCCGGAAAACGGAGTATTTTAAGGCTGATTTCGGGAGGTGTTCTGTCCGTCCAAAGGCAGCTGTTTAGTGTAACGGACCATCTTTGTTACAACAACAATCGCCACAATAAACTCTGTAACAGGCATGGCGAACCAGATTGCATCTGCTCCCGCCACAGCAGGCAGAAAATAAATCAGGATACCGCTGATTAACGCACCTCTGGCTACCGAAACGAGGAAGGAGGCGGAATGTTTCATCAATGCCTGAAAGTAATATGTGGAGAAAATATTAAGCGGCAGTAATAGGAAAGAGATTCCGTAACTGCGGATAATATTCGGAGCTATAACAAGAATCTCCTCGGTCGGAGTCATAAAAATACGGACAAAAAGGTTTGGCGCAAATTCGGCAAGCGCAGTCCAGAGGAGTCCGAATACGGCGGCCGTTCCCAATGCGTATTTCAGAATTTCACCGATACGTTTTCCTTTACCTGCGCCGAAGTTAGTTGAAATCATCGGCTGGGCGGCCTGCCCGATACTGTATGCACAGCATTGAACAAAGGTGCTTATATTGATAATAATGCCGTAAACCGACAGCGCCTCCGTACCCAGATACTTCAAAATCTGACGATTGAATAACATTGTCAGAATCCCCATGGCTACATCAATGAAAAATGTGGAAAAGCCGGTCACACTGATAGCTTTCAGCATAGAAAACAGTCTTGTAGGTCTTTCCAGTCTGAGGGTATTTTTTTTGCTGCGAAAGTGAGTCAGCATCATCAATAACGAGAACACGGAACCCATTGCGGTAGCAAGTCCGGCCCCCATAATCCCCATTTTCAAAACAAAAACAAAAAAATAATCGCCGAATACATTAAAAATCCCGCCAAATAAAACAGATTTAGTGGCAAGTCCCGGATTCCCGTCGTTCCGTAAGAAAGCCGACATCAACTGCGTAAACAGGAAACTCGGCACAACAAATTTAACAGGGAAAAGATATTGTCTTGCTAACGGCAGCAAGGTTTCCTCGGCGCCGAACAGTAGCAGCAGTTTGCGATCGAAAAAAATAACGGCAAACCAGGTAATGAGCGCTAAGATGATAACGCCGATCAATGCGGCAGTGAAATATTCGTTTGACTTTTTTTGATTTTGCTCGGATTCGCCCCGCAGGGTACTGAAAAGTACGGAGCCTCCGATTCCCATAAGCAATCCTAAGCTGTATATGATGTTCCAGATGGGGCTGACAACTGCCAAAGCCGCTGTGCCGTTTGGCCCCTGATACTGTCCTACCATCGCCATGTCAACCACGCCGTAAATGGAAGAAATCAGCGCGCTGCCAAAGGCGGCTGCCAGATATTTGAAGTACATAGGTTTGATTTTACTTGTAAGAAAATCCATATGATATCCTCCGATTATCGTTTTTATTTTTACCGAAAAAAAAGAGCCGAATAAAGTCATACAGGCATTTCAGCCTGTTGCCTTATCCAGCTCATCATTTCTGCGGAATGATTTGCCCTCCGAGCAAGCCTCTTCATTATACAGGAATGTAATTGGATTTGTCAATCATTAAATTTATTTTTTCGCGTCTGTTTTACGGTGCGGCGTTTTTTCAAAAAGCCATTGACTTTTATCCGATTTCGGATTATAATGATTATCCGAAATCGGATAAAAAGGGAGGCATGATATGGAATCACCGATGGTCTTTGTGCTGGCGGCCTTTAATCAGGCACATAAAAAAATGAATGGCCTCTATCACTGCTATGCAAAGAAGGCGGGGCTATCCGATGCGGCTTTCTGGGTGCTGTACTCTTTGTATGAACATGGCGGTCCCTGCACGCAAAAGGATTTATGCGAAGCGTGGTTTTACGCGCCTCAGACGATTAACTCCGCGTTGAAAACTCTGGAGGGAAAGGGACTTATTACACTGGAGCTTGCACCAAAAAGCCGGAAGAATAAACAGGTTCTTTTTACGGAAGCAGGTGAAGCTCTTGTAAAGCGGAAAATCATCCCTCTTGTGCAGGCGGAGGAACGTTCCTTTGAATGCTTGGAAGGGCAGGAGCGGAGCAAACTGTTGGCAATTACACAAAAGCATATTGAATTGTTGGAAGAAGAAATGAACAGAATAGAACAGATGTCATCGGAGGACTGGTCATCGCAATGATTGATAGTCGAACGGAAGATGTCGGGTGCGCCCGGTTATTGTAAAAGATAACCGGGCTTTTTATGTTCGGAAAGGAGGAGGTTTCATGAGCCGTGATACCGATGTTCTGTTGCAAGCAGAAGTATTTTTTCGGCGTTGTAAAGCAGAAAACTCAAATATCTGATGCAGGATTGAAATCGAAAGGAAAAAGGAGGGTATCATTATGAGAATTATTACGATCAGCCGAGAATTCGGAAGCGGCGGACGAGAGCTCGGAAAGCGTTTGGCAGACGCGCTCGGTGTCCCGTGTTATGACCACGAAATTATTGATATGGTTGCCGAACAACACGGTTTCAATAAAAACTATGTTGCGCATGTTTCGGAAAAGGACATTCGGTTATTTTATCCGACAACGATTGCCCACCGCTTTATGGCACCTCATCCGGCGGCGCAGCAAAAACTGCAAATCCTGAGTGCAGAACATAAACTGATTAAGCAGCTTGCCGGTCAGGAAGATTGTGTCATAGTTGGACGCTGCGCCGATGTGGTACTGCGCGAGATGAATCCAATGAACATTTTTGTATATGCGAATCAGGCATCCAAGCTTGAGCGTTGCAAGAAACGCGCGGATGAAAATGAGCATTTTTCCGAGAACGATATGCTCAAGAAGATGAAGCAAATCGACAAAGAACGTGCCGCATATCGCGAGTTGTTTACCGAAGAAGAATGGGGAGAGAAGGAATCCTATCATCTTTGCGTCAACACCTCCGGCAAGGAAATCAAAATGCTGATTCCCGCTATTGCGGAATATGTAAAACTCTGGTACGGCCAGAAAGAAGGCAAGGCAAAATAACATGGAATCATCAAGAAATAAGATTATCTTTAAAAATGTTGCACCGGCAATTTTAGCCAATGCGTGCGTGTTTCTGTTCTCGGTCGTGGACGGTATTTTCGTCGGCAACGGTGCGGGAATACAAGCGCTGGGCGCTGTCAACCTTGCTCTGCCGTTTGTTCTGGTCACAAATGCGCTGAATGCAATGGCCGGTATCGGAGGCGTTACCATCACCGCGATCCGATTCGGCCGCGGGGATAAAGAAGGTGCACAAAATGCCTTTATGCACTCGTTCACCATCAACTTTTGCGTCGGATTACTGGTTACATTCATTGGATGCGTTTTTACCGGACCGGTTTGCGGTCTGCTTGGCGCATCGGAAAGCTATTTGCCGCTTGTCAAAGAGTATGTATTTTGGTGGGCACTTTTTGCCGTTGCAAATTCTCTGTCTTTGAATCTGCAGTCTTTTTGCAGAAATGACGGCGCTCCCGGACTGGTAGCGGTCACCAATATTGTCAGTACGGCACTTAATATTTTCCTTGACTGGCTGTTTGTATTTCCGATGCAGAAAGGCGTTATGGGTGCAGCAGCCGCAACGGGCATTTCTCAGATTGTCGGGCTGTTTATTATTTCTACTCACTTTGTGTTTAAAAAAGGAAACCTTGTCCTTCGCAGGTACAAGCCGCAGATAAAGCTGTTTCGCAAAATCATTTTCCGCGGCTTGCCCGAAGCAATCGCGCAGTTTTCAACGCCGGTTACTACGCTGTGTATGAACTATACGCTGATGGGAGCCTTTGGGGATATCGGTATTAATGCGTTTTCCATTATCTCCTACCTTTCTTCCTTTACGATGGCGGTATTTTTCGGCGCATCGGAAGGAATGCAGCCCCTGTTCGGTCAGGCATACGGTGCGAAGGAAGATGACAGCCTGAAATGCTACTATCGTGCGGGTCAACTAATCAGTATCATCGGAAGTGCGCTTTGTGTGGCAATCTATGTTACCTTTCCGCATTTTCTTTGCAATTTGTTCGGTGCAGACGCCGAAACGCTTGATTTTACGGCAATCCATATGTGGGAATACTGCTGGGGCTTTATCGTAGGAAGTATCAACACAATGCTTTCGGCATATTTTTACTCCACCAAACGTTCCGGACAGGCAATCGCCCTCAACATCGTCCGCAGTCTGATTATGAATTCGCTGATTATTATGCTTCTTCCGAAAATTTTCGGAAATGGGATTGTATGGCATACCTTCGGCATTTATGAGGTTCTTGTGCTGATTGTGGCATTTGCTTTGAAAAAAGGCTCTGAACGAAATGGAGTTGTTTATAAATAAGCGATGGTTCCGTTTCTGAATGAAAGACAGTATTGCGGACCACCTTCCGCTGTGCGGATACAAAAAGCCCCGTGCGCATGGGTACACGGGGCTTTTTCTACGGCTGCCCGGAAAGCGGTCAGCCTTCGATGGCAATGTAATTGTTGTTGCTTTCGATTACCTTCGGTTCTTCCTTCGGCAGAGAAAGCTTCAAAATACCGTTCTCATATTTTGCGTGGATATCCTCTTTCTTTATGGCATCTCCTACATAGAAGCTACGGCTCATGCCGCCTGCGTAGCGCTCTCTTCTGAGGTATTTGCCGTGCTTATCCTTTTCTTCCTTATCAAGACCCTTTGCGGCCTGAATAGTAAGGTAGCCGTTTTCCAGCTGCACGGAAACTTCGTCCTTCTTAAAGCCCGGCAAATCAACGAAAACTTCGTAGTCTTGCTCGGTTTCTTTGACATCGGTCTTCATCATGTTCTTCGCATGCTTCCCGTACAGGGCTTTGTCAATCTCAGGAAATGAAAAGTCCATCCACTCATCAAACAGGTTTTCTCCAAAAATACTAGGCATCAACATAGGTCATTCCTCCTTTTTATTTGACAATGCGTGCCAATAAGTTATTTACGTTTGAACCGGGGAGGGGTTTAATTTCTATTTCTCTTCCTTTGTTCTACGTGTAATATAACACATAGATTTTAACTTGTCAAGAGGAAAATAAAAAAATTTAAAAAAATTTTTTCATGAAAGCAAATGGACTATGGAAATTTTAGGAAACTTATTTTTCTGCTTGCATTTTCAAAAAAAATTGTGCTATAATCCAAACATCGAGCAGCAAGATGCGTAAGTCCAGATTCGGGACCTACGCATCTTTTTTCGTGCAGGCAAAGTGAGCATAAAATTTTGTCAGGAAAGCTTGCTTTCCATGACAAAATTTTATGCGAACGCGCCCCCGACCGAGTGACGAAGTCACGAGGTGAGGGCGCAAGGTGCAAAGCACCGGCCTGCACGAGATATCAAAATTTTGGAGGTTATGGAAATGGAACAAATGAATCAATCTTTTCTTGCCGAGGAGAGGCTTGGCAGACTGATGCGGAAATATGCAATCCCTTGTATTATTTCGCTGCTGGTAGGCGCGCTTTATAATATTGTGGACCAGATTTTTATTGCGAATGCGGAGTACCTCGGTTCCTACGGAAATGCGGCGAATACGGTCGTGTTTCCGCTGACGGTAATTGCGTTGGCGATTGCGGTAATGAACGGCGACGGCTGTTGCGCTTTTGTGAGCCTGAGCCTTGGAAAAAGGAAGGCAGAGGAGGCAAACCGCAGCGTCGGCAATGCGATTGTACTGACGATAGCCGGCGGAATCGTTTTGTGTATTATCTATCTTGTATTTCAGGAGCAGATTATTGCGCTGTTCGGCGGCACGGTAAATGAGGAAACCTTCCGGAATTCCAAAGAGTATTTCTTTTATATTTCGCTGGGGATTCCGTTTTATATGTTCGGTCAGGCAATGAATCCGATTATCCGTGCGGACGGCAGTCCGAAGTTTGCGATGGTTTCCACACTTGCCGGGGCGGTGGTAAATATAATCCTTGACCCGATTATGATTTTCGGTTTTCGTTTAGGGATGATGGGAGCTGCGCTTGCAACGGTAATCGGGCAGGTGGTGACTGCCCTGTTGGCGGTGCGGTATCTGCTTCATATGAAGACATTAAAGCTTTCAATGGCAGAATTCCGGATGAACTGGCGGATTTCCGGACGGATGTTACTACTTGGTATTTGCAGCTTCCTTTCTCAGATTTCCCTTGTGGCGGCAATGGCGGCAATTAATAATATGTTACAGCGCTACGGAGCAAAGGACGCTGTTTTCGGACAGGAGCAGTATGCACAGATTCCGATGGCGGTTGTAGGAATCGTAATGAAGTTTTTCCAGATTGTCATTTCGATTGTCGTCGGTATGGCTGCGGGCTGTATCCCGATTGTGGGCTACAATATGGGTGCCGGACAAAAGCAAAGAGTGAAAAAGCTGTTTTCGCTGCTGTTAGCCTGCGAGGCCACGGTGGGAGCGGTTGCTTTTTTGATTGTTGAATTTATGCCGAAGCAGCTGATTGCTATTTTCGGCGCGGCAAACGAAAGCGTTTATTATACCGAATTTGCGATAAAGGCGTTCCGTGTTTACCTGTGCATGGTGATTCTGGCATGTATCAATAAAGCGGCGTTCATCTTCCTGCAGGCGATGGGAAAAGCAATGGCGTCTACGGCGCTTTCGATGATTCGTGAAATCGTTTTCGGTGTAGGGTTTGCACTGCTGTTACCTCGGTTTTTCGGACTGGACGGCGTACTCTATTCCATGCCTGTGTCGGATGTCCTGACGGCAGTCGCGTCCGCCTTTGTGATTGTAATGACATACAGGCAGCTTGCGAAGCACGGAGCTGTGTAAATACTTTCTGTCGGAAAAGTCCATATAGCGGCTTGTAAGAGCAGAAAAGAGGTAAAGAATGAGTCAATGTCACATGAAATAGGATTTCGGTGACATTGGCTCTTTTTTGTGGTAAAACGATTATACACTAAAAGGAACAGGATATCTTATATTTTAAGCACTTTTTTAAAAAAAATTGCCAACAGACTGTTAAAAATGAAGTATGTGGATAAAAAAGTATGGAAACTCAAGAAATATATATTGACACAATGTTTTTTGTATGCTAAAATGGCGATAGTTGATTACTTACGCTTTATAAATTTACATGTGATTTATCTTTCTTTATTTTTAAATAAATAGATTGCTTTATCTGAAAATTATAACATAAACTCTCAAATTTTATACGCAACATCTCCACAAGACAGAGACCAGAGAACGTGATAGGTGGATGGTAGGGAGAGAAAAAACGTTGGTTACCAAGGTCTGCAAGAAGAAGTATTCAGATGGGATACGCGGTTTCTAAGCATTGATACATAAAAGTAACTGAAATAATTTCATTAAGGTCAATATTGCTTTCGAATGGTAAAGGGCTGGAGGTTTGCTATCTTCAAAGGTATCTGCTGAAGAAAGTTTATGACCTGAAAAATTCCGTATTTATGTAGCTTGCAATCTTTCGCAAATGTCTACTTAAAAATAATATATAAGGAGAAGAAAAAATGAACGTAGTTACAGACAAAATTAAAACAATTTTAGCGGAATTGGTTGAAGACGAAAATGCAAAGAAACTTGCGGATGAGGATGATTTTGTTGCTAAATATGAGTTGTCGTCTCTTCAACTTGTTCAGTTCCTTGTAATGATAGAAGAAGAATTTTCGATTGAATTTGATATTGATGAGCTTGGAGAAGATTCGTTTAAATCAATCAAGAAGTTGGAGCAGAGTATTTTAAATCATCTTAATCAATAGGAGAAAAAGCGATGTATCAGATATTTGCGGTGAATTCATCTAAGCAGACATTATATGAGAATATAGGAGTTGCCCGTATAAAAACATTCCTTGATAAAAGAGGGATTGAAACAGAGGTTACATATTTGTATCAATCAGAGGGAGTTGAAAACGAACTGAAAAAGGTCGATTTTAATAATAAATATTTTGGATTTTCCTTTTTGTATTGTTATTCGGATTTTATTTTTGAGCTGTGTTCGCGTATTAAGGAGATTAGAAGGGATAGCGTTATTTTTCTCGGGGGCCGTTCTGTTACAGATGCATATGTGCAGATTCATGAAGATTGCGCTGACTTTGATGTTTCAATACTTGGGCATGGAGAGAACCCGACATATTATTGTATTACGGAACTTGAGAAAGGTCGAACTCTTGATGAAATAGTATCTCAGTATCCACATCTTGCCACATCGAGGTACCAGGAGAATAAGATTGAGTGCTATGAGCATATTAATAATCTTGAAATACCGGATCGGGGCTATACTCAAAAGAACTTAACTACAGCGTCAATATGTACATCTCACGGATGTGTAGGACAATGTACATTTTGTTCGTGGAAATCAACAGGAGCAAAATGGTGCGGTAGACCAATGAAATCTGTTTTTGACGAAATAGTATCAATCTACGAAAGTTGTGGTATTAGGGACTTTACCTTTAATGATGGAAGTTTTGAAGATCCCGGTACACTTGGAAAAAGCCGCATTGGCGAGTTATGTGGTTATCTTGAACAATATCCTGTAAGATTTGCTTTTCGATTTTATTTGAGGGCAGAATCATTCAGAGACAACGATGAAGACATAGCATTGTTGAAACGTATGAGGAAAAATGGATTTATTACCGCATTTGTTGGCATAGAGTCCGGTTGCAACGAAGATTTGAAGACATATAATAAGCGGGCCACTGTAGAAGACAATTTTCGGATTTTTAGACTGCTAAAAGAGGCCGATATTGATATGCTGTACGGGTTTATCATGATGAATCCGTATTCGACGCTTGAAACACTTCGGGCAAATTATGATTTCCTTAGAAGAAATCGGTGTTATCATTTGTTTTCCTATGTTAATGTGCTAGATGTTTTTTATAACACCGCAATATATGATAGGGTGAAATCGGATAATCTTTTACTTCCTACTTATAGATATAATAGAACATCTCATTATAGGAATTTTAATGCAGATACTGAACCGATCAAAGCATTCTTAGTAAAAAATTTTAATGACGAAACCGAGATTATGAGAAATTATTGGGAGTTTTATAATTTTATAAATTATTTTCATTTTATAAAGGTAATTCATAATGAGGTGTATATCAAGAATGTACCTGCTGTGGAAGAAATGGAGAACAGGCTAAGGGTGCTACTGGAAAATTATTTTGAAAATCTATTTGTAGATTTTGACATTGCAGAGTGCCAGAATAGATTTAATGAATTTGCGGATGAAGTCAATTCAGTTTATTTGGAAATAAGGAAGCTTAAGCTATATATCATGAAACAAGTGCGAAAAGTAATTGTTTCATAGTAAAAGGAGGAGGTTATGAAGTTGAGCGGGAAGGTGTGGAGAAATCATATCTATATGTTTAAGTTGGTGGCTCAAAATGAATGGAGTTATCTGCCGGTTTTGTTTCTTTATATTATGCTTTCCTATATTGCACCCTTGGTGATGGTGGTGTTCCCGAAGTACATTCTGGATGATTTGACAAGCCGTCAGCCAATGGAAGTTATTTTAAAACGGATTGTTTTTATGGTGCTTTCTTATCTGGTAATTAATCTGTGTATTCAGGGCTTGTGTGTGATTAAGAACAATCTGGAGCTGAAACTTAAGGTAGATCTTAATATTGTGTTAAGTGAAAAATGTTTAAAGCTTGAATACTCTGATTTGGAAAGTAATGAAGTAATAAATACAATCAATAATGCAAAAATGGCTGTCAGCGGTGGACTGACTTATGCGCAATCAATCGGCTTGAGTGGAGGGCAGGGGATTACGGGATATTTCACGCAGTTGGCTGATATGATAGCAAATATTTTAAAGATATCGACATATTTATATATTCTGAGTGAGTTACAGATTTGGCTTATCGGCATTATTGTATTGGGACTTATTTTAAATTGCAAGTGTAATTTGACAAAGAAACGGGCAAATATCGAACTAAGAAATTATACCGTACCCTTTCTACGTAAAAATCAATATTGTAATCGTGTTTTACGTTCTTTTGAAGCAGGTAAAGATATCAGAGTATATCATTTACAAGACTATTTGCTGAATAAGTTTTCCGAGTGCAATACGCGTTATGTGGAGGCAAAAAATGAATATAAGTCAAAATTTATTTTGTCGGATATCATATCAATCATATGTAGCGTCGGAGTGACTTTTTGCGTGTATCTCAGTTTGATTTTTCTCCTTTTAAACGGCAGGGTGAGTGTGGGTGAATTCACAATGATCTCAAGTGCCACAATAAGTCTTTTTGGCTGCGGTGTTGCATTAATAACAGAACTGATGAATTTGGACATTCTTAGTATTTATATGATGGATTTTAAGAAAATCATGTCCCGTGAAGAAAAAACATGGATGGGAAAAAGGCATCTTGCAGGTGATAAGCATAAAATCGTTTTTGAGAATGTGTCATTTACTTATAATAATTCGGATGAGGAGGTTCTTCACGATATCAATATAACGATTAATAGCGGTGATACGATTTCAATTGTCGGCTCAAATGGTGCGGGAAAAAGTACCTTTATTAAGTTACTTACCGGATTATACCAGCCAACAAAGGGAACCATATACATTGATGACTATCCGATGCGGGAGTATTGTAGGGAAGAGATTATTGACAGTATGAGCGTGCTTTTTCAGGATTTTGGTACATATGCCATGACGGTAAGAGAAAATGTTACCATGGCAAGAGGATGTGATGAATCTTTATTTGAGAAATGTATTGATGAATCCGGAATTAAGAGTCGTATTGAAAAAATGCCGGAACGGGGAAATACGCCTATCTTCGGACTATTTGGAGACAGTGATGAAAATCTTTCCGGAGGCGAGGAACAAAAACTTGCTCTGGCAAGAGCATTTTATAAGAATTCTCAAATGTTGATTCTGGATGAACCGACGGCGGCGTTAGATGCATTGGCAGAATGCGAGATATATCAGCATATGTTCAGCTACGTGAAAGATAAAACAGTATTGTTTGTTTCACATCGTATGGCCTGTACAAGATTCTGTAAACGAGTGATTGTGTTTGATAAGGGAAGGATTGTTGAGGATGGATGTCATGATGCTCTTGTCAAACAAGGTGGGTTGTATGCAATGATGTGGAATGCACAGGCAAAGTATTATGAGAAGGAGGTGAATGGCTTTGAAGGGTGTAAAAAGTTTTGTTCATAAACTTGGTGTCATCGGAGTATCGTTGAAGACAATCTATAAGATTGATGCAAAGTACCTGCTGCTGTTAGCGTCATCAATGCTCTTGTCTAGTATGATACCGTTTGCAGATATTTATTTGTTGCGTAATTTACTGAATTCAGTTTATCAAAACAGTGATTTGACAATGGTTTATCTGATTGCGTTTTCACTGGTTATCTTACTACTCAATGGTCTTAAATCAATTGTGATGTGGTATAGAAGTATCCATTATATAAATTTTGGCCATTATTTCGATGTATTAAATTCAAAAAAAACCTTAGATATGCATTATCAGAAACTTCAGGATAAAAATACGCTAGATATGACGATTCGTGCTGCAAGAGGGTGTTCTGCAATTGCCCGTGTTGGAGAGTATGCATCGGATATAATATCAGAATGCATTAAAATAATGGGAACGTTAGCAATTATGATACCTTTTTGTGGTTTTTATGTGGTCCTGATAATCGCGGCCTCAATTTTATGTTATTCAATTGAAAAGTTTGTGAACAGGAAGAGATATGAGAATGAAAAGAAAGGTGATACTATAGAACGTAGGATAGATTACTTTTTGAAAAACGTGCTGGATACGCGTGCGGCCAAAGAATTAAGACTATTTAAAGCATTTGACTTATTTATAAGCAAATATACATTAGCTGAGAATGAGATGTATGGACTTCGGCGAAATACAAATAGAGTGTCACTCCTTGGTTCCTGTATAAATATTATTGTTACTGCGGGCGAGATTTTTCTGATGTATTGGCTTGCTTCCAAGAGGTATCTTGATGGAATGATTGAGATAGGCGATATCTCTCTTTGCGTAAGCTCGGTTGCAGTTTTTACCGCTGCTATAAGTGCCATGCTTTATGGTTTTGTTTCCGTTGGGCTTATGGAGCAGAGAATCAATGATTTTGAAGCGTACCAGCAGATTGACATGAATGAATACAGGGTAGAGGGAACAGAAAAAGTTGATTTCACTAAGGATATCTCAATTGAATTCAAAAATGTATCATATTCTTATCCGAATTCATCTGTTGAGATATTACATGATATTAATTTTACAATTAAAAAGGGAGAAAAAATAGCGATTGTCGGCGAAAACGGAGCAGGGAAAACGACATTTGTAAAGCTTTTGTTACGATTGTATACGCCGACAAAGGGGCAGGTACTCTTGAACGGCGTTGATTACCGTAACTTTGCTCTTGATGAGTATTATAAACTGTTCTCAACGGTATTTCAGGATTTTATGTTGTTTGCATATACGCTTCGCGAAAATATTATGTTTGACGATGAAGTAAACGAGATAAATGTCGGGAAATTACAAAGGATTCTTACAGAATTAGAGATGAATCAAAAAGTAAACGGTATGCGCAATGGATTAGATACATACATCACACAGGAATATGATATGAGCGGTGTGAGGCTGTCCGGTGGTGAAGGACAGCATGTGGCAATTGCAAGAGCATGGTATAAGAATGCGGATTTCCTTGTTATGGATGAGCCGACATCTGCGATTGACCCGATTAGGGAAGAGAATTTGTTTAATAAGATGGAAAAATTAATGAATGGCAAGACGGTTCTCCTGATTTCGCACAGACTTTCTAGCGTGAGATTATGTGATAAGATTTTATTTTTCAAAGACGGACGAGTTTCGGAATGTGGTACGCATGAGGAACTTATGAAAAATGAGAAAGAGTACTGTCATATGTATCAGGCGCAGGCACAATGGTATACTTAAAAGGAGGGGCTATGGAAATTTCGCATATAGTGCCGGTTGATGAAGGAATGTTTAGCTGCTTTGACAAGAACTTGATATTACCGTTATGCCGCTTTTGGCATGTGGACGCAACAAGTTATTTCCTGGATTATCTGCTTATTCGGTATACCTCTGCTGATGGCACATTGCTGAATAACAGAGATTTATATTTTGGAACGGATTATAAGTATGATTTATTAGAAAAATATGCAGGTATTAAGCGAAAAAGAATTATTGTTACAGATGAAAACAAGCAGAAATGTTGTGAACAGATACAGCAGATAGTGCTTGATGGGCAGCCAGTAGGAGTATTGCTGGATTCGTTTTATTGTGATTGGAATCCATATTATCAAAGTATGCACAGAGAACATGCAATATTATTGATTGATTTTGAAGAGCAAAGAATGGAATTCAGATGTATCGACGGCTATTTGACGAAGGAAGTTCAACGTATAAAACCGAATGCTATTTATCCAGGCATATATCGAGTATATATATTTGAAAAGAAAGAGATATCCGGTGATTTTTTTCAAGAGGATCATAAGAAAATTATACGAAGCAGTTTGTTTGAAGTAGGGGGTGGTTCTACACTGGAAAGCTTTGAACAAATCAAAGAGGATATTTTAAGGGAGGATTGTTTTGAAAAGGATAAAAAGTCCGTGAAAGATTTAGACAGGTCGCATTTTATGCTGCGTCTGCGGCAGATTAGTTGGAATATGAGAAACATTGCATGCACAGTGTTGCCTCAAACGGGAAATTCCGATAAGAAATTAAAGATGATCTTATCAAATAAGCTTTTGGAGCAGGCAGGTATGTGGGACAGAGTAATTAAGTATATTGCGAAAGCTTTTTACAGCAATAAGACAAAAGAATATTTGGTTTTAGCTTCAAAAACAGTGGATAAAATTATTTTGATTGAACAGGAGATATATCAATTAATTCAATAAGGAGAAAAAAAGATGGTTAATGATAACAGTAAAGATAATCTTTCAGATGAACAAAAACTTATTATTATGTGTAGTAGATTGACATTTAGAGAAGAGGAAAAGAATGCGCTAGCTACATTTAAGGAGAAGAAGCTGAATTGGTTTGACATCCTGAATTATTGTATAAAAAATAAGGTTGTTTCTTTGGTTTGGTACAATGTTAGGCGGTATGGATTAAGTGACAAGGTTCCGAATCCGTTATTTGATATGTTTGAATATCATTCTTTTATGACGGGATTGCGTAATGAAATTATTATATCTGAGGCGCATAAAGTACAGAATGCACTAAATGAAGCGGGCGTTAGAAGTGTTCCTTTAAAGGGACTGATTTTGATACCGACAATGTATAAAAATCCTCAGATTCGTCATATGAACGATATGGATATAATGATTGATATTAATAGTAGAAGTAAAGTGGCAAAGGTGTTGGAAAAACTCGGATTTGTGCAAGGCAGACCAGATAGAGCAGGTGATAGAATAAAGGAATATTCAAGAAATGAATTGATTGCATGGGGTATGTCAATGAATAATATGCCGTTGTTTACTAAAATGCGGGATGAAAGATATGTTAGATTCCTTGAAATAGACTTTACATTTGGTATTGATTTTAATCGAAAGAATACTGCGGTCTCCACCATGCTCCAAAATACTTATTATGATGAATGTGCTGGATTTGAAAGTCTTGAACGAGTCGATTTTTTCATCCATCTGTGTGCACACTTGTACAAAGAAGCAACCAATGCATCTTGTGTCATTTATTTTCAAGATATTAATCTGATTAAGTTTTGCGATGTACGAGAGTATTTTATGCAGAATTACTCAGAAGGATGGTATAGTAGGGTATGCGAGAGAGCACGTGAGTTTGATGCAGTAAAGGCGCTATATTATTCGTTGTATTATAGCTTTATGGTATTTGATGATTATGAATATTTGAATTTGCTTGAGAGAATTGATATTGACGATCTTGAGTTTATGAATTCCTTTGGAATACATGAATGGGGAGAATGCTATAAATGGAAGAAGGGTTTTTATGAGAGAATGTTTTCTCAGAGTAATGTAGATGAGTTAGAGGAAAAACCTGAGGTTACCTTAATTTAGTTAGGAGACAATAATGAGAGAGATAGTTCACTTGGAAAATGCAGGGGATATACAACAGTGTGGTAATAAAGCGGCTACATTAGCCGGACTTAAAAAGAAAGGCTTGTCAATTCCGGAAGGAGTGGTAATTACAACAGATTATTTCTATGAGTTTATTTCCTGCAATGGGGTTATATGGGAAACGATAGAGGACATGGTTAACAGTGAGAGCGATGAATGTCAGGAACTTTATAGGGTATTACGTGATGGTAAATGGAGCAGGGAACTTTATGATGATATGAGGGCCTTGTATGATGAAGTGCCACAACCGTTATGTATAAGATCTTCCGGTACGATTGAAGATGGTACTGTTGCAAGTATGGCAGGGTATTATCACAGTTGTGTTAATGTTAGGAATTTTTCTGAGTTTTTAGCAGCGGTGAAAGAATGCTGGTTGAGCGCCTTTCATCCGCAAATAATTAAGCAGTTGAATAAAATAAACATGAGATGCCATCCGATTCCATTACTTGCTCAACATTTTCAACCATCAGTTGTGTCGGGGGTGGCGTTTTATACAAAGGACAGAATTATTATTTCAGCAACCTATGGCCTCTGTACAGGTGTAGTGTCCGGGAATACCGTATGCGATGAATATGTATGGACATTAGAGGAGAGGAATTGGAGTAAAAGAGTTGCATATAAAGATACATGTTTTCTGCCTGTGTCATATGAGAAACTAGGAATATTTGGGAACTCAAAGCGTTTTACTATAGAATGGAAGAACGGAACGTATCAACAGTTTGAACAGAAAGAGGCTAATAGTACTTTTTCGGTATGTTTATGTACAATCTTGCATAGCCCGCCACAAGACATACGGTGTATGCCAGTATTGACAGATGAAGAGTTGGAAGAGATAAGGATTAGGCTGGAAAAACTCTCGGAACAGTTGAATATGCCAAATATGGATTGCGAATGGTGCCAGGATGCACAAGGTACATTTCACTTGTTGCAGGCAAGAACTTTTTTGGCGAACGAATTTAAGGGAATCAATAGAAAAAAAGAAAGCTTGCAGGAGAGTGAAATCCAAGGCGTGGCAATATCACAAGGTGTACATATTGGCAGAATGGTGCATTACCGTTGTGAGCAGGACAAGGAAAAGATTAATCAAGGTGATGTTGTGCTATTGGAACTGATACCAGATAATTTTATAGATATCATCTCACATGTTGGTGCAATTGTTCTTAGAAGTGAAGTGCTTTTGAGTCATTGTGCTATTATTGCACGCGAATGGGGAATACCTTGCGTAGGAGGGATATTGCTTGAAAGCCTTAGTGAAGGTGCTCTTTGCAAGGTTGACGGTGATACGGGTGTGATTAGTTTGAACCTGGTAAATAGATAAAATAATATGAAAGGAATTCTTCTTTGACGGAAGAATGGAATGTACATGGAAAGGTTAAGTGGAGATAATGTTATTTTTGAAAAGCGCATTATGAGATCAAGATTAATTTCACAGCTTTACACTGCTGGTGTCAACTATGTTCCTAACATATTTCTTAATCAAGAAGAGCCTTATGGAAAACAGATTAGTGAATTTGAGGTTCTGATTTCCAAGGAACGTTTTTTTGATGTTCACTATAGAATAAGGGATGGTATAAAGAATGATCTAGAGTTTAAGCGGATGATAACTCGGAATACATATCAGGTTATGAATGAGTTTCACGATGCCGTTGTAGATTTTGAAAAAACAATTAGAGAGGGCTCGTTTTGTGCTGAAAAAATGGCGCAATATATAAAAAAGCATAGTGAGGTGCTTGCACTTGCGGAATATAACGGTTGCTTGCCAATTGAATGGTATGAAAAAACAATATGTGACATTCTGAAGCAAAGAACAGCCTATTCCTTATTTGGACACACGGATTTTATATCCCATAGACAGCAATTTCGTAATGCAAAACTTCTGCTTGCAAAGGAATATATTGAAAAAGGATCTTTATCTAATGAAAAGAAACATGAGTTTTGGGTACAGTATTATCATTTGGATTCAAAGATAGATCATTGCATGATTTATGATGAAAATGAGGAAAATGCACTGATTGAAAGTATAGAAGTGATAAAACAGAACTATTCAACTCAAAAGATAGAGGAAGAAGTTGCGTTTAGTGAGATGTCATATCGGATGGCCACGAAGCGCTATACAGAATTATTGGCTCACACGGAAGAAGTTATGCGAGAACAGCAATATTCAGTTGATGAAATAGAAAACTATATTTCTGCATTGAAAATTATTTCTTTAGCTACAACAGAAGAGGAGTATCGGCATATGCAGCAAGATAAGTTTTTCAGGCTTATGACATATGTGTTCAAAGTTTATAATATGTGCCCGGTGTATACATCAATAGATATGTTACTTAACACAATAGAATCCGTGCCGTATGAGTATGTGATGGATGAAACAATTTTACATAGATTCGTATAGGTGGATAGTTTTGTGGAAGACTATAAGGTTGTGGTTCCGTATAAGATTGCTAAATGATAAAACAGACAAGAAAGTAGGGAAAGAATATGCTTGATAGTATAATGAAAGAATGTAGAAGATTTGATGTAAGGAAGTATATGGATGCGTGTTTTCTTGATATGATACCGAAGGATTTTATTGAATTTGAAGTTCAG
Source organism: uncultured Lachnospiraceae bacterium (assembly GCA_964609025.1). Classification (GTDB taxonomy): domain Bacteria; phylum Bacillota; class Clostridia; order Lachnospirales; family Lachnospiraceae; genus SIG307. The sequence continues at coordinate 10,842 of CAZSQM010000004.1, read as the reverse complement.
GAGATAATTAGTAGAGAAAACCTTGAGTTGTGTGGATATTTTGAAAAAAATCCGGATTACATACAATGCGTTTTGCCAATCAGTGATGGCGAACTGGATACGGTAATGCATAATAAACGTGTATGCAAGGAGAATCTTAACGAAGAAAAAATGATGTTTTTATCTCCGGCAGCATGTCTTTCAATATATCCGATGTTGGCTGGCGAGAAGCTTACAAAAAATGTCTGTATTACTTTAAAGTCAAGTGTTTTTAGAAATGAGAAGTATTTCCGACCTGGAATCAGACACTATCGGTTTACCATTCGAGAAGTGGTGTTTGTAGGTGATGAAGATTATGTTCAGGCTCAGCTTGACAGCGTATGTGAAAAAGCTTTGGAATTTGCAAGAAAGATTTCATCTGCAGCAAGAATAGAAGAGGCTGTTGATTGTTTCTATCCTTCTACATTGAAGCCAATGCTGGTAAAGTACCAGAAAGCGCATAAATCAAAAAGAGAATTATTGATTCCAGTTGACCATGATGATGTTGCTTGCGCATCATTCAATTATCACGATACGGGTTTTTCAAAAAAATTTCGGTTTGATAATGATGAGAAAGTAGTGACTGGATGCGTAGGCTTCGGATTTGAGCGGCTTATAAATGCTTATGAGCACTATGGATGCAACTTTGCCGGCGAATTATGAGGATATGTATATGATCCTTCAGTGCATCAAAACATATTATGCTGCTTGCTTAGTTGAAATACGGAAAATGGTAAAATCATCAACCAATAATATATCATATGAGGTTTTGATTGATGGGAAAAAACATTTTGTAAAAATAATTAGGGATTTTAGAAAGCATCTTTTATACCAAGAGGATATTATCTATCATTATATTAGTAAGACAATGTGTGTCCCTAAAATACGGACAAACACTGATGGGGGATTGTATACTAATCTAGATAGAAATAGTATAATCGTGGTTTATGAATGGTTAGATATAGGAGTTCTTGAAGAAGAGAATTCCGATTATACAGAAATCATATGTGATATCATTAAGCAATTCTTTGAATTTGATATAGACGTTTGTTTGAATGCGGGGTTAAAAAGAATGTATAAAAAGAGAATCGTAGCCTCTTTTGCGCCTAAAACAATAAGCTATATCTACTTCAATGACTTTTTTGAAGATGAAATTATCAAAAAGGTTTATCAGCTTAACGATTTTTATATTCGTAATATAGATGTTATGAATTCTCGAATTCAAGGAAATGAAAACATAGGAATGATTCATGGAGATCTAAATTCAACCAATATTGTGTATGCCAATGGGAAAAAATATCTTATTGATTTGGACTCTGTCAGAATAGGTTTTGGATTTGAGGATATTGATATAGCGGCATTGGATTTATGCATTGATGGAAAAAAATATAATGATTTTTTGGAACACGTAAGTCAATATTGGAATGACTCCCCTCTTCAAATTTTATGTGGTCAGATAAAGCAGCTAAATTATATGCTTGGCGAGATTGAAAAAAATCACGCAAAGCCGCATGAAATCAATACGAAGTATTTTGCAGATCGGATATTGGCGCTAAGTGATATGGTTAACTTTTTTTTGTAGGAGGATCTTGAAAGTCCGTTTCGGACATTGAGTTGCAAAGCTATATGGAGGTAAGTATATATTATGAAATGCTTATATGAGGTATATAAAGATTATTTTCCGATTGGGACTGCTGTTAGTTTGGAAAAGATAGATCATTATAAAGATTTATTGCCTTCTTTTAATAGTATTACCCTAGAAAATGAATTAAAGTTTTGTGAAATTCATCCTGAAGAAAAATTATATGATTTTTCTAACAGCGATAAACTTGTACAGTATGCAATAAGCAATAATAAGCTGGTAAGGGGACATACGATTGTTTGGCACAATCAAAATCCGAATTGGTTATTTGAAGGAAAAGAAATATCAAGAAATGTGCTTTTAAAAAGGATGCAGGAGCATATTTGTACAATTTTAGACCGATATAGGAATTCTATATATTGTTGGGATGTGGTTAATGAGGTATTTTCGGATGGAGGGCAAGTGCTTAGGAATACAAAATGGAAAGAGATAATCGGAGAAGATTACATAGAAAAAGCTTTCTTTTATGCGCATGATGCAAGTCCGAAGGCACAATTGTTTTTAAATGAATATAACTGTGAGATAAAAGAAAAGCAGGAGCGAGTGATTGAATATATCAAATATTTGAAAAAAAAGAATGTTCCGATTGACGGAATAGGCATACAGGGCCATTTCGGTATTTTTTTCCCAAACATAGGAATGATAAGAAAAATGTTTGAAGAATTTGCAAAATTGAATCTGCAAATACAGATTACGGAGTTAGATGTTTCTTTGTTTCGCTTTGAAGATGAAACATGTGATATAAAGAAGCCGAGTGAAGACATGCTGGATGTACAAGCCCGGTACTATGGGGACTTATTTTCTGTATTCAGGGAATTCAAGGATGTCATTTCCGGAGTAACATTTTGGGGGATCGCAGATGACTTTACATGGTTGGATGATTATCCGGTTGTCGGAAGAAAGAATTGGCCTTTATTATTTGATGAGAAGCTACAACCGAAAAAAGCATTTGATGCAATTATTAATTTTTAGTTGTGAAAGCATACAGAACGATAAGAGATAGAAGTGTTTTGAGAAAGTGAGAGAAAAATGAGATTTGGTATTAAAAAGGAACCATCGGTGAAGCCGTATGCATATTTAGCATACATCGATGCAATTTTAGAAAACGATGTGGTTTTAAGAGCTAAAATAGTAGATGCTCATTTAAAAGAGTGGAATACAATCTCTTATGATACAAAATTATACTGGGAAGAAGATTATTTGAATATTGTTAATGTGAACGAACAATATGGAAATAATAATACGGAGACTTTCGTCTATACGGATTGTAGAGAATATGATGAATTGGAGGTAAAAATGGAACAATTCATTAATATTCGTGAGTACGCTATCGTTAATCTTTTTGTATGTGCTGAAAATGATCTACAGGATGCACTTGGAATGGATACAAATGTATATCGGCTGGGTGTTACTAGATATGGTTTGTATATCAAACATAATAAAGAGTTAATTAGTTTGGCAGAGAATGCGGCGTATAAAGAAGTGTATGATTCCGTACGAGACTGGAACATGATTCAGTGGTTTAAAATAAAAGTTAATAAAAATATGATACATGCCTATATATCAAAAGATAATGTGAATTGGTTTCTTGTGGATTGCATGGAGGTCGGTAGGAATGTTAGATTTAAACACATTGGCTTGAACGCAAATTTTTTGGGAATGGGAAAACAGTATTATAATTGGCTTTATATGAATTTTATTCAACTGAACCTTAACAAGTATGAAGTGTCTAAAGTATATTTGAATTATTATTCTATGCCGTATTTGGGATCTGTCAATGAACAGCCGATTGCCCAACAGTTTATAGAAAGTAAACGGGATAGCTATGATGAAGTAATTGATTTATTTCATAGTTTTAAAGAATATGTTTTCTATTGTTTAGAGCATAAGTATTATGTAGTAATATCGATAGATGAATTTTATGTCCCGGGAGTTCGACATTATCAAAAACAACATTTCTATCATCCGCTCTTAATCTATGGTTATGATGAAGATAATAAAAAATTTTTGGTGATGGATTACGATATAAAGCCTCTGATATCTCAAATTGATGAGGAGCTACTTGATAATAAAGAAATTGCAAAAAACAAATATTCACTAATGCGCTATAAGTTTTTATCTAATATACATAGTGATTACTTAATGCTTGATATCAAATCCTTAGTTCAAAGCTTTAGAGATTATTTGAATGGGAATGCCCTGGATTATAGGTTTTCGCATATGCTACCGCGCTTAAGGGGAAGTTACGGTATAAATGTTCTAAAAGATTTAATTTGCGATGAAAGAGGGAGGTATTTATTGTGTCATGACATGCGGATAGCTTATTTGCTTTATGAACATTGTGTTTTGATGCAAAAAAGGATTTCCTTCTTGACAACAGAAGGACACATCAGCGAGGAAGAGGAAAGCTGTTGTATCGAGATGGCTGCTAGGATGGTAGAAGAAGCTGATGTTTTAAAAAATTGTGTGATTAAATATGGTATAAAGGAAGGGAGGGGAACGGCATTGAGTACACTTGCAAAGCTTGAGACTGATATAGTGCGGCAGGTTGAGGCGCTCTATGAATGCGAATATGTTTTTTACACAAAGATAATAGATATATTGAGCCAGAAGAGTGATTGCTAATATTGGTGTGTGGCAGTAATGCCGTTGCGACTATAACTGAATGACAGGAAAAGGAGGGGGATACATTGCCGAAATGTATCGAAATGGATTATGGATATTAAAGATAATAATACGATGGTGATAACGTACATTGATGAAAACTATGAGGAAAATCTTGAAAATGATTTTGTTGCAACATTGAGAAGACGAGCATGTTACAAGGGGAAGATTGTGGTCCTTGATTACGGAGTGTCAGAAGATGTAGTGACACGTGTAAGCAGTACATATGATGTGGAGTTTGTTTCTTGTAAAAAGGATCTCTCTGTATTCTCGCAACGGTACAGGGATATTCCAGCAGTTATTAATGCACAGGACGAAAGCATAACGCATGTAATGGTAATAGATGGAGGTGATATTTGGTTTCAAAAAGATATAATGCCGATTTTTAGAGCAACAATTGACAAGGTCGGTTGTGTAGAAGAAACAGTGATTATGGGAGAAAATGAATGGACCAATAAGTGTTTGTTTAACTTAAGTAAGGAGACACAGGAAGAGATTCTAAAGCACTGTAAGGGAAAGCATGTTAAGAATTCTGGTATGGTTGTTGGTCCAAGGGGGCTGATAGAGAAAATAATTAAAAATATTTATTTTGATATATATAATTCTGGTATCGAGTATTTTGGGATAGATCAGTTGTTCTTTAATTATCAATATATGAAATTAGATGCTGATATGCGGACGCTTTTGGATAATGAATATAATTTTGTTCTGATTACAAATAAGCAAGGATATTATATTAAGGGAGAAGATATTTACAGAGAAGATAACAAACTTGTGACGGTGGTTCATAACGCCGGAGGTGCGTGGCGTTTGATTAAGCGTTCGTTTGAAAATAAAAAGAGTGATTATGAGCAATACATTCTTGAAAATATCAAGCATATAAATGAAAAGGTTTGTTCGGAAGAATTTTAATGAGGTAATCAAATTTTTAGGGGCATTTGAGCGGTTGATTTGAGGAACTGGGGTAGCAAACTGCTTTCAGATGTGGGACAGAAGAAATAGAAAGTGCTTGCGCGATTTGCACCTCTGTGCTATACTGTTCGAAAAATTTTGAAAGCAGGAGGATAGCCTATGATTCGACCGATGAAACAAGAAGAAATCCCGGTATGCGTAGCTTTGATTCGGAGCAGTTTCCTGACCGTAGCGGAGGAGTTTGGATTTACAGCGGAGAATGCACCGCGGTTTACGGCGTTTGCTACTACGGAACAACGGCTTACGTGGCATCTATACGGAGAGAAGAGACCGATGTATGTGTATGAGAATGAAACGGGCGAGATTATCGGCTATTATTCCCTTTTGATGCAGGAAGATAACGAATGTGAGTTGAATAACCTCTGCGTGGCGCCGGAATATCGTCATGGAAAGATAGGAGAAAGGCTGTTGGAACACGCCTTTGCACAGGCGGCAGCGGCAGGATGTAAAACGATGCATATCGGCATTGTGGAGGAAAACGGAAAGCTCCGTAAGTGGTATGAAACATACGGGGCGGTACATACCGGAACGAAAAAGTTTGACTTTTTCCCGTTTACCTGCGGGTATATGGAGAAGAAGTTGTAGGAGCCGGATGATGCGAAAAAACTCTTGTCAGTATAGAAAAATGGGGTTATAATAAATGGTAGAGTCTGCTAAAATATGCATTTATTATAGGAAAAGAAGACGGAAAGAAGAGGTAGTTCAGATGGAAAGACGAGTAGGTACTGTTTCAAGAGGAATTCGCTGTCCGATTATTCGCGAGGGTGATGATTTGTCGAAGATTGTTGTGGAAAGCGTGTTGGAAGCAGCAGAGTCCGAAGGCTTTGCATTGAGAGACAGGGACGTGATTTCCCTGACGGAGTCCATTGTTGCAAGAGCGCAGGGAAATTATGCAACGGTGCAGGACATTGCAGCGGATGTGAAAGCAAAGCTCGGCGGTGAAACCATCGGCGTGATTTTCCCGATTTTGTCCCGTAACCGTTTTGCGATTTGCTTAAAGGGCATTGCAATGGGTGCAAAGAAGGTAGTCCTTATGTTAAGCTACCCGAGCGACGAGGTCGGCAACGCGCTGCTGACCTATGACCAGCTGGATGAGAAGGGCGTTAATCCGTACAGCGATGTATTGACACTTGAGAAGTATCGTGAGCTGTTCGGCGAGAATAAGCACGAGTTCACCGGCGTGGACTATGTGAAATATTATGCAAACATCATTAAGGAAGCAGGCGCAGAGGTTGAGGTTATCTTCGCTAACCAGGCAAAGGCAATCCTTGATTACACCGACTGCGTACTGACCTGTGATATTCATACAAGAGTGAGAACAAAGCGCATTTTAAAGGCGGCCGGTGCCAAGGTAGTCTGCGGTTTGGATGATATCCTGACGGCTTCCGTAAACGGCAGCGGCTACAATGAAAAGTACGGTCTGCTCGGTTCCAATAAGGCAACCGAGGACAAGGTAAAGCTGTTCCCGAAGGAATGTCAGGAGCTGGTTCTGAACATTCAGAGTCAGATTCTTACAAAGACCGGAAAGCACGTAGAGGTTATGGTATACGGTGACGGCGCGTTCAAGGACCCGCAGGGTAAGATTTGGGAGCTGGCGGACCCGGTGGTTTCTCCGGCATTTACCGCAGGTCTTATCGGTACACCGAACGAGTTAAAGTTAAAGTACCTTGCCGATAATGATTTCAAGAACTTGAGCGGAGCAGAGTTAAAGGCTGCAATCGAAAAGAGCATTAAGGCAAAGAACGGCAGCCTGGTAGGAAACATGGCTTCTCAGGGTACTACTCCGAGACAGTTGACAGACTTAATCGGTTCTTTGTGTGATTTGACCAGCGGTTCCGGTGACAAGGGAACGCCGGTTGTGCTGGTACAGGGGTATTTTGATAACTATACAGACGAATGATTTGCGATAGAGAGCAGCATTTGTGAAGTAGGATATGATTGCAAGATTGGACCTTAGAAGCACCGTACTTGCCCGTGCTATCCGTGACTTGGCGGATACAGCGGGATTCATCCTCATGATAATGCGCGGATGAGTGAAAGGAAAACCTTGTGTATGCAGGTGACGAAGAAACCGGTAGCGATGATTGAGTTTGAATAGTTTCAATTTGACACTGACAATTTATATGGCAGGTAATCTATATGGTTGCCTGCTGTATTTATAAAATAGGATTTTTTCTACTGCTAAATAAAAAATTGTTGCCAATACAAGTACGAAGGAGATGAAAATGGTAAAGTTCATCGGTGTTAGGAAATTGGATAAGCTTATCCATTGTAAGAGAGAAGTATCAGACATATGTTTCAAAGTAATATTGAGGCTCAAGCGTTACATTTTGTTTTTCATTTTGAAACATATAATGGTGGAAAAAACGATAGGCTATTAAAAACTCGCGCCAATGGTGCGAGAAATAATTATTAATTATAAAAAATAATGATTGACATCATATATGACACCACATATAATATAGATAGGAGGTACTCATAATGTCAAAATGGGATAAACTATTAACAAGAATATGCACTTTGTCAAAAGATCTCCGTTTTGACGAGTTGCGGAAGGTGCTGGAAAGCTATGGATATGAAATGAATGCTCCAAAGGGTGGAAGCAGTCATTACACATTCAGAAAACCGGGGTGTCAGCCGATAACAATACCTAAGCACGAACCAATCAAAAAAGTATATGTCGAAATGGTAAAGCAAATTGTGGAAAGTGAGGCGAACAATGATGAAAACGCTGAATGATTATATGGCAATGAATTATCGTATGGAAATTGTAGAGGACAAAGACGAGGGAGGATTTGTAGTTTCTTTCCCAGAACTTCCGGGATGTATTACCTGTGGTGAGAATTTGGAATCTGCAATTTCAAATGCTATGGATGCTAAAAAAGCATGGCTAGAGGCAGCGGTTGAGGAAGGAATCGAAATACACGAGCCGGATAGCTTGGAAGAATATTCTGGTCAGTTTAAGCTAAGAATGCCTCGGAGTCTGCATCGTTCTCTTGCAGAGCATTCTAAGAGAGAAGGTATCAGCATGAACCAGTACTGTGTATATCTTCTTTCTAAAAATGATGCAGTTTATTCAAAATAGAGGTTGTGTAAGCGCTAAATAACCGCTATAACGAAGTGGCAACACTTTGTCAACAGAAAATCAGTAAGCCAAAATAAAATGTGTAAATGAAGTAAAATATCGGCGGATTAAAAATAAAACTTAGACAAAATAGTTTAATGCAAAGCGCCGACTTGCCGAGTTTGAATAAGCTACAAGCTGTGCAAAAGTGTAATTAGAAACGCCGTGCGAATTTATTCGTAACAGCGTTTTTGGGATGTAGAGGAATAGGGTTGCTCACTTCCGAGTGCCAAATCGGTGCCAACAAAGTATTATGATTCGATATATAATAAGTCCCTATTCCCGATATAATTGCTGAGTGCGAAAAGCACTCAGCTCCGCACATTTTCGGAATCCGCCGGAGGATTTCAGGAAACACGGAATGAATCAGCGTTTCTTTCGAAACTGCCGGTAAAAGATTACCCCGACCAGACTGGTAAGTACCTCTGTCACCGGAAAGGTAAACCAAAACCGGTCCAGACCGAAGCGGGAGAACAGAAAGCCCAATGGGACAAACAGCACAACAGTACGAATCACGGTCAAAAGAGAGCTTTTCAGACCGGAACCGATTGCCTGAAAAAAGACCGGGAAGGTCAGGGATGTTACCATTGGAATAAAACTGATTCCCACAAAGCGGAAACCGACACGGCCGATTTCGATTACTAAGGCATCCGAAGTAAATACACGTAGCATCTGTGTCGGAACGGAAACAAAGCAAAGGGTTCCCACTGCCATTAACGCAAGTCCGAAGCCGATTGCAGCCGTCAGTATCTTACGGCAGCGCTCCATATTCCCTGCGGCATAGTTAAAGCTGACAACAGGTACAATACAGGTCTGCATGGCACCCAGAGGAATAAAGAAAAAAGACTGCCACTTATAATACAAGCCGAGCGCTGTTACTGCCTGATCGGAAAAAGTAGATAAAATCAGATTCAGTCCGAGTATGTAAAAGGTGTATGCCGATTGCATTAAGATATTGGGCAGTCCCAGGCGGAATATCCTTGCAATGTACCGCGGATACACGCGTATGGACGGAGATTTCCGAAATCCTTTCTTAAGTACAATCAGTGCGGCGACAATCTGTCCTGCTACCGTTGCTGCTGCGGCACCGCCGATGCCCATTTCCGGAAGACCGAACATACCGAAAATAAGTAAAGGATCCAGAATGATATTGGTGGCAGCACCCATGATTTGTGCAAGCATGGGAGTTTTCATATCGCCGTTTGCCTGAAGTACCTTTGTCCAGATGCTTTCAAGAAACAAACCGAAACTGAAAACGCAAACGATTCTGCCGTAAAGGATGACATCATGTATGACAGTCTCGGAGTCTGTGGACATTTTTGCATATGCCGGCATGATGAGCCAGCATAGTACAGCAAATAAGAACCACATTGCGACTGCCAGAGGAGTACCGACACCGGCATATTCATCCGCTTCCTTTTGTCTGCCGATACCGAGCTTTGCGGCCATAACGGTATTGATGCCGACTCCGGTTCCGACTGCAAGAGCAATCATTAAAAGCTGGAGAGGATAGATGATAGACAGAGCGGTAAGGCCCGAATCGGAATGTTTCCCCACAAAGAAGCTGTCTATGATGTTATAAAGTGCCTGTATCAACTGTGCAAACATAACAGGCGGTGCCAGTTTCAATAATAGTTTACTGACTTTTTCTGTTCGGAATAATTCTGTTGACTCCACTTGGTGTTACCTCATTTATTATTATGTACTGTACAAAATCATTTCTGCATAATTCCAAACGCGATTGTATCTCTCCTATTGTTTTTTGTCAAGGTACTGAAAGGGCATATCTGTATGCTGAAAGGGCATATCTGTATGCCTTTTTTTACTTGACTCTGTCCCTGGGGCATGGTTTATGATGAAAACAGAAGAAGGCAAAAAGAGATAAAAGGAGTAAATGGGATGAAGAAGATTTACAGGTTGTTTCGGCGGCGTAAAGCAGCTCTTCTGCTGACACTGCTGTGTTGTATCGGAGCGGTCTCGGTAACGATTCTCTGGAACAGTGAACTGGCACAGATTATAAACGGTGTTCACGATGGAACGGGGTTCGGATTTGAGCAGATAGGAGGATGTGTTGTGCTTTTATTGCTTAGTTCCGTATTGCAGGGCGGTATGTATTTCTTTTCAGCCTATTTAGGGGAATATGCCGCCCATGACCTGCGAATGTGTCTGGCACATGTGACGGTGAAGAAACCATATTCTGTCATAGCTAGGGAAAATGCCGGAGAACATAGTTCAAGTCAGCAAAACGAGATGGAGGAAATCAATCAATACATTTCCGACAACTTGTTTACACTTTGCTTTACTATGATTAATTTTGTTTTTACTCTGGCTTTTATGTTAATGCAAAATGCGAAGCTGACGCTTTTATATACGGCTCCGGTAATTTTTCTGACGCTGTATACAACATTGTCCAGTAAGGTGA